>NZ_BJOR01000002.1 GCF_006540305.1 Streptomyces sp. 6-11-2 | reverse complement strand
CAGGACAACGGCTGGCCTGGCTGCCCCTGGCACAAGCTCGTGAAGTACGTGTGCTGCGCGAAGGGTTCAACCGCTGGCTGCTGGCCGTTACCACCTCGCGCGAGATGCTGGCCTGGGCCCCGTCGGAACAGACACACGAACCTATTCCCCTACCCAGAGGCCGAATCGTCTTTACAGGAGGTTGCTGGGTGCGGGATGCAGCCGGGGAGAGCTGGAGGCTGTTCAAACAGTTCAAGGATGCCCCACTCCTGTTCAGCCCGCGCACCCAGCAGGTCCGGCACGTCACGCTCAAGCCCACAACCGTACGTTCGCTGGCAGCCGTTGCAGGCCCGTACGGTGGTGACGTTCTTGCCGTGGTCCGCAGAACCCATGAGGTCGATCTGCTCGATCCCTTCAGCGGCACACTGATCGCTTGCAAGTTTTCTCAAGGAAGCAAGGCACTACAGATCCCGGTTCCCGGCAGCCGGACCCTCCTCGGAGTCCGGGACGGCGCAATGATCACCGTGTGGGATACCTCGGGCCCACGACCTCGGTGGGTATCGAAGTGCCCCTCCCGCACCGGATCACGGGCGGCGGGCGTGCGCGTGCAGGACGGTTCCCTGGCGCTGGTCGCCAGCAGCGACGAAGGCATCCTCCTGCACGAGATTGAGCCCGCCTCCACACGCCCAGACGAATTCGGAATCTCGGTGACCACGCCCGGCATGGCGACCGTGAATACCGCCGACGGCCGTGAACTAGTGGCTGTGTCTACGCCAAAGATGGTGGCGCTCCTGGATCCGGTCAGTCATCAGCCGCTGTTCCGTCTGAAAATACGAGACCGCCCTGGCTTCATGGAGGTCGTCCCCGGCCAGGCCGACATCCCCACTCTCGTCTTCGGACAGCACGGTCGTGTCTGCCAATGGGAACCAACGTACGACACCGTCCAGGACATCGCGGACAACGTCCACTACCGCGCCAGCGTCGCCGTGCGGCTTCCGAATGGACAAACCTGTTTGGTCCTGGCCCACGCCCGGGGAGTCAACACGCTCAGCCTGGAGTCGAAGCAGTTCGCTGCGTTGTCGAAGAGCTTTTCCTTTTCCGTCACGCACCTGCTGGCACTGCCATCGTCCGCGGGGCAATGCCTCGTCGCGGGCCTGGGGCAAGGGAAGGTCACCGTGTGGGACCTTGTCACCCGGCAGATCGTGCAGGAAGCCGCTCTGATGCCGCGGACCGCCGCCGTGCGTGACGTCTGTCTGCTTTCTCTGCCTCTCACTCCATCAGCGGTGGCCGTCGCCACCTCCACGCGAGTAACTGTGTGGGATCCGGGCAGCTGGGCGTGTCTGCATGAGTTCGAGGTTCCATCGACGTACGACATGATTCCCCTCGCACGGGGCACTGGTGCGAGTCTGCTGGTGACCGCGACCGCAACTGGCTTGCGCCTGTGGGAACCCCTTACTGGGCGGCTGGCCCACTCCCTCGTCACCGCCGCACCGGTCACCAGCGTCGTACACACCAGTGCGGCGGGCCAGCAGTTGCACATCGGCGGTCCCGCAGGACTGGCTGCCTTGACATGGTCGCCGACCGCCCAGTTGGGTTGATGTCCCAAGCGATCATCAGAGCTTCGCCGCAAAGCCCGTCAACACCGCCATGTCGCATCAGCCATCCAACGCAGCCAGTTGGGAACCGGCCAGCAGCACGGCCATGAGGGGCTCGGGGCGCAGCCAGGCCATCGCTCTCCCGCACCGACAGGGTCACCGAACATGTCGCTACTGTGCGGCTGAGACTTTCGGGGGCAGGCTCGCAACATCACCATGCGGGCAGCGGGCTGCCGTCGGCATCGAGACCGTAGAGAACCTCACCTTCGTTCGGCGATGTTCCCTGGTGCAGTGCTTGCAGGAGAGAGGGGAACATTTCGTAGTCGCCGGCGTCGATGGCCTGGCGGTACCAGCGGGCGGCCTCCGCAAGGTTGTCCTCCTGCTCGGCCAGTCGGCCCAGGAGAGCACGGGCTTCGCGGTGGCCTGGGGCTGCCTGCTGCAGCAGGTGCTGCGCCTCGTCGCGTTTGCGGGCGACGAGGTCGTGGTCTGGCGTCTTTTCGTATTCGAGTTCGTCCGCCTCCGCCAGCCGGGTTCGGGCGAGCTGGACCTGGGCGGGCTCGTAGCCGAGCCGGGCCAGCACCCGGGTGGCGGTGATGGCGAAGTGGCGGTCGCGGGGAAGGCGCCCCGAGTGGGTCAGGGGTCGCAGCACAGCCAGGACGTTCAGGATATGGCCGGCCCTCACGGCCTCGTTGAGGACCTCGCGGGCGGCCTGGGGACGGTGGGGCCACAGGCGGTGGAACACGGTATTGAGGGCGGACATGTCGGTGGGGGCGACTTCGAGGAGCACAGCGTCGGCTTCATGGGTACGTTCCTGGCCATCGAGGAAGTCAACCAGTTGCTGCCGGGCCTGGCGATCTCCGGTGTCGGTGCTGGCGCGCAGCAACGCTTCCGCCAGTTCAGGGGCGCCTGCGCGGGCCAGCGCGGCAGGCCAGCACCACGAGGCGGGGTCGCCGCTGAAAGCGGCGGCCGCGACCTGTTGGAACGCAACGTGGATCGAGGCCTCGGCGCCAGCCGACATACTGCCGAGTTCCAGGTGGGACACCCGGGCGGAATCCGCCGCGCCGTGTTCGTCGTAGATCCGCTCGCCGCGCAGGCCGACGACGTAGTGGCCAGACGCCGTGACCGTAACGCTGCTCAAGGCAACCCCGCTGACCTGCCTGATGGTCACAGCTCACCCCTCGGGAAGCTCCGCTGAGTCTTGCCGCGCGCCCTACCTAGTGCCTGGTCAGGTCCTCGACCTCCGGAGGCAGGCTGCCACCGGCTTGGACGGCAAGCAGCATGACCTGTTCCGAGGTGTACCGTACCGCGATGGCGATACGCGGATCCAAGCCGTCGACGGCATAGGCCGTGGTCGGTTCGGGTCCTTCCGTATGGTGGTTGTCGTTCGGTGTGTCATTGCAGGGCGGGAATTCGGCGGTGCCGAGTGCGTCGCCTACGGTGAAGTCGACGTTGGCCACCTGCGTATAGGTACGGCCCTCGTACGTGGCCGCGATCGCGCATGACCCTCCGGCCTCCCCGCCACCGCCCTGCGCCGAACAGGCGGCCGTACAGCGTGGACTTCGCGTACCTGGACCGCCATGTCGTGGTGTCGGGCGCGGGCGATGGACGTCTGCACTTCTGGGATCCAGCGGATGGGACCGACGTCGGCGTCGAGTTGGAGCCGTTTCCATCCGCAGTCCGCGCCCTTCGGGTGGCGGACATCAACGGAGCGCAGGCGCTGATTGCAGCCGACGGCTACGGTGTCGTGCGGGTGTGGGACATGAAGTCCGCCACTTGGTCGGCGGAACTCGACATTGGCAGCGGAGTCGCGGATGTCGCGGTGGGAGGCGACAGGGTCTGCGTTGCCACCTACATGGGAGCCGTCGTGCTCGGCGTCCACCTGACAGGGCCCGACAGGGAACAGGGGAACGCATCGTGACTCGTGTCGTCCTCGTCCATGGCATAGCCCAGCAATTCAAAGGCAGCCAGACGCTGCTCGCAGACTGGTACCCCGCACTGTGTGATGGCGTCACCCTGGCCGGCGGGCTGGGGCCCGGCCCGGACCAGGTGGCCATGTCGTTCTACGGCGATATGTTCCGCCCTGCCGGTCACCGGGGGCTCGGCATTCCCGAACTCGACGCCGGTGACGTCAAGGAGGGCCTGGAGCGTGAACTGCTTCTCCAGTGGTGGGAGACGGCGGCTCGCCTGGATAGCCAGGTGCCAGGGCCGGAGACAGCCGCGCGCATGCGTACGCCGGACACCGTGCAGCGGGCGCTCAACGCGCTGAGCCACTCGGCCTTCTTCGCCGGACTGAGCGAACGGCTGATGATCTATAGCCTGCGACAGGTACGCCGCTACTTCACCGAGCCGGAGCTGCGTGCACGGATCCGGGACCGCTTCGCCGCCGTCGTGACCGAGAGCACGGAAGTGATCGTGGCCCATTCGCTTGGCATGTCGTCGCCTACGAGACGCTGTGCACGCACTCGGACTGGCCCGACCTCAAACTCGTCACCCTCGGCTCCCCGCTCGCGGTTCCGCGACTGATCTTCGACCGCTTGTTGCCAAAGCCCACGCACAGGGCACGGGCGGTGGCCGGCCCCCGTAAGCCGTTGGACCAACGTCGCGGACCGAGGGGATGTCGTAGCTCTCACCAAAGAACTGGCCCCGCACTTCGGAGGCCGTGTATCCGACGTCCAGGTTCACAACGGCGCCAAGGCACATGACGTCCGGCCCTACCTCACCGCTGCGGAGACAGGGCAGGCGATCATTGACGGACTGAACGGAGCTGCCGACCGACCCTGACGACCTGCACGACGCGGTGGGCGGCGAGTTCACTTTCACCTTGAACGACTGGCCATGTCCACCAGCACGACGGCGCTGCTCATCAGCGACGCCGCACAGGCCGAAGTGGACGCCCGGCGCGCGCTGGACCTCGTCGGGTTCCTGACTGTCCGGCGGGGTCTCCGCCACAGTCGCCGCCACGGGCAACCCCGTGCCGGTGGCCGGCGCCGAGACGGCCCAGGTCGGCTGGGCCATCGCGCTGGCGGGAGGGGCCGACCTCGAGCACGCCCAACCCCTCTGGGCGAGGGGCGAGTTGTCTTAGCCAGGCTGGCTCCCCTGAGCACGTATGCTGCAGCTACGGCCATCGAGCGAGGGGAATATAGGCAGGTCATGGGGCGTCAGCTGTCGTGGCTCAAAAGTGGTTTGGCGGCCGTCGCCGCGCTCGTGTTGACCGCGTGCTCACCTACCGAGCAAGGGCTGGCGCCCGAGGCGACAGACAACAAACCGTCCGCGCCCGCTAGCACTCCTGGCGGTGAGGCCGCCGAATCCGGCACGCTGCCGGGCGTCCCGACCGCAGAGCAAGCCCGGACGGAGTTGGCGGGGCTGACGGTGGCGCCGCACGGCTCGATGGCTGGTTACAGCCGCGCGAAGTTCCCCCACTGGGCTCAGCAGGGTGAAAAGTGTGACACCCGGGAGAAGGTGCTGGCGCGGGACGGTACGGGGGTGCAACGCGACGAGGAGTGCCGGGCGGTGTCTGGGCGCTGGGTGAGCGTGTACGACGACAAGACGTTCACGAGCGCCTCGGACCTCGACATCGATCACATGGTGCCGCTTGCCAATGCGTGGCGCTCCGGTGCTGCTGGCTGGACGCAGGAGAAGCGGAAGGCGTTCGCGAACGACCTGACGCACCCGCAGCTACTGGCCGTTTCTGCGGCGTCGAACCGGTCGAAGGGGGATCAGGGCCCGGACGAGTGGCAGCCGCCGTCCAAGCCGTACTGGTGTACCTATGCCCGGGCCTGGGTGTCGGTGAAGGCGACGTATGAGCTGTCGGTGACCGAAGCCGAGAAGAACACGCTCACCGAGATGCTGGGTACCTGTTCCTCATGAGCGACCACGACCCGCAGCAGGAGCGGCTCGTCGACGAGGTGAAAGCCGGGCCCGGCGGGGCGATGACCGACGAGGTCGGCGTCATCACCGGCGACCTCACCGTCGCCACCAGCCTCCTGCCCGACGGGCGTGCCGGCATCGCGATCCAGTACACGGACGCCGACGAGTGGTACACCCTCACCGGAAGCCCCGCCCCGGTGCCGCCGGAAGGCATGGCCGCACTGCACGAGCAGACTTTGGAACAGGTCCGACGCGGCGGCGGCGCTGAAGCCCCGCGCTGAACGGAACGGGCTGCGTGTACTCCCGGGCGTGGCGCCGTTGAAGATGCCGCCATCGGCTCTTACACAGCGGCAAGTTGGAGGAGCTCCGACACGCCCTGAGTTTCCGGGATGCGGTCATCGGATTCTGAATCGCGGAAACAGTTAGGTCCCGGCCGTGAGCGTCAAGGCTCGCCGGCACGCGTGGACCGCCGCAGGACGATGCTCCCGGCCAGCACGATACCGGTCGGCACCATCAGCACTGCAGGCGTCGCCGCCCAGCCCGCTCCGGAGACCGTGACCGCGACCACGGGCGGACCGACCAGCTGGCCGAGGTTGATGGACTGCGTGATCGCGGCGACGCCCGCCGACACCTCCGCCGGCGAGGACGACCAGCGCGCAGCGCCCGACATGACGCCCGAGGCGATGAAGCCACCAGCAGCCGCGAAGGCCCACGCGGCTGCCATCGTGGCCGGGCGCGGGATACCAGGGTCGTAGACCACACAGAGGCACGGCGCCATCACGAGGGCGGCCGGCAGGAGGAGAAGCGACCCGGCGACGCCGCGGAGCTGGAAGAGCGCCGCGGTCGCCGTACCGATGCCGTTGGCGAGGAACGCCGTCGCCGTCAGCGCCGCGACCGTCCCCGCACTCGCGCCGGCCCGCTCGCCCAGCACGGAGGGCAGCAGCCCGAGGACGCCGAGGAACTCCGCGGAGTAGCACAGCGAG
Source organism: Streptomyces sp. 6-11-2 (assembly GCF_006540305.1). Classification (GTDB taxonomy): domain Bacteria; phylum Actinomycetota; class Actinomycetes; order Streptomycetales; family Streptomycetaceae; genus Streptomyces. The sequence continues at coordinate 706,325 of NZ_BJOR01000002.1, read as the reverse complement.
ATCGCCGCGCACCACCGCAGCGGCCGCACCGCTAGCCGGCGCGCAGGCTCGCGCAGCATCCACGACGCGTCCGGGATCCCGGACTCGACGTGCGGCGCGGGCAGACCCCGGGAGGCCACGGCCAGGACGGCTCCTGCAGCGGCCGCGGCCAGGCCGGTGCCTACCCACATCGGGCGCCAGCCCGTCACCTCCACCAGCGTGGGCGTGGCCGCCAGCATCACCGCGATCCCCACCGGCATGCACGCGGGCCACAGCCCGAACAGGATCCGGAGCCGGCGCAGGTCGAGCACCTGCGCGAGGAGCGTCGGCCCGCTGATCATCATCAGCAGCAGGCCGGCACCCTCGAGGACCCGGGACAGGAAGAGGGTCTCCGCGTTCCAGCACGCGCTTCCGGCGAGGCTGCCGAGCGCGAGGCACGCCGTCGCGAGCAGCGCGAGCCGGCGGGCGCCGACCAGTGTCGAGAGGGCGGGTACGGCGAACGCGGTGCCGGCCGCGATCAGGTTGGTGAGCGAGAGGACCCAGCTCGCCTGGACCAGTGAGAGCCCGAGGTCGTCGCCGATGGCGGGCAGCGCGGTGGGCACCTTGCCGACCTGCATCGCCGCGACGACGTTCGCGCCGAGCACGGCCACGACGAGGAACGACCTCCGCACTGCCGGACCACCCTCATTCCAATTTTGTATCCCGAACTGCTTGACGGCGTCCATCGGACGCGAGCAGTATCCCGGTATACCAAACATGAACAGGGTGACTCGAACGGCGATCTCGAACTCACCGTCGGGCGCCAGGCTCAACCGGTCCGACCAGGGCCGCGATCGACCAGGTCGCTGACCTTGCGTCAGCACCTGACGCAAGGTCAGCTCCGAAAAGTCGACGGCACTCGACCAGCCCAGGAAGAGCCGTCGGCAGCCGACTGAGGAGCACGGCCCCGCCGCATCAGGCAGGGGGCCGTGCGAGGTCGGTGTCCACCCACATCGCTGCCGTGCGAACTGCGAAATCCCTCGGCAGCGGCGTACTCGAACACCTGTCTTGGAGGCTAGCATGCACGCAGCTCTCAAGACCGGCGCCCCGGGCGCCGGTACTCGCACCGACCGGAAGGCGCTCCGACGCGTCGTCGGCGCGAGCGCGGTCGGCACGACCCTGGAGTGGTACGACCACTTCATCTACGGCTCGGCGGCCGCCCTGGTCTTCCCGAAGCTCTTCTTCCCCGAGAGCGACCCCGCGACGGCGACGATGCTCTCGCTCATCACGTACGCCGTCGCGTTCGTGACCCGCCCGCTGGGCGCGGCGATCTTCGGTCACTTCGGCGACAAGCACGGCCGCAAGAACGTGCTGATCCTGACCCTGGTCCTGATGGGTACGGCGACCGGCCTGATCGGTGTGGTGCCCACCTACGGCTCGATCGGGATCCTCGCCCCGCTGCTGCTTGTCGTGCTCCGCTTCGTCCAGGGCATCGGCCTCGGTGGCGAGTGGGGGGGTGCGGCGCTCATGGTCGGCGAGTTCAGCAACGACGGCAAGCGCGGGCTGCTCGGGTCGCTCGTCCAGATCGCCAGCCCGGTCGGCCTGCTGCTCGCGAACGCGGTCTTCTCGATCGTCACCTTCCTGGTGTCGGAGGAGGCGTTCTTCGCCTGGGGCTGGCGGGTGCCGTTCCTGCTGAGCACCGTCCTGGTGCTCGTCGGGCTGTGGATCCGCCGGCAGGTGCAGGAGTCGCCGCTGTTCGAGGAGGAGGCCGCGGCCGACGAGGTCGGTAAAGCGCCCCTGCTCGAGGTGGTGACCTGTCACTGGAAGCGCGTGCTGCTGGCGATCGGCTCCCGGGTCGGCAGCGACGTGACCTTCTACGTCTTCAACGTCTTCATCCTCGTGTACGGGACCACCCAACTCGGCCTGCCCCGCCAGACTTTGCTCACCGCCGTCCTCTTCGGTGCCGCGAGCCAGGCGGTCAGCATCCCGATGTGGGGTCACCTGTGCGACCGGATCGGCCGTCGGCCGGTCCTGGGCATCGGCGCCGTCGGCGCGATGACGTGGGGCTTCGCCTTCTTCCCGCTGCTCGGGTCCGGCGTCGACGCGCTGGTCTTCGTCGCACCGGCCGTGGGCAACTTCTTCATCGCGGCGATGTGGGGTCCCCTCGCGGCCTACGTCCCGGAGCTGTTCCCGACCCGCGTGCGGTACACCGGAGCCGGCCTGGGCTTCCAGAGCGCCGGCGTGTTCGGCGGCGCGCTCGCCCCGATCATCACGGCGGCGCTGGTCACCAAGTACGACACGTGGGTGCCGGTCTCGGTGTACCTCGCCGCGTTGCTGGTGGTGCTGATCTCCTGCGTGGCGATCGCCCGAGAGACCGCGGCGACCGACCTCCGCGAGATCGGCCGGTGAGCACAGCCGTGACGCCGACCCCCGACGCCGACGCGTGCGACCGCACGGACCGCATGTTCCTCCAGGTCGCGCTGAGCGAGGCCGCCAGCGCCGGTGCGCGCGGCGACCTCGCGGTCGGGGCCGTCATCGTCGCCGGCCAGGACATCCTGGCTGGCGGCGGCAACGAGGCGATGACCAGCGGCGACCCGATGGCCCACGCCGAGGTGGTCGCGCTGCGCAACCTCACGGCCGCCCACCCGGGCCGGTCGCTGGAGGACGCCACGATGTACACGACGTTCGAGCCCTGCCCGATGTGCCTGGGTGCCTGCCTCGTCTACCGGCTCGGCCGGGTCGTCGTCGGCGGCACCCGGCTGCCCGGCGACCGGCCGTGGGGCGGGTACGACCCGGCCGGGTTCGCGGCTGCCGTGGCCACGACCGGCCCGCGGCTCGACGTACTGACCGGGCCGTTCGCCGACGAGTGCCGCGACCTGCGTCAGCGCTCGGTCGACGCGGGCGCCGTACCGATCCTGACCATCGAGGAGTGACCCCCATGTCCACGAACCCCTCTGCGCCCGGTGGACGCGACCTCGTCGGCTACGGTCGCGACGGCGCTGCCATCGAGTGGCCCGGGCGGGCGCGCGTCGCGGTCTGCCTGGTCGTCAACTACGAGGAGGGCAGCGAGCTCAGCTACGCCGTCGACGGCCGCAACGAGATCCCGCAGGAGTTCGACTATCCGCCGCTGCCGGTCAGGGACCTTGGCAACGAGACGATCTTCGAGTACGGCTCGCGCGCCGGCATCTGGCGTCTCCAGCGCATCCTCGACGGGCTCGACCTCCCGATAACCGTCCAGGGCTGCGCCCAGGCGCTCGAGCTCAACCCGGAGGTCGGCGCCTGGATCAAGGAGCGCGGCCACGACGTGTGCTGCCACGGCTACCGCTGGGAGAACGTGAGCACGCTCGACCGCGACACCGAGCGCGAGCGGCTGCACATGGCGATCGAGTCGATCGAGGCCACGTGCGGCGAGCGGCCGCGGGGCTGGTACAGCCGGCAGCCCGCGTCGGTCAACACCCGCGAGCTCCTCGTCGAGGAGGGCGGCTTCCTCTACGACAGCGACTCCTTCGCCGACGACCTGCCGTACTTCGTGCGGGTGCAGGGCAAGGACCACCTCGTCATCCCCTACTCCTTCACCCTCAACGACGGGCTGTTCCTCCCTGGGCAGTCCTACTCCGGGCCGGACTCGTTCCTGGACTACGGCAAGCGCGCCTTCGACCTGCTGTGGGAGGAGGGCGACACCCGGCCGCGGATGATGAGCATCGGGCTGCACGCCCGGCTCATGGGCCAGCCCGCCCGCGCGCACGCCCTGCGCGAGCTCCTTCAGTACATGCTCGGCCACGACGACGTGTGGTTCACCCGGCGCCTCGACATCGCGCACTGGTGGTGGAACCAGTACCCGCCCGGCACCGTGCAGCCGCGTCCCTGACGCGACGACGTACTCACCACAGACCCAGGAGACGACCACACATGTCCGATCTCACCCTCATCGCGAACGCCACGGTGATCACCGTCGACGAGCAGCGCACCGTCATCCAGGACGGAGCGGTGGCCGTCGACGGCCGCCGGATCGCCGCCGTCGGGAAGACCGCCGACCTCCGGGCGCGGTACGCCGGAGCGACGGAGGTTGACGCGTCCGGGCAGATGCTGCTGCCGGGCTTCGTGAACCTGCACGTCCACTGCGCGATCGGTGTCACCCGCGGCATCGGCGACGACATGGGCGGTGCGCCGATCTACCGCCGCGACATCCCGCAGGGGGTGGTCATGTCGCCCGACGACACCTACGTCATGTCGCTGCTCGGGGCGATGCAGGCGCTGGCGTTCGGCTCCACGACGATCGTGGAGAACTACATCCACTCGCAGTCCAACGTCCGGGCCCTCGCCGAGGTCGGCCTCCGCGCCGTGGTGAGCGAGCGGATCCACGACGCTGACCTGTTCAGCGTGCGGCACGGCGCCTACACGTACGACGCGGCGCGCGGACAGCGCCTCCTGGAGGCCAACGCGCGCCTGATCGAGGACTGGCACGGGTACGACAACGGCCGGATCACCTGCCACGTCGGGCCGCACGGCCCGGACACCGCGAGCCCTGACCTGCTCCGCCGGGCGCGGGCGCTCGCGGACGAGGCCGGGGTCGGGATGTTCACCCACCTCGCCCAGAGCGCCGGCGAGGTCGCCCAGGTGCGGACGCTCACCGGCCGCAGTTCGGTGCAGCACTTGGCCGACACCGGCGTCCTCGGACCGGACCTGATCGCGGGGCACTGCGCGTTCCTCGAGGACGGCGACGCCGCGCTGCTCGCCGAGTCGGGCGCGACCGTGTGCCAGCTCCCCGCCGTCAACGCCAAGAGCGGCTGGATCGCGCCGGTCGCCGAGCTGCGACGCCTCGGCGCGCGGGTCGGGCTCGGCACCGACAACATGGTCCACGACATGCTCGAGCAGATGCGCTTCGCGGTCTGCGTCAACCGGATCAGCGACGGCAACGCCGAGTCGATCAAGGCCATGGACGTGCTGGAGATGGCGACCATCCAGGGCGCTCGCGCCCTCGGCCGCGAGCACGAGCTCGGCTCGGTCGAGCCCGGCAAGCTCGCCGACCTGCTGCTGGTCGACCTCAAGGGCCCGCACCTGGCGCCCGTGCTGGACCCGGTCGCGAGCATGGTCTTCGCCGGCCAGTCCGCCGACATCCACTCGGTGATGGTCGGCGGGGAGTTCGTGGTCCGCGACCGCCAGGTGCTCACCATCGACCCGGTCGCGGTGCGCCAGGACGCGCAGAAGCGGGCCGAGCACCTCTGGTCCGCGGTCGCCGGCTGGGCGCCCGCGGACGGCCCGACGGGATGCCGGTGCTGACGATGCGAACCGACCGGACCCTCGTCGACACCGCGCGCGCCATCGCGTCGGGCACCACCACTAGCCAGGAGGTCATGGACGCCGTCTTGGCGGTGGCGGACGCCACCGAGCCGGACGTGCACGCCTACGTCGCGCTCGACGAGGGCGCCGCGCGGGCCGCGGCCCGCGCGGCCGACGCGACGCCTGCGCCGGAGCGCGGCCCGCTGCACGGGCTCCCGATCGGGGTCAAGGACCTCATCGCGACCGCCGGCCTCCCAACGCGCGCGGGCTCGCAGAGCTGGGCGCGGTCGTACCCGATCGACGACGCGGCCGTCGTACGCCGGCTCCGCGCGGCGGGCGGCATCGTCATCGGCAAGCAGCACACGCACGAGTTCGGCTACGGGCTCGACGAGCCGCCGACGCGGCACCCGCTCGATCCCACCAAGTACGCCGGGGGGTCCACGATCGGCGGTGCGGTCTCGGTGGCCGTCGGGTCGAGCCTGGCCGCGATCGGCACCGACGGCGGCGGCTCGATCCGCAAGCCGGCCGCGCTGCACGGCCTGGTCGGTCTCAAGCCGACACACGGCCTTGTCGACACCGCCGGGGTCGTGCCCGGGACGACGTCGAACGACCACGTCGGCTGGATCACCACGACCGTCGCGGACTCCGCGCTCCTCCTCGCCGCGCTCGCCGATCTCGGCCCGGTGCGGACGGACGAGGGCGTCGCCGGGCTGCGGGTCGGCTGCGCTGGCTACTTCTTCCGCGACCTCGAGCCGGCGGTCGACGCCGCGGTGCGTCGCAGTCTCGACCTGCTCGCGGCCGGCGGCGCCGAAGTCGTGTGGCTGGAGATCCCCGAGCTGGAGCAGGCGGCCGAGGCCCACGGCATTATCGGTGCGTCGGGGGCCGCCGCGCACCACCGGGACGTGCCCGCCGACGTCCGAGCGGGCTACTCCCCCGGCGTGCAGGGGTTCCTCGCGCAGGCCGGGCGAATCACCAAGGACGAGGTCGCCCGCGCCCACCGCGTGCGCGACGACGTACTACGTGCCGTCGACGCCGCGCTGGAAACAAAGCGGCTCGACGTGCTGTGCTCGCCGACGCTGGCGCTCGGTGCGGTGCCGCTGGCGACGATGCGGCCGGAGGTCGACCTGCCGCGCTACTGCCGGCTGACGATGCCCTTCAACCTGACCGGTCATCCGTCGGTCAGCGTGCCGTGCGAGCACGGCGACAAGCCCGTGGGGCTGCAGGTCGCCGCCCGGCACGGGGCGGATGCGACGACCCTCCGCGTGGCGGCCGCGGTGGAGGCGCACACTGTGGCGCGGGCAGCCGCCGTGGCCCGAGGGTGAGAGGACGGGACGATGAGCCAGACCGACCGCGTGACGACCAGTGAGTCCACGCTGCGCGACCAGGTCCGCGACGAGATCAGGAGCCGGATCTCCGACGGCCGCTACCCGGCGGGCGCGCGGCTCGTGGAGCAGCGGCTCGCCGACGAGTACGGCACCTCGCGGATCCCCGTGCGCGAGGCGCTCCGCATGCTGGAGTCGGAGGGGCTCGTGGTCACCGTTCCGCGCCGGGGCGTCGTCGTCGCCAGCCTCAGCCGCGCCGACCTGGAGCACCTGTACAACCTGCGGGAGTCGCTGGAAGCGATGGCCTTCCGGCTCGCCGCGGCACGGGCGACTCCCGGCGAGGTGCGCTCCCTCCACCGCCTGCTCGAGCGGATGCGAGCCGCGGTGGAGGGCGGCGACCACCGCGAGATCGTCGCGGTGAACACGCAGTTCCACAGCCAGGTCGTCGAGATGGCGGGCAACCCCTACCTCGGGACCGCGCTGCAGCCCGTCGACGGCCGGCTCCGGGTCATGATCGGCATCAACCACGACTACGGTCGCCAGTTCGCCGAGCACGAGGCGCTCATCAAGGCGATCTCGGACGGCGACGCGGACCGGGCGGCCGCCCTGGCCGCCGCTCACGTCGACGCGAGCCGGCACAGCACCCTCGACCGGTACGACGAGCACGGACCCGCGCCCGCCCCCGGCCCGGTTACGACGCCGGCCGACGCCGACCTGCGGCTGCTGGTCGTCAACCCCAACATCAGCACGTCGGTGTCCGACCTGATCGAGGCCGAGGCCAGGCGCGCGGCGAACCCCGGCACCGAGATCGTGATGCGGACCGCCGAAAGCGGCGTCGCCTACATCGAGACCCGGCTCGAGTCGCTGCTCGCCGGGCCCGCCGTGGCCGAGCTGGTCGCCCAGGCCGGCACCACCGCCGACGCCGTCGTCGTGGCGGCCTTCGGGGACCCGGGCCTGCCCGCCCTCAAGGAGCTGGTCGGCGTACCTGTCGTCGGGATCACCGAGGCCGCGCTCGCCACCGCGTCCCTGCTCGGCGCGCGGATGTCCATCGTCGCGATCTCCGAGCGGATCACCCCGTGGTACCGCGACTGCGTGGAGCGCAACGGCCTGCTCGGGCGGCTCGCGTCGATCCGCTCGCTGCGGGACCCGCTCCACGGCATCGGCACCGTCCAGGACGACTTCGGCCCCGAGCTGGTGCGCCTGGCCAACCAGGTCGTGACCGAGGACGGCGCCGACGTCGTCATCCTCGCCGGCGCGCCGCTGGCCGGCCTCGCCCGCGAAGTCGCCGATCAGATCCCGGTGCCGGTCGTCGACGGCGTCGCCGCCGGTATCGCCCAGGCCGAGGCGCTGGTGCGGCTCGCGCCGGGCCCCGCCCGAGCAGGGTCGTACGCCGGACCGCCGGCCAAGGCCCACCGCGGGCTGTCACCGGCGCTCGCCGCGGCGCTCGAGGCCGCCCAGAACCGCGACTGAGCACCCGCCCCCTGACCTCACCCCGATCCTGGAGAACCGCATGGCCCTGGACCTGCTCATCACGAACGCGACGATCGTCAACGCCGACGGCCGCGTGCACGGCCACGTCGGGGTCTCCGACGGCCGGATCACGACCCTGCTCGCGCAGAACGTGGCACAGCTCCCCGCGGCGACGCGGACGATCGACGCGAGCGGGCGGTTGGTGATCCCCGGCGGCGTGGACGCGCACTGCCACGTCGAGCAGGTCACCGGTGAGTACAAGTCGCTGGACACATTCCGGACCGCCACCACCGCCGCCCTGCACGGCGGGACGACGACGATCATCGACTTCGGCATCCCCGCCGACCGGGGGGAGAGCCCGATCGCGGCGCTGCGCAACAAGCTCAGCCTGATCGAGGGCGCCCGCTGCGACGTGGCGCTGCACGGCTCGGTGCTGGCGTGGGACGACACGGTCCCGGCCCAGCTCGACGAGATGGCCGAGCTCGGGGTGCGGTCGGTGAAGCTCTACACCACCAACCGCGGCACGACGATGGCCGACGAGGACACCATCCTGCGGGTGATGAAGGAGATGGTGCGCCTGGACGGGCTCACCTACCTCCACTGCGAGCACGACGCGATCGTCGTGGACCAGACCGAGACCTGCGCGAGCGAGGGCCACCTCGGAATCGGCCACCTGCCTCGGTCGCGGCCGGCGCTCTCCGAGGACGCGTCGGTGCGGGAGATGATCGCCGTCGCGGAGCACACCGGTGCGCCGGTGTACCTCGTGCACCAGACCACGGCGGCCGCCGTACAGGCCGCCACGGAGGCCCGCGCCCGCGGCCTGCAGGTCTTCTCGGAGACCTGCCCCCACTACCTGCTGCTGGACGAGTCCGTGTACGCCTCCTCCGAGCCGGAGCGGTTCGCGTGCTGCCCGCCCATGCGGCCGGCGGAGACGGTACGCCAGCTCAGCGACGAGGTCGCGCTCGGCAACGTCCACACCCTCGCCTCCGACCACTCCTGCTACGACCTCGCCCAGAAGCGCAAGTGCAGCCACGACGTGCGCCGCATGCCGCACGGCCTCCCCGGCGTGGAGACCCGGATGCCGGCCGCGTTCACGGCGGTCGTCACCCGCGGCGGGCTGAGCGTGGATCGCTTCGTCGAGCTCTTCTCCACCGCACCGGCACGGATCAACGGCCTGCGGAGCAAGGGCGTGATCGCCGTCGGGTACGACGCCGACCTCGTCGTTTTCGACCCGACCGAGACCCGCCGCGTGGACGGCGCCGCGCTGCACCAGGGCTCGGACTTCTCCCCCTTCGACGGCCTGGAGCTCGCCGGCTGGCCGAGCACCGTGGTCAGCGGCGGCCGGATCGTGGTGGACGAGGGCCGGTTCGTCGACCCCGGTCCGGTCGGGCGGTTCCGGGCGCGGGCGGGCTTCAGCGAGAGCTGAGCCCGTAGCCGGCCAGCCACCAGTCGGCGGTGTCCAACCGGCGGGCCCACCAGATCTGACCGGCAGCGCGAAGGGAGAACCGGTGCAGCAGGACACGGATCTGGCAGGTGCCGGGCATCGACGTCTTCGACGGCATCATCATGACCTCGGTCCTCGGCGGTATGAACCCGCGAACGGTCAAGACGGCGCTCGGGTACGGCGCGGGCGCGCGGCTAGTGCACTTCGGTGCGCACTGCACGCACTTCATCGCCAGCCACGACGGCAGCTACGTCGACGGGAAGCCGGTGCCGTTCAAAGACCAATACCCCGAGTTCGAGCGGGAGCTGGACATATCGGTCCGAATCCTGCTCGACGGCCCGGTGCCGGACGACCTCGCCGAGATCCTCGGACTAGGCAGTTACGCCTCGCGGACCTCGCGATCGACGCGGGCATCAAGAAGGTCGTCGTCGCCCACCCCTGCCGCGGCCGGATGACCGTGGAGCAGCAGCGCAAGCCCGCCGAGAAGGGCGTCACGCTCAAGGGCGCGGTCTCGGACTGGATGTTCCACCGCGGCCTGCCGCGGCAGAACTACTACATCGAGCGGGAGTGGGCCGACGAGATCGCCGGCATCGCGAACGCACCGGAGTTCAGCGGCGTGATACCGCGGGCACGGCAGATCCGCGAGATCGGGGTCAAGCACTTCATCCTCGGCACCGACTACGGCATCCGCTCCGGCCCAACGCGGTCGAGGGCATGCGCACGCTGATCAGCACGCGGCTCGACCTCGACTTCACCGTCGACGAGATCAACACCATGATCAAGACCAACCCCGCCCGGCTGCTCGACCTCGACCAGGAGTGAACCGTGACCCCCTCTGCCCCGACCGTCCTGCTGGTGAACCCCAACAGCAACCGCGACACCACGCTGATGATGACGGACCTGATCCGGCCGCGGCTGGCGGCTGCCGGACTCGAGGTAGAGGGGGTCACGGCCGAGCACGGCCCGCGGATGCTGGTCGACCCTGAGGCGCTGGCCGCCTCCGCACCGCACGTCGTGGACGTCGTACGACGACGTCTCGAGGCCGACGATGACGGCCAGTTCGCGGCGGTCGTGGTCGCGGCGATCGGCGACCCCGGGCGTGACCAGCTCGAGAAGGTGCTGGACCTGCCGGTGGTCGGGATCGGCCAGGCGTCGATCGCCGAGGCCGCACGCGGCGGCCGCCGGTTCGGCATGGCGACGAGCACGCCGCTGCTCGTCGACTCGCTGACCTCCCTGGTCGGCCGGTACGGCGCCGCCGACGCCTTCACCGGCGTACGACTCACCGAGTCCGACCCGCTCGTGCTCGCCGCCGACCCCGAGCGCCAGCTCCAGGAGCTCGCGGAGGCCGTCCGCGTCAGCATCGCCGACGGCGCCGAGGCCGTGATCATCGCCGGCGGTCCCCTGGGCGAGACGGCTCGCCGGCTAGCGGCGCTCGACCTCGCGCCGATCATCGAGACGCTGCCCAGCGCGGCTGCATTCCTGGTCGACGTGCTGGGAGCGCCGTCATCCTCCGCCTCGTGACCGCGCCGAGACCATCTTGGAAGTGCCCTGTCGCTCGTGCGTGCTGGAAGCCTAGCCTCGCTGTTTCGGTTGGCGTCGGCTGATCTGGGGTGATCCATGTGCCGAGGATTGCGGGGCTGCCGTCGGACGTTGGGCATGGCGGGGTCCCGGCGCTGGGGCCGGGTGCTCCTGGGTCCTCGGGTCGTGGGTGGTCAGCGGCGACGTCGTCGGTCGGGTAGCCGGTCGGGGCAGTGCGACGAGGCGGCTGAACGCCGCGGTCAGTTCGTGGCGCCAGGGCCAGGTGGCGGCGATCCGCAGGCGTAGGCGGCGGGCTTCGCGGGTGATCCGGGCGGCAGCATGCAGGAGGCGGTAGCGCAGTTTCTTGGGCTCGGCGGTGGCCAACTCGCCGTCCAGCAGCAGGGTTCGCGCCCAGGCCAGCAGGTCGATCGCGGTCAGGGACAGCTCCAGCCAGGCCTGGTTGATGGCGAAGCGGCGGGAGGGGAAGCGGCCGAAGCCGGTGCTCTTGCCGCAGCGGATGTGGTCCTCGACCCGGGCGTGGGCCCGGTGGCGGACCTCCAAATCCTGGAGTGAGCCGCCGCCGGCGACGGGCGTGTCGGTGAGGAAGACCTGGTGGCGCATGCCTTCGTCCTGGTCGAAGAGGGACAGCTGGGCGCCGGGGTGGGGCCGCTCGCGGCGGACCGGGGACGTTTGCGACGAGTGACGTACCGGTGCTTCGGATGGTTGGCCAGGCGGGAGCGGAGACCGTTCCGGATGGGCCCTGGCGGGCCACATACCGTTTGAGCCGCGTCGTCGTCTCGTGTGCTGGCGTCGCCGCCGAGGCGCTGTGCCTGCGACCGTTCCGGCTCGTGAGGCGGGGGCAATCGCTGGTGGGCGTGCTGCCGATGCCGGTCCTCGCCGCGGAGAAGCTCCGTCGTTTGGGCTACTCCATCCAGACCACTTGTCGCGTTTACTCCGGGCTCAAGACGGCTAGGCGTCGGCACAGTGGGCGTTGTTGATCAATGGGTGCGAATGCAGGGCGGCAGGCAGCCCGAGCGTCTCGACGCAGGTGATGAGTCGCGTAGGAGGAGCCGATGGGTCGGGTACACCGCAGGGACACGAATGTCTGCTTGGTCGTCGCTGCTGTCATCGCGGCAGGCGGGGTGGGTGTGGGCGCTGTGCGCGCACATGAGGTCTGGGGCCATGCGCAGGCCGCACAGTTCGCACAGACGCTGGCTGATGCAGTGCCCCGGGTAGGTGCAGCAAGTCCGCGCAGTTGGAGAGTTCAGGAGAAGCGACGCCCCGTACCTGCGGCAGCTCCCTACACCACACGCACTGTGCGTCAGCCCTCGCGACGGATTACTCCTGCCGCATCCAAGACGCGGCAGGCTTCACCCAAGCCAGCTGTGCGAACGGGTTACACGCGGACTGCGCAGACGGTGATTCACATCGGAAAGTGGTCTCGGGTGGTGAAGGGGGGAGGACAGGGGCTTGTCGATGGGTGCCAGTACGCCGTGTTGTGGGCTGGGCCTATGCCGGGTGCCGATACTCGCGGTACGACGGTCCTGGTTGGCCATAACTACTGCGGATTTGAGCGGTTTGCCACGTTGCCGGTAGGTACGACCCTCACAGTGACCGGCCCGACCTCCGTGGCGGAATACCGGGTTTACGGACACCGGGCCATCAACCGGCAGGGCGGTTCGGGTGCGGGCCTATATGACGGCGATTTGACCCTGCAGTCCTGCTTGGGCCGCGACACTGGTTTTTCCTACCTCAGGCGCATCACTTGATGTCTGGCCCGCGCGAGCGGTAATTCACATCGGAGCCGCGGACGGGCAACTTCCCTTCCTTCCGGCTGCGGTTGTCCTTACCCCCTTGCGTCAGCCACACGCCCGTGCCGAGGTCCTCACAGCCGAAGCCTGAAACTCTGCGACCTGCGCATGACCGCGCGCGGGACCCGTCGGTCCGCGCGCGGTGCGCTGCTCTGCATGGGTGAACCGGGCCTCGATGCCGGACCGTGCACTGGCTGTAGCGACTATCTGTGAAGCCGTGATCAAAAACGTGATGCATGCCGCAGCGGCCTCCGCTTTGGCCTTCCTCTCTCTGTCCGCACCCGCATCGGCCGCCGACGGCGCCGGCCTGGCGCGTGCCGGGATCGACTGCCCGTCCGGGTACGTGTGCATCTACCCGGAGATCAACTTCGGCGGTCAGCCGTGGGTGCGGCGTGCTGTGGACGGTGGCGTGAAGGACCTGCCTTCCGCAATCCGTGACCGCGGCAGCTCCATCCGGAACAACTCCGACCGCACCGCCCGCGTCTACGAAAAGCTCAACTACAGCGGCCGTTGGGTCTGTGTGACCCGCAGCGGCGGCTCCATCCACGACCTGCGCGGCTACAACCTCAACGACCAGACCCGCTCCCTGAAGATCAACCGCAACGACTGCGGCTGAATCAGCCCGAACGAGCAGAAGGAGGGGTGGGTGACAGCAACGCTGCTGTCACCCACCCCTCCTACCTGTCCAGCTCACCGGCGGCGCGCCAGCCCTCCAGAGCCGACGCGTCGCCGGCGTTCATCTCGCGTGCTGGTGGACATCGCTCACCAGGACGAGGCCTGTTCGTCGGTCGGTGGTGGCGGTGGCTGCCCCAGGAGACGGAGTCGACGAAGCGATGGTGGTCGTTGCGGAGCATGGCGGTGTCGGAGGTGCTGTTCCACACGTAGGCACGGCGGCCCGGGTAGACGTCGTGGCGGCTGTCGCGGCCGAGGCCGGTTGGACGCGGACCGGTGGACCGTCCGTCCAGGCGGTGGTGGTGGGAGGTGTAGGTGTGGTCCTCGCGGTCGGACAGGGTCCTGCCGTCTACCTGGTCGAGCAGCAGCGCGACCAGTACGGGCCGCCCACCCGCGAGCCGTGGAGGCAACAGCAGATCGGGACTGTTGGCCATACGTTCAGTGATAGCTGGCCGAACAACGGTTATGGCCGATGCCGTGCCGATGGACGCTTGTATACCCGCTCGGCAGCCCGGACGCTCTCCTGCAGTGCTGCCATCAAGTCCAGCGCCGGGGTAGGCTCCGCCGGCTCGACGAGCTCACCGCCGGTGATCTTTGCGTCCACGAGCTGCTCCAGGGCGTGGGCGTAGTCGTCGTGCACCTCGCGCACGTTGATGCCGGTGAGGTCCCGGATCAGCACCTCGGCCAGTTCCAGCTCCCGGTCGGTGACCGGCGTGGAGGGTGCGAGGTCTCCGGGGTCGCGCAGCTCGTCCTGCCACAGGAGCGTCTGGAGGATGAGTATGCCGTGGCGGGGGCGTAGCAGCGCCAGGCGCTCCCGGCTGCGCAGGGCGAGTTTGGAGACGGCGACGTTGCCGGTGCGGGCGAGTGCCTCGACGAGCAGGGCGTATGGGCGGTCGGCGTCTGGTCCGGGACCCGCGTAGTACGGCCGTCCGAAACTGATCGGGTCGATGTCTTCGAAGGGAACGAAGCCAAGGACGTCGATGGTCCGCTTTGTGGGCAGGGGCAGGTGTGCGAGGTCTTCCTCCGTGAGGGGCACCATGCGCCCGTCTGCCAGGGCAAAGCCCCTGCCGACTTGTTCGTGGGGGATCTCCCGGTTCTCGGCCTTGCAGAAGCGGCGGTGCTCGACGCGGCTACCGTCGGCGACATGGATCTCGTGGAGGCGCACGGGATGCTCCACCGTGGCCGCGTACAGCCTGATCGGCAGAGCGACCAACCCGAACTGGATCATCCCGGACCACACGGCCTCCATGCATCCAGAGTCATTCGCCAGCAGATGGTACGCATCCCCGTCGCGGGCCTCCCCTACAGCGACGGGGAGTTTGGGCTCGCTGGCCCTGGAATGCAAGGCCAACCACCGCTGCGAATGCCCAGCTCCAAGCATGCACCGACGGTGACCGAGACCTTGCTCGCCTTACTGTCCAGGCGGGACGGCGGCCCCTGCCCAGGGCGCTGCGTGCAGGGGCCGTCCATCGCCCTGCGGTCCTGTCACAGCGCAAGGCACTACGACGCTAAATCCCCAGCACCCAACCCCGCCCGCTCGGCGCGTCGGCAGGGTGACGGAGTCCCCGCCTCACGGCCATCTTCGCCACCCGCGGCGGCACCCAGTGGTCCTGGTCGCCGCTGGCGGTCCGCATCAAGATTTTTGTCGCGGCGCGCGACCGGCTCGCGGCGGCGGTCGTGGCCCGGTGCCGCTGGTCGACCACAGGCCAGAAGGGGCCGTTGCGCGTTCCACTCACCCTCGACCGGGTACGGCAGCAGATCGCCACAACCGAACGCCGCGAGCCGGCGGTCGAGCCGGACGAGCAGGCAGACGCCGCCCGCGAGGAGCAGCGACGCCTGCGCCGACGCCGCAAGGCCCGGCTCCGCGCCGCCGAACTGGGACGCTCACGCGGCGGGTTGACCAGCAAGGTGCACCTGTCGGCGGACCGCCGCTGCCGCCCGCTCTCCTTTGCCCTCACCCCCGGAGCTCTGGCCTGGGCTCTTCGACTCGGTCCCGGACGTCTTCCGTCCCTATGGCGTATTCCTCCCGCGCCAACCACGCCTACCTGCGCAGACGCAGGATCCGGGCAGTGATCCCGGAGAAGATGGACCAGGCAGCCAACCGGAAGAAGAAGGGCCGCCGGGGCGGGCGGCCCTTCACCCATGACACCGAGCTCTACCGCAACCGCAACACGGTGGAACGCTGCATCAACAAGATCAAGGAGTGGCGCGGGCTCGCCACCCGCTATGACAAGACCCCGGTCAGCTACCTCGCCGGACTCCACCTACGCGGCGCGGTCATCTGGCTCCGCAGCCTCACATGAAGATCTCAACTCGGCACACTCCCTAGTACTCCAGCAGTACTTCGCGTCTTGACCTGCGCGGTTGTTGAGCGGTGGGAGTGTAGCGGGCACCGCCCGGTCAGGGGCGGCTCCTGACCGGGCACCCCTCGAAGGAGTGTCCCCGACGGCGATAGTGGCAGTGGCGGGCCACGGCTTGGCGTCGTCGACGCCAGTGCGACCAGTTCAGCGCGTGGGTGTGGGCATGGGGGTGCTGGGGAGCGCGAGCTGCCAGGAGTCGCCGCACTTCCGCCACGGTGAGCTCGATGACCTCGGCTTCCTCACCGGTGCAGCCCCCTTTTCGCGGGCCTGCGCGGTCATGGTTGCGAGGAAGGCGTGGGCGAGCATGGCGAGGGTGATGTGCCGGTACCAGCCGACGTAGCGGCGGACCTCGTACTGGTCCAGGCCGCACTCGTTTTTTGCCGCCTGGAAGCACTCCTCGATCGCCCACCTGGTGCCGGCGACTCGCACCAGGTCGTCCACCCCCGCGTCCAGAGGTGCGTAAGCGAGGTAGTAGGCGATCTCGTCCGGCTTGCTCACGCTGCGTCGTGCCAGCGCCCACCGTCGACGCACCAACTCCCTGCCCTGGTAGTCGAATTCGGCGACTGCGGGCAGCTGTATCGCGGCCCAGTCGTATATCCGCTGGCCCTTGGCGCCCTGTCCGCACGAGCGGCGCTCCCAGGCGTCCTGCGGAGCCTGGGCGAAGAGGTGATCGATGCGCGGGCATCCCACGGTGAACTGGGACTTCGGCACAGCCACGACGTAGCCGACACCGGCGTTCTCCAGCATGCGGCGGAAGCGGCATTCCTGGCCGTAGGCGGAGTCCGCGGTGACCCAGGCGATCGGCAGCGGCGAGGCCAGTGCGCGCAGCACGATCGCCTTGGCGAGGGCGCCCTTGGTCGCGAACTCGCACTCGTCGGGGATCTTCGCGGCGCGGCAGCGGTCACGATCGGTGGTCCAGGACTTGGGCAGGTACAGCTCCCGGTCCACCAACGCGCGGCCGGTGGAGCTGGCGTAGGCGGCGAAGACGCCTATCTGGCAGTTCTCGGTGCGGCCGGGGGCTTGTAATTGAATAACTGTCAGTTTTGATCTGTGGAGCGTCTTTCGATTGGCGTCCCACGGGCCTTCAGCTGCTCCAGGGTGCGGGCGGGCGCTCCGGGCAGTGGCGTGACGGTGATTTTGTGCAGGTCCAGGAGGCGGTGCCCGTCCTGGAACTGATTGGACAGGTTGGTGCGGGTGACGCCCAGCAAGTGGGCCAGGAGCGTACTGGTCGCTGCCCTGCGGCGGCGTAACAACGCGGTCAGCAGCCGGTGGTAGTGGTCCAGGCTGCTGGTCTGCGGGTGGAGATAGCTGCGCGGGCGGTGAAAGCGTCGCTGGAATGCGGCCTCGGCCAAGGCGTCCCAGTACGGCTCTGAGACCGCCGCCAAGTGGTCGAAGTCGGAACGGCCCATGCCCGTCAGGGCCGGGTCGGTGAGCAGTTCGGTCAGGGCCGAGTCGATCCGGCGACGAGTCCGTGGCGCCTCGGAAGGCTTGGGCGGGGCAGGTGCGAGGGTGTAGTTCCAGTCGCCGTGGAACGTGCTCGGCGTGATCGGCAGAGCGTGGAACTCGGCGGGCGTGACGGTCGTGCCGAGGCGATAACTACCGGTGTCGAGTTCGGCGCCGATCGAAAGTCCGGTCGTGGTGGTCGTCGCGGCGATGGTCTCGAGGACGACCTCGTAGCTGGTCAGCGGCCGCCCTCGCCAGTTCGCGGTGATATGGCAGAACATCCGGTGTTCGATTTTGTTCCATTTGGATGTGCCGGGCGGAAAGTGGCAGACCGTGATCTCCAGTCCGCTCTCCAGGGCGAAGGCGGCCAGGTGTTTCTTCCAGGTCCAGCGGCGGGGATCGTTGGAACCGCCGGCGTCGGCGGTAATCAACACTCGGGTGGCGTCCGGGTGGTCGGCCCGTCCGCGGCGCTGCCACCAGCGGCGTATGGATTCCACCGCGAACTCGGCGGTGTCGTGGTCGGTCCCGACATTGACCCAGCCGGTGTTGGTGGCGATGTCGTAGATTCCGTAGGGAATGGCCACCGGTTGGTCGCTGGTGGTGAAGGTGTGGCAGTCGACCCTGATCGGGTCCTTGCCCGGCCGCCAGGTGCGGCCCGGCCGGTCGCGGTTGCCAAGCCATTCCTTGGCTTTGGTATCGACACTGATCACCGGCTGCCCGTCGTCGAGGAAGGCGGTGGCCGTGGCGTTCAGGTGGGCGAACTGGGCATCGCGGTCCGGGTGGCTGGTTCCTTCGGTGGTCTTGACGGTGCCCTGCAGGCTGTAACCTAGGCCGTGCAGCAGGCGCCCGACGGTCGCGGCACTGACCCGATGGCCCTGTGACGTGAGGATCGAGGCGAGGGCACGTAGCGACAGGGTGGTCCATCGCAACGGGGGGACGGGGTCACCCCGGGTGTGCGGCTCGATCAGCGCCTCCAGCGCCGGCAGCAGGCCGGGGTCGGTGACCGTCAACGGCTTGCGGCCGGCTCCCGGAGCCCGAACCCTCCTCGTCGGCACCGGGTCTGCGGCCAGTTCAGTGACGCCGCGCGCGACGGTGGCGGTGCTGGCTCCGGAAGCGGCAGCCACCAGCGTGGTCCCACCATGGCCGATGGCCGTGGCCTCGCTGGCCAGGTAGTACCGACGACGGCGCTCGTCGAGATGCGGCAGGATCCGATCGAACTTTGCCCGTAACTCGGCAACGGGCGGACGCACAGTCATGCTCCACCCTCCCACCAACGCCGCCTGGGCAAGCAGTAATTGAAATACAAGCCCCGGCGGTGCCGGAGTACTGGCGTTGTACACCGGCCGAGGTGGTGCCCTTCTTGATGAACCCGGTGTCGTCCACGATCAGTACCCCGTTGGGGCGGCCGATGCTCTTGGCGACGAAAGCCTGCAGGTCGTCGCGGATGTCGTCAGGGTTCCAGCGGGCGCGGGAGAGCAGGTGCTGCAGGCCGTCCGGGGTGGCGTGGCCGGCGTGCTCGGCCAACTGCCAGCTGTTTTTTCGGGCCACCGGCGCCAGCAGTCCGCGTACGTAGGCTCGCATGCGGCGGCGGGGCTCGACTCGGCTGAAGCGGTGTCCGATGTCGGTGAAGAGGTCGTCCAGGTCGTGGTCCCAGGTCTCGGCTGCCTGTTCGGTTGCGATCACGACGGGAGGCTTCCCGGCCCCGGGACACCGCTTGCCGTCGGGGACACTCCTTCGAGGGGTGCCCGGTCAGGAGCCGCCCCTGACCGGGCGGTGCCCGCTACACTCCCACCGCTCAACAACCGCGCAGGTCAAGACGCGAAGTACTGCTGGAGTACTAGGGCGCGGCGACTCAGCTGGCGGGATCGTACTGGAACGCGCGCACCTCCTGCGCGCATCGGCAGGCAACCGCGATCTTCGCAGCCCATTCCAGTGCCGCCTCGCGGGAGGGCAAATCCAGTACCGCGTAGCCGCCTTCGAGCTGCTTCGTCTGTGGGTACGTGCCCTCGGTCACGGTCCCATCCCCATCGACCATGACAGGCGGAACGCTCTCGTCGATGCCACCGCCGAACACCCACACCCCGGCGTCCTTCGCCTCCTCCACCACCGCGTGCGACGCATCCGAAACTGCCTGCAGATCCTCGTCGGGAAACACCATGGCACCACTCGGGAATGAGATCAGGTACTTCGTCATCGCGTCGACTCCTTCTCCGCACGTCAGGGATCGGACCCATCCTCGCCGACGCGAGCGCGCAGCAGCTCCGATCCGCCTACCACGAGAAGGATCTGACCGAGAGGAGGCGGATCGCCGAGAAGGTCGTCGACACGTTCCACAGCTGCCCGACCCCCGAGATCGCCCAGCTCGGCCGCACACTACGCCAGTGGCGGGACGCGTTCCTGGCATACTTCACGACCAGCCGCGCGAACAACGCCGGCACCGAAGCCCTCAACGGGATCATCGAGCTGCACCGTCGCCTCGCCCACGGGTTCCGCAACCGTCACAACTACCGGCTACGCATGCTCCTCGCCGCTGGCGGACTCACCCCATGACCCCCACCGAATGTCCGAAGAGCCTGTTTCCCTGGCGCGCCGGGCCTCGCCCGGCGCGGAGCGCGGAGGCCCCCGCCGACGCGCAACGACACCTCGAGGGCGCCCGATCCCCCGCCGCACCGACCGCCAGCCACAACCCGCCCCACCCTCCTTTCTTTCTTGTTCTAGGGTCGGCTGCGAGAGGCGCATAGGGGGATGTCAGGCCCCCGACCACGCCGTTTTGGGCCTAGTGACCTGCGGCGCTACGAGACCGGTGAGAAGGCTCGCGCAAGAGATGCCGCAAGAGATACCGCAGGAGATCGCGCAAGAGATGTTGCCGATGATCTTGGGCGGGGTCAGTAGCCCAGGCGGCAGGTGTTCCAGCCCCGGCCGCCACGTATCAGCGCGCCAGACCACTCCAGGTCGGCCAGGTGGTAGGCGACCGACGCGGTGCTGCGCATCCCGACGGCGTGGACGGGAGGGCCGAGTGGACGTTCCCGACCACGTACTGCGCTGCTCCAGCCGTCACGGCGGTCACCCTCAACCCGGATCCCGACGACGACCGTACAGTGGCCGTCGCGCTGGAGGAGGTCACGGCCTGGTGCGCGGTCGCGGGTATGGCGGACCTAGGCCCGCCGCGGCCACGGCGTCGCCGAGCCCGCCGGATCCGATGTGCGCGTGTACGTGATGGCCGTGGATGTCGGGCAGGAGAACTCCTGGCAAAACAGGGTCAGGTGAGCGAGCGCTCCGCAACGTCGTACTCGGCGACGGAGGCTGCGAGCATCGCGGTACTCTGCTCCTCGCTTGGGCCACTGCCACGGAAGCTCGTGACGGCCTCCTGACTCTCCCACCGCTCGAAGACGTTGATCCGCCCCTGGTCGATCAGATCGGCAGTGATCGCGAAGTCGAGGCAGCCCGGTGCGCGGCGCGCCTGCTCCACGATGCCGACGCACCCAGCCAGGTATTGCTCTCGCTGAGCAGGGTCGACAAAGATCTGTCCGGCGACGATCACCATGGCGTCCTCTTCCGAGTCTGGACCAGCATCTGCCAGATCAGACCCCCCGCAGTGTCCAGACTCATCGCTATGCCGCTCCACTCCTTCGCGCTGGGTCGCACGCCGTCGCGGTCGCGCTCGAGGCGCTGCGCACGGCGGGCGGTCACAGCCGTGGACTGGCCGCGCAGCTGGCAGCGCGCCGTGAACGAGGCCCGCCAGCGGTACGAAGCCGAACAGAGTGAGGGTTCTTCCGGCGCGGCATAGTGACAGGCCTGCCGCTGCCTCGGCTGGTGCGCGAGCAGCGAAAGAACCGGGGGCTGCCGCACACGAGCCACCGGCCGGTGTGGCCTGTGCATGGCTGACGCGGCTCCCCGCCGGCCAGGGCTACGGCACGGGGCCGAGGTTGCCCTCCAGAGCGGTGCGGGTGATCAAGGGGCGGTCCCAGCGGGCGAGGATCTCGTTGGCGAGGTCCACAACCGGCAGGGGGTGCAGCCGTGGCGGCGGTTGGGCGACTCGGCTGAGGATCAGGTGCGGTGCACCCGCGCGTGGGTGCAGGGCGGCGCGGTCCGTCAGGTCATCGTCGACCTGGTCCACGTTCTCGCCCGGCCGCGCACCAGCTGGCGCGTCATGCGCACCCCGGCCACCGAGGCCCGGGTGCCGACGCCCGTACACGATCCGAACTGGGTTGCCAGCCGCGCACGGGGAGAGCGCGAGTAGAGGGAAGGTCACCGACTCCCTTACCGGCATTCGATCAGCTAGCGTCAGGACACTAGCGGACCGTACAGCGACTCCTTGACCGGCGGCGCTGTCACGTTGTTGGGTGTGTGAGTGTCTGATGGCGCCGTCGGGGCGTGGTGGGCTTGCGCTTCGGGCCTGGGTCAGGCTGTGGTGGACCGGTCGGCAGCGCCGGTGATCTGGTCCCAGATGGCGAAACGGACAGTCATCTCGGCTCGGTGGTCGGGGGCTGTCATCAGGTGGCGGCGGGGCCGGAAGTGGGGTGAGATGCCGCTGAACGCGGACAGGAACCGCTGGGCTGCACCGACGGAGCGGAAGCCCTTCATCGCGCGTTCGCGCTGGCGGGTGGGCTGGTGGCTGTTCTCGGCCCGGTTGTTGAGGCCCTTGTGTGAGCGGTGCTCGACCGAGGGCATGACCTCGTGGTGGGCGGCGCCGTAGGAACGGAGCTTGTCGGTGACGATCACCCTGGGCACCGCCCGGGTCTTCTGCATCAGGCGGCGGAAGAAGCGTCTGGCGGCGGCCTTGTCCCGGCGGCTCTGCAGGAGGATGTCGAGCACGTTGCCGTCGGCGTCGACGGCCCGCCACAGGTACTTCCGCTCCCCGTTGATCTTCACGAAGACCTCGTCCAAGTGCCACTTGTCCCCGGGCCGGGGCCGACGGCGGCGCAGTCCGTTCGCCTAGGTCTGGCCGAACTTGGCGGACCAGCGGCGGATGGTCTCGTAGGAGACGATGACGCCGCGCTGGAGCATCAACTCCTCGACCTCGCGGAAGCTGAGCGGGAAGCGGAAGTACAGCCACACACAGTGGGAGATGACCTCGACCGGGTACCGGTGCCCCTTGTACGACGGCGACGCGCTCCCCACGGACGATCCCCCTCCACCGTGATCAACTCGAAGATCCTCCCACGCCATTTGCCAACGTGACAGTGCCCGAGGATGTGCTGGGTGCCCCGCACCAGGCGGGACATCTCGGAGATGTGCACGGTGTCGCCCGGCCGGGCGTATGTCAGCAGTTCGCGGAACTTCGGCCGCTGGAGGGGGTAGAGGCGGCTGGAGGTGCCCGGGTCCTCCTCGAAGACGACCGGGGCCTCGATGCCGGCCTCGTCCAGGACGAGGTTCTGCCGGGCGGTCGACTGCTGGTCGGTCGACACCCGTTTATAGACCAGGTTCGCCACCGAGGGCCCCTTCCATACGAAGGATCGGACCCTATCTGTCGCGGAACTGGGCCTGCCGTTCGCGGACGGCGCGGCGACCAGGATGGACGTCTTAGCGCTGACGCTGCTGCCTGCTTGCCCGCCCGCCTTCTCGAACCAGCAGTAGAGATTGCCTCAAGTGTGCCGTTCAGTACCGTTTCCCCCAGCTTCCTGCCCGGAGGTCGAAGGTGCACTGTCGGCTATCGAGATCGACAGTCCGTCAGTTAGCCATCTATGAGCCACCGTCATATTCAGCACGCGCCCGCCGGTGACGGTGCCGACCAGGGCCCAATAGCGTTCCAGGCGGGGGTCGAAGCCGGATGACCTCGACACCAGCCCATGCAGGTCTTCGCGGAAGGCGGGGGTGTCCGACTCCCGCCGGGCTCGTGCGTGGGCGGATACGAAAGCGTTCACCGCATCCCCGGCGCTGGGCGGCAGACCCTGGGCCAAAGCGGCGGCCGTCAGGACGGCAGCATCGTCGATCTCCCCGTAGAAGGCCGGGGCGTCCCTCATCTCTTCGTCGTGGTCCTGGGTCCAGCGGTTGAAACTGGGTGTGGAGACGAGCAGATGAAGCTCGGCGTAGGCCAGGACCGTAGCGGGATCGGGGTCCTGCGGCGGGTCGGGTGACAGCATGGCGATCATGATGTCGAGCCGGCGCTTGGGCATGGCCGCGGACAGCTCGCGATACCAGTGATCGGTGAGAGTGCGATGCGCCTGCGGGAGCCGCTGCACGCGAGAGAGGATCTCCAGACGTCGGAGCCGTTCCTCGCTCGGGCAGTCGTCCAGAGACTTGAGTGTGGCCTGGCGCCACCGCAGTTCGGTTAGTCGTTCCTGCACCATTTCGAGCTCGGTTGCCACCAGTTCGCCGAAGGAGCACTCACCGGTGACCACCTGCGTGATGGTCGCGATCGGAGTGTCCAGCGCCCGTAAGCGTCTGATGAGACGGATCCGCTCCCACGCCTCAGGACCGTAGCGTCGATGACCACCGGCGCTACGGCCGGCCACGGGCAGCAGACCGCTGTCGGAGTAGTAGCGGAGGGTCTTCACCGGGACCCCCGTTCCGGCCGCGAGTTCGCCGATGCTCCACGTGTCTTGCGTCACAGGCTCTTGAACCTCCAGCGCGCGGGAGGTCCTAGCGTACTGAGCACTGACCGCGTCAGTCCGTACCGTTCCCCCACCGCTCAGGCTTAGTACCGGCCTGACCGGCCTCGTGCGGCCTCGTCCGATCCCGTCCGACCAAGAACGGTGGGTACATATGTCCCCGACCATGGCAGCACCGCGTCCATGCCGAAGGAACAGGCTCCGTGTGGTGCTCTTCCCCTTGCTTTGCGCGGTGGCACTACTCGCAGCCACCGCCGTACCGGCGACCGGCGCACAACCCGGTTCCCCGCACTCCGCAAGACAAAGCGATACCATCATACGGACCGACCACGGCCTGATACGCGGCGTGTCACACGGCTCATACACCACCTTCGGCGGCATTCCCTACGCTGCGCCGCCGACCGGACCGCTGCGCTGGCGCGCACCAGTGCCCGCCGCCACGTGGCATGGTGTCCGGGATGCGACGACGGCGGCTCAACGCTGTGTGCAGATGCCGACACCAGGTGCGGACGCAGTCCTCGGGTCGGAGGACTGCCTCTACCTCAACGTCACGATGCCGACGCCAAAGCCGGCCGGGCAGAAGCGGCCCGTGCTGGTGTGGATGCACGGCGGTGCGTTCCTGGGCGGTTCTGGCAGTGACTACAGCACCGAACAACTGGCGGTCAGGGGTGACACGGTCGTCGTCACGGTCAACTACCGGTTGGGTATTTTCGGTTACTTCGGCCACCCCGAGTTGGGCTCCGCCCCACCGTTCGGCCTGGCGGACCAGCAGGCCGCCCTGCGCTGGGTGCGGGCGAACGCGGAGCGCTTCGGCGGTGATCCGGGCAGTGTCACGCTGTTCGGCGAGTCCGCAGGCGCCCTCAGCATCTGTGCACACCTCACCTCGCCGACGGCCGTCGGACTCTTCCAGCGGGCCGTGCTCCAGAGCGGTTCCTGCCTCATGTCCTTCCCACGCGGCGCTCTCGGGCCCGGAATACCGGCGTACGAGCCGTTCGCCTCACAGCGTGATGTCCAGACGGCCGGTGCAGAAGCCGCCCGGCAACTGGGCTGCCCAGCGGGCGGTGGAGGCGAGGTGCTGGCGTGCCTGCGCGGGCAGAGCACGGATCGCCTCGCCACCGCGCAACTGATGCAGTCCTTCAACCGGCCCGCCTTCGGCAATACGCTGCTGCCCGTGGCGCCGGACCAGGCGTTGGCGTCGGGACGCTTCCACCGCGTGCCGATCATTCAGGGCACCAACCACGATGAGATGCGGATGTTCGTCGGCCTGTCGCTCGCCGCGTTCCCGATCCGCACCGAGAACGACTATCGCGCCCGTCTGGTGGACGCCTTCGGGCTTGCAGCCCCAGCCGTCGAGGCGCAGTATCCGGCAGGACACTACCCCACGCCCGCACTGGTCTGGGCCGCGGTGCTGACCGATCGATCCCTCACGTGCACCACACTGGCAGTTGGCCGGGCTATCGCCGCTCATGCCCCCGGCCTCCCCCTCTACGGCTACGAGTTCAGCGATCCGGATGCTCCTGTCCTCACCGGTCTGCCAGCGAACCCGGGCTTCCCCTACGGTGCGGCGCACGGCTTCGAGATGCCGTTCCTGTTCTCCTCCTTCCCCACCGAGCGACCACTGACCGACGCCCAGCGCGCCCTGTCGGACCGGATGGTCGACTACTGGACGAACTTCGCGCATACCGGCAACCCGAACACCCCCGACGCCCCGCTCTGGCCTGTCCTCCGCCCTTCGTCACCTCTCGCGCAGTCGGTGCAGTCGTTGGCTCCCGGACCAGGCGGAATCCACCCCGTCGATGCGTATTCCGCACACCACTGCTCGTTCTGGGACCGCCTGCCTCAGTGAACCTCCGCGCGGGCACTGTCACGTTGGTGAGGGTGGGAGTGTCTGATGGTATGTCGGGGTGTGGGTCGGCCCCGGGTGGCGGTCTGGGTCAGGCCGTTGTGGGCAGGGCGCGGCCGGCGATCTGGTCCCAGATCGTGAATTGGGTGCTCATCTCGGTGCGGTACTCGGTGGCGGTCATCAGGTGGCGGCGGGGTCGGAAGTGGGGTGAGACGCCGCTGAACGCGGACAGGAATCTCTGTGCTCCGCCGGCCGAGCGGAAGCCCTTCATGGCGCGTTCGCGCTGCCGGGTGGGTTGGTGGGAATTCTCGGCCCGGTTGTTCAGGCCCTTGTGGGAGCGGTGCTCCACCGACGGCATCGCCTCGCGGTGGGCGGCGCCGCAGGAGCGGAGCTTGTCGGTGACGATCACTCGTGGCACCGACTGGATGGCCTTCATCAGCTTCCTGAAGAACCGCTTGGCCGCGGCCTTGTCACGGCGGTTCTGCACGAGTACGTCGAGCACGTTGCCGTCGGCGTCCACCGCCCGCCACAGCTACTTCCGCTCACCGTTGATCTTCACGAAGACCTCGTCCAGGTGCCATTTGTCCCCCGGGCGGGGGCGCCGGCGGCGCAGCGCGTTGGTGTAAGCCTGCCCGAACTTCAGGCACCACCGCCGGATGGTCTCGTGGGAGACGACCACGCCGCGCTCCAGCATCAACTCCTCGACCTCGCGGAAGCTGAGCGGGAAGCGGAAGTACGCAGTGCGAGATGATCTCCACCGGGTACCGGTGCCCCTTGTACGACGGCGGCACACTCTCCACAGACGGTCCCCTCGCCTGCCCGATCAACCCCAAGATCATCCCACGTCGTCAGCCAACGTGACAGTGCCCATCGCGTGCATAAAGATCCGCTCCCCCGCGGATACGCGACCACGGTGAGAGCCCGAACCAACTCCCTCCCGGTTTCGGGCCCTCACCCATGCCAGCCACACCCACCTGGCCAGGCATGGACGGAGACTGCTCCGCCTGCTCGCCGCACGAAATTCGGGACGACGGCTCTCACAGCTGGCCAGCTGGTGCCGTGTGCCGACGGGGCATCTGGCACGGGCGTTGCCGTCCTGGGCGGCCGGGCTGGCAGCGCTGACCGGCCATGACAGGGGCAGGCAGGAGGCGAAGGTGTACGTGGTCGCCTTCAGCGCCCCGGTGCTGTCCGCCTTCTCGGACTTGATGACGTGGTCGAAACCGTCGTCCGTGTTCCGCTGGACGATCTGACCGCCAGTGGGTGGTGACGGACTCCTGGCGGCCGAACGGGTCGTAGTTGTAGTTGGCCGTGGCTCCGGACGTGGTCGCCGTGAGCAGTCGGTCGCGGTCGTAGTTGAACGCGGTCGTGATGCCCTGAACCGTCTGGTTGACGACGTTGGCGTTGTCGTCGTGAACGTACGTCTCCGTCCCCGCGCCGTTGCCGGTCTTCACCGCCTTCGCCAGCCGGTCGACCGGGTCGTACATGGAGTCCGTGGTGGACGACAGGTACGCCGTGTGGTCGTCGCAAGAGAGTGGGAACCCGAGCGCGGCGAGCGGTGTACCAGAGATGACGGTGCATCGCGGGCCGGGCATACCGGTCGGATCGGGGGCTTCCCATGAGGTGGCGCGGGCGTAAGGGCAGGTGCAGTTGGGGCATCTTGGCCGCCATCCTTCTGATAATGCTGGCTTCGGTGTCGGCATGCGTCGAGAGGGACACGGACAGGAGCAAGGACGGGGGCGCGCAGGCGGGTGAGCGCACCGCTTCCCCAGAGGCGGCGGTCGTCCCCCGGATTCCGTACGGGACGGACCTGCCCGGCAGCTCGGTCGCCGTCGACTTCGCCAGGGACGCCAGTGGGTTCGCACTGCTCGCCGAGTGTGGGAAGACACGCTGTCGGCAGCGGGTCGCCGTGCTCGACAAGGGTGCCGACGCCTGGCGGCTCGGACGTTCCCCGCTGGCGGACGTGACCGTGGAGCACGGCATCACGGCGACGCTCAGGGTGCTGGGGCCCGGTCGCGCGCTGATCACGGAGGGCGCGTGGCCTGCGACGGACCGGACCTGGTTCACGAGTGACGGGGGACGCCACTGGCGGCCGGGCTCAGCCAGGCCCTCCGGCACGACCGTGGTGCTGCCCGAGGGCGTCACCCTGTTCGAGGACTGCACACGGACGGACCAGGAGGGCAACAACTGTGAGCACGCCCGCATCCTCACGGCCCTGCCCACCACCGGAGAGTTCCGGTCCCTGGCCACTCAGCCCCCGCTCCAGCCCCCCGTGATCCCGGCCGGGCAGACCAAGGACCTGGTCTTCGCCTCCGGTCGTGACCCGCACTCCGGCCGTGTCGCACTCGCCGTCAGCGAGGACGGGGGACTCAGCTGGCGGTTGTCCCGGCCGACGGGAACCGGAGAGTCCGTCTGGGCCCTGCGCGTGACCGGAACCGGAAAGGTGCTCTACGCGGCAGAGCCGGGCCAGCTGCCCGACGAGGACAACGTGAAGAACGGCCTGCTGGCCCTCCACCGCAGCACGGACGGGGGCCGCACCTGGGAACGCGTCTGGGAGCACCGCAAGAACGTGGAACCGCGCTCCCTGCTCGGGACGCCGGTCGCCGCCGTCGACGGCAGCCTGACGATCTACAGTGAGAACGGCATCTGGCGCAGCACTGACGGCGGTCGTTCCTTCGCACGCCTCCGAAACTCCCAAGGGATGTCGGGCTGGGTGACCACGACAGCGCTCGGCTACCTGTGGGGCGACAGCTTCGGCGCGGGAAGCTGGGGCATATCCACCGACGGCGTCCACTGGACCAAGTTCCAACTGGGCAACCGGACCTGAGCAGGGTCGGGGACCGGCACGGTGACTGCCGCTCGATTTCCAGTCCCCACCGCTTCAAACCGGTCGGACAGATTCAGCTTCGGACAAGCGGCGGCATAGGCGACATGGTGCCCGGCGAGATGGGCGACGCCCTCCTGCGCGATAGATTCTGGCGGCCCGGCCCAGAGTTGGGCCGCCAGTTCGCACTGACGCCGGGAACGAGTTCAGAGCCATCATGAGTGCGGCGTTCTGAGAAGCCCGTTCAGCGGTCGGTCGGCATGTGGAGGCTAGGTAGGTATGGCGGAAAAGGTGCAGGACAAGGCGAGCGGAGCAGTGATCGTCGCTGGCGCCTTCGCGGTGGCCCTTGCGGTGTTCATGACCGTGGTCGGACGGGTGGGCAGCTTCCTCTACCTGGTGCTGGCCTGGGCTCTGGTCACCGGGTGGGCCTTGTCCAAGAGGCCGAAGTTGGACAAGATCACGGCATTGGTCGTCCTCGCCGTCATCGGCGGACTGACAGCCGTCGCTGCCGCAGCCGCATAGTCAGCATCTACAAGGAGACGTCGTTGCGCAGAGTGTGCAGGGTGTAGTAGCCGGCCGGGTTCGGCGGAGTGCAGACCGGTGCGGATCAGGAGCGGGTCCTCTCACTGGCCAGCGTCGACGGCGGCCTGGAGGTCGGCCTCAGTCTTCGGCATCCACTGGGGGTTGTCGGAGGAGAGGTAGATCGATGTCACTGTGCGGTCCCGCTTCCCGTGATCCAAGGCCCAGCACGGGCCGTAGCCCAAGCGGCTGATCGCCAAGAGTGCGGAGAGGGACCGACAGTCGGGCGCTCGTCTACTCCGGGCCAGGATCGCGCAGCGGGTTACGGTGCCCGCAGTCCCAGCACCTCACAGTCTCCGGGAGGTTCTCGAATCGCGAGCCGGAGACGCCGAAGGAGCCGTCGATGCGGAAGCCTCCGCAGCCCTGGCACGGCGTGGCCTGGAAAGGCTTGTCACAGCGGAAGCAGTCACCTTCCGCACTGTTCTGGTCGAGGCGGGTAACTCGGGTATCTGCACTGCCACATCGCACGCAGAACGCTGCTTGGGTCTTCATGGTCCTGGTGTACATCAGATTCGCGGGGACGTTCCCCCTGCTCCGATCCGGCGACGTCGGTGGCGGCCACCGGGCGCGTGACACGGAGGCCGCAGGGTCGTTGGGCCGGGTGACTCCATAGAGCCGGGCCCCGGGGATGTCATGGCTGATCCCCCGGGGCCCGTGGTGCGTTCTGCTCGGTGTCAGTTCCCGTCGGCCACGGTGCTGGCAAGCCAGTCGGCGGCTTCGTCGTCGATCATGAGCAGCGCCTGGGTCGGGTGGGCGTCGTCGTCCTGGACGACGTGGACACGGCCGGGATGGGCGCTGCTCTTCGGGGCAGGGCCGGCGGCATCCCGATGCCACACACGTCGGCGGCCCGGATGCGCAACACACGGAGCCGCTTACATGAAAAAGCCCAAGTGACGTGCAGTTTCTCTTTAGAGATCGACTCGCTTTTCTGGGTTGGTAGCCTGACGGCGCGCGAGCATGATCCCCCCGAGCTTGCTCTCGGCTGAGGTGAGAGTTCTGTGCGACTCGACGGCGAAGCCAGCATCGTTGAGCCACGCAATCAGTTGACCGTGCTGCCGCCGATGGACATAGACCTTCATCGGGTGCCCGCCATAGCCCTGGGTCTTCAACTGCGACTCATCACCGACGTGGAAGCTGAGTAGCAGCGGCCCGCCGGGCCGAACCACCCGCTGGAAGTGGGCGAAGACCGAGCTGATCTCGTCGTCAGGGACGTGGATCAGCGAGTACCAGGCGACCAGGCCAGTCATCGAGGCGTCGGCGAGGTCGAGGGCCGTCATGGAGCCGAGAGCGAACCGGACACCGGGGTGATCACGCCGGGCCACCTGGATCATCCCGGGCGACAGGTCGATCCCGAACGCGTCCACGCCCAGTTGCCGCAGGTGAGACGTGATCCTTCCCGTCCCGCATCCCACGTCAGCAACTGGCCCTCCGCCCTGGGCGCGCACCCGGTTGGCGAACAACGCCAAAACTGCGCGCTCCTCGGGCGTTTCATCCAGAAGGTGACGCGTCATGTCTGCATAACTAGCAGCCACGGTGTCGTAAGACGTCCGCGTGTCTTCCAGCCAGCCGTCAGTGTTCGGTCCCATTCCCACGGCCGCAGGCTACCCACCAGCCCAAGCGGGACGCCCTCCCGGCACCGCCGTACTGCTTGACCTCGGCGCATACGCCGCGCGGTATGTCGCGGACGTGTCGCGTGTCTCGCAGACACGCACAGCAGACAGCCCCGGCAACTGGCCGGCCACTGCTCGAAGCCCAGACGGCGAAGAACGCGTGTCCTCCAATGGCCCGCCCTGTCGCCCGAGGCGGCGGCCTCCGCGAGGCCCCCATGCCCCTGCGTCCCCGTGACGGGCGCCGCTTGGCCACGGCCTGCTTGTGGGCGGCAGCGATCGTGACCGCCTCATTCGTTGCGCTGTCGCCCTTGGGGGCACCCGTGGAACTGCTCGTGCCGCTGGCCGTGGTGGCATTCCCCGTGATGGTCTACACGCTGCTCGCGTTCCAGTACGGGCTGTCGGAGGCCACCCGGCTGACACGGAGCATCGGCGGGTTCTTCTCGGCAGGCCCGCCCCTGTAGCCCAGCCCGCCCCGCCACATCCCACAACAGCGAAGCCCCCGACCAGGGGCTGGTCGGGGACTTCGTGCGGTGTGCGCTGCGTCCTGACCCGCTGGCCCTCCCCTCCTCCGCCGCCCACGATGCGCCGGCGGACCCGGCGCTGCGCGGAGGCGGCCGCCGACGCGCAAGGGACGTCAGGCGCGCCCCGATCCCCCGGCGGCATGCCCGCCGTTCCGCCCGCCGTCCCCTGTCACCTGTTCTTCTTCTCTTTCGGGGCGAGCGCGGGGTGTGCAGAGGGGGATGTCGGGCTCCCGACCACGGCCGGGAAGGCGTGGTGACCTGCGGATACGTCGCCCAGGGCGTGGTCGCGCGCAGA
Source organism: Streptomyces sp. 6-11-2 (assembly GCF_006540305.1). Lineage (GTDB taxonomy): Bacteria > Actinomycetota > Actinomycetes > Streptomycetales > Streptomycetaceae > Streptomyces. The sequence continues at coordinate 674,827 of NZ_BJOR01000002.1, read as the reverse complement.
CAGTTGTCGGAGGGGTTGTCGGCGGGGATGTCGGCCTGGTTGGGGGCGGTGTTGTCGCATCGTGACCGTGGTCGGGTCTTCATGGTCGGTGGTGTGGTCGGGGGTGTCGGCTGGGCTGGCTCGTACGCGCGGCGCTGAATGGGACGGCGCCGCACCGTATGGGAGGAACGGGACGGGTGATGACGGACGTGGACGCGGCCAGTGGCGACCGGATGGCGCTGGCGGTGCTGGCCCAGTACCGGATGGCGACCACCGAGCAGATGCACCTCATCCTCAACCCTCAGGTGCGGATCGAGCAGACCCGGCGTCGGCTGGCCAAGCTGCGCGCGGAGGGGCTGGTTGACCGGATCACCTTGCCCCAGAGGGGTCGGCTGAGGGTGTGGTTTCCCACGCAATACGGCGTGCAGGTCGCCTGCGAGTGGCCTGAGTTGCGGGGACGGCGGCCGTCGAAGACGGTGTCGGACCGGACCGCTGTGCGGCTGCGGGTCGGGCACGCGCTGACGGTGACCGAGACCGGACTGGCCTTCCTCCAGGACGCGCGGCGCCGCGGCGAGTTGTGCCGGCCGCTGGACTGGATCCCCGAGGTCTACCACCCCATCGGGAGCGGCGAGGCGGTCATCCCGGATGCGCTGCTGTACTACCGGCGCGGCCGTGAGGGCGGCGAGGGGGCGATGCTGCGGGCGTTCGTCGAGGTCGACCGGGCCACCATGGGACCCGAACGCCTGGCCGCGAAACTCACCGCCTATGCCCGCCTCTACGACTACGTGCCCGCGCCTGCGCCGGGCAGGCGGCACCGACAGGCCGGCCAGGAACCAGTGCGAGAGGAGTGGAGGCGGCACTACCCGCTCTTCCCGCGGCTGCTGTTCGTCCTGGACGGCACCGGACCCGCCGGCATTGAGACGCGTATCAGGGCTCTGCGCGCGGCCGCCGCGGACCCGGCACTGTCCGGCTTCCTGCGCAACGTCCCCGTGCTGGTGGCGCCGCTGGTCGAGGTACTGCAGGGCTGCCCTGCCGAGCCCGTGTGGCACCCCGTCCAGGACCCCGGCAGCACGGTCAACTGGAGCCACTCCCCAGGTCTGGACACGCCCCATGCAGCCCCTGCCCACCGCGGTGCAGCGGCTGCGCACCACCCCGACCACAGGCCCGACCACAGCTGGTCAGAGCATTGGGCGGCCAGTTAAGCCCAGACCCGGCAGTGCCGGTTAGTGGCCCAGGCGGCAGGTGTTCCAGCCCCGGCCGTCGCGTATCAGCGCGCCCGACCGCTCCAGGTTGGCCAGGTGATAGGCGACCGACGCCGTGCTACGCATCCCGACGGCGTGGGCGAGCTGCCGCACCAACGGTCCCTCGCCCTTGTCTTCGATCCACTGCCGGATGCAGCGGAGGATCTCCTCTTCCCGCTGGGTCAGGTGCTCTGGGCGCCGGTTCACCGCCGCCCCTGGCAGGTACGGACCTGGTCGCGCAGCTCGGCCCGCGCGGCCGGCATACGGCCCGGCCCGGTCCAGTACGGGTGCCACCACAGCCGGATGGACAGCCACTGCAGCCGGCGGCGCAGCACGGTGGACCGAGTCGGGTCCGGCGCGGCGAGCGCCTCGTAGGTGCGGTGCCATTCCGCCTGGAGCTGCATCAGGTCCGGGGGGAAGGTCGTGTGCTCCATACCCGCCATTAGGCCAGATGTTCGATTTCCCGGCCAAGTCCTGACGGGTTGCTTCACCCCTCCTGGTTGTCCTGTGTCATCGAACATTGATCGTTGCCACCGAAGATTGATCATTGGCCCTTTCGTGACAGCACAGTTTGATCACCCAGCTCAGACCCAGTGCGAGATGCTGTGAGTGGCCCGCGCATGATTGTGGCCATGGAGAACGCCGCCGAGATGATCAAGGTGTGGTTTCGGTTCGTCCCGCGTGAGGGCTGGCTCCCGCAGGACACGGAGGGCCTGTGGGCGACGAAGCTCAGTGCCGACATGGCCAGAGTTCAGAACGCCCCGTTCCTCCAGGACGGCGTGGCCGAGGGCGACGTCGTTCGCTTCCAGACCGACTCCGATGGGTTGCACTGGGCCGTCGGGCGGGTCAGTTCCGCCGGTAACTGCACGATTCGCGTTGTGCCCATCCCTAGCGGCCCCCTGGGGCGCAGCCCACACGCAGTGCATCAGCGCCTTTCAGCGTTCGACCTCGGCGGCGAAGTCTTCAGCGAGGCATTTCCCATGGTGGCCTTCACTGCGCCGGCTGGCGCGGACTTCGTCGGGATCAAGGCACTCCTGAATCAAGGGCAGGAGGAGGGCTGGTGGCACTACGAAGTCGGCTGCGGCACCGACGAGTGGTGGAACGCCTGACTCAGGTTGAGCAGCGTGAGGGCTGCTGGGGCCGTGCGACCGCGCGCGTAGGCGGATCCCCATCTCGTGTCGTTTGATCTGAAGTCTTCCGGCGTGGCGGGGTTGTTGTCAGACCTGAGTGCGAGCGTGTGGGCACGGGGGCTCGTCTGGAGCCTTTCGGATCGTTGTTGGAGGGGGCATGGTGACAGCACAGGGTGACGGCTGGGCCGGTATGGGCTGGGACTGGAAGGACTATGACGACATCCGCCGGCGCCTCGACCAGGGGGCCGACCCAGAGGCATGGAGCGGGGGGCGGCCCCTGCACCGTGCGGCGGTGTTCGGCTCTCCGGAGGTTGTGGCGGAGCTGGCCCGGCGGGTTGCGGACGTGGACGCGCTGGAGAACGGAGTGACGGCGCTGTGGGAGGCAGTCGTGTCCAGGAAACCGGACAACGCACGGGGCCCGCCAGCCAGGCGAGCCCCCGGACAGATGCACGGGTCAGTGGACGGGGCGCCAGTGCTCCAGCGCATCGTCCAGCGCAGGCGCCTCGGGGTCATCCCATCGTTCTGCCGGTGAGCAGCCTAGCTCCTAGAATCGAACATATGAACGATCTGCCGCCCGATTTGCCTCGCCTCCGAACCCTGGAGACTTGGCTCGCCCTGTCGCTGGACCGGGTACGGCAGCAGATCGCGGCGGCGGAACGCCGTGAGCAGGAGCGACAGCGGGGCGAGCAGGGTCGGCCGCCCATGCCCGACTGGATCCTCGAAGGCGGTCTCAACCGCGGCTCGCCCCCCGTCGCCGTGCACGTCGGGGGCTGCCACATGGCTGGCAAACGTTGGAAAGGCGTCTCCCGGGACGTCGCCCTTCGGGCGCTCACCGAGGGCATCGACGCGTGCGGGCACTGCCGGCCCGATGCGGCGCTCGGCTACCTAGACGGCTGAGCCTGGCCGCGCGCCGGGCGGTCCAGCACGACGGAGCCTCGCTGAGCGAAGCGCCCATGACGGGCCCAGGCCCGTCGGTGGGGGGATTCTCAATGTCCGGTGTCTCGGTGTCCATGACCGACGAACCGTACGCGGTGGGTGTTCTGGCGCGGCCGATCGGGGCGCCCGCCCAAAGTGCCGGCGGAACCACGGATCGGTCCCGGCCGCGTTGCGGTGCGGCTGGGTGCGGCGGTGTCGCCGGACCTCGGATGCTTGCCAGGCCGCGACGATCAGCAGGGTGAGCGTCTCGGCAATGAGGCTGAGCAGGGCCTGCGGGGCGGGCTGTAGGCCGTGTTCGGAGAATCCGAACAATCCAATGGTGCGGGATGTGGCGAACCCGGCGAGCGCGCCGATGGCGATCGCGGCGGCAGCGATTCGGAGTAGCAGGGGTGCCGCCAACAGGAGGAGTGCGGCCACCGCGAAGGCGGCGCTGGCCTGCAGCAGGAACAACGGGCCGATGACGTGGATGAAGCGGTATCCGTCGATGTAGAGCTGGGCGTGGATGTATCCACTTGCCGCGAGCGTGGCGGCAAGCACCACGCGCAGTGCAAGGGCGGGCAGGCGCCGGGTGTTCATGCGAGTTTCTCGTCCTTGACGGCCAGTGCGTGGCTGCCCTGTCGGTAGTTGACGGTGCGGATGCCGAGTGCGTCCTTGAGGCGTCCGGCGGGCAACACCTGTGGAGTGGGGGCAGGGCCGTGGCCGGGTTTGGGAAACGGGTAGCAGGTGGGGGCGGCCGAGTGGAAGGTGATGTTGCCCTCGGTCTTGGTGAACAGCTGGTGGACGTGCCCGTTGAGGCACGTGACTGAGGAGAAGCGGCGCAACATCGACAGCACCTGCACCGCGTCGTTGGTGCCCCAGCCCCACTTCGGATACATCGCGAACAAAGGAATGTGACTGAAGATGACGATGGGGGTGTCCGACGACAGGCCGGCGATGTCCTTGCGCACGAAGTCGATCTGATCCTTGCCCAAGTGGCCGAGTTGCTCCAGGTGCAGAGTGTTGACCAGCGCGATGAAGTGCACACCGTGGGTGTCGAAGCTGTACCAGCCGTCACCGAGGGTGTTTTTGCCGAAGGCCTGTCGGTAAGCGCGTCCGTTGTCTCCGATCGAGTCGTGCTCGCCCGGCACGGTGAAAATCCGGTCCGTGCGCAACTGCGACAGCATCTGCTTGACCTGGTCGAACTGGGCGGGGGTGGAAAGGTGCGTCATGTCGCCGCTGTGCATGACGAAGTCGGGTCGGAATCCGAGGGAGTTGACCTGGCTGAGCGCTGCGGCGAACGTGCCGGCGACGTCCATGTTGGCCGGTCCCTGGAAGCCGATATGGCTGTCGGAGACCTGCACGAACCGCAGGTCCGCGCTGCCTGCCGGGGCCGCGTTCGACGAACCGGAGAGATGGCTGATCACCTCTCCTCCAGTGACTGTCAGGACCACGACGCCACCGAACCAGGCGGCGTGCCACGCCAGCTGACGGCGGGTCATGCCGTTCTCGCCGCCGCTGTTGGAGTCGTGTGTGTGCTCGGTCATGGGGTCACCTCCACGGTGGCGGTCATGAACGGGTGGATGGTGCAGTAGTAGGCGTAGGTGCCGGGTTTGGTGAACGTGTAGCTGTAGGTGGCGTTGGTGGTCAGGCCTCCCGACTTCAGCGGCCCGCCCGATCCTTTCTTGCTGGTGACGGTGTGAGTGTCTTGGTCGGTGTTGGTCCAGGTCACCTTCGTGCCCGCTTTGACCGTCAATTTGGCCGGTGAGAACGCGAAGTTCTTGATCGTCACCGCGTTGGCGGCCGTCGCAGCGGACGGCTGGCCGCTCGTAGGTGAGGTCGAGGGCGTGATTGGTGGCGGGGTGACCGTACCGCCCGTTCCGGAGGCGCCGGGCGTTCCCGGCAGGGTCTGCCCGGGTCCGGGACTCAGCGAGCCGGCCGGTTTGGGGTGCGACGATCCGCCGCACGCGCTGAGCAGTCCCAGTGCTCCGGCAACGGCGACAGCGGTCAGGTACGCCGTACGCGACCGCCGGGCCGGCGGAGAGGAGATCGCATTCATGGTCATCGCCCTACCTTTCGGATGTGGGTTTGAACTGGTCATTCGTAAGATCGGTGGAGCCCAGGGGCTCTGGGACCCGGCGTCCAGGACCCGCCCCGAGCACCGCACCCCAGGCCCCTGAATCCCACCAGCCGAAGCCGGGTCAGCCGGTGACGAGCTGGTCGAGAGGCGTGTCCGGGTCGGCGAGCGCGCCGCGGTCGACCTGGGTGCCGGAGCGGACCAGCTGCTGGATGGCCTCGTTGACATCCCAGACGTTGACGTTCATCCCAGCCAGCACGCGGCCGTCGGCCAGCCAGAACGCAATGAACTCCCGGCGCCCCAAGTCGCCTCGTACGACCACGTCGTCGTACGCGCCGGGTTCGGTGTAGCCCGCGTACTCCATGCCGAGGTCGTACTGGTCGGTGAAGAAGTACGGCACCCGGTCGTAGGACGCGCGCTCGCCCAGCATCGACCGCGCGGCCACCGCGGGCTGGTGGAGGGCGTTGGCCCAGTGCTCCACGCGGATGTGCTTGCCCAGCATCGGGTGGAAGGCACGGGCCACATCCCCGGCCGCGCAGATGTCCGGGTCCGAGGTGCGCAGTGCCGCGTCGACGACGACGCCCTTGTTCACCTGGAGCCCGGCATCAGCAGCCAAGGCGGTGTTGGGGACGGCGCCGATGCCGACCACGACCGCGTCGGCGTCGATCAGGGAGTCGTCCGCGAGCCGCACCCCGGCGGCCTTTCCGTCGCCACTGTTCACAATCTCGGTGACCTGTGCGGTAAGCCGCAGGTCCACACCGTGCTCTCGGTGCAGGTCGGCGAAGACGGGCGCGATCTGCGGGCCGAGCAGCCGCAGCAACGGGAGCTCGCCCGGTTCGAGGATGGTCGCCTGGACGCCCGCCTCGCGGGCAGCGGCGGCCACCTCAAGGCCGATCCAGCCCCCGCCGACGAACACCATGCGGGAGGAGTGCTGGAAGGTGTGCTTGATGCGTTCGCAGTCTTCGACGCGGCGCAGGTAGAGCACACCGTCCAGGTCGGCGCCGGGAACGTCAAGGCGGCGTGGGGAGGCGCCGGTGGCCAGCAGCAGTTTGTCGTAGCCGATCGTCTCACCACCGGAGGCGGTGACAGCGTGCTCTGCGCGGTCGATCGTGGTGACTGTGGTGTCCAGTCGCAGATCGATCTCATGGTCGGTGTACCACTGCGAAGGGTGCACGAAGAGCGCCTCGCGGTCCTGCTTGCCCATCAGGTACCCCTTGGACAGCGGCGGCCGCTCGTACGGCGGCTCCGGCTCGTCCCCGAAGAGCACGATACGGCCGTCGAAGCCGCGCTCGCGCAGCGCTTCGGCGGCCTTGGCCCCGGCCAGACTCGCCCCGACGATCACGAAAGTGGGTCTTGCCATCATCTCGGTCCTACCTCTCCGTGTGGTCGCCACCCCGGTCGTGCAGGCCGGCTGCGAGTTTCGCGGCCGGCTCGTCCCAGCTGCCACGGTGACGCCCGCGGCCGTGCAGGCGGCCAATGCGGCCGGGAGAGGCGATGGCACGGAACAACGCGATGTCCGATCTGCAACAGGGCTGCCATGCAGGCCATGGCGGGCCTCGGTGACAGCACGGTCAGAAGCCGGGAGCGGAGCCGGCGAAGAACCACAAGGCGGCCGTGTACCACATCACTGCGATGGCGGTGACCAGGGCACCGCCGGCGGCCGGAAGCGCCCAACCGGGCAGTCGGCGGCTGTGTACCACCAGAACCTTGGCGACGAACGCGCCGTACAGGACGCAGCCCGTGATGGAGTGCACCGCCACTCGGCTGCTCGTGAACTCAACTCCGTAGGCGGTGATGCAGTGGTAGGCGATAGGCAGCGAGAGCAGAAAGGCAAGGAGGCCGATGAGCCGGTGTGTGGGGTGCACCCGGTGCGGCGCGGCCCCCGCTCCCGGGAGGCGCCGGTACATCCACAGCCCGAGCAGCAGTTGAACGACCGCAAGTGCCATCAGAGCGCTACCCAAACGCGCCTTGAGATCGTTGACGCCGACGCCGTGCCGCCCGAACAGGCCGCTGGTGTAGTCGGGTGTGTGCGTGCGGCCGAACGCAAACAGCCCGACCGCCACCGCGACCGGCAGCAAAGCAGCCAAAAAGCCCGCCACCGTTCGTGCGGGACGCCGCATCCGCGCGCCCGTGGGCCCGGTCATCAGTCCCCAGCCAATCGGGTTGGACCTTGCTGCCGGATGCGTTTACGACGTACCACTGTGGCGCCGGACGCGCTGGATTCCTTGCCGTTGGTGTCACCGGCCGTCGTGTCACCCGCGAAGCAGTGCAGCGGGTGCCCGGTGTAGGTCACTTGAGCGATGCCGTTGGAGCGTTTCGAGGCGCTGATCAGGTTGCTCCTGGCAAACAGGGCCGCCTTGGGCGTGCCGGAGGTCAGCGGCGGCGGCCAGGCAAACGCGCATGCTCCGCCACCGGTCGGCGTAGGCGACTTGGCGGGCTCGGGGAGGTAGAGCGTCCGCGTCCGCCCCTTGGCGTCATCCAGGATGGGGCCGAGCTCGCTGGAGTGCACCGTGGCCGTGCCAGTGGCGGCTGCCGCGCTGCCAGGTGCGGCCGAGCCGATGTATACGGGGATGCCCGCTGACAGCGCTCCAGATGTGGGCCTGGCGCAGGCGGACGAGATCGTCCGGCTGGGACAGCCGCTTGCAGCATCAAGCGGTACGGCGGAAACCGTCGGCACCATCGCCGCGGCCATTCCTTTCATGAGCGCTCCATGGTGTCGGACGGCGCATCCAGGCAGCCGCGGGAAACGACCCCCAGCGGACCTCTTCTCCCAGTTGGGCCCGGTTGCTCGGGTCCTGTCCATTCCAACTGGTCCGCCTGGGCAACGCTGCTCCATTGGTGAGGTCCCCGTTGGGTGTAGCTCTTCTGCAGTGAGCGCGCTGATCAGGCTGTGAGGGTGCATCTGTCCTGGTGGACGCGTTGGTGTTCGAGGGCGAGGTGGTAGCGGAAGTAGGCGTCGAAGTCGCCGTTGCTCTCCACGGCGCGGAGCTTGAGGACCGTTCCGGCACCGGCCAGGCCCCAGCGGGCGCCGGAGATGTCGAGACGGTCGGCGATCAGATGCCGACACGCGCCTTCGATCACTCCAGTCGCGATCGGCCAGCCGGCCGCGAGCGCGCGGTCGTAGCCGAGGAACTCGCTGGGCGGACAGATGCGCCGCGGTGGCGGCGGCACGGCGGGCCCGCTGGCGCTCAATGAGGCTGCGGATCATGCGCGCTCTTCATCGGCTTCGGCGCGGAGCTGCACGGCGCGGGCGCGTACGTGGCCCAGCAGGTGAAGGTACCTGCGGAAGCGTGGGCGGACTACGACTGGCAGAGCAAGGTGATCCAGCGGCACCGGGGCGAGATCCGGGCGGGGGAGTGTCATGAATCAGGCTCTGGCCCGTAGTCGGTGGTGACGCCGAGTAGGGGTCAGGGCAGAAGGATGCGGTGGCGGAGGAGGTCGAATCCGGGGCGTCCGTGCATCTGCCTCGTGATCCTCTTGGTGCGGGTGTTGACGCCTTCGGTGCGGCCATTGTGGTAGGGCAAGGTGAGGCCGGCGTTCACGGCGGACCGGTCGATTTCGGGACCGTTGGTGAAGCTTCGCGGGTGAGGCAGGTCGATGGGCCGGGCGGTCGTGATCCACTCGGTGAGTTTCACGTCGTTGCCCTCGGCCGGTTTCAGCAGGGCGGCGAAGCCGCGTACGAGATCGGCGAGTGCGGTATCTCCGGGCAGGCCGCGGCGATCTTCTCCAGCAGGGTCGTTTCCTTCGGGCGCAGGTTTTCGGGGTCGGTGAGCAGGAGGCGGCTGGCGTGACGTGGGGTGGTGACGGGGCGGTCGCCTTCGGCGCGGCCCTGGTTGAGGTAGCGGACCAGCAGGTTGGCGCTGCCGGTGTAGCCCAACTCCCGGATCTCTTCGAGGAGGTGGGTTACCGGGACCGCGGGATCCTCGGCACGGCGCCGACGCAGGTGCTCGCGGTAGGGGTCGACGAGGGTGGGCCGGTAGGCGGGGGCGATGCGCAGGGCCGGGGGTTCGGGCATGCGGGCGTAGCGTTTGACGGTGTTCAGGGCGAGGTTGAGGCGGCGGGAGCAGTCGAGCAGGCCGACGCCCTGGCCGAGGAGATCGTGGATTTTGTTCCAGCGTTCGAGTGTGGTCTGCTCGCGTACTCCGCCGGGGCGGGGCGGGTTGATGGTGGCCCAGCATCCGGCGTGGGCGCGGACCTCGAGCTGGACTTTGTCGCAGAGATTTCGCCAGAGGTGCCATCGGTCGCTGACCTGCACCGCGTCGGGCAGGGCTCGGCGGACGGCCTCGGCATAGGTGGCCGAGCCGTCCCGGCACACGACCTGGACACCAGGATGTTCGCGCAGCCAGGACTCCAGGGTGGCCGCCTCGCGGTCGGGCAGGACCGCGACGCGCCGGCCGGTCTCGGCATCCGTGATGATCGTGGCGTAGCGGTGGCGGCGGCGCAGGGCGAAATCGTCCACGCCGATCACCCGCGGGATGGCCTGCTGCGGCAGCGGCAGGCGCCGCAGATGGCGCAGCCCGGTACTCCGGGAAACGGGCACGGCCAGCAGGCCGGCCAGGCGTGCGGCCGCCCGGCCGCATAACTCCCGCGCCACCTGGGATATCTGCCCCACAAGACGCACCGTGCGGCGCTGATGGCGCTCCAGCAGTCCGGGAACCTGCTCGCGGAAGGTCTGCCGCCAGCAGCCCAGGGCCGGACAGGCCAGCCGCCGTACGCGCAGGTGGACGACGACCTGGCGGCCGTCGACCGGCACGTCCCTCACCGTTCGGCGGTGATAACCGTGCACCTTCGCCGTCGGCGTCCCGCACACCGGACACGGCACCGCCACGTCCCGGGTCCGGGCCGAGACCACCACCGCGTCGCCGCCGTCCGCCACGTCCTCGACGACCAACGCCGAAAGCCCCGAAAACACCGTCCCCATAAGGGAGTTGATATCCATCACAAGATCATGACCGAGGGTGGCTACTCGGCGTCACCACCGACTACGGGCCAGAGCCTAATTCCTGATAGACCCAGCCCTCCGACGACCCCGCCGTGCCCGTCCCGGTGCACGTGGTCCTGCCGGACGGCCGCTGGGGTTGTCGGTGCAGCGCCCGCGCATGAGCGAGTACCGCTACCGTGACTGTTAGTCAGTCTGACGGAAACGTCGGCTCGGGAACGGCGTCGCAACGGGTCGACCCGGCTGTGAGGGGTGCTATGGCAGGGGTATCGGGGGCTGCGCGGTTCGCGTTGTGGGCGGCGGCAGTTGTGGCGGGCGTGGTTTCGCTCGGGCTGATCGGTGTTGCCGTGATGGTGGACCTGGATACTGCCGATCGCGTCGCGAGCGTTGCTGGGGCGGTGGTCGCCCTGGTGGGCCTCTTCGTGGCGGTCGTTGCACTTACCCAACCGTCAAGTGGTCGCGGAATGCGTCGGGTACGGACTGGGCGAGGCGGTGTGGCGGCCGGGGGCGACATGGGTGGCAACGCAATCGGTGATCGTTCCAAGGTCACCAGTCCCCGCCGGGCGCCTGGATCCGCAATGCGACGGCGGGGCGCAGACGATGTCATTGCGGGTCGGGGTGGGGTCGCCTCGGGCGGCGACATGCGTGACAACGCGATCGGCGACGACAGTGAGCGCGGGTGACCCCTTTGTGGCGGCGCAAAAAGCACTCCCGTACCGATCAGGAAGTCGAGCCGAAGAGCAGGACCGCCCTCAGCGAGGGGACTGCCGCTGCCCCAGGTGCGGTAAGCAGGTCGATGCAAGTGCAGGTGCGCGGCGGTGTCGGGGCCGGCGGGGACGTTTCTCACAACGCGATCGGGCCGCACAGCCAGGTCATCGACAAGCGCGAGTACCACATCCATCCGCGAGCTGGGGAGGTCTCGTGGCCGCTGGAGATAGGTGTGATGCCTGCGCTGGCGTCGGCGTTCCAGCCCCGCGCTCTGCTTCGTGAGCAGATCAACGCCGCACGAGCTGGCTCCGCCGCGGTCATGACGCAAGTGCTGTCCGGCGGTGGCGGTGTGGGTAAGTCCCAGCTCGCTGCCGCCTACGCCGCCGAAGCCCTCGAGAACGGCCATGCGGACCTGGTGCTCTGGGCGGCTGCTGGCGAGGCCCAGCAGGTCATCGGCCTCTACGCGCAGGCCGCCGCACTCGTTGCGGCACCCGGCGCGAACGGTGCAGACATTGAGGCCGACGCCCAGGCTTTCTTGTCGTGGCTGGCCACCACGCCACGCCGATGGCTCGTGGTCCTCGACGACATCACAGACCCCACAGCAATTGAGGCGTGGTGGCCGGCAAGCCGGACCGGCACAGGGTGGGTGCTCGCCACTACGCGCCTTCATGATGCCTGCCTCACTGGCGGGGGGCGTGTCCGTATCAACGTTGATGTCTACAGCCCTGACGAGGCCGCCGACTATTTTCAGACCCGCTTGGCTGGTGATGACGCGGCCCATCTCATCGACGCCGCCGACGAACTGGCTGAGGCACTGGGGTATCTACCGCTGGCGCTTGGGCATGCCGCCGCGTACATGATCAACCAAGACCTTGACTGCGGCGAATATCTTGCTCGGTTTACCAGCAACCGACACCGCCTGGACCAAATGCTGCCCGTATCGGCGGACACCGAGGGCTACGGACGACAGGTTGCCGCTGCCCTCCTGCTCTCCCTCGATGCCGCCCAGAACTCTGAACCCATGGGTCTTGCCCGTCCTGCGCTCCAGCTCGTGGCCCTGCTCGACCCGGCCGGTCATCCGCAAACCCTGTGGAACACCCCAGCGGTTCTCGACTACCTCACTCAACAGCGAAGCTCACCAGCCAAGAGGAAGAGACGAGCTTCCCGAAAAGTACCGGTGACCGCTGACCAAGCCCACGCCGTCCTTCAGACGCTGCGCCGCTACGCGCTCCTCGCTTGCGACAAACGCCACGAGCCCCGTGCTGTGCGCCTCCACGCCCTCACCGGTCAGGCTGTCCGCGAAATCACGCCATCAGCGGACTTTCCCGCCTTGGCGACCACGGTCGCAAACGCCCTCTTGCGTATTTGGCCCGACCCGGACCAGCCCAATCGTGACCTCGCAGCCGTTCTGCGCACAAACACTGACGCCCTCGCGGGACACGCCAGAGACCACCTCTGGCGCCCCGAAGGCCATCCCGTGCTCTACCGCGCAGGCCGCAGCCTTCTGGATGCGGGCCTCGATGCGGCAGCGACCGTTTACTGGCAGGACATCACCGCCGACAGCGAGCGCAATCTCGGCCCCGAGCACCCAGACACCCTCATTGCTCGCAACAACCTCGCCCTGTCCTATTTGCGTACAGGGCAGATCGACAACGCCCTGGCGATTCAAGAGCAGAGCCTTATCCAGAGCGAGAGAGTTCTCGGTTCCGGCCACCCCGAAACCCTCACTGCCCAGGCCAATCTCGCCATCTCCTACGCAGAAGCGGGACGCATCGACGAAGCCATCACTCTCCAGGAGGAGGGTCTTGTGGCCGGTTACGAACACGTCCTCGGACCGGACCACCCCAACACTCTCACCGCTCGCGCCAACCTTGCTGCCCTCTATGCGAAGGCGGGACGCATCGACGAAGCCGTCGGTATCGAGGAGCAAGTGCTCGTTGACAAGGAACGCGTCCTCGGACCCGAGCACCCAGACACCCTCACCGCCCGCAACAACCTCGCCACTACCTATGCACAGACGGGGAACGCGAGTAAGACTGTGGGCCTCCTCAAGCAGGTCCTCGTCGGCCGCGAACGCGTCCTCGGGCCGGACCACCCTGAAACCCTCGCCGCGCGAGCCAACCTCGGCGCCTTCCATGCGCAAGTGGGACGCGCTGAAGAAGCCCTTCCCCTTCAGGAACAAGCCCTCGCCGATCGGGAACGTGTCCTCGGGCCGGAACACCCCGACACCCGCGTCACCAGAGCCAAACTCGCCACCACATACTGGCAGGCAGGACGGACCAGAGAAGCCATCAAGCTCCAAGAACGGGTCCTGGCCGATCGGGAACGCGTCCTCGGCCCGGACCACCCCGACACCCGCACCGCCCGAGAAAACCTCGCCGCTGCATACCGGCAGGCGAAGCGGATCGGCGATTCTCACTGACGGCAGCAACGCCGCCCTACGCCCCATAGACCTCCGAGGCTCCGCCGGGGCTGTTGCTTGCACGCCTCCCGAGTGACCTGCCACATGCATGCCAACTGCCGGATTACTGAGTATCGCGCCGAACCTTGTAGTCGGGGATGCGATCGCGCGCTACGGTCTGTTACTTAGGCTTAGCTGACGAAGCGTCGGTTCCGGTTCTGATCCACCGTTCGGTCGGGCGGTGTGAGCGGGGGTAGATATGGCTGTGTCTGGGGCGTCGCGCATCTGGGTCACGGTGACAGCTGTGGTGGCTGGTCTCGCAACGGTGGGCCTGACGCTAGTGGCAGTGATGAAAGACCTCGACACCGCCGTACAGGCGGCGACCGTGGCAGGAGCGGTAGCAACTCTGGCAACACTTCTGGTCTCCGTAATCGCTCTGTTCCGTGGCGGCGGTGGCGCTGGAAGCAGCCACCGCGTACGTGCGGGCCGCGGCGGGGTCGCGGCCGGCGGTGACATCATTGGCTCTGCGCTTGGAGATCACTCCAAGGTGACCGGACCACGTACACGACCGGGTACTCGCCCAGCCCGGCGGGGAACCAACGATGTGCGCGCGGGCCGGGACGGGGTCGCAGCCGGCGGTGACATCACCGACAGCGCCCTTGGAGAGGGCAGCGAGCGGTGAGCTTGTTCTACCGGTCCCGGCGCAAGAGCACGTCCGGCGAACTTGAGGACGCTACGGCACCACAAACACCAAGAGCAGCGCGCAGAGTAACCGCGCGTGCGGGTGGAGTTGCGGCTGGTGGGCCGATCATCGCCTCCGCACTAGGTGAGCACAGCCAGGTCACGTACGTTGAGAAGCAGTACGTGATGAAGAAGCCTGCCGCGCCGGTGCAGTGGCCGGTGCTGGTGGGAACGATTCCCATACTGGCGTCTGCCTTTCAGCCGCGCGACGGGCTGCGTCGGGCTGTCGACGAAGCGCGAGGCCGCGTCGTGCTGTCCAGCGACAGTTCCGTCAACATCCAGCAATCCGACGACCATAGGCCTGTGCAGGTGTTGTCTGGCGGCGGCGGTGTGGGCAAGTCGCAGCTGGCGGCCGCCTACGCTCGCGAAGCGATCAAAGACAACACCGACCTGGTGCTGTGGACGTCAGCGAACGACGTCCAACAAGTCCTCGCCGCCTACGCCCAAGCCGCGCTGCTCGTTCAGGCACCCGGCCGAACTGGTGCGGACCTGGAAGTCGACGCACAGGCCTTTGCCAGATGGCTCGCGTCCACCGACCGACGGTGGCTGATCGTCCTGGACGACATCACCAACCCGGATGCGATCGATCCTTGGTGGCCGGACAGCCAGCGCGGCACCGGCTGGGTACTCGCCACTACCCGTCTTAAAGATCCGCGGCTGACCGGCGGCGGCCGGGTCGGCATCAACGTTGACGTCTACACCCCCGCCGAGGCCACCAGCTACCTCACAACCCGCCTCACCCGCGACGGCAAGGCCCACCTCCTCGACGGCCAAGCCCCCGCGCTCACTGAAGCCCTCGGATGCCTGCCACTGGCTTTGGGCCACGCCGCCGCACACATGCTCCGCGAAGGGGCCACCTGCAGTGCCTACCTGAAACAGTTCACCGACCGAGCCGCCCGCCTCGACGACCTCCTGCCCCACTGGGCGGACACTGAACGCTATGGTCGGCAAGTCGTCACCACCTTGCTCATCGCCCTTGAGGCCACTGACCAGGACCCCCACGGCCGTCTGGCCCGCGCTGCCCTTCTCGTCGCTGCCCTTCTCGACCCCACCGGACACCCCCACGACCTGTGGGCCACCACCCCTCTCCTCACCTACCTCGCCCAGCAACAATCCGTCGGATCAGCTCGACGGATCCTCGCCCTGCGCAGAAAGAAGAAGGCAGCTAGGCCAATCGCAAATGACGAAGCACGAGCCGCGCTACGGCTCCTGGACCGATATGGGTTGATCACCTACGGCAACTCTGCCGACGACCTCCGGGCGGTGCGCATCCACGCCCTCACCGCCCGCGCCGTGCGTGAGACCATCACGGGAATCCAACGCTCAGCGGCCACCACCGCAATTGCCGATGCGCTTCTCCACCTGTGGCCCGACCTTGACCAGACCGAGCCTGAACTGGCCAGCGCCCTACGCACCAGTGTGGACTCACTCATCGCGCACGCAGGTGACGAA
This sequence comes from Streptomyces sp. 6-11-2, assembly GCF_006540305.1. Taxonomy (GTDB): domain Bacteria; phylum Actinomycetota; class Actinomycetes; order Streptomycetales; family Streptomycetaceae; genus Streptomyces. The sequence continues at coordinate 659,247 of NZ_BJOR01000002.1, read as the reverse complement.
CTATGGACGCCCACACACCCCCACCAGGTGCTCTTCCGTGCGGGATCAAGCCTTCTCGATGCGGGGCTGGGCAGCACTGCCTCGGCCTACTGGGAACAAATGGCCGCAGACTGTGAGCGGCGGCTGCCGTTGGGTGCTGCGAACCCTAACGCCCTGACTGCCTATAGCAGGCTGGCTGGCGCCTATATGCAGGTAGGACGCACCAAAAAGGCGATCAGGATGCTGAAGCGGGTTGCCACCGACCATGAACAGACGTTCGGTGTCGAACACCCCCAAACCGTCATCGCCCGCCACAACCTGGCCGTTTGCTATTCCCAGTCGGGGCGCATCAACGAGGCGATCAAGCTGCTGAAGGGGGTAGTCGCTGTTCGTGAGCGGTGGCTGGGCTCCGAAGACCCCGACACTCTGGCTGCCCAAGCCAATCTCGCCTTCTGCTATGCAGAGGCGGGGCGGATCAGCGACGCGATCGCGATCGAGGAGCGGGTGGGTCCTGTGCTTGAACGGTTGCTGGGTGCCGAACACCGCCGCACCATGTTCTCCCGCTCCAACCTGGCCTCCTTCTACTGGCGGGCGGGGCGCACCAGTGACGCGATCGAGCTGATGGAACGAGTGGTCGCCGACTCCGAACGGCTGCTGGGGGCCGAGCACCCCGACACCCTGGCTACCCGGACCGAACTGGCCTCCTCGTATTCGCGGGCGGGGCGCACCAGTGACGCGATCGAGCTGATGGAACGAGTGGTCGCCGACACCGAACGGCTGCTGGGGGCCGAGCACCCCAGCACCCTGGCCACCCGGACCGAACTGGCCTCCTCGTATTCGCGGGCGGGGCGCACCAGTGACGCGATCGAGCTGATGGAACGAGTGGTCGCCGACACCGAACGGCTGCTGGGGGCCGAGCACCCCCAGACTCGGACTGCCTCCGATGCACTGTCTCAGTTGCGATCACCCGAGATTGACCTCGGGCAGTCTTCGGAGTGATCCGCTACCCCAACCACAAAGGGTGTGAATGAGCACAGTTGTAGCCAGTGCTCGCCGCCCACACCATCTGACTCGCCCAGGCCATCGACGATGAACGCTCCGGTCGCCAGTTCACGTGCTCACTCGCCATCTAACCTCGCGCTTTCACGAGGTGGCCTGTCCACAGGCTGATCAGAAACACGGAAAGTGCTCTTGACCTGCAACGATAGGACTTGCTGAGGGTCCTGTCGGTTGCAAGGAAAAGAGCACTTTCCAGGTGAGAGAGCCTATCGCGTCGTACCCGCGTGTCCGTGTTCAGGGGGACGGCCGCCAGGTGGTCTCGCAGGCCGGCTCGGTCCTGCTGGTGGAGACGGTCCGCAAGGTGGGCCTTGACCGGGCGATATCTGCGGCACTGGCGCCGTGGCGCAAGCCGCGGGCCGTTCATGATCCCGGGAAGGTCCTCCTGGATGTCGCACTGGCGGTCGCGATGGGCGGGGACTGCCTGGCCGATGTCGGCATGCTGCGGGCCGAGCCGGCCATGTTCGGGCCGGTCGCCTCCGACCCGACGGTCTCCCGCCTGGTTGACACCCTCGCAGCCTCCGGGGAGAAAGCCCTGCGGGCCATCCGTGCCGCGCGGGCTGAAGTCCGCCAAAGTGTCTGGCGGTTGGCCGAACGGAAAGCGCCTGATGCGGACGGGTCGGTGACTGTTGACCTCGACGGGGTGCTGGTGATCGCGCACTCGGACAAGCAGGGCGCCGCACCCACGTGGAAGCGGACCTACGGCCACCACCCGTTGATGGGGTTCGTCGACCACGGACCGGGCGGCACCGGGGAGCCGGTGGCGGCCCTGCTCAGGCCGGGGAACGCGGGCTCGAACACGGCCGCCGACCACATCACCGCCGCCGGCCTGGCCCTGGCTCAGCTCCCGAAGAAGTACCGGCGCGGGCGGCAGACCCTGATCCGCACCGACTCCGCGGGCGGCACCCATGACTTCGTCGCCTGGCTGGCCCGGCGGGGACGGTGGCTGTCCTACTCGGTCGGCATGGTGATCACAGATGCGATCCACGAGCACGTGCTGAAGGTTCCGGCATCCGCCTGGACGCCGGCCGTCGAGGCGGACGGCGAGATCCGCGACGGCGCCTGGGTCGCCGAACTCACCGGCGATGTCCTGGAGGGTTGGCCGAAGGGGATGCGGCTGATCGTTCGGAAGGAAAGGCCGCACCCCGGGGCCCAGTTGAGACTCACCGACGCGGACGGCATGCGACTGACGTGCTTCGCCACCAGCACCTCCGGCCGGCCGGCCGATCGCCGAGCTCGAGCTCCGTCACCGGCTGCGGGCCCGGGCCGAGGACCGGATCCGGGCCGCCCGGGCCACCGGGCTGCGGAACCTGCCCCTGCACCACACCGCCCAGAACCGCATCTGGCTGGAGATCGTGCAGATCGCACTGGACCTGCTGGCCTGGATGCCGATGCTCGCGCTGACCGGGAAGGCCAGGCTCTGGGAGCCCCGTCGCCTGCGGCTCCGCCTGTTCACCGCGGCCGGACAGCTCGTGACCACCGGCCGCCGGCGGGTCCTCCGCCTGGCCCGGCACTGGCCCTGGACCAGCCACATCACCACTGCCCTCGACCGGCTCGCGCTCCTGCCGAACCCCGGCTGACCGACGGATTCCCCGTCCCTGCGACAGCACCTCAACACCCGGAACAGTGGAACCCGGCGCCACCCCGAGGCGACACTCGGGCCTCGGCCCTGCCCAGCCCCAGCCCACCGCGCGAAAACGGTCCACCGACTCCGTCGACGGACCGTCACGAAACTTCGAGGCTAAAACGCACAGTCACAAGTTTATAGCAGCCCTGGAATTCGGCCGGGCCAGAACTCGAAATCTATCGACTGGACAGGCGAGAAATTCGCGCCCCGGGCGGGTGGGCGGCGGATGGCCGCCTGACGGCACGCCAACTTGTCTGTGGTGTCCTCAACAAGCGTCAGCAGCGTTCGGGGCGGTACCGGCACTGACCGCACGCGGTGCAGCCGCCGCACGGCTGGCACCACGGACACTTCGGGTACCGTCGCAGGTGGCGCGGGGCTACGCTCAGAGAAGCAAGTGTGCTTTGCTATGGGGGTATTCGTGATGGCAGGACTGTCGGGGGCAGCGCGGGCTGCCGTCTGGGCGTCGGCGGGGTTGTGCGCCGCAGTGCTGGCCGGGCTCGCGATCGTAGCTGTAGTGGTGGACCTGGACACGGCGGACCGTGCGGCCAGTGTGGTGGGTGCCGCCCTAGGCGTCGTGGGACTCCTCGTCTCCGTCTACGCACTCTTCAGACCTTCCCCAAGCCCGTCGCCCTCGGGCACGGGTACGACCCGGCGCGTCCGCTCCCGCGGCCGCCGCGCCATGGCGGCCGGCGGGAACATCAACGGAAACGCCTTCGGCACCCGGGCCACGGTCCGCCCGTCTGCGCCCACCGCTGCGCCCACGCCTCCGGCCGACGACGTCGAGGGCGACGTACAGGCATTCGGCCGTGACGCGCTGGGCGCGGCCGGAGGCATCAGCCGCAACGCCTTCGTCGACAACAGCCGCGCCTGATGACTGGCGGCACACCACCACGGACTCCCCCTCACACCCACGTGGAAGTGGGCCGAAGAGGGATCGGAGCGGGCGGAGACATCAAGTACAACGCCTGGGCTCGCGGCAGCTCGGTGGAGCACCACCAGCACTACCATCAGGCTCCACGGCCTCCCGTCGAGTGGCCCCTGCGTATCGGCGCCCTGCCCCCGCGAGCCGGTTTCTACCAGCACCGCTCCGAAGAGGACGTGCTGCGCTGGGCACTCGAGGGCGGCGGCGGCACGGCCGTCCTGACCGGCGGCGAGCAGGTCTTGTCCGGGATGGGCGGGGTCGGGAAGACCCAACTGGCTATCGACCTCGCCACCTCCGTGTGGGACGCCGATTCCCCAGTGGACCTGGTGGTCTGGGTAGCGGCCGGCGAGCAACAGTCGATCATCGACCTCTATGCCCGGGCCGCCCGCATGATCCTGACTGATCGCGAGGTCGACAAGGACAAGGAGTTGGCAGCCCAGCAGTTCCTGACCTGGCTCAGCACCACCGAGCGCAGCTGGCTGATCGTCCTGGACGATGTCACGGCACCTCGCGACCTCAACGGCCTGTGGCCACCGCGCACGTCGACCGGGCGAATCCTGGTCACCACCCGATCTCGCGACGCCGCGTGGACCACGGACTCCCGCAAGGTCATCCACATAAGTGTGTTCACCGAAGAGCAGTCGCTGGCGTATCTGCGACGGGCCCTCGGCCGTACCGAACGCGGTCACCGGCACGACGCAGACGCCCAACTGGCCGAGCTGGCCCACGAGATGGGCCATCTGCCGATCGCCGTGGCCCAGGCGGCCGCCTATCTGGTGGACGTCGACCTAGACGTGTCGGCCTACCTCGAGCTGCTGGCCGATCAGGCCCGCTCCTTGGACGAGGCACTGCCACAGGAGGACGCGCTGCCCGACGGGCAGCGCGATCAAGTACCGGCGGTCTGGGAGATCTCCGTACGGCGAGCCCAGAAACTGCGTCCGGCGGGGCTGGCGCGGCCAGTGCTGGAACTCGCCGGGGTGCTGAACGGCGCCGACATCCCCGACGGCCTGTTCGTCACGGAGGCGGCGTTTCAGTACCTGGATGCGCGGCGTTCCACCCCCGGGAAGCGAGCGCCGGATGCGCGGGAGGTGTGGGAGGCGCTGCGCGTTCTGAACCGGCTCAACCTGCTTGACCACAGCGCGGGTGACACGGCTCGGGGGCGGCCTGGTCAGGTACGGATCCACCAGCTTGTGCAGCGGTCCGTGCGCGAATCCACCCCTGACCTCTCCCAAGCCGTGCGGGCAGCGGCCGACGCGCTGGAGAGCTCGTGGCAGGAGACCAAGCGCGATCAGAGTCTGTGTCAGCGGTTGCGCGCGAACGTACCGCCGCTTCGGCTCCACGGCCTGGAAGCACTGTGGCGGCCCAGGATGCACCCCATCCTGAACACGTACGGCGCCAGCCTCGGGGAGTCCGGAGCATCGGCTGCCGCGGCCAAGTACTTCGCGGCTGTATCCGTCGATGCCCACCACTTCCTGGGGGAACGGCGTCCCGAGACCCTCGGCCTGCGAGCGAATGCGGCGCATTGGCGTGGGCAGGCAGGCGACGCGGCCGGGGCTGCGGCGGCCCTCGCGGAGCTGCTCCCCGATCAAGAGCTGCTCCAAGGGCCCCGCCATCCCAACACCCTGACTCTGCGCACGAACATCGCTGGCTGGCGAGGAGAGGCCGGAGACGCTGCCGGGGCCGCCCAAGCATTCGAATCCCTCGTGCCCCTGCATGAATTAGTACTGGGCCTCGACCATCCCCTCGTCCTCAACGCCCGCCACAATTTGGCCGCCTGGCGAGGAGAGGCCGGGGACGCCGCCGGGGCAGCGGAAGCGTTCGCGCAGGTTCTGGCCGATCGGGAGCGTGTGCTGGGCCCCGACCATCCCGACGCCCTCAACACCCGGCACAATCTGGCGACCTGGCGGGGACGGGCGGGCGACCCTGCCGGCGCGGTGTCACTGTTGGAGCGACTCGTGGCCGACTGTGAGCGGCTTCGGGGCCCGGACCATCCCAGCGCCCTCTCCGCCCGCCACAACCTGGCCGACTGGCGCGGGGCCGCAGGGCGCCCTGCCGAGGCAGTCGCCGAACTCGTCCAGGTGGAGGCCGACATGCAACGCGTGCTGGGGCCCGAGCACTTCATGACTCTCGAGGCTCGTCACGACGTGGCCACGCTGCGCGCCGAGGCGGGAAACCTGCAAGCCGCGATCACCGAGCTCGAGGAGGTACTGGTGCTCCGTGAGCGGACGCTGGGCCGGGATCATCCGGCGTCCTTGGCCACGCGGCACAATCTCGCCGGCTGGCGAGGGCAGGCGGGCTCGGCGGGTGAAGCGGCGACAGCCTTTCGCGCGCTGGTCGAGGACATGCGGCGGCTCTTTGGGCTGCGGCATCTGGACACCATGACCGTTCGCGGCAATTTCGCCAACTGGCTCGGCCTGGCAGGAGACCCCGAAGCAGCGATCGAGGTCCTAGAGGCGCTCCTGTCCGATGAGGAGAGCGTCCTGTCACCCGGACATCCGGCGACCTTCCACACCCGGCACAGGCTCGCCGTATGGCGCAACGCTGCGGGTGACCCGGACGGAGCGGTGCGGGTGCTGGAAGCCCTGGTGCTGGCCATGCGGCTGGCGTTGAGTCCCGACCATCCCGAGATGCTCAGTGTCCGCCACGACCTGGCTTGTCTGCGGATCAACGCAGGGCAGACCGATGTCGCCGCCCGCGAACTGGAGCAGGTTCTCGCCGACCGACAACGTGTCCTCGGCCCGGACCACCCCGATGTGCTCACGACCGCGCGCAATCTGACGACCTTGGGCGAGCAGCGGGGGAACGCCGCAACTGCGGTTGGCGACAGCCGCGAAAGCTCCCCCGCCGGGACCGGTGCACCGGATCCCGTGCACTGCCTGGTCACCACCGCCCACTCCCGCGCCGCCGCCCTGGCGGACGCGGAAGACCTGCCTGGTGCGGTGTGCGTGCTGGAGGATCTCGTGGCGGAGCTGCACACCACGCTCGGCCCCGATCACCCGGCGGCCCTTGTGGCACGCAACCAGATCGCCGTCTGGCGGGGCATTGCCGGCGACCCCGCCCGTGCCGTCGAGGAGCTCGAAGCGCTCCTGACCGACATGCGGCGCGTGGCCGGGGAAGGCCATCCGGCCACGCTGACTGTGCGCCACAACCTCGCAGGTTTCTACGGACAGGCAGGAGACGTCCCTCGTGCCGTCGCTGAGCACACGCGATTGCTCGCCGACGAGATCCGCGTCCTCGGCGCGAAACACACGCAAACCAAGAGCACCCAGGACAACCTCGCTCACTGGCGCACACGGGCAGACGAATCCTTCTGATCAGCCCCGGACGCTTGATCGGGATGCGGACGCAAGCCCCGCATCCGGCCCCTTGCGCTTGCCGGAAACCTCGTCCGTGCAGGTCACGCGGCGTGTTCGTACTCGTGGAGGATGCCGCCCAGGCGTTCGCGCCTGCGTGTGTCGAGGCGGGCGATCTGCGTTGGATCGTTGATCGCCGTGGGCAAGGGGTGTAGCGGTCGGGCGTTCGCGATGCCCTGGTGCGGCCTGTGCTCGTTGCAGAAGGACTCGAACTCGCGCAGGACGTACAGGGGATGGCGCTGGTTCCAGATCAAGGTCCGGTCCAGCAGTTCCCGTCGGCACGTTTGCACCCACCTCTCCATGATGGAGTTCATCCTTGGCATCTGAACGCCGCTGAGCACCGCCTCGATCCCCGCGTCCTTCAAGATGGCGTCGAATAGCTCGGGGAACTTGCGGTCTCTGTCCCGGATCATGAAGCGGGCTCGGCAGCTCGCGTCCTCCAGGTCCATGACGAGGTTCTTCGCGGCCTGGACCACCCAGGCCGCGGACGGGTGAGCAGTGGCGCCCAGGATGCGGACCCGGCGGTTGGCGTGCTCGATGACGGCGAACACGTACAGCCGCACTCCGGACAGGGTGACCGTTTCGAAGAAGTCACAGGCCAGCAGGGCGTCGGCCTGGGAGCGCAGGAAGTCGGCCCAGGTACTGGAGCTCCGTTCGGGCGCCGGGTCGATCCCAGCCTCCTTCAGGATCTCCCATACCGTGGAGGCGGCCACCTTCACGCCCAGCACGAGCAGCTCACCGTGCACTCTCCTGTAGCCCCAGCTGGGATTTTCGCGCGCCAGGCGCAGTACCAGGGCTCTGATCGAGTGCACGGTCCGTGGCCGGCCCGGACGCTTCGGCCGAGAACGGGCCGCGTGGCGGCACGCGATCAGGTCGCGGTGCCATCGCAGCACCGTATCCGGGCGCACCAGCAGCCGCACCCTGCGCAGGACGTCCCGCGGGAGCTGGTGCAGCAACGCCGCCAGGAACGTCCGATCGCTCGCGTCGAACCGCGGCCTGTTCCCGCCCAGTTGCCGTTCCAGCACCGTGATCTGATGGCGCAGCGCCAGGATCTCCACCTCTTTGTCTCGGTCGCTCATCGGCAGCATGCGCAGCAGGGCGAACGCATTCGTCACGCCCAGGTAGGCCAGTCGCATCAGCACGACCGATCATGTTGCCGCAGCCGTCGCCAGCCGCGCCAGAGCACCGACTCGAGCGACCGGCGTCAAGATCCCGCGCACCCCACATACTGACCCCACCAGGACGGATGAGGTTTTCGGCAAGGGCAGGGTCAGAAGACTTCAGCCCAGGATGCGGGGTGGAAGGTGCAAGGTCCGCCCGCATGGGCGGCGAGCCCTCCCCCTGCGACGTCCAGGGACACGGTGGCGAGCGTCTCCCAGCGCTTGCCGATCACCTCGTCCGGCTGGGTGTGGCAGCAGAGCTCCGCGCCCTCGTCCGCGTGGCAGGTGAGGGCCTTGACCAGGGTCTCCCGGTCCGGCGCGCTGATCGCCGCGGTGCGCTCCTGCAGGACGTTCATCCGCCGGTAGGTGCTGGGGTCCTCGACTCCCATCACCTCGCCACCGGCGAGTGCCTGGTCGACGAAGTGGTTGGTGCGCAGTAGGAAGCCGTCCTCGCGCGGACGCAGCAGTACCGATCCGGCCGGGCTGAGTTCGATCGCTGCCGCGGTGGTCCGGTCTTCCGCGTGGTCGGCCAGCGTCAGGGAGCTGGATGCCGTCACCGGTGTGCCGGTGGCCAGTTCGACGGCTTCGGGGACGCTTGCGCAGGTGTCGAGGATGCGTCGGGCCAGGGCGTGCACCGGTATCCACGTGCCCGCTGCCTCGGTCGACTTGTCCGAGGTGTGGCCGAGGATGTTGAAGTGCAGGCCCAGGCCCGCCTTGTTGACTCCGATCTTGCCGACGATGCCGAACTCGGTCACCGTGTGCACGACCCGGCCGTCGGGGTGTTCGATGGTCCAGACGAACCAACCGTCCCGCATGCCGTCGTGCCAGTCCCAGGTCTGGGTGGTGACGGGCGGACGGCCGTCGGCCGGGGCGTACACGACCGTCGAGCACTCCGGGTGCTGTGTCCGGCCGAACCGGCCGAGGATCTCCGTTCGGGCGTTGAGCGCGGCGATCCGCCACACGGGCAGGCCGGCGCCGCGCGCGATGCCGTCCATCTCCTCGGCCAGTTCCGGGGCCCAGGCGCTGATGTGCTCGAAGGCCCGCAGGCTCCAGTCGGTGACGTCCTGCGGCGTGGCGCCTGCGGCGGCGAAGAGCTGGTCGTAGAAGGCACTGGCCTGCCCGATGCGGTCCGGGAAGGTCTTGCCCAGCTGCTGCCCGCGATCGCCGGGGGCTGCCTGGGCCGACCGGAAAACCGTAGGGGTGGTCACGATGTCTCCTCCATGGCGAGCGCCTGGCGCTCGTCCTGGCTCATTCGCCGCGGCTTCCAACCGGGGCCGGGCACGGATCGGCGCAGCATGCGGGTGTACGGATGCTGCGGGTCGTCGAGGATGCGGGCGGTGGGGCCGGATTCCACGATCCGTCCCTTGCGCATGACGATCGCTTCCTCGCTGATCTGCCGTACGACGGACAGATCGTGGCTGATGAACAGGTAGGTGAGGCCGGTGCGTTCGCGGATGTCGGCGAGCAGGTTGAGGATCTGTGCCTGGATCGACACATCCAGCGCGGCCACCGCTTCGTCCAGCACCAGCACCTTGGGTTCGGCGGCGAGCGCTCGGGCGATGGCGACCCGCTGCCGCTGCCCGCCCGACAGCGCGGAGGGAAGCGCGCGGGACTGCCGTTCGTCGAGGCCGACGTCGGCCAGCAGCCGGGCGATCCGCTCCTCGTGTTCGTTGCGGGACGGTTTGAAGTGCAGGTCGATCACTTCGCCCAGGGCGTCGCGGACCGACCTGCGCCGGTTGAGGGATCCGTAGGGGTCCTGGAACACCATCTGGATCTCGCGCCCGCGGCGGCGCCGTTCGGCCGTCCCGGCACGTCCCGGTTTGCGGGGGCGGCCGAGGACGGTGATGCTGCCGGAGGTCGGGGTCTCCAGGCCGACCACCATCCGGGCGACCGTGGACTTGCCGGAGCCGGACTCCCCCACGATCGCGAGCGCGCCGCCGGGCCGGACCTGGAAGCCGACGCCGTCCACGGCGGTGAACTCGGTGGTGCCCCGTCCGTCTGGGCGGCGGACGCGGAACACCTTGCGAAGCTCGGTCACTTCCACGACAGGGGTGTGGTCAGACATCGCGCACCTCCGTGCCGGAACGTCGGAGAACGGACTCGAGCTCTTCGCTGCGGTGGCACCGGACCTGGCCCGAACCGATCGGCCGCAGGGCCGGGGCAGTGGCCGTGCACTGGGGCTCGGCGTAGGGGCAGCGGGGCGCCAGGGCGCAGCCGGAACCGACTTCGAAGGCCGAGATCGGTCGTCCCGGGATCACCTCCAGGCGGTCGGCGACCCGGTCGATGCGCGGCCGGGAGTCCAGCAGGAGCCGGCTGTAGGGGTGTCTGGGCCGGTCCTCGAGCGCCTGCGGCCGGCTCTCCTCGACGATCGAGCCCGCGTACATGACCGCGATCCGGTCGCACACCGCGCCGGCCAGCTCCAGGTCGTGGGTGATGAACAGCATGGCCAGGCCGTGTTCCCGGCGCATCTCGTCCAGGATGCCCATCACCTCGGACTGGGTGGTGACGTCCAGCGCCGTGGTGGGCTCGTCCGCGAGGATCATCCGGGGGCGGACGGCGATCGCGGCCGCGATCACGACCCGTTGGAGCAGGCCGCCGGAGAGTTCGTGTGGGTATTGGCGCATCCGGCGTGAGGCGTCGGGGATGCCGACATCGGACAGGATGCGCTGGACGAGGGCGCGCGCTTGCCGAACGCCCTCGCCGTGGTTGGCGACCAGTGCCTCGACCAGGAAGTCCCCGACGGTCGACACGGGGTTGATGGCGGCGCGCGGGTCCTGGTGGATCACCGCGACCTCGTGGGACCGGAACCGGCACAGGTCCTTGGCCGACATGGAGAGGACGTCGGCGCCGTCGAAGTCGATCCGTCCCGAGGTCTCGGCCCCGCCGGGGAGCACCCGGAGAACGGAGCGCACCGTCATCGACTTGCCGGAACCGGACTCGCCGACCAGGCCGACGGCCTCGCCCGCGCCGACGTCGAGCGAGACGTCGTGCAGCACGGGGCGTCGCTCGCCGTCGACGTTCAATGTCACATGGAGGCCGTCCAGGCGCAGCAGCGGGCTCATGCGCGGCCTCCTGCCTTGCGGCCGCCGAGGCGTTCGCCCAGCACGCTGAACGCCGCGACCGTGATGACGATCATCAGGCCCGCGTACAGAGACTGCTGGGGGAAGCCCTTCACCAGGGAGGCCTGGCCGCTGGAGACCATCAGGCCCCAGTCGGCCGTGGGCGGCTGGACGCCGAGACCGAGGAAGGAGATCGCGGCAAGTTCGATCATTGCGGATCCGAAGTTGATGGTGGCACCGGTGAGGATCTGGGGGGTGATGTTGGGCAGGATCTGCCGCACGCAGATGACGAACCCGGAGAAGCCTTGGATCTCTCCGGACGCGATGTAGGGCAGCATGCGTTCGCGCAGTGACACGCTGCGCAGCACCCGTGCGGTGTACGGGGTGAAGCCCACCGCGAGCGCCAGGGACGCCTGGAGCAGCCCGCGGTCGTACAGCGCGATCACGATGATGGCCAGCAGCAGGCTGGGGAAGGCGAACAGCAGGTCGAGCAGACGGGATATCAGGTCGTCGACGCGGCCGCCGAACCATGCCGCGGTGAGTGCCAGCAGGGTGCCCAGCGCCGCGGTGACGGTGACGACGATGAAGGGGCCCAGAAGGCTGGTCCGGGCGCCCCAGATCAGCCGGGAGAGCAGATCACGACCGGAGTTGTCGGTGCCGAGCAGATGCTCCGCGCTGGAGGACTGGTAGGTGGCGGCGAGGTCGACCTGCAGCGGGTCGTAGGGAGCGATCCAGGGGGCGAGGATCGCGATGGCGGCCATCAGGACGATGAAGGCGGCGGCGACGGTGCCGGTGATTCCGACGTGGGTGACGAAGCGCCCGATCATGTTCCGGCGGCCGGTGGGGCCTCCGGAGCGGGCGGCCTTTCCTGGAGTGCCTGCGGTAGCCGTGCCCGAGGCGTTGACGCTGTCGCTCATGAGCGCTTCCCTCCGAGCTTGAACCGTGGGTCCAGCCATGCGTAGAGCACATCGACGGCCAGGTTGACGAGGCCGAATGCAACCACCAGGGCGAGCGCGATGGCCTGGACGACGGCGAAGTCCTTCTGGTTGACGGCATCGACCAGAGCAGAGCCGAGACCGTCGAGGGCGAACGCCTTCTCGACCACGGTCGCGCCGGCTATCAGGGCCGCGATGTTGACTCCCACGATCGTGGTCACCGGAAGCAGTGCATTGCGCAGCACATGCCGCCGGACCACCAGGGAGCGCGGAAGTCCGCGTCCGATCGCGGTGGCGACGTGTTCGGAGTCCTTCTCCTCCATGATCGAGGTCCGGGTGATCCGTGCGACCACCGCGCCCGAGGGTATGGCGAGCGCGATCGCCGGCAGGGTGAGATGCCAGAGCCGGTCCGCCAGGCCCTCACCGGACCCGAACACGGGGAACCAGCCGAGCTGCACGGAGAACAGGTTCATCAGCAGCAGTGCGGCGAAGAACGTGGGAACGGCGAAGCCCATGCTGGTGACGACCAGCGCCACCGTGTCGAGCAGGCCACCGCGCAGCCCGGACACCACGCCGACCAGCACGCCGAAGACGACGAGGAGCACGGCGGCGTACAGCGTGAGCAGCAGCGTGGAGCCGACACGCGGGGCGAGCAGGCTCGCCACGTCCTGACGGAACACCAGGGACTGGCCGAGATCGCCGCGGACCACTCCGGTGATCCAGTCCCAGTAGCGGATCGGGAACGGGTCGTCGAGGTGGTATTGGGCGCGGATCGAGGCGAGCGTCTCGGGGCTGATCGAGCGGCCCTGGGTGAGGAAGGTCTCCGGCCTGCCCGGTGCGAGGTACAGCGCACCGAAGATGAGGAAGCTGGCAACGATCAGGGTCGCGGCCAGCGCGAGCAAGCGCCGGAAGAGAAATCCGAGCATGGGCTGTTCCTGCTGGAGAGGTCTGCGGGGGAGCGCGGTCGGGCAAGCCGCCGCGCTCCCCTGCCGGAATGCGGATGAGGACGTGCGCCGTGGGCGCCTGGGTCGGTGGGCGCTACCTGCTAGGCGCTCACTTGGCCGAGCCCACGGCTGCGGCCCACGGGTAGTACAGGTAGACGAAGGAGGCGGGTGCCCCGGTGATCTTGCTGTTCATGAACAGCCGGGTCGACGGAGCGACTATGGGCAGCCACGGGGTCTTGGCCATGTACTTGGTCTCGATCTGGGCGGTGAACTCTGCCCGCTTGGTGTCGTCGTTCTCCGCGGAGGCCTGGTCCAGCAGCGCGGTGATCTCGGGGGCGGAGAACTTGTCGTAGTTCTCGGCGGACCCGGGGTCGATGTGGTTCCGCAGGAAGGCCAGCGGCTCGGGAACGTCGAAGTAGTTCGTCGTCATGAAGCCCGAGTAGCCCTTGCGAGCCTCGGCGTCGGAGAAGAAGGCGCCGTACCGCGCGCTCGGCACACCCTTGGGCTGGATGTCCAGGCCGATCTTCTTACCTGCGCTCTGCACCTCGGCGAGGATGTCCTCGTAGACGGTCCGCTCGCTGGGGTATGCGATGGTGATCGGCCCGCTGGGCTTGCCGGCCTCCTGGACCAGCTTCTTGGCACCCTCGATGTCCACCGTGGTGGGCAGCAGCTTGTCGTATGCATCCTCGTAAACCTTGGACGCATAGGAGTAGCTGCCCGGCGGCACCACGGACCGCAGCGGCGCGGCGGTGCCGGCGAAGACGGTCTTGCTGATGGCCTCCCGGTCGGTGGCCATCAGCAGGGCGGTACGCACCCGCGGATCGGAGAAGGGGCCGTCGCCGGTGCCGATGATGGCCACCATCTGCATGGACTTGCCCAGGTACAGGGTGCCGTTGGTGGCATTGGACAGCTGGTCGACGGCATCGGTCGGAACGTCGTACGAGCCGTCGATCTCACCGGTCTTCAGCGCGTTGGTGAGGGTGGCCGGGTCCACGATGAAGCGGAAGTCGAACTCCTTGGCCTTCGCCTTGCGCGACTCGTCCCAGTAGGCGTCGTTGCGCACCAGCGTGACCTGGGAGCCCTTGTCCCACTTCTTGAGTGCGAAGGGGCCCGTACACATGACGCCCTTGTCCGGGGTGCCGAACTTGGCCCCGGCCTGCCGGGTGAACGCGGCCTCGGTGACCGCGCCGAGCGGTGTCGCCATGTAGTCGTTGATGACGACGTCCGGCTTCTTGAGGGTGACGGTGACCTGGTAGGCGCCGGTCTTCTTGACGCTCGCGATGTTGCCGGTGAGCATGTCGCCGGCCCAGTAGGAGCCCTCGGCGGGGTCCAGGTGGCGCTTCAGGCTGAAGACGACGTCATCCGCCGTCATCTCCTTGCCGTCCCAGAACTTCACGCCCTTGCGAAGGTTGTACACCCAGGTGGTGGGCGTGGGATGGTCCGCCGACTCGGCCAGCCCCGGCGTGACGGAGAAGTCGGGGTTGACCCGCATCAGGCTCTCGCAGAGGTTCGAGAGGACCTCGTTCTCCGGGTAGTTGTAGGACTTGAGCGGGTCCAGCGAGGTGGGCTCGCCGTAGGGCACGTTCCACGTCACTCGGTCCACGTCACCCTTGGGGGCGGGGGTGTCGACGAGTGTCCCCGTGGCGGCGCTCCGGTCAGCGCTCGGTGACTGTGCCGGTTTCCCGCATCCGGCCAGCGAGATCACGCTCGCGATCGCGACGGCGACAAACGCTCTCTTGCGCACTTCCAGCCCTTCTGGTCTGTCCCCGGGCATGCGGCAACGGTGTCTTGACAGGTCTGCGCGAAGATCGCTGCCACCGGGGATGGGCAACCTCAGATGGGTAGAGAGTCGCGTAGTAAATCGTTTTGGTCAATCGTTTTGGTGGTACGTTTTAGAGCGTGATGAGTCCGTCCGAGAGAGTGACGATCCGCGATGTAGCGCGGGCTGCCGGCGTGTCGGCGACCACCGTCTCGCATGTGCTCAACGGAAAGGGCTCGGCTGCGGCGGCAACGCGTGAGCGCATCCTGCGCACGGCCGCCGAGCTGCGGTATCGGGCCAACCCCATCGCCCAGAGCCTACGCGGCGGCCGCACCGGGGTGGTCGCGCTGGCCATCCGTCCCCTGGACGCCATCGGTTACACCCTGCAGGGCGTGGACTACTTCGTCCGGCTGGCGGGAGCCGCCGCGACCGCGGCACTCGACCGCGGCTTCGGACTCATGCTCGTACCCGACCTCACGCGCAGATCCGTACCGGCCGCCATGAACCTGGACGGCGGCATCGTCGTCGACCCGTTCGTCGGCGACCCTGTCCTGGCCGAACTGCTCGACCGGGGCCTGCCCGTGGTCTCCACCGGCCGTGACCCCGCCCGGCCCGAACACATCTGGTGGACCGGGACCGATGACCGCGCCGAGACCCGGCGGATGCTCGATCTGCTCTTCGAACGCGGCGCTCGCCGGATCGCCTTTGTCGCGGGTACGGACGACAACGCCTGGAACCACGACACGATCGAAACCTACCTGTCATGGACCCGGGAACGCGGCCAGGAGCCGATCCTGGAACGGGTCCCGGAAGAACGCGGCGAGGCAGGCGGAACCGAGGTCGGCGGGTTGCTGCTCTCCCGCCCGACTCCCCCGGACGCCATCTTCGCCAACACCGGCCGCCACGCCGCCAGCATCGCACGCACGGCGATCAACCTCGGCTGGGACATCCCCCGTCGTCTGCTCATCGCCGCAGGCTCGGACAGCGAGCACACCCGGTTCGCGGCTCCCGGCATCACCGCCCTCGAACTCGCCCCCGAGGCCACCGGCCGACTCGCCGTGGAGCTCCTGCTCGAGCGTCTGGCCGACGACCTGGGACCGGTGCCGCCAAGGATCGTCTCTGCGACGCTGCACGAGCGCGAATCCACCGCGCGCTTGGGCTAGCTACTGATTCCCAATGTGGTTGTCAACGCCTGGCTCGTGACTGACTGTAGCCACCTCAGCCAAGGCTGGCAGCACGAGGTGGCGGGCTGCCCTCGAAGGGACGACCGTCGCGTAGGAGTGCCCATAGGACGTTCAGGCGGCGGCGCGCGAGGGCGATGACGGCCTGCTTATGAGTCTTCTTCTCGGCCCTCTTGCGTTCGTAGAACGCCTTTGAGACTGGGCAGCATCGGGCCGCGACCTGGGCGGACATGTAGAAGACCCGCATCAGGCGGCGGCAGTAGCGACGAAGTTGGCGCATATTGCCGCTGATCCGGCCTGAGTCCTTCGGAACGGGCGCCAGGCCGGCGACACCGGCGAGGCGATCGGCGGTGCCGAAGACGCTCATGTCGCCGCCGGTATGGGCTATGAACTCGGCGGCTAGGACGGGGCCGATGCCGGGCATGCTCAGGATGACCTCGGCGTGCGGGTGGTCGCGAAACCGGCCCTCGATCAGGGCGTCGGTCTCGGCGATCTCCTCATCGAGGGCCATTACCTCCCTCGCCAGCCTGGCCACGACGGCTGCGGCCAGCTTCTCTCCGGGAACGGCGGTGTGCTGGGCCTCGGCAGCTTCGGCAGCGGTGGCCGCGACGATCCTGTAGTTGCGGACCTTGCGGTTCTTCAACCAGACGGCCAGGCGGTTCCTGCCAGTCCCGCGGAACAGCAACGCTGGCAGGGAAAGCAAGCTGCGGGTCACCTTGTACAACAAGTGTCGGCGACGGCTGAAAAGTGGACCAGTAGCGACGCCTACCGCGGCGAGCGCTCGCCGACGGCGGACGGCCTGTGGGAGATCCACTACAACCCCCACGCTCCCTGCCAGGTCTGGGTACGCCTGCCGAAGCCCGACCAGCCGCGCGGATATGGCTGGGAGGCGGTGCCGTGGATCCACCACACCCTGGTCAACGCCCCGTTCACCGACTTCACCTGGCAACACATCCGACGCACCGTCGCCCGCCGCGCAAGCCAGTTGGTCCTGATTGCGTTGCGCGCCGATGCGAGCGTGATCTTGCCGGCGAAGACGGCGTTCTTCAGCTTCGTCTCCACCTCGTCCTTGGTGTGCGTGGTGGGCGAGCCGTAGTAGGGCTCGGGCCAGAGATTGGCTGGGTCGGTCGGGTGGCCGCCCAGCTCCAGCGGCACGCGGCCGCCCGCTGACCAGGTTTGGTGCCTGAACCGCCCTCGCCGAAGATCGATCGCCGAGGGCGGCTCGGTTGGGGCGGCTGCTCAGCGCACGAAGCCGGAGCCGGTCGCTGAGCGGCTCCGAGAGCAGCACGGTACCGCGGCTGCGGTGGCCGGATCCGTCAGCCGAAGACGTCGGCCACGGGCAGCAGCACAGCGTTGAGCTGAGTCCGCAGCTGCTGGGCCGTATCGGGTTTGATGCCGTGGTCTGACGCCAGACCGCGCTTGAGGTTCGCCAGGTGGGCCTTCATGGCGGACGGCTGGTTCTGGTTGAACTCCCGGCCGGCCTGTCCGGCCATGTCGGCGAGGTTGTGCCAGGAATCGTTGGTGAATCCGCCCGAGTGGCCCGCCCGAGTGATCGCCGTCTCGAGTGCGTCGAAGGGGTTCGCCTGCGAGATGGCCAGCCCGGCCTTCACTTCGGCCAGGAACGAGGCGATCTGCTCGAAGGGCGGGGTGGGCTGGTTCTTCGGGTTGTCCGGTGCGTCCTTGTCCCACAGGAGTTCACACGGCATGTAACCGCGGTAGTCCGACAGCCGCAGACCGGTGAACAGGCGCTGGTACTCCATCATCGGCTCGTCGCTGTCTGCGCCGGCGGGCTTGCGCTTCAGCTGGATGCTCGTCGAGCGCGGTACCGCCTTCATGATGTCCCGGTACCAGTCGTAGTCCGCGCCGGTCGGTGCTTCGAAGGGGCGGAAGTAACCGGTGTCGTCCATGATGGACAGATTCGTGTCGCCCACCCAGTCCAGTATCTGCAGTGTCTGGTCGGCCGTCGCCGTCATGTCCCCGTGGTTCTGGAGGGTCACTTCAACGCCCTTGCCGGCGGCATAGGCGGTGACCTCCCGCAGAGCCGGGACGATCCGCGACTGGGTGACCCCCTCCCAGCCTCCCGCCGTGCCGATGTCCTCCGGCACCACGCCGGAGAAGACGCGGATCCCGGGAGCGCCGAGTACCGCGGCGATGTCCGTCCAGAACTTCGTGCGCTGGACGTCGAGCTCCCGCCGGGAGGCGTCGGGGTCGGCGAAGTCGTTGAACACACCGGTGCCGCTGACTCCGATGCCGAGGTTGTCGCAGTGGTCGCGCAGCCCCGCCGCGAACGAGACGATCTCACTGATGGGCCGGGTGGGCATGGTGTGCGTGTCGTAGCCCGGGATGAAGTACGCGGTGATGTCCACCTGGTCGCAGCCGGCGTTCTTCGCCCAGGTGATGGCGTCGGCCGTGGTGATCGGGGGTGCGGACTTTCCACTGCGGCCCTTGATCCAGGAGTTGATGTTCTGGTTGAAGCAGTACAGGCTCATGCTGACCGGGTAGGTGCTGGAGTTGTACCGCCGGCTGGTGCGGCTCGGCTGCTCGGCGGGAGCAGCCGGGGCGGCAGCGTAGGCCTGGTCCGGCGAGTTGAGGGCGATCGGTGCGGCCAGCGCCGCTCCCATGGCGGCTTTGAGGGCCTGACGTCGGTTCACGTATGCTCCCTGGAAACGTGCGTTCACAGTGACAAAGCGGGCGCGCCCCGGCAGGCATCACGCCTGCCGGCGCGCGGTGCGACATCGGTTTGGCTCACGGCCTGCCGCGTCGACCGGCCGCCCACGGTGTGGCGTGTGGCGGGCCCGTGGTTGCCGAGAGAGCCACTGGGGCGGCGGGTGCGCCCCGTCGAGAGACGTGGCCGGGGCCTCAGCCCTGTCGGCTCGGCGGCCAGGGTGTTTCTCCGGGCTCGCGGACTACTCGGCGGCGTGCGAGGCGCCGAGTAGCTCGCGGATCCGGGTGGTGGCCGCCGCGAACTGTGGGCTGGCCAAGGTGGAGGCGTAGTCCCGGCCCAGGGGGAGATCAACCGGAATGATCTCCTCAACCCGGCCCGGCCGGGGGGCATCACCACAACGCGGTCGGACAGGTACACCGACTCCGGAATGGAGTGCGTCACCAGCAGCACGGTGGTGCCTGTGGCCTGCCAAATGTTGCGCAGCTCGACGTTCATCTGCTCCCGTGTCAGAGCGTCCAGCGCCCCGAAAGGCTCGTCCATCAGCAGCACCCGCGAGGAGAGCCACGGTGGTCAGTAGGATCCACCTGAACTTCGTTCTGCGAACTACCATCCTGCCACCCTAGGGTTGTTGGTAAGCGCTTTCTGAAGGGCTCGGCTGAACGTAGCGACGCGCAGGTGGGACGTCAACGGGCAGTCATCGCTGGGTATTACAGGCGGACAGGTGTCCACCGCGCCGTCACCAACTCTTCACGCACTCCGGTGGCGGGGGCTGTTGACGCCTCAGGGGGTGCTGGTTGGTGAACTGGGTGGTCGCTGGCCTGGGGTGTTGATAGTTGGTTGTGAAGGCCAGGTGGGGCCGCCCCCTGATTGATGGGTCGGGTAGCCCGAGGGTGAGATCCCCTCGGGCTACCCGACCCCGTTTTCCTGAGCTTGTCGTTTATCCAGTTCGACGCGGTCTTGTGCCGACCTTGTGGTGGGCGGGACGCCTGAACGCCTCACCGGTGGCGAGCACTCTGCCCACGTCATGACGGGTGGCTGGGCGGAGGTTCTTCGAACCCGGTGGCCGAGCTGGTCCGGGCCCGGGACGCCCCGCCGTGCTTGCGGGGCTGCCCGCCGCGGGAGGTGGAGCGGCGCGGGCCGGCATCCCGGAGCATGACCCGGTCCGAGCGCAGCCGACCGACCAGCTCGACGGGCAGATCGGCCAGGACGTAGGCGAGGCGGGTAACGTCGTAGCCGGTGTCCATCACGGCGCTGTCACGTTGTTGGGTGTGTGAGTGTCTGATGGCGCCGTCGGGGCGTGGCGGGCTTGCGCTTCGGGCCTGGGTCAGGCCGTGGTGGACCGGTCGGCAGCGCCGGTGATCTGGTCCCAGATGGCGAAACGGACAGTCATCTCGGCTCGGTGGTCGGGGGCTGTCATCAGGTGGCGGCGGGGCCGGAAGTGGGGTGAGATGCCGCTGAACGCGGACAGGAACCGCTGGGCTGCACCGACGGAGCGGAAGCCCTTCATCGCGCGTTCGCGCTGGCGGGTGGGCTGGTGGCTGTTCTCGGCCCGGTTGTTGAGGCCCTTGTGTGAGCGGTGCTCGACCGAGGGCATGACCTCGTGGTGGGCGGCGCCGTAGGAACGGAGCTTGTCGGTGACGATCACCCTGGGCACCGCCCGGGTCTTCTGCATCAGGCGGCGGAAGAAGCGTCTGGCGGCGGCCTTGTCCCGGCGGCTCTGCAGGAGGATGTCGAGCACGTTGCCGTCGGCGTCGACGGCCCGCCACAGGTACTTCCGCTCCCCGTTGATCTTCACGAAGACCTCGTCCAAGTGCCACTTGTTGAAGTTCCCCCCTGGGGCTGGACAGCCTGATACTGGGACGGTCGGTCCCGGAGGAAGCAGTTCCAGGTAGTGAGCAAGAAGAGCAACACGAGCAAGCGGTACACGGCCGAGTTCAAGCGGGACGCGGTCGCGCTGGTCCATTCGTCGGGGAAGACGGTCACCGAGGTCGCCCGTGAGATCGGGGTGAGCCCGGAGGGCCTGCGGAACTGGGTGAACCAGGACAGGGCAGATCGGGGCCAGGGGGCCGCGGGTGCTCTGACCAGCGATGAGAAGGAAGAACTGCGTCGTCTGCGGCGGGAGAACCGGGAACAGCAGCAGACGATTGAGGTCCTGAAAAAAGCCGCGGCCTTCTTCGCGAGGGAGTCGACGAAGTAGCCGTGCGCTACGCGTTCATCGACGCGGAGAAGGCCACCGAGAAGAACCCCGGTGGTCACAGTGTCGCCCTGATGTGCAGAGTGCTGGGCGTATCTCGCTCGGGCTATTACGCCTACCTCGCCGCCCGCCCGGCAGCCGAGGAACGAGCCCGCCAGGAGGACGAGCTGGTCGACGAGATCCGGCACATCCACGACGTGTCGCGGCGGGCCTACGGCGCCCCGAGGATCACAGCCGCGCTGCGCAGGAACGGGCACCAGGTCAACCACAAGCGGGTCGAGCGGATAATGCGTGAGCACGACATCCGCGGGATCACCCGCCGCCGGCGCCGCAGCCTGACCCGGCCGGACCGGAAGGCGGCCCCGTCACCAGACCTCGTCGGACGCAACTTCACCGCCACCGAGCCCGGCACGAAACTGGTCTCCGACATCACCTACCTGCCCACGCTGGCCGGCTGGTGGTATCTCGCCACGGTGATCGACCTGGCCACCCGCGAGGTCGTCGGCTATGCGATGGCCGACCACCATCGGGCCGGACTCGTCGTCGACGCGCTGAGGATGGCCGTCGGCCGAGGCGGGCTGAAGGACGGCTGCATCGCGCACTCGGATCGCGGCTCGGAATACTCCTCACGCGAATACCGCGCCCTCATAGGGGAGTTGGGCCTTCGGCAGAGCATGGGCAGAACAGGCTCATGTTACGATAACGCCGCAGCTGAGAGCTTTTTCGGACTGTTGAAAGCGGAGATCGGCACCACGATCTGGGAATCCCACGAGGCGGCTCGCGCCGACGTCTTTCGCTTCATCGGGTCGAGTACAACCGCACCCGCCTGCGCAAGCACCCGGTCTACGGATACGTCACCCCGGTCGAAACCAGGGCCCTGACAGCACAAGACCTTGCCCCCGCAGCGTAACCATCCGCTGTCCACGATCATGGGGGAACTTCATGTCCCCGGGCCGGGGCCGGCTGCGATGCAGTCCGTTCGCGTAGGCCTGGCCGAACTTGGCGGACCAGCGGCGGATGGTCTCGTAGGAGACGATGACGCCGCGCTGGAGCATCAACTCCTCGACCTCGCGGAAGCTGAGCGGGAAGCGGAAGTACAGCCACACGCAGTGGGAGATGACCTCGACCGGGTACCGGTGCCCCCTGTACGACGGCGACGCGCTCCCCACGGGGGATCCCCCCACCGTGATCAACTCGAAGATCCTCCCACGCCATTCGCCAATGTGACAGTGCCCTTCGGCGGGAAGTGGCGCTCCAGGATCTCGATCGAGAACACCGCCAGCCAGCTGACGGCCGACGACAGTCCAGCAACACGCTGAGCTGCTGTAGTCCCGGGGTGCCGGAAGTGCGCGTGGAGTACTTCAGTCCATCGGCGGAATGCACTGTTCCGCCCACCCCCATGGCGCTGAACAACACCCCCATGAACAGCATCACCAGCACCAGACAGGCGCGGCCAAGTAGCGTCCGCGGCTCCGTCTTCGGTGTGTCGTCAGCCCTCACTCGCGGCGCTCCTTCGGGTCTGTGCCGTCTCTCACCGCAGCATTATCAGTGGTGATCGAAGACAGCTGGCGCCGTGACAGCGTCCCGCCTACCTGCTCCGTCCTCGGCGGGGAGTGGGGCCATCAGGGCCCGGTCGAGGGCTCTCTCATTTCGTTCGGCGGGCGGATCCGTGCCGGGTGCGGGTTTGGGCCGCGTGGTGCTGCGGGAGCGGGCTGCCGCAGCCGATGGTCGTGGTGGGCTGTGGCGCTGGGCGCACCTTCCGACTCGTCGGCCTGGACACCGTGATCGGCTGCTACTCCACCCTCAGCGGCGCCCTGAACGCCTGACGGGAGCTGTCGGCTCGTACAGCCTCGGTGCCGTAGCCGCACAGACCCGGCCAATCGTCACGCAGTGCGACATCGAGCCAGGGCTGTTCACCTTCGCGGGAGCGGTTGCTGTGACAGATCTGTGCGACCAGCCGCTAATGATCACGGCGGGTAAAGCGTGGTCGGCAGCGCAGCAGGTCCACCATCCGTCGCTCGCCGGACGCTATTGAAGGACAGGTCTTGGGCCAGGAAGATCAAGCCGGTCACGTCGAGTCCGACAAGAGGTTAGGTGCTGCCGTCGCACGGGCACAGGACGGCGACGAAACAGCCTTCATGGTCGTGTACCGGATCGTGCAGCCAGGATTGCTCGGCTACCTGCACGGCCTGGTCGGCCAGGGTGCCGAAGAGGTGGCATCGGAGGCCTGGCACGAGATAGCCCGGGATCTGGACCGATTCCAGGGTAACGGGGCCGGCTTCCGTGGCTGGAGCGCAGCCATCGCCCGCCGCCGGGCTCTGGACCACTTGCGTCGCAGCCGCAGCCGCTCCTCCGCCACCGCCACCGCCCTCGAACCGGAAATGGCCGAGATCCCTAGTTCCCACAGCACGTGCGACCGGGTGCTGGCGTCGCTTTCGACCGACCATGTCCTCACACTGATACGCGGTCTGCCCCGCGACCAGGCCGAGGTGGTCCTGCTGCGCGTGGTCGTCGGCCTCGACGGTCCCGCTGCCGCGCGCGTCCTGGGCAAGCGTCCCCGCGCGGTGCGGGCAGCCGCCTGCCAAGGGCTGAGGCGCCTGGCCCGCCAGCTCGCCGTGTGACACGTGCGACGCGGAAGCCGCTCCACGCGCTGAGGCATTCGAAATGAGCAAGCCGGGGTAAGGCGCTGGAGTCGACTGCCTGGCAACGGTTCCTCGCGGCGGTAGGCGGCAAGAACAACGTCGCCGCCTACCGCGCCGTGTCATGGTCGATTCCCCGGGGCCCGGGGTGTGTCCAGGCGATCGGTCAGGACGCGCCGGTCGCCCGTCTGGAACCAGCGGCACATGCCCTGCGCGAGTTTGAGAAGTTCTACAACTCCCGTCGGCCCCACCAGGGCATCGCGAACGCCCGCCCGCTGAACCCTGTGCCGACGCCGATCGCCGATCCGGACGAGACAGCCCGCCTCGGCATACGACGATCCGATCGCCTCGGCGGCGTTCTCCACGAGTACGAGCATGCCGCATGACTGCGCAGACGGGGTTATCGGCAAGGGCAACGTTGCGATCCTCGGTCGCCCCGGAGGACGACCGCCAGACGAGACGACCTCTCGCACGCCTCAGCGGCGGTGTGGTTGCGATCCTCGGTCGGCCCCGGAGGGCGACCGCCAGGACTCCCCAGGGTCTGCGGGCTTTCCTCAGCGCGTGCCTGTCGTCGCAGTGCTGTAGGCGTACAGGGCGACGACGCCGACCACGCAGGCCAGGATCGTCCAGGAGGCGAGGCTCATCCGTCTTCCTTTCCGCCCGGGCCGTTTCGGCTTCTCGGACCGCTTGGCGCGGCCGGGAGCCGCCGGGGCGGGCGGTGCGGCGTCGGCGGCGGTCTCGGCGAGCAGGCGGCGGCAGGCCGTGGCGAGTTCGCCGGTGCCGGCGCCGAGCGGGACGACAGTCTCCGAACGCGCCGGAGCGGTGGTGCCGCCGTCGAGGATACGGCCCGCACGGAGCAGGATTTCGTCCTTGCGACCCGAGGGGGCGAGACTGATCCAGCGCTGCACGTGCTCTCCCCGGATGACCACACCCCCGGCCCGGTCCCGGTACACGGTGTGCTGACGCCAGAGCATGTCCGCCAACTGCGCTGCGGTGTCTCTCAGTTGGGCACTCAAGGCCCGTCCTTCCAGAGCCGTACGGTCAATCGAACGGGAATCGTACTTCGGTCTCTCTGTTTCGCTCGGGCGGCCCGGGGTGGGGTGATGCGGTCTGCGGCATCCGCCTGCCCCTGCGGTGCAGGAGCCCGCACTGGGGGGAGCAGGCATGCGCGGGAGGTAGGTCCCACGCTTACAGCGCACCGAGAGTCCCTGACGTCACACATCCAGCCGATCACCCGCGAGCACCAGGTGATCTTGTAAGGTCAGGCCGCCGCCTGTGACACGCAGGACCTGGAACGCGCTGAACACAGTGACCCCTGAGCGGGTCACGCCGCCTGCAGTCCCGGGGGAGATACGCGGGCGGCACCAAGACAGGGGCGGGCCCGTTCATCCCCGTGGCGGACCCGCCCCCTGTTCACCTCGCAGTGTTTCGAGCGGAGTTCACGTGCAGCGTTATGCCATCCCCATGGCTTCGGCGAATGTGGTGCTCCCCTCCTCGTGAGCGGCCGGCAACACCTTGGCCCTCCCCTCCCCCGCTCAACGAAAGACCCCCACTTCGTGACCGTCTCCTCCCATGAGGTCCAGCCGGCCGGCCGGCATGCTGCCCTCCCCACAGGCAGCCTGTTCCGGCGCGTCTACACCCCCCGCGCGTGCGACGCGCTCGCCTACTCCATGGCGACCTATGCCATGCCGCTCGTCGTGCTGGCAACCACCGGCTCGGCGTCCCTGACGGGCCTGGCCTTCGCACTGGAATGGATACCCCGGGTGGCCGCGTTCGGTATCGCCGGCACCCTGGTGGACCGCAGCGGCGCGGCGATCGTCTGCTTCATCGCCTCGCTCGCCCGCGCCCTGCTGGTGGCGGGCGCCGGTGTGGCGCTTCACCTGGTGCCGCCGGGCACGGCCGAGACCGTCACCGTCATGGCACTGGCCGCTGTGACCGGGGCGCTGACACAGTTCAGCTTCATCGCCAACGAGGCGGTCGGCGCCGTCGTGAGCCGGCAAACCCAAGGACAGTCCCACAAAGTGCAGTCGGCGCTGATCGGCATCGACCAGACGGCCACCCTCATCGGCCCCGCGCTGGGCGGCGTCCTGATGCTCACCGGCCCGACGCGCATGCTCGTGTGCTTGAGCGTGCTGTCCTTCGCCTCCGGCGCACTCGCCCTGCAGACCCCGCCCACTCCCCTGCGCGCCGCCCGCCGTGGCGGACCAGCGCCGGTCGGCGGCCTGCGGGACGGATGGCAGACCCTGCGCTCCCTGCCGTCCCTGCGCCGACTGGTGGCCGGACTGGCCTGCTCCAACCTCACGCTCGGGCTGCTGCAATCGGCCAGCCCCATCCTCGTGGAGGACCGCTTCGGCCACTCCCCGGCCGCCGCCGGCGCGCTCTGGTCCATCGCCGCGGCCGCCACCTTGGTCGCGGTCGCCTGCTGCCGCGCCGGCCTTGACCGGCTCGGCCTGTGGGGGGTCGGCGTCATCAGCGCAACCATCGCGGCCGCCGCCTGCCTCGCCGTGCCCCAGGCCCCCTCCTACACCGGCTACGTGACCCTCATAGCCCTCTTCATGGCCGCCGACGGAGGACTCACCCTCGTCCTGCGCACCCTCCGCTCGCAGGTCATCCCACCCGCGGCCTTCGGCACGACCCTCTCCCTGACCATCCTGCTCCTGCTGCTGCCCTTCCCCCTCGCAGGCATCCTGCTCGCCCTCACCCCGCCGCCGTACCTGAACAGCCTCATCGGAGCATGCGCCCTGCTGCAGGCACTCACCCTGCTCGTCACCTTCCTACAACTACGCAACGACCCAGCCCTCCGAGCCAGAACACCGCCACCCCGCAACGAAACCTGACCCGCCCATCCAGCCATCGAAGCGCCAGCTCGACGACAAGCACGCCGGTCCTAGCCGCCCAGGCGGCAGGTGTTCCAGCCCCGGCCGTCGCGTATCAGCGCGCCGGACCGTTCCAGGTTGGCCAAGTGATAGGTGACCGACGCCGTGCTGCGCATCCCGATCGTTTTGGCGGGCTGCCGCACCGACGGACCCTCACCCCGCTCCTCGATCCACCGCCGGGGGCCTCGGGCTTGCGCTTTCCGTTGCGGCAACTTCTACGGTCATGTGTGTGGCCGGAGAGTCCGGCCCGGCGAGGGAGGCACCGGCAATGGCCTGGTCGATCGCGGAGGTAGCGCGGATGTCCAAGGTGACATCGCGGACGCTGCGGCATTACGACGAGATCGGCTTGCTGCCGCCCGCATGGATTGGGAGCAACGGGCACCGCTACTACGAGGAGGCCGATCTGCTGCGGTTGCAGCAGATCCTGCTGATGCGGGAGCTGGACCTGGGGCTGCGCGAGATCCAGGCGGTCCTGGACAGCCAGCTCGGCCAGGTGGCCGTGCTCCGCGAGCACCACCAACGGCTGCTCGCGGAACGGGACCGGCTGGAGACGCTGGCCCGTACGGTCGGCCGCACCATCGCCGAACTGGAAGACAGTAAGGACAAGGGGCACATGACGAAGATCAACAGGCCGGAGAACCTGTTCGAGGGGTTCCAGCCCCCCTCCGAGGCCGAGGTCGAGGTACGGGAGCGGTGGCCGCAGGCGTGGGAGCAGTCCCGGCAGGCCGTCGAGGCGATGACCGCCGAGGACACGGAGCGCTGGCAGCGTGAGGTGACGGCGCAGATGATCCGTATGGCGGAGTTCATGGTGGCCGGCACGCCGGTCTCCGACCCCGCGGTACAGGCTGAGGTGGACGTCAACTACCAGGGCATCTGCCGGTTCTGGACCCCGACCGCGGCCGCGTACAAGGGAGTGGGCCAGACCTATGTCGACGACCCGCAGATGCGGGCCAACTTCGACAAGATCGCCGACGGTCTGGCCGTCTACCAGCGCAATGCGATGACCGTGTACGCCGATGCCCGGCTGAGCTGACCGCACGCGCCTAGTGTGATGCGCCTGAAATGGTGGCTCTAAGTCTGTAGGCTAATTTCATGGCGTCTCGGGGTCCTCGTGCAGTCGAAGTCGTGCTGTCTGCCGAGGAGCGTGCGGAGTTGGCACGTTGGGCGGGTGGCGCGGTGTCGGCCCGTGTGGCGGAGCGGGCCCGGATCATTCTGGCCTGTGCGGAAGGTGTCTCAAATACCGGTGTAGCAGCGGACTTCGGGGTATCCACGGAGACAGTGCGCAAGTGGCGCTCGCGATTCGTAGCCCGGCGGATGGCTGGCCTGGTGGACGAGCCGCGGCCGGGCCGGCGCAAGCCGGAGCTGGTGCTTTCCGAGGCCGAGCGGGCAGAGCTGACGCGCTGGGCGCGGCGGGCCAAGACCGCGCAGTTCCTGGCGCTGCGGGCGAGGATCGTGCTGCGGTGCGCGGAAGGCGGGTCGAACAAGGAGGTCGCCGCCGAACTCGGTGTGTCGCACGGAACGGTTAACCGCTGGCGGTCGAGGTTCATCCGCTTGAGGCTGGACGGGCTGAGCGATGAGCCGCGTCCCGGCAGGCCGCCCTCGATTCTGCTGGACCAGGTCGAGGATGTGCTCACGGCGACGTTGGAGTCCACCCCGGGCAAGGACACGCACTGGTCGCGGGCCTCGATGGCGAAGCACTCTGGGCTGTCGAAGTCCACCATCGGGCGGATCTGGAAGAGGTTCGACCTCAAGCCTCATCTCCAGGACGCGTTCAAGCTCTCCACCGACCCGCAGTTCATCGCGAAGGTCGTCGACGTCGTCGGCCTGTATCACCATCCGCCCGAGAAAGCGGTAGTGCTGTGCGTGGACGAGAAGAGCCAAATCCAGGCGCTGGACCGGTCTCAGCCGGTGCTGCCGATGATGCCGGGCATGCCCGAGCGGCGCACCCACGATTACTACCGCCACGGCATCACCAGTCTGTTCGCTGCCTTCAACATCGCCGATGGCAGCGTCATATCGGAGCTGCACCGCCGTCACCGGGCCATCGAGTTCAAGAAGTTCCTTGTCACGATCGACAAGGCCGTGCCCGCCAGCCTCGACGTCCACCTGGTCTGTGACAATTACGCCACCCACAACACCGCCGAGATCAAGACGTGGCTCGGAAAACACCCCCGCTTCCACGTCCACTTCACCCCCACCGGCTCCTCGTGGATGAACCAGGTCGAGCGGTGGTTCGGCCTGCTGACGGACAAGCTCATCCGCCGCGGCGTGCACACCTCCGTGAAGGCACTGGAGCAAGACATCAGGGCCTGGATCGACTCATGGAACGAGAACCCCAGGCCCTTCACCTGGACCAAGACCGCCGACGAGATCCTCAACTCCCTCGCCGACTACCTCACCAAGGTCACTCCGCCAGCCACCGAGAACCAGCGAGAGACTTAAGGTTGTGATTTCCGGCGCATCACACTAGTGTCCTGAGTCGGAGATTTGCCGTTGGTTCGGTATGAGTCGTCCGGGTCCGAAGATTCCGCCGTTGTCGGTGACCGATACGACGAAAGGCGCACACGGCGCCTGTGTGCTGCGCGAACAACTCGTGGAGGTGATTGCTTCCATTCGCTCGCAGTCACCGATGATGCACAGTCAGGCCCGTGAGGGCGTGGGAGGCCGCCCGATCACGTCAGCCGGCTACAAGACCTGACGACGGCGGGCCTCCCGGTCCTGGCCGAGAGAGAGTCCCAGAACGACGCTACGGTGATCTCCTGTCCGTCGACCTCGGGGCGCCGGTCCGGCGCCACCGCGCGGACGACCCCATCGCCCGGGACCACGCGAAGATCATCCGCTTGGACCTGATCATCGTCGACGACATCGGGCTCCTGCTGTCTACCTGAACGGGGCAGCGTCCCCTCCACGGCCGCCCAGCTAGGGGTTGGGCCCGGAGACGGACAGCTGCTGTACACCGACGGCCTGGTCGGGTCCT
Source organism: Streptomyces sp. 6-11-2 (assembly GCF_006540305.1). Classification (GTDB taxonomy): domain Bacteria; phylum Actinomycetota; class Actinomycetes; order Streptomycetales; family Streptomycetaceae; genus Streptomyces. Next base: position 629,921 of record NZ_BJOR01000002.1, on the reverse strand, counting down.
ACAGTCACCACCTTGATGCGCAGCTGGATGCACTTCTGCGGCTCCTCGCGGGACCGCCGCGCCCCTTGGAGGAGACCTGCGACCACCTGCTGTACGCGCTGCGCCGCCCCGACGAACCCGACGACGTGGCCCTGCTCATGGCCCGCATCCGCCAGCACCGGCCGGCGTAGCCGCAATATTCAGCGCCGCTTGTGCCAGGCACGTTTGCGGCAGCAAGAGAAGTACGTTGCCGAGGCAGGACGTTCGAGGCCGACTGTCCAGGACGTTCCGCACTCCGGGCAGCTGGACGTCCGGTCTACTTGGGCAGCCTCGGTCACAGCCGCGGCCCGGCATCACGATCATCCGCGACTACAAGCAGCCGGGGTCTTCGTGATCGGCCATCTCCTCGGCACGGGGCTGCTCGGGCCGGCGCTGTGGCGGGCGCGGATGGCGCCGGTCTGGCTCGCGGTCGGACTGACGGTGGCGCTGCCGATCTACCTCGCCTCCGTGCTGAGCGGGGTCCACAAACTCGACCGGGTGGGATGGGGGCTCACGACGGTGGCTTTCGCAGCGGCCGGCCGACTGCTGCTGCGTATGCCCGACGACGAGTTCGACCTGCCGCCGCTGCGGGGCATAGCGCCCGGTCGGGCGAGTATCACGCAGCAGTGCACCTGGTGTGCACGGTCGCGAATGGCCCGGCGCAGCCGTGGAGTTGAGGCCGGTTCCGGTGGAATGGCCTCCGCCGGAACCGGCTTCGGCCATCCCTGCTACCGGCCTTCCCATGTCCTGATCGAGGAGTTGCGGATGATCAGCTCGGGCAGGACGAGGACGCGTTGCGCGGGGCGGCGCTTGCCCTCCATCAGCCTTGAGACCATCATCTCCACCGCGGCCCGGCCCACCCGGGACTTGGGCGGGCGGACCGCCGTCATGGCCGGTTCGGCGAGCCGGGCCACCTCGTCGTCGTAGCTGACGAGAGCCATGTCGTCCGGGATGGCGATGCCTTGTTCGGCGGCGTACTGGGCGACGGACATCGCGTCCTGGTCGCTGTGCACGATGAGCGCGGTGGTCCGAGACCGGCGGCAGCGGAGCAGGATCTCCTCGATGATCTGCCGGTGGCCGGGTATGTCGAGGGCCACGCTCTCCCGGACCACGAACTCGCCGGGCAGATCGAGTTCCGCGCAGGCCCGCAGCCAGCCCTGGGCGAGATGCGCCGATGTCGGGCTGCCGTTCGCGAGCACCAGGCCAATCCGGCGGTGTCCGTGTTCGTGGAGGTGACGCACCGCCATCTCCATGCCGAGCGCGTGGTCGCTTCGCACCCACTCAAGCTGACACGGCGTCGGAGTCCAGGGCGCCGTCTGCCGTTCCACCAGGATCGTCGGCACCGGCAGCTTGCCGATCCAGTCGATCATCTCATCGGCGCCGTCGGCCTCGAGGCTCGGCGCCAGCAGGAGTCCTTGCACCTGCTTGGCCTCGATCAGCCGGCTGATCTGCCGGCGGTCCTCGGCCCGATCGTAGCTCGACCCGCGCAGCTGGATCTGCACGCCGAGCGCGACTGCGGCGGCCCGGGCGCCGGTCACGATGGCTGGCCAGTAGTAGTCCAGCGAGGGAACGACCATGCCGATGGTGAACGGCGTGGATCCGGGGCGGGTCCGGCGCTGGGGAGCCGAGTCGGTTTCGGTCGGGAGGGTCGCGCCGCCGTGCACCTTGGTGAGCAGGCCGCGGCCGGCGAGTGCGCCGATGTCGCGCCGCACCGTCAGCTCACTGACCTCGAGCATTTGGGCCAGCTCGGGGACCCGGACGGCGCCGTGCCGGCGTAGTTCGTCCATGATCCGCTCCCTGCGTTGCAGAGCGAAGAGCCGGTCACCGGCCATCGGTTCACCCTCCCCTATCCTGTGTGTTCGACTCTGAACGAATCGCTTCGTTCATGTACGAGCCGTAGCGGGTTTGTGCTCACCACCACTATCTCTTTCCCCACGCGACCGGCAAGACGCGCTCGCCAGCGCCGGTGTGAAACCGGCCGAGGGAAGGACTCGACGCTTGATGCAGACGAAGCCACACGCACTGGTCGTGATGAGCAGGGAGAGCTTCGAAGCGCACTTCGACGCTGCCCGTCTCGCACGGCTGGCGGACCTGGTGACGCTGGGTGATCCTGTCTGGACCGACGACCTCGACGCCCCGGCGGTACGGGCCCAGCTGGCGGACGTCGAGGTGATGCTGACGTCCTGGGGCGCTCCCCAGCTGACACCGGAGCGGCTCGACGCGGCGCCCGCGCTGCGCGCGGTGCTGCACTGCGCCGGCAGCGTGCGGGGCCTGGTGGGAGACGACGTGTGGCGGCGGGGGATCCGGATCACCAGCGCAGCCGACACCAACGCCATTCCGGTGGCCGAGTACACCTTGGCGGCCATCATCTTCGCCGGCAAGAAGGTTCCCTTCCTCGCCGCCGACGAGCGTCTCGCGTACGAGGGGTGGGGCAGGGTGACGGGCTACGGGGATCTGTCGAACTTCGCGCAGACCGTCGGCATCGTCGGGTTCTCCCGGATCGGCCGCAGGGTCGTCGAACTGCTCAAGGTTCTCGACGGCACCACCTGTCTGGTCGCGGATCCGCACGCAGATCCGGAGGAGGTCTCGGCGGCCGGCGCGACCCTGGTCGAGCTGGTGGACCTGCTACCCAGAGTCGACGTATTGTCCCTGCACGCTCCCGAGCTGCAGGAGACTCGGCACCTCATCGGTGCGGAGCAACTGCGTCTGCTTCCGGACCATGCGACGGTCATCAACACGGCGCGGGGCAGCCTGATCGACTCCGACGCACTCGCCGCCGAGTGCGCGTCCGGCCGCCTCTTCGCCATCCTCGACGTGACCGACCCCGAGCCGCTGCCCGCGAGTTCACCGCTGCGGCGGCTGGCTCAGGTGATGGTCACCCCGCATGTGGCGGGGTCGCTCGGTTCGGAGATCGGGCGCCTCACCGACCACACCATCGACGAGCTGGCCCGGTGGATCGGGCGGCAGCCTCTGCAAGGAGAGGTCACCGCCGAATCCTGGGCCCTCGGACTGAGTGCCTGAGCCGATGTCTTCCATTCGACCAACACCGAAGGAGATACGCACCATGAGAAGACCCGCCAAGATCCTGACGGCAGCCATCGCGCTGGCCCTGCTCACCGCAGGGTGCAGCAGCAGCGGCGGTTCCGACACCACCGCCGACGGCAAGAAGGTACTCAGGATCGCCCTGTGGAACTACGACCAGACACCAGAGTTCAAGGCGCTGATCGACGGGTTCAAGGCGAAGTACCCGGACATCGAGGTCCGCCCGGTCGACATCCTCTCCGACGACTACTCGGAGAAGGTCACCACGATGCTGGCCGGTGGCGACACCACCGACGTGCTGACGATGAAGACCCTCACGGACTACGCCCGGTTCGGTACGCGGGGCCAGCTTCAGTCGGTCACCGATGAGGCCGGCAAGCTCGACAAGGCGAAGTACGGCGGGCTCGACGCCTACGACCTGAACGGCGAGTACTACGCGCTGCCGTACCGGCAGGACTTCTACGTCCTCTACTACAACAAGGCGTTGCTCAGGGACAGCGGCGCGGATCTGTCCAAGCTGACCTGGTCCGACTACGCCGCGCTGGCGAAGCGGCAGACGAAGGGCAACGGCGCGTCGAAGGTCTACGGCACCTACCACCACACCTGGCGTTCGCTCGTCCAGGCGATAGCGGCGGCGCAGACCGGCGGCGACCTGCTCGGAGGTGACTACGGGTTCTTCAAGGACCAGTACGCGATGACCCTCGACCTGCAGAAGTCCGGGGCGACCATGCCGTGGGCCACGGCCAACAGCCAGAAGGTCACCTACAAGACGATGTTCACGACCGACAAGGCCGCGATGGTGCCGATGGGCACCTGGTTCGCCGCGGTCCTGGTGCAGGAGAAGGCCGCAGGCAACTTCAAGGACGACTGGGGCATGGTGCCCCTGCCGCAGATCACCGCCGACGGCAAGACGACCACCTTCGGCGCACCGACCGCCTTCGCCATCAACAAGAAGGCGAAGAACTCCGACGCGGCCAGGAAGTTCCTGTCGTTCGCGTCCGGTCCCGAGGGCGCCGCCGCGGTCGCCAAGATCGGCATCACCCCGTCCTACACCGACGAGTCGGTCATGAACACCTACTTCTCCGTCCAGGGGATGCCGACCGACGACCTCACCAAGAAGGCCATGCACCCGGACACGGTGAAGCTGGAGATGCCGATCAGCGAGAAGTCCTCGGACGTCGACACCATCCTCACCGAGGAGCACCAACTCGTGATGACCGGTGAGAAGTCGCTCGACCAGGGCATCAAGGAGATGAACTCCCGAGTGAAGTCCGAAGTCGGATGAGCCCGGAATCCGGCGCCGCAGCCGCCAGGCGGCGAAGTCGGCGCACCACACTGGTCGGCTGGAGTTTCATCCTCCCGAACTTCCTCGGTTTCGCGGCCCTGACCCTGGTTCCGGTGCTCGCGACGCTGCTGCTGGCGTTCACGAACTGGAACTCGTACTCCACACCGGAATGGGTCGGGCTCGCGAACTTCCGCAGGATGTTCGGCAGCGACACCTTCTGGGTCGCACTGAGCAACACCGCGTGGTACGCCGTCGGCCATATCCCGCTCACGCTGGCGGCGTCCCTCGGCCTGGCCGTGCTGCTCAACCAGAAACTCCGCGGCGTCGGGTTCCTGCGTACGGCGTTCTTCTTCCCGTACATCACCTCGCTGGTCGCGGTGGCGGTGGTATGGAACATGCTCTTCAGTCCCGACCTGGGGCCGGTGAACCAGCTGCTGCGGGCCGTGGGTGTCAGCCATCCGCCGGGGTGGACCACCTCCACCGACTGGGCGATGCCCGCGGTCATCATCACCAGTGTGTGGCGGGACATGGGCTACTACATGGTGCTTTACCTCGCCGGGCTCCAGGCGATCCCCGCGGAGCTGTACGAGGCGGCACGGGTGGACGGGGCCGGCCCGTGGCAGCGGTTCTGGCACATCACCGTCCCGTCCCTGCGGCCCACCACATTCTTCGTGCTGGTCATGCTGACGATCTCCAGCTTCAAGGTTTTCGACCTGGTGCAGATCATGACCGAGGGAGGCCCCGGCCGGTCGACCCTGGTGCTGTCCCAGGTGATCTTCCGGGAGGGAATCAAGCAGGGGCGCTTCGGCTACTCTTCGGCGATTTCCCTGGTGCTCTTCGTCATCGTGTTGATGATCACCGTAGTCCAGTTCCGGTTCCAGCGGAGGAATGAGCGATGAACACGAGCGTGCTGCGAGAGGACAGCACGACGGCCGGGGCTTCGCGCCCGACCGGTGGCGGGTGGGGCCGGTCCGCTCCGGGGAGTCGCCGCCGGACGGCGCGGCTCCTGGGCCGCGCCCTGCTCTACGCGGCGCTGATCGCGCTGTCGGCCGCGATCCTGGTGCCCTTCGCCTGGATGCTGGTCTCCTCGGTCAAGCGGGACAACGAGGTGCTCACGGTCCCGATCCAGTGGATCCCCCAGGAGTTCCACTGGGACAACTTCTCCCGCATCTGGACCCGGATCCCGCTGCTCACCTACCTGGGGAACTCGTTGTTCCTCAGTGTCACCATCACCGGGCTGCAGGTGCTGACCGGGAGCTTCGCGGCCTACGGCTTCGCCAAGGCCCGTTTCCCCGGACGCGATGCCCTGTTCCTCGCCTACGTCAGCACCATCGCGGTGCCGTGGCAGGCGTACATGGTGCCGCAGTACATCATCATGGAGCGCCTGGGACTGGTGAACACGCACCTCTCGCTGATCCTGCTGCAGGCCTTCGGTGCGTTCGGCGTGTTTCTGATGCGGCAGTACTACCTGACGATCCCGGACGAGATCAGCGAGGCCGCGCGGCTGGACGGGCTCAGCGAGTACGGCATCTGGGCACGGATCGTGCTTCCCCTGTCGAAGCCGGCGCTGGCCAGTCTCGCGCTGCTGACCTTCGTCAACACCTGGAACGACTACATGGGGCCGTTCATCTATCTGACCGACAACGAGCTGTGGACGGTACAGATCGGACTGCGGCAGTTCGTCGGCATCTACGACTCCGAATACGCCATGATCATGACCGGATCGGTGTTGTCGGTACTGCCGATCCTGGTCGTCTTCCTGCTCGGACAGCGCTACTTCGTCCAGGGCATCGCCACCAGCGGAATGAAGTGAGGCCGCGATGAGCACCCCCGTCACCGGCCGGCGCCTCAGGCTCAACCTCGACCACGGGTCCTGGGAGCTGCTCTGGTCGCACGTCCACCGGGTCCTGGTCGTCAACCTGGGCCTGGCGGCGACGAACGCGCCCCTGCTGCTGGCACTGGGCGTGGTGCACCGGCCGTGGCAGTACCCGGCCTTCTTCGGACTGCTGTCCCTCGGCCTCGGCCCCTCGCTCGCCGCCACCTTCCACTACCTGCGGCGGACCACCGAGGACGACCGGGCACCGGCGGCCGACCTGTTCCGCGGCTACCGGCGCCTGTTCGCCCCGGCGCTGCTCGGCTGGGCGCCGTGCGTGCTCCTGGTCGCCGTTGCGGCCACCGACGTGGCCGTCCTCCGCAAGGCCGCGCCGGGGCCGGCGCTGATACCGCTGCTGGCCGTCGTCACGCTGGGCGCCGCGGGCTCCGGGATAGTGACGATGGCCGCCGTGGCGGACGATCCGCGGATCTCACCGCGCACGCTGCTGACCGCGTCGTACGCGTCGGTACGTCGCTGGTGGCTCGGGCTGCTGAACCTCGGGCTGCTCGGCATCACCCTCGTCCTGGTCAACCAGGCGCCCCTGCTCGGCCTGGCCGTACTGCCGGGCTGCACGCTCTTCGTCGTCTGGCGCAACAGCCGCGCCATGCTCGCGTCGTTGGCACCGGCCGCCAACCCTGCATTCAGCCACACCCATCGAGACCCAGTGGGAGCCAAGGCATGATCATCCGCCCCGGCACAACCGTCCCGGAGGACCGGGTCCGCTCCCCATACACCGGGTGGACCCGAGAGCACTGGACCACTCTCGCGGACCGGATGCTCGCCGCCCTCGAGCCGTATCGCTCCCCGGCCGGCGCCCGCGTCGCCCTGCCGGGCCCCGTCAGCATGTACGGCACCGACTCCGACGGCCTGGAGGGCTTCGCCCGCACCTTCCTGCTGGCCGGCTTCCGAATCGCCGGGGAGCACGGCGCCGACCCCGGCGGGCTGCTCGACCGGTACGCACGCGGCCTGGCGGCGGGCACCGACCCGCGTTCCCCGGAGGCCTGGCCGCGCCCCGACGAGCTCGGCCAGGCCAAGGTCGAGGCCGCGTCCGTGGCGCTGGTGCTGCAACTGACCCGGCCCTGGCTGTGGGACCTGCTCGACGACGGGGTGCGCGAGCGCACCGTCGACTGGCTGGCGACCGTGCTCGGCCAGCCCTACCCGCGGAACAACTGGGTCTGGTTCAGGATCGTCGTCGAGTCCTTCCTCCGCGAGGCGGGCGGCCCGTGGTCGGCCGCCGACATCGAGGAGGACCTCGCCTTCCACGCCTCGATGCGCAGGCCGGGCGGCTGGCTCAGCGACGGCGAGGAACGGTCCTACGATCACTACACGGGCTGGGCGCTGCACCTCTACCCGCTGCTGTGGACCCACCTGTTCGACGTCACCGGCTCGCTCTGCCCGCCACAGCTGCGCGAGACCTGGGCGGCGGACCTGCGGGACTACCTCGACGACGCGGTCCGGCTGGTGGGCGCGGACGGCTCCCCGCTGCTACAGGGCCGCAGCCTCACCTACCGGTTCGCCGCCGCCGCACCGTTCTGGGTCGGCGCAGTCACCGGGGCCGGCGGACAGCCGCCGGGACTGGTACGCCGCGTGACCGGCGGCATCGTCCGGCACTTCACCGACCGGGACGCCCCCGACGCGGAGGGGCTGCTGACACTGGGCTGGCACCACGCCTGGCCCGCGATGCGGCAGTCCTACTCCGGTTCCGGCTCACCGTATTGGGCGTCCAAGGGAATGCTCGGGCTGATACTGCCTGCCGACCACCCGGTGTGGACGGACACGGAACTCCCGCTCCCCATCGAGACCGCCGACACGGAGCGGGTGCTCACCGCCCCCGGCTGGCTGCTCTCCGCACGGCGCCGCGACGGGATCGCGATGGTCCTCAACCACGGCACCGACCACGCCCGCCCCGGCGACACCGGCGCGGACTCGCCCCCGTACGCACGGCTCGGCTACTCCACCGCCACGGTCCCCCCGCTAACCGCGGACGCGGTGGCCTCCCCGATCGACAACGCGGTAGTACTGCTCGACGACACGGGCCGGGCTTCCCACCGGTCCGGCTTCGAGCCGCTGTTCGCGCGGGAGCTGCCGGGTGGTGTGCTGGCGGCCGCCTCCCGCGGGCCGGTGCGCTGGGTCGACACCGCCGCCGACGACTCGCCCGACTACGGCTCCGGCCGGCGCGGACCGGTGGCCCCCGGGCCGGTGATCACCGTCGCCTCGCTGCTGCGCGACGGGGTGGAGATCCGCCTCGCCCGGGTCGACGCGCCTGCGACCGGTGCGAGCCCGTCCTGGCGTGCCGTGCGGCTGGGCGGCTGGCCGGTGGCGGCCGACACCCGGCCGGGCACACAGATCACTCCCGGCGAGCCGGGCCCGTCCGCCGAGGCCCGGACCGCGTCACTGCGATCTCGCCTGCGGGCCCTGCGGGGATTCGACCTCGGCGGAGTCACGACCCAGCAGGACACCAGTCCCCTCGGCTCCTGGACGGCGATCCCCTGGCTGGCCACGGACACGGACACACCGTTCGGCGAGGTCCTCGCCGCCATGGTGCTCCTGGACCGGGGAGGCCCGGATGCCGCGGACCCCTCACTGACCGTGTACCCCGAGCCCGACGGCGGTCATCTCGTCGCGCTCACCTGGGCGGACGGCCTGCGCACCGAGATCACCCTGCCCGCCGCGTCGGGATAATCAGCGAGTGTGTCAGTCAGGGAGGCGGGCCGGTTCCTCGTCGGCGCGGCCGCCAGTTCCGAGGGTCCGCCGCGGGGACGGGGATGTCTCCGGGCGAGTACTGAGAACACCCCGGTCCCGCAGATCGTCAACATCGGGGAGGCGGATTCCGGGGAGAGCGTCGAGTAGGTCGGCCTGGGAGGCGCGGATGCTGTGCGCTGGAGCCTGGGGGCCGGTGCCAAGGGTGCCGCGGTCGGTCACGCTGGTCATCGTACGGGCCTCTTACGGCTGCGGTTCCTGGCCGAACTCGGCGGCGGCGTTCTCCCCGCGCTTGGCCGGCGTCGGCAGCGCCACCCTCTACCGCGCCGACTACGGACCGCTGAACCCTGTTACCCGCGACAAGGTCAACCCAGCTCGTCGACAGTTGCACCGGCCTGGCGTCGGCCAGGAACTCGTACGTCGTCCGGACGCACAGATCGCCCTCGGCGATCGCTCCAGGTCGCGCAGGATCGCGGACCGGGAGGGCGAACCGGTCCGACTCGCCGCCGTCCGGCGTGAGGACGCGGCCGAGTACCTGAAGCTGCGCACCCTGATCGCCGTGCTCGGGGCGATGGTGTTGAGGGCGCTTGACTCTGCGCCGCCGATCGCCTGGGTGACCGCTGATGCGACTTACGGCCAGGAATGCGGCTTCCGGCGGATGCTGGAGGAGGCCGGTGTGGGCTATGTCCTTGCGGTCCCAAGTAGCAGCAGGTCAAGTCGCCTGCGGGGAGTTGGCGCATCGACAAGATCAACTAACCGTGCAACAGCCCTGAGGGCGCGGCGCGCCGGCTCGTGTCAGACAAGGAACTCTGCGAGCGGGAAAGAGCGATGGCGACGTGGTGGAACCAGATAGTTCTGCCGGTGGGTCGTGTGCAGGACCGAGTTGATGCCGGCGTGGGGGCTGCGCGGTGCGATAGGGAGTGTCATATCGGGATAGTGGCCGTCCATCGAGAGCCGAACGAGATTAAAGAGTGCAATCGTCGGCTGGAACGAAATGAAGTGCAACCCGGCCGCTTTCTTCTTGCTGTAGTGGTCTGCCGTCGGATCGGATGTGTAGTGGAATGGATTGTCCAGTGTGTCGAAATCGCCGCGCACGGGGATGGTCGTCCCTGTGGGGTAGGCCTTCCCGTAATTGCTGGTCGTCGGTGATGTGGTGCTGTCCACTTGCGACATGCTCCCAGTGTGGCCGTAGGCGTGGTACCGCTGGACCCCTTGCGCTACTTCGGCCTCACTTTGACCTGGCGGTTGGAGGGCAAGCGTGCCCGGTGCGGGCGCGGGCGAGAGGCCGGGCTGGAGCATGGCCTGGACGCGATCCGCGTACTGAGGGAAGTTCTGTTCGTACCAGGTCACCAGATCTTGAAACAGGTGCGAGAGATGCATGGTGGTCCCCTGCTTGAAGTAACCGTTGGGCCACTGATCGGTGAGGCCAGGCAGGGTCTCCAGATTGGCGATGTTGCCGGGTCCCATATTCGAGTCCAGGGTGGTGGCGAAGCCGAGGAAGCCCTGCGCCTGTCGAGGAATCGACTGTGCGCCGGGGATATTAGCTGCCAGCGCCAGCTTGCTCGGGAGGCCCTGTTGCCCGAAGAAACCGCCCCCGGAGAAGCCCTGGCGGATACTCGTCACTTTGAACAGGCTGCCCACCTGGTTGCTTCCAGGCCCGAAGAGGGCGTTTTGGGCTGCCTTGATATTGGCGAGCGAGTCACTGCGGAGTAGCACGGCCACGTCATTCTGTTCCAAGCGGACCGGCCCGAAGCCAGGCGGGGGCTGGTCACTGGGAAACGTCCTGGCCTCCTGCAGCGCATATACGGTATGGCCCTCCGTCTTGGAAGTCATCAAATCGACCGGCAGATACGCTGGGTAAGATGTTCCCGCCTTGAAGAAGCCCGACGCCTTGCCCAGGGTTGGGATGTAGTGGTGGAAGTAGGGAAGTCCCCAGGCTACCGTGGTGGCCACTCCTGTGGGAGCGGGCGGAAATTGGCGTTCCAGGCCCAGGAGGGCGGACTCGAGGTGGTGCTGCGCCTCCTGCAACGCCTTTGCATTCGCCGGCACATTCAGCCTTGCGGTAATGACATGATCGTGCAGGGCCGGCACCCGGACAGCAATCTTGCCATTGCCACTCTTCACGCCCGAGCCATTGACCATGACCACCTGCTCGTTCTGCAGGATATATTGTTCCTGAATGGGCGGGCTGTCGGTGTCAGCAGCGGCCCGGTCCGGTGGTTTTGCAATGCTGTCGATCATTTCATAGATGCCGGCGGATGCTAGAGCGGCACCGAAGGTGCCCGCTGTCCCTTGAAGAAGGCGTCGCCTACTCAAGTTCCCGCGTGGTCGTCCCGCACGCGCATTTTCGTTGCTATCTGTCATGAAATGCATTCCCCAACTGTGGAGTAGATGTCCGCCATCACCCGGCATCGAAGGTCTGACTCGAATGACCGGGACTGACCGCGCAGTCGCTGAGGACTGTCGCCCGATTAGCTACTACGTCTCCGCCATAAGGGTATGCTCGCGATGCGGGGTGGGCAGCGCCGATACGGCCTTGCGCACGTGTTGTCAGATAGCCCATGACGGTGGGTGCGCCGGCTAGTTGCCATCGTCATCACCTTCGCTGTCGCGATATAACCACACGCGGCCTGGGTCGTTGAAGCCAACACGCGGCGTCCTGGGTCATTGAAGCCAACACCAATCTGGTGCGGGTCATGAACCTATCGGCTCACCCAAGACTCGCTGACGGACAGTGTTGCGACGATTCCTTGAACCCGGGCAGTACACGTCCCTCAAGCTCACCACACGCCTGGTCGAAGCCGGAATCCAGACGTCCATGGGCTCGGTGGGGGACTCGTTCGACAACGCCCTGGCGGAAAACCTGTGGATACTGGTCAAGACCGAGTACGTCCGCGGCCTCGGCCGAGACGAACCTCGCGCTCTTTGAATACATCGACGGCTTCTACAGTCCCCGCCGCATCCAGAAACGGATCGGCTACCTCAGCCCCATCGAATTCGAGGAAAAGCACTACGCCGACCAGGCAACGACCACCAGTGAACCTGAAACCACGCCAGCCCGCACTGACCTCTAGCCTCGAAGTTTCGTGACGGTCCGTCGACGGAGTCGGTGGACCGTTTTCGCGCGGTGGGCTGGGGCTGGGCAGGGCCGAGGCCCGAGTGTCGCCTCGGGGTGGCGCCGGGTTCCACTGTTCCGGGTGTTGAGGTGCTGTCGCAGGGACGGGGAATCCGTCGGTCAGCCGGGGTTCGGCAGGAGCGCGAGCCGGTCGAGGGCAGTGGTGATGTGGCTGGTCCAGGGCCAGTGCCGGGCCAGGCGGAGGACCCGCCGGCGGCCGGTGGTCACGAGCTGTCCGGCCGCGGTGAACAGGCGGAGCCGCAGGCGACGGGGCTCCCAGAGCCTGGCCTTCCCGGTCAGCGCGAGCATCGGCATCCAGGCCAGCAGGTCCAGTGCGATCTGCACGATCTCCAGCCAGATGCGGTTCTGGGCGGTGTGGTGCAGGGGCAGGTTCCGCAGCCCGGTGGCCCGGGCGGCCCGGATCCGGTCCTCGGCCCGGGCCCGCAGCCGGTGACGGAGCTCGAGCTCGGCGATCGGCCGGCCGGCCGGAGGTGCTGGTGGCGAAGCACGTCAGTCGCATGCCGTCCGCGTCGGTGAGTCTCAACTGGGCCCCGGGGTGCGGCCTTTCCTTCCGAACGATCAGCCGCATCCCCTTCGGCCAACCCTCCAGGACATCGCCGGTGAGTTCGGCGACCCAGGCGCCGTCGCGGATCTCGCCGTCCGCCTCGACGGCCGGCGTCCAGGCGGATGCCGGAACCTTCAGCACGTGCTCGTGGATCGCATCTGTGATCACCATGCCGACCGAGTAGGACAGCCACCGTCCCCGCCGGGCCAGCCAGGCGACGAAGTCATGGGTGCCGCCCGCGGAGTCGGTGCGGATCAGGGTCTGCCGCCCGCGCCGGTACTTCTTCGGGAGCTGAGCCAGGGCCAGGCCGGCGGCGGTGATGTGGTCGGCGGCCGTGTTCGAGCCCGCGTTCCCCGGCCTGAGCAGGGCCGCCACCGGCTCCCCGGTGCCGCCCGGTCCGTGGTCGACGAACCCCATCAACGGGTGGTGGCCGTAGGTCCGCTTCCACGTGGGTGCGGCGCCCTGCTTGTCCGAGTGCGCGATCACCAGCACCCCGTCGAGGTCAACAGTCACCGACCCGTCCGCATCAGGCGCTTTCCGTTCGGCCAACCGCCAGACACTTTGGCGGACTTCAGCCCGCGCGGCACGGATGGCCCGCAGGGCTTTCTCCCCGGAGGCTGCGAGGGTGTCAACCAGGCGGGAGACCGTCGGGTCGGAGGCGACCGGCCCGAACATGGCCGGCTCGGCCCGCAGCATGCCGACATCGGCCAGGCAGTCCCCGCCCATCGCGACCGCCAGTGCGACATCCAGGAGGACCTTCCCGGGATCATGAACGGCCCGCGGCTTGCGCCACGGCGCCAGTGCCGCAGATATCGCCCGGTCAAGGCCCACCTTGCGGACCGTCTCCACCAGCAGGACCGAGCCGGCCTGCGAGACCACCTGGCGGCCGTCCCCCTGAACACGGACACGCGGGTACGACGCGATAGGCTCTCTCACCTGGAAAGTGCTCTTTTCCTTGCAACCGACAGGACCCTCAGCAAGTCCTATCGTTGCAGGTCAAGAGCACTTTCCGTGTTTCTGATCAGCCTGTGGACAGGCCACCTCGTGAAAGCGCGAGGTTAGAGCGAGGGGGTGTTTGGGCTCGCTGGCCCTGGAATGTAAGGCCAACTACCACTGCGAATGCCCAGCTCCAAGCATGCACTGACGGTGACCGAGACCTTGCTCGCCTTGCTGTCCAGGCAGGGACGGCGGCCCCTGCCCAGGGCGCTGCGTGCAGGGGCCGTCCATCGCCCTGCGGTCCTGTCACAGCGCAAGGCACTACGACGCTAAAACCCCAGCACCCAACCCCGCTCGCTCGGCGCGTCGGCAGGGTGAATGAGTCCCCTCCCATACGCCTCACGGCCACCTTCACCACCCGCGACGCCAGTGGTCCTGGTCGCCGGCGGCGGTCCGCATCAAGATTTTTGTCGCGGCCCTCGCTCAGGGCGTGAGGCAGGTCGGAGGCACGAGATGAAGACCCACAGCCCGGCCAGCGACCGGACGCACAGTGGCGGCCCGCCGGTGCGGCTGGGCCTGCGCGAGAACTGGCTGCAGTTCACGCTGCTGGTGATCGTCAACGTCTGTGTCGGCGGTCTGGTCGGTCTGGAACGCACCACCGTTCCGCTGATCGGCTCCGAGACCTTCCATCTGACCAGCGACCTGGCGATCTTCTCCTTCATCATCGCCTTCGGTGTCACCAAGGCGTTCACCAACCGCGCCGCCGGCGCCCTGACCGCCCGCTTCCGTCGCAAGCAGATCCTCGTGGCCGGCCGGATCCTCGTGGCCGGCCGGATCCTCGGCATCCCCGTCCCATTCATCCTCGCCTGGGCGCCGTCCTGGAGCCTGATCGTCGCCGCGAACGTTCTGCTGGGCCTGAATCAGGGCCTGACCTGATCGATGACGGTGAACATGAAGATCGACCTGGTCGGGCCGGAGCGCCGGGGGCTGGCAACCGGGCTGAACGAGGCCGCCGGATACACCGCGGTCGGCGTCACCGCGCTGCTGACCGGCTACCTCGCCACTGCCTACGGCCTGCGCCCGGTCCCCGAACTGATCGGCGTCGTGTTCGTCGCCGCCGGACTCGCGCTGTCGCTGATGGTGCGGGACACCGCCGCACACGTCGCCCTCGAGCTCTCCCAGCACCCCGGGCCCTGTCCAGTGGGGAGGACACTGGCCTGGCTGCCGTGTTCGCCCGAACCTCCTGGCGTCACCGTTCGCTGCGCGGCGCGAGCCAGGCCGGGCTGGTCAACCACCTCAACGATGGCCTTACCTGGGGCGTCTTCCCCCTGCTGTTCACCGACCACGGCCTCGGTCTTGCCGCGGTCGGGCTGATCAAGGGGATCTACCCGATCCTGTGGGGCCTGGGGCAGACCTACACCGGCCACCTCGCCGACCGCATCGGCCGCAAACCACTCATCGTGTGGGGGATGCTCCTGCAGGCCGCCGGGTTCGTCCTCGCACTGGTCCTGCTGGCCCATCCGCTGCTGGCCGGGATCTCCTCCGCCGTCGCTCTCGGCATAGGCACGGCCATGGTCTATCCGGCGCTGATCGCCTCGGTCTCCGACCACGTCCACCCCGCGTGGCGGGCCAACGCCCTGGGCGCCTACCGCTTCTGGCGCGACATCGGCTACGCCGTCGGCGCCCTCATCGCCGGCGTCCTGGCCGACACCCTCAACCTGAACGCCGCTGTCAGCGCCGCGGCAGCCCTGACCGCAGCCTCCGGTCTGCTCGCCGCGCGGTGGGTCTCCGACCGCCACGGCCCCTGGACCGAACCACCGCCCCGCCGCCGCGGGTGCCCGGGCCGCCTGCCGCCCCGCGGTCGCGCCCACCGCGACGGCGGCGGGCCGTCGGCGAGGTCGCGCTCGCCATGAATTCCTCGTCGGCCCGACCGCCGGGGCATCGCCCAACAACGACTCCCCACCCCGCTCCACCGACCAACGCAGCAGTCATGCACACGCGATGCCTGACCGGCGCTCTTCAAAGCCGACGTGGTCCGCGAACTGCAGGCTGAAGGCCGCCCCGTCGACCCGCTTGACCTCACGCAGGCGTACCTGACCGAGCACATCAAGCAGTTCGGCGAGTACTCCCCCACGAGCTCGGCATCACCCCCTGACGACTACGACGCCCGCCTGGACGTCGACTTCAGCGTGCTCGGCGGCAATGACAAACCGGCCGGGACCATACCGGACAGCCCCCGCAACCTCGCTTCCCGAACCCCGTCCCGCCCCCGTGCGTGACGCCGGTACGGTGTGAAGGGCGGGCCCGGCCATGCCGCTCAGCGCGATCCACCCCGAGCACAGCGTCCTGGACCTCACCCTGGAGGGTCTCGGGTGCGAGGGCCGCATCACCTGGAAGCAGATCCACCGGGCCCGCCCGCGCGTGCCACTGACCTGCCCCGAGCGCGAGTGGGGACTGCACCCCAAAGTCTCGCCGCACGGCGCCCGCCCAGTGCCAGGGCGTCACCGTGCTCGGCACCGGGCGGGCGGCAGCCACCACCCCGAGAACCGGTAGTTGCGAAGTCCTTCGCCGGGCAGCCACACTCCGGACCTCGGGTTTTCCCCAGTACGGAGGGGAAGAGAGCCATACCATCAACTGGCCTGTTTCCCGGATGGTCTGGCAGGCGTCGAAACAACGAGGCTGAATGCGCACGGATCCACCGCACAAAAGGAACCACCTGTGTTCAGCTTCAAGCCACTGCGCCGCCGTACCGCCCGCACCGCTGCCGTCGGCGTTCTCGCAGCTGCGGCATGCGCCACTGTCATGGCCGGCAGCGCCTCAGCCATCGTCAACGGATCGGACTCCACCGAGCACTACCCGTTCATGGCGACCGTCCCCGAGTCGGCCCCCACGCTCGGTCTGAACGACGGGACCTGCGGGGCGTCGCTGATCGATCAGCAGTGGGTACTGACGGCGGCCCACTGCGTGAAGGGTGACGGCCTCGAGCTGGACGGCATCGTGCGCGTCGGCAGCGAGCACCGCAAGTCCGGCGGCACCGTCCGGAAGATCGACCGGATCTTCGTCCACCCCGGCTATGTGAACGGCGAGGGCAAGGCCGCCAACAACAACGACCTCGCGCTGATACGCCTGGACCGCCCGGTCGCCCAGCAGCCCATCAAGATCGCCGAGCATGTCGGGGGACCCGGCACGCCGACCCGGCTCCTGGGCTTCGGCACCACCGTCGACACCGAGCTCAAGTTCCCGGACCGGCTGCAGGAGCTGAACACCCGCAGGGGCGCTGTGTCCGAGTGCGCGCCGGGCTACGCGGGCCCGACCCGGCTGTGCACCATCACCACCGTGCCCAAGGCCATGGCGTGCTTCGGGGACTCCGGCGGGCCGCAGGTCCAAAAGGGCCGGAACGGCCGCTGGGAACTGATCGGCGTCACCTCCGGGCCCGGTGCCCCGAAGGTGCCGTGCTCGGAGGGCCCTGGCCTCTACACCAACGCGCACGCCTACGCGGACTGGATCAACAAGACCATGAAGACCAACCACGCCCCGAAGAACCACCACGCCGTGAAGAACCACCACGCCCCGAAGAACCACCACGGCCCGAAGAACCACCACGGCCCGAAGAACCACCACGCCCTGAAGACCAACAGCGCCCTGAAAACCAACAGCACCCTGAAGACCGACGGCGCCCTGTCGACTGTGGCCATGAGCTCCGACCTTGCCGAGACCGGTACGCACGACAACACCGCGGCAATCGCCGGTATGGCCGCCACGCTGGTCGTCGCCGGTGCCGGCACCGCCGTCGCAGTCCGCGGCCGCAAGACCCGCCGCGCCGCCTAAGCGAAACCGCCGCAGCCCAACAGCGGCCCCCTGACCAGGGGGCCGCTGCCCATTGCCGCGTCCTGCCCACCCTCATCCGCCCTGTTTGTAAGCACTTGAGTGACCCCAGGGTGTGTCAGTGCGCCTCCGCGAGTGCCTGCTCGTAGGCTGCCTGAAGGATTTCGGAGGCCCGGGGGTGGTTGGGCTTCGGGCGGGGAATACCCAGGTGCACCTCGCGGAGTTCGTCCATGACGTCCTCCCAGAGATGCGGGCCGCCGTCCTCCAAGAGGCGAGCGCGGACGCTGAGTTCGGGTGTGGTCGGACGGTGCCGCATTCCCCAGGAGCCGAGCGCGACCATGATGGGGACTGTCTGGATGCCCGCTTCTGTGAGGCTGTAGGTCGCTCGACGTCCTCGTCCGGCCTGCTCCTGCGTGAGGAGACCGCCGGCGACGAGGGCCTTGAGACGGCTGCTGAGGATGTTCGACGCGATCCCCTCCTCGGAGTGGCTGAGCAACTCGCGGAAGTGTCGGCGCCCGCCGAACATCACGTCGCGCAGGACGATGAGGCTCCACTGGTCCCCGAGTGCCTCCACCGCCGCGTTGACCGCGCATCCGGACCGCGGTTTGTCTCGCATGCCCACCTCCAGTGATTGCATTCTGCCATCACCGAGTCTAGGCTCGCCCACGGCTAGTGATTGCAGTTCGCAATCACATCGCTTCGAGGGCAGGGGTCCGTGCAATGTCCCGCGTGAGGGTCCACAACTTCTCCATCTCTATCGACGGATTCGCCACTGGTGAAGGGCAGAGTCTCGACGCCCCGTTCGGTCACGCCGGCACGCGGCTCCATGAGTGGTTCTTCGCGACCAGGACCTTCCAGCAGATGCTGGGCAAGCCGGACGGGAGTACTGGGGTCGATGACGCCATCGCCAGCACCTGGGATGTCGGCATCGGAGCGGAGATCATGGGCCGCAACAAGTTCGGCCCCCAGCGCGGGCCTTGGGAGAACGACGACTGGAACGGCTGGTGGGGGCCCAACCCGCCCTTCCACACCCCGGTGTTCGTCCTGACCCACCACCCCCGCCCCTCGGTGGAGATGGAGGGCGGCACCACATTCCACTTCATCGACGCCACGCCGCAGGAGGCACTCCGTCAGGCGCGCGAGGCCGCAGGCGACCTGGACGTGAGGATCGGTGGCGGGCCGACCACGATCCGCGAGTTCCTCGTCGAAGACCTCATCGATCATCTGCACATCGCCGTCGTCCCGATCGTTTTGGGCCGTGGCGAGCGCCTGTGGGACGGACTCGAAGGACTCGAGAAGCGCCTCCAGGCCGAGTCCGTGACAACCCCCAGCGGCGTCACGCACATGACCTTCACCCGGCCGTAGCGACCGCCCGCGCAGGCGGCAATCGGCCTCGGCCTCCCACCCCGCACGCTCCGAAGGCCGACAGGACGAACATCACTTCCAGGGACGGCACCACGTTCGCCGTCGACACGACCGGCCAGGGCGCGCCGCCGATCCTGATCGGCAGCGCCTTCAACGACCGCGCGACCGTGGCCGGGCTCGCCGACATGATGGCATCGCAGGCACAGGATCTCCGGTGGTCACAGAGCGTCGCAACTCCATGATCACGGAACCTGTACTTGCCCCGTCTGCCAATGGGCCCCGCCCGTGCCTATCGGCGTGGCCTCTTAATCGTTTGAATGAGTGGCTGTGCTTGTGAGGGTGGCGCCGGGTAGTTGTCCTCGCAGGAGGATTTGCCGCTTCCTCGCAGGTGGCGAGGGCCCCTGGCAGGCTTTGCTGCCGACGTCCTCTACCTGTAGCGGTACCACTGGTACCGTGGGGGCCATGGGAGAAAAGACCGCGATGAATCTGCGCTTCCCTGACCCTGAGAAGCGGGCCGCGATCGCGGCCGCCGCCCAGCAGGCAGGGATGAGCATGCAGGAGTACATCCTGTCCGCCGCCTACGAGCGCGCTACCGCCGTGGAGCGGCGGTTCCTGGATGCTTTCGGTGACTCCATGGCCCGCAGCGGCGCCGCGTTCGCAGCCGAAACCGGCGGCATCGACCCAACCGCGGAGCAGCGCGCGGCCGAGCGGCAGGCCTTGGCGGAGCTGGAGCAGCGGGGACAGGGCCAGGCGGCGTGAGTCAGTCCGGACCGTTCCACCCGCTCGATGTGTCCTTTCTGTTGCACGCCGCCGAGCTCCTGCCTGGTGATCCGCAGGTCGACGACCTGGGCCCGCTGTATGCCGCTGTGGCCCGGACCAATGCCCGGGCCATGGAGCGCGACGTCTACAGTTCGGTGTATCTGAAGGCTGCGGCGCTGCTGCAGACCCTGGCGAAGCTGCCTTGTCTGGAGCACTCCAACGAGCCCTTCGCCTGGCATGCGACCGAGGCGTACCTCGCCCTCAACGACTGCCGCCTCGACTACCCGCCGAAGGCCGCCGTCGTGCTAGTGCGCGACATCGCTGATGGGACGCTGGGGGTGGCCCGTATCGCCCGCCAGCTCCGCGAGTGGACTGCCGCCTGAGACGAGACGCTCCTGCGCGCAGTGTGGTGGCTCCGCTTCGCGCGGTCGCAGCACCGCCGGGGCGAGCCTCGTCGCGGCCTCCTACGGGCGGGGCGGGTCGTGGCGCCGGTTCGGGGGCCGGGGCAGCGGGGAGGCCATCGGTCATTCCCCAAGTCATTCTCGACCGAGCGGCTCCCCGGCCGCCGGTCGGCCCGCCGTCGTGCGGGCGAGGTCCACCTTGCCGGCTTCGATCAGGGCCCGGCGCAGCTGTTCCGCCTGGGCGGGCCGCTCGGCCTCGGGCAGCGCTGCGGCGGCCTGGAGCAGGGTCCGGGCGTGCTGGCGGACGTCGGCGTCGTCCCCGGGGTTGGGGACCGGGCGGGTGAGCAGGTTGGCGGTCAGGAGCAGGGCATCGGGGCTGCGTGGGTGGCCAGCGGCGCGTTCGGCAATGTCGTCGGCGCAGGTCTGGGTGGGGGTGTGCTCGGCGCTGCTCCGGGCCAGGGGTAGCCACACGTCGTCGGCCATCTCCGTTTGGGCGAATGCGCCGGCGCCGGTCAGCGCTCCGGGCGGGAGGTTCACGGCGAGCGCGGCGCGCCACAGGGCGGCCGCCGTGTCGGTGGCCGCGCCCGGCGGCCCGTCGGTGCCGCGTTGCGGGAGTTAGCGGGCCAGGAGTTCCAGGAGGCGGGAGGCCGCCGCCGCTCCGCCGGGGCGTGCGGCGATGTCGGCCCAGACGGTGGCCGGTTCGCCGAGGAAATGCCCGTCGGTGATGAGCGCACGGCCGTCACCGGCCGCCGCCTGGCTGCGCTGGTGCCCCGCCGACCCACAGCTCCTCGCCGCCCTCGACCGTGCCGAGCTCCCGGCCGCCCTACGTACCGGCCTGCCCGGCGCGGGCGAGCACCTGGCACACGCGCTTCTGCCTGTCGGTGAGCAGGTCAGCGCCGGTGTGGAGGGTTCGCTGTGCGGTATAGAGCGGGTCGCTCCTGCGTCCGCGGTGCCCGTGGATGGCCAGTTGGACACGTCGGCGGCATCGGTCGAGTGCGTCGCTGGCCAGACGCACGACGTGGAATGGGTCCATGACCGCGGCCGCGTCGGGCAGTTCCTCGCTGGCGGCGGTCTTGAACCCGGTGAAACCGTCCATCGCGACGACCTCGACGCGGTTGCGCCAGGACTCTTCGCGTTCGGCGAGCCAGGCCTTGAAGGCCTGCTTGAAGCGGCCTTCGACCATGCCGAGCAGCCGGGCAGGGCCGGTGCCGTCGCGGTTGCCGGTCAGGTCAGGTCAGGTCAGGTCAGGACAGGACAGGACAGGACAGATCACGGTGACGTACTTGTCGCCACGCCTGGTGTGGCGACACACGTGCTCGTCGACGCCGATCGCGGTGACGTCGTCGAACCGGCCGGTGTCGTCGATGAGGACGCGCTTTCCCTCGGCCAGGACAGCGTCGTTGGCGGTGTTCCAGGCGACCCCGAGCCCTTCGGCGACACGGGCGACAGTGAGGTGCTGGCAGACGATGGCTTCAAGCGCCCACCGCAGCCCGCGGCGCGAGAGCTTCGCCCGCGGCTCAGCCGCCTTGGTGGTGTCTTGCCGCCACACGTGCCCACAGCCGATGCAGCGGTAGCGTCGGATCGTGACGTGAAGGATCGTGGGCCGCCAGCCGAGTGGCTCGTGCGCCAGTCGCCGGGTCACGGTGTCACGCCTCGACGACCCGGCACGCGAGAACCGCACGATCCGGGGCGAGTCGCTGACCGGTGACTTCGAGACCGAGCTCGTCAAGGCGGCAGAACGTATTCATGTCAGCGCGGGCGAAGCCCGCCTCAGGGGTAGCGTCGTGCAACGTCGAGGTCTTCCGGATGGGCTTGGTGTAGGAACCCCCGTCCTCGGGAGACCTCGACGCCTGCCCGGCCACCGACGCGGGATGAGCTTCCACCGTCGGTGTGACACAAGTTTTTGACAGTTGATGATCTGAAGTCATCCAGGTGAGGGCGAATCATCCTGCTTCGGCCCCGATCGCGCGAGGGTGCCCGGGGCCGGAACTTGAACGGTGGCTTCAGCCGTGGCTTGTGAGCCGTTCAGCTCTGGGGCATTCAGCGGCCGATGTCGTCCAGCTCGGCCAAGTCCTCATGAGAGAGGGCGAGTCCCGCGCCGGCGATGTTCTCGCGCAGGTGTGCCGTCGATGACGTGCCGGGGATGAGCAGGATGTTCGGTGATCGCTGCAGCAGCCAGGCCAGTGCGACGGACATCGGTGTCGCCTCCGATCGAGCGGCGACCGCCGAGAGCGCCGAGGACTGAAGCGGGGTAAAGCCCCCGAGGGGGAAGAAGGGCACGTACGCGACGCCGTCGGGGGCGAGCCGGTCGATGAGCTTGTCGTCGTGGCGGTGGGCGAGGTTGTACATGTTCTGCACGCACACGATCGGCGCGATGCTCTGTGCCTCGGTGACCTGCTCCTCGGTGGCGTTGCTGACCCCGAGGTGGCGGATCAGGCCCTGCTGCTGGAGTTCGACGAGCGTCTCGAACGCCTCGGCGAGCGAGCCGGGCTGGGGGCCTTCGGCGTTGCCGAGTCGGAGGTTGACCAGGTCGAGTACGTCGAGCCCGAGGGACTTGAGGTTGTCGTGGACCTGGCGGCGCAGATCTTCGGGCCGCCGGGCCGTAGGCCAGCCACCCTGTTCGTCGCGGGTCGCGCCCACCTTGGTCACGATGTGCAGCGACTCGGGATAGGGACGCAGTGCCTCGCGGATCAACTCGTTGGTGACGCGCGGCCCGTAAGCGTCGCTGGTGTCGATGTGGGTGATACCGACGTCGACCGCTTCACGCAGAACGGCCAGGGCACCCTCGCGATCGGCGGGCGACCCCATAACCCACGGGCCGGCCAGTTGCATGGCGCCGTAACCGAACCGGGTGACGGTCAGGTCACCCAGCGTCCAGGTGTCGCCGGGAAGAGAGAGGGAGGGCGTGCTCATCTTGTTGCCTTTCGTCGTGCACTTGGGGGGTGGCGCCTGCTGCCTCCCTGCATCAGCATTGGAGAGAAACTTCCTGTCGGGAAGTAGGCACTTTGGAGTGCGTAACCCACCCATTGGTGAGAGGTGCGATCAGTGACGACGATGAAGGCGGCCCAGAAGAGGGCTCAGGCCAAGGTGGAGTACAACGCGTTCCTGGCAGAGTGCCCCAGCCGGCAGCTGCTCGACCGAATCTCGGACAAGTGGGTCGTCCTGATCTTGTGTGCGCTGGGCGGCGACAACAGCCCTCGCCAGCCCGGTGCAGCACACGCAGACGCTCCGAAGGCGATGCGCTACTCCGAGATCTCTCGTCTTCTGGCCGGGGTCAGCCAGAAGATGCTGACCCAGACGCTACGCTCGCTGGAGCACGATGGTCTGCTCACCCGTGCCGTGACGCCAACCGTCCCTGTCACCGTCTCCTACGAGCTGACCGACCTCGGCCTCTCGCTCCACCACATGACGCGCGGGCTCAGAAACTGGGCGCAGACGCACATGGCCGAGGTCCTCGCAAACCGCGAGAACTACGACTCTCGCACATCCTGACGCCTCACATCCAACCGTCCAACAGCACTACATTCATCGGCGCTACACCCTCAACTGCGAAGAGCCCCGTAAGGGTCGTCTCACTGGGGATGCATGGTTGTCTCAATCTCTGAAGCTTCGCAGGTCACAGCGCTGATCCATGGACCAGATCTCACTTGATCACATTCTCAATTCATGAAGCACTGCAGGTCAGAGAGTTACCAGAAGACCTTCAGCCCGCAATCCCGTTGAGACGACATAACCAAGCGTGAGCTTCATGCCCGTGTCCCGTACGAGCACATGGAAGGCGCGTTTCCACTGGGGACCTGGATCGCTGAACAGCGACGGGCGTTCGGGGCCAGGCAGATGACCGGCAAGCGCGCGGCGCGGCTGGAACAGTTGGGCATGGTCTGGAGCGTGACGGACGAACGCTTCCAAGAGAACCTGGCAGCAGCCCGGGTGTACTACGAGGAACACTGGACACTCTGCGCACCCCGGACCGTGTCGGCGATGGACAAGCCGGTGGGACAGTGGCTGTCCAACCTGCGACGGCCGGGTGCGCTGGCCGACCGCCCGGAGTGGGAGCAGGCGCTTCAGGCGGTCGATAAGGACTGGAACCCGTCGTGGCCGGCCGACTGGCAACGGCACTACGCCGCGCTGCGCGAGCTCGTACGGGACGAAGAAGGCCAGGCCGACGTCCTGCCCGGCGTCACCGTCCACGGCATGGACATCGGGAAATGGCTGGCCCGGCAGCGCAAGCCCGAAGTCTGGCAGGCCCTGACCGACGGGCAGCGCAAGCGCCTGGAAGCCGTCCGCGTCGTCCCGCTGGCGCCGGAGCCGGAAGCGCCCGCGAAGCCGTCCACGGCGACCGTAAGCGCCTTCGAACGGGGCGTAGCAGCCCTGGCACAGTACAAAACCCGCACCGGATCCCTGACCGTCCCACGAGGACACGTCGAGCAGCTGCCGGACGGGTCGGAGGTCAAGCTCGGGGTCTTCCTGTCCAACACCAAGAGCAGGCGCGGGAAGCTCACTGCGGACAGACTCGCCGCACTCGCCAACCTCGGACTCGACTGGGCGGCGAAGTCCGGCAGGGCGGTCCGGTGAGAAGGCCTCGATCTGTGCCCCTCACCGGACCGTCAGCCCGATCTCCGGGGGCCTGCGACGCTGTGGTCCGGCCACTGCGTCAGTGCAGTGCCTATCTCACTCACTGCCGGCGCCTCGGCAAAGGCCGCCCAGTCTGCGCGTGCCGCGATCTCTCCACTGTGGGCCGGGCTGAATGTGGGGGCGGGTTTTCTCTGCCCGCTGCAGATCTGCTGCGGGCAATGGGGCCGGCGGGGTTCGCAGCCGGCCTGATCAGGCCGACCGCTTCCCACGATTGCGCTTTTGCTGGCGTCGGTGCGGCGGGGGGCCGTCCCCCGGCTCCTTCGCCTCGGTCCGCCACACCTGGTGGGCAGCCAGCAGTTCGCTGCGCTCCTCCGGCTCGCTGTCCCTCAGAACCATGCGCAGCGAGACCAGGTCGCAAAGTTCGCGCACCAGTCCCGTGAACCTGCGCCGGCGGCGACGAGGCATAAGGCGGAGCAGTATCGCGAGCACCATGGGCAGGCCCAGCAGCGCCGTCTGGAAGTCCATGTACGTACTCCTCGGTGTCGATTCGGCTGATGGTGACCGGCCGGTCGACTTCCAGAGATAGCCTGTGAGCGCATTCACCGGTGTTCAGTGAACGACAAAGAACAGCAGGTCATGGGGGGGGTGACCGATGGGCGAAACGAAGCCGCCGGACGAAGGCCACCCGCGGAGCGAGTTGAGCCGCAGGCTGCGCCACGCGATGACCGAGAAGGATCTGTCACAGTCAACGCTCGCCGCCCGGGCCGGCATCAGTAAGGCCGCCGTCAACAACGCGCTGAACCCCAAGAAGGGGGCTCCCACACCGCACACTCTCGGCATGCTCGCGAAGGCTCTCGGCGTCACCGGTGAGTCACTCCACACATTACGTTCGCTGCGGGACCGGGCCGATACCCGCACGCGCCAGCACTCGCCGCAACTCCACGGCTACCTGGACGCGGCGGCACGCGCAGTCCGTCAGCACCCATTCCCCGGGATGCTGCCCGGGGCCACGCCGCCTTTGGCGGACGTCTACGTGGGGCAGCGCCTTCGCGAGCTTCCGTCCGGCGCGGCCACCTCAGCCGCGGCGGAGATGCTCCTGTGGGGGATGGGCAACTGCGTTGTGGAGAGCGATCCTGGTGGCGGAAAATCGACCCTGCTGCGCACGAGCGCGGCCAAGGCGATCAGTCATCTCCTGGAAGGGCGCACGAAGTCCGTCCCCCTCCTGGTGAGTGCGGCCGATCTCGCCGGCCGTTCGCTGCTGCCCGAGGCGATCTCGGCGAGCGTGAGCGCGGAGCTGAGTGAGGTCGGGCTGCTGGAGACGTTGCCAGCCGAACTCATACGCACGGAACCGTACCCGGGTGCGCGATGGCTGCTGTTGGTCGACGGACTCGACGAGATCACGGACCCGGCATCCCGGCGGCGTGTCTTGTCCAAGCTCACCGCCAGCGCGGACAAGGGCCCCTTCCGGTTCATCGTGGCGACCCGGCAGCTCCCCGACGAGGAGTTCGGTGCGCTCGACCGGACAGTCGTACGCTACGAACTCCAGCCTTTCGCCTCCCGCGATCTGCGTCAGCTGGCCGCCCGCTGGTTCAGCGGGCTCGGCGTGCCGGATCCGGAGCATGCCGCCGCAGCGTTCCACGCAGCACTTGCCCGAGCGCACCTGGATGACCTCGCCCACAACCCGCTGATGGCGACCATGCTGTGCCAGTTGTACGCGGCCGCTCCGGGGCAGGCACTGCCCACCGGGCGGACAGAGATCTACCAGCGCTTTCTCGACCTGTTGCACGAGCGGCAGCACACCGCGGGGAACTCGGGAATCCGCACGCAGACCCGGCAGGCGCTCGAACGCCACGGCGCCCGCGCTCTCGCCCTCGCGGAGTCCATGCTCGACCATCTTCCGGCCCTGATCAGCCACCTCGCCGTGGAGCGGCACCGAGGCGGTGACCGACCGACGATGAACGTTCTGATGTCGCAACCGGCCGCCGGATGCCCCGAAGGAATACCGCGAACCGTATGGGCGGACTTCCTCACGGATAGTCTCCGGCGCAGTGGCCTGCTGAGCCTTCGTAGGGGCGAACTCACCTTCCTGCACCAGACGCTGCTCGAGTACTGCGCTGCGTGCCACACCGAGGCCCGCGCACAGTTGCTGCGTACGATCTTCGACAAGGGCTGGGGAAGGCCCTGGCCATGGACCCGCAGGATCTGGACTCCGCCGGGAGGCTCGCTGCGGTCGCTGTGGCGCGATCATGATGACTCCTCCTACCTGGGCTTCCTCCTCGACCTAGAGGCCGAGAACGGTCCCGACGTCGCGAGGAACCTGTGCCGCCTGGCCACGCACGGCGGCCTGGAGGGCGCCGCGTTCATCGCGGAACAGGCGCGCATGGGAACGCTCATTTCCGAGCAGACCCTCCAAGCCGCCCGGAGCACGCTCACCTCCCTCGCCCGTGATCCCCGCGCCAACAACGTGCACCGCTCGGTGGCGGTCAAGACGCTGGTCCAGTGGGGTGATCGACGAGCGCTCTCGGCTGCAGCCGCCGTCATCGCCGACCCCGACGTGGACGAGATTCCTGGCCGCGCGCAAGCCCTCATCATGGTCTCCGTCGGCGATGCGGACGCTCTGGCCGCACTGGCCCAGGACCCGACGGCACCTGCTTTCGCCCGCGCTGGAGCGGCCGCCGCCCTATCGGTGGCCAATGACAGACGTGCTGGCGCCACCCTCGCGTCGGTCATCCGCGACCCGGTTAACAACGAAGCGGCACGGGAATTCGCTGCCCACATGCTCGACCGGCACAGAAGTAAGCGCTCCTCACGCAAGAAGACGAACCGTGCCCGTAAACCGCCTCGGGAGTGAGGTGTGGGTTCTGCTGGCCAGCGAGGAGGCCTGCGACGGACCGGATGATACTGGGCCGGCCAGTTAGGTTAGCGGCGGAGGTTTGCCGAGCGCGGCCAGGACGTCCCAGGCCAGGGCGCCCCGGGAGTCGGTGCCCGGTGTGGGGTGCACGGTGATCCGGCCCTGGTCGGGTCGTGGTCGGCGAGGGCGGCCAGGGTGCGGTAGGTCGTCGAAGCGGTCCCACACCAGCGTGACCGGCGGCAGACCAGTCGGCACCGGAATGGTCGTGACCATCCCCGCGGGCGCGGGCTCCCCGCACCCGCACCCGCAGGGATGGTCCCACCGGCTTGACGGCGCTGGGTACCGACGCCTACTGCTCCCCGCACCCGCGGGGATGGTCCCGCCAGGCGGGTGATGCCGTCCGGGTCGAACGGCTGCTCCCCGCACCCGCGGGGATGGTCCCGGAACGCAGATCGCGAAGACGATTTTCGGGGACTGCTCCCCGTGGCTTTGTCCACGAGACCAGAACGGACAGCAGATGTTCACCACTTCGGGAGGCACCGAGACTGCCATGCAAATCGAACTACGCGCACGCCGGATTGTCTGGGGGCGCCGTCTCGAACCCGTTGTCCCAGTCGGGACTGGCCGAAGCTCTGGGGAGCCTCGCCCAGTGTGCGGGCTGTGAACCGATCAATTCATGGCCGCGGTGTCGTAGCGTCCGGCGGCGGTGCCGTGTAGCAGGGTCAGCCGATCAGCTTTTCGTAGGCGGCGGCGTCGAGGAGATTGTCGGTGGTGGCACCGTCCGCCAGCTTGATCTTGAACAGCCACGTGCCGTAAGGGTCGCTGTTTACTTCCTCGGGCGCGTCAGCGGCGTCGGTGTTGATCGCGACGACCTCGCCGGTGACCGGGCTGTAGATGTCGGTAGCGGCCTTGACCGACTCGACGACGCCGACGGCATCCCCGGCCTTGACTTGCTTTCCCACCTTGGGCAGCTCCAGGAACACGATGTCCCCAAGCGCGTTCTGGGCGTGGTCGGTGATACCGATCGCCAGTGTCCCGTCGGCTTCGGCGTGAATCCACTCGTGTTCGTCGGTGTACTTGAGATCGGCAGGGACAATCGACATGGCAAGGCTCCTCTCGGGCGTGATCACCGGATGACACATTGTCAGCCTTTGAGGATCTTGACCGAGGGTTGACGACGCGAGCCACCGGCTGATTGGGCCGTACGTGGTCAGCGAGTACACCTCGGGACACCTCGGGGCTTTCAAGCCGGCGAGAGAGAATCGAACGGCCACCAGTCTCGGTGCCTCCCGAAGTGGTGAACATCTGCTGTCCGTTCTGGGTTCTGGCTCACTTTCCGTTTGCGCCGTGAGGCGCTGTTGGTTCGAGTGGAGGTGGAAGGCCTGCACCAACTCGCTGTCGCAGCAGTGGGGTTGAAGCTGAGGGCAGCCTGATCCGGGTGATGCCGGGGAGGGCGAGAGCGGCCCTGACAACGCCGGGACGTGTCCAGTACTGCCAGATGGGGCGGGTCCGGCAAGCGTGATGGAGAGGAGTACGCGAGGAACCGGCGTTTACGTCTCTTAAAGTGCCTCCGGCTCAAACCTGGCGGATCAGGGCCGGTAGCGGTGCGTATGCAGGTCATCCTTTCGGGTGGTCTGACAACTCTTGGGTCGGTCTACGGAAGCTGGCCGGGAGGCCACGAGGAAAGCCTGCGGCGTACTCGTGGCGATGCCGCAGGGACACAGTCGGGCTCCTCCTTCATCGAGCGAACCACAGTGAACACGGGAACCGTCCCGAATCTCGCCCTGCCATCTGCCTCCAGCAGGCTGGCGGGGCTGGGCGCATCGACCGCTGATCGGTCCGGGACGGGGCGGAGCCGCCGTAGTACTCCGAGGCCGGGAGAGCCGGCCACATGGGGAAGGGCGGCAGCGGTATCGAGAAGGGAAGGACGCTGCAATGCCGGAAGATGCCCCGCCGAATGGCGGAGCTCCGGGCCCTTGGGCCCGGGTACTGGAGATGCAGACCAAGCTTCACCGTTGGACGGTGGCCGATCCCGGCCGCCGGTTCGATGACCTGTTCAACTTCGTGCACGACCCGGCGACGCTGCTGGCGGCGTTCGACCGGGTCGCGGGCAACCAGGGAGCCCGGACTCCCGGCGTTGATGGCCTGACGGCCACCGATGTCGAGGAGTCGATCGGTGCTCCCGGGTTCCTGAACGACCTGCGGGCCGCCCTCAAGGACGGGTCGTTCCGTCCTCTGCCGGTGCGGGAACGCATGATTCCCAAGCCGGGAGGCTCGGGGAAGGTCCGCAAGCTCGGGATTCCGACGATCGCGGACCGGGTCGTCCAGGCGGCGCTGAAGCTGGTGCTGGAACCGATCTTCGAGGCCGACTTCAAGCCGGTCTCCTACGGATTCCGGCCCCGACGGCGGGCCCAGGACGCGATCGCCGAGATCCACTACTTCGGCACCCGGGGATACCGCTGGGTGCTGGACGCGGACATCGAGGCGTGCTTCGACTCGATCGACCACGCGGCCCTGATGGACCGAGTGCGTCAACGGGTGAAGGACAAACGTGTCCTGGCACTGGTCAAAGCCTTCCTCAAAGCCGGGGTCCTCACGGAACTCGGCGAGAGCAAGGAGACACTGACCGGCACCCCGCAAGGCGGCATCTTGTCCCCGCTGCTGGCGAACATCGCCCTGTCGGCGCTCGACGGGCACCTGCACGGGCCATGGGAACCGGGCGGGACGATGGCCACCGAAGGCAAACGCGCCTACCGGCGCCGCAAAGGTCAACCCACGTGGCGGGTCGTCCGCTACGCGGACGACTTCGTCGTCCTGGTGCACGGCACCGAGGCCGACACCGCGGCACTGCGCGAAGATGTCGCTGACGTGCTCGAACCTCTTGGTCTGCGTCTTTCGCAGGCCAAGACCCAGATCGTGCACATGAGCGACGGGTTCGACTTCCTGGGCTTCCGCATCCAGTGGAAACGCAAAGGAGGCACGAACACATGGCACGTCTACACCTTCATCTCGAACCGGCCCATCCGGTCGCTGAAGGCGAAGATCCGTGCTCTGACAGGCAGGACATCGCAGCAGGATCTTGCCGCCGTGCTGATCAGACTCACTCAGAAGCTATCCGCTTACCGGCCAACGGGCTTGTCTGGTCGAACAAGGGTCTTGATCGGGTGATCGCGGTGCGGTTGGCGCATGAAGACAGGGCCTCGCGGTAGCTCGGGGTTGTCGAAGCCAACGAGCACCAGGAGGCCCTGTTGCGGCAGTCTTTCGCGCTCGCGCCCGTGGAGTCCAACTCGCCGTCTCCGTCGTGTGACTGCCTCGCGCACAGGTTCGGCAACGCGGCGGACGGGCCGGACCGTGTGCGGTGTTACGGCTCGGACCTGACAGACGCGGAGTGGCAGGTCATCCGGCCGTTGCTGCCCGTTCCGGCGTGGTTTCAGGGGCGGGGAGGCCGGCCGGAGGGCTATTGCCACCGCGTCATGCTGGACGCAGTGCGCTACGTGGTCGACAACGGCGTCAAGTGGGCCAACCTGCCTGCGGATTTCCCGCCTTACCGGCGTGTGCACGCCTTCGCCCGCCGCTGGCAGGTGACGGGCCTGCTCGCCGAGTTCCACGACCGGCTGCGCGACCGCGTGCGGGAGAATGAGGGCCGCGCGGTGGACCCGACGGCCGCGATCGTGGACTCGCAGTCGGTGCGGGCAGCGGCAAACATCCCGCGCTCGACATCCGGCTGGGACGGTGGCAAGAAGGTGGGCGGCCGCAAGCGGCACCTGGTGGTGGACTGCCTCGGCCTGGTCCTGGCCGTGGCGGTGACCGCGGCGAGCGTGCAGGACCGCGACGCCGCCGTCGGGCTGCTTCAGCGGCTGCGCGGACTGTACTTCTCCGTCTGCCTGGTGTGGGCGGACGGCGGTTATGCGGGCAGCCTGGTCGGCTGGGCCCTCGAAAAGCTCCGCCTCACCCTGGAGATCGTCAGACGCACCGACGACACGACGGGGTTCGTGGTGCTGCCGCGCAGGTGGGTAGTAGAGAGAACGCTGAGCTGGCTGATGCGCTCGCGACGTCTGGTGCGTGATGTCGAGACGCTGCCCGCCATGCACGAGGCCATGGTGCTGTGGTCGATGACCATGCTCATGAGCGGTCGCCTGGCCGGGCGCCGCCCGGGCGCGTTCAGCCGGACCGCGTCACGAGCGCGGTGAACACCCCCGGCCGTTCCTGCACGGCCCATCCCCGCTCCACCAGGCGTTTCGCCTTCGACCGCAGTCCCTCTACCTTCGCCGGCACCGCCTCCAGCCCCAGCGCCGCAGCCAGTTGCTGGCAGCGCATGCCCTCCCGGCCCGCTTCCGACTCCAGCACCGACACGATCCGCTGGTAGTCCGGCGTCAGGGCCGACGCCGCCATGCCTTCGGTCCGGTGCGGCACCACCGAGCCCGCCACCGCCTTCCGCGCTGGCTCCGCGACCGCGACAGGTGGCTCGGCCAGTACCTCGGCCACCGTTGCACGGGCATCCACCAGCTGCTGAAGCGCCCGTTCCGCCTCGCTGAGCGCGGCCTGCAACCGCGCGACCTCTTCCCGCACCTTCTTCTCCCGGGCTTCCAGCAGACCGAGCACCGACGGCACCAGCCACCTCCACGAGCGACGCGAGCGAACGAACCGCTCCCATCTCTCCCGCCGCCGACCGGAGTTCATGCCCCCCAAGCCCGAACCAAACGATCACGTTCGGAAAGCGGATGGCGTCTCAGGACTTGTGGATCGGTTCCGGGAAGGCATGCGGAGGGCGTACCTTCCCGAATGATCCTGTGATGGTCACCGAGTAGGCCCGCGTTCGCAGCGCGGGTCGGGAAGGCACGCCCGTGCTCAGCGTAGTCACCGACGACGGCTCCACCCAGTCCGGCTCCCTGATCGATGAGATTGTGCGTGAAGGCGCACGCCGGATGCTGGCCGCCGCGCTGGAGGCGGAAGTCAACCAGTACATAGCCGAGTTGGCGGCCGAGACCGACGAGGCGGGTCGTCGTCTGGTGGTCCGCAACGGCCACCATCGGCCCCGCACCGTGGTCACCGCGGCCGGTCCCGTCGAGGTCAGGGCCCCGCGGGTGAACGACCGGCGCGTCGACGAGGCGACCGGTGAGCGCAAGCGGTTCTCCTCGAAGATCTTGCCGCCGTGGTGCCGCAAGTCGCCGAAGGTGTCCGAGGTGCTGCCGCTGCTCTATCTGCACGGTCTGTCGTCGGGGGACTTCGTGCCCGCGTTGGAGCAGTTCCTCGGCGGCGCGGCCGGCCTGTCGCCGGCGACCGTGACCCGGCTGACCAGGCAGTGGAGCGACGACCACGCCGCCTTCCAGCAGCGTGACCTGTCGCAGACCGATTACGTCTACGTGTGGGCTGACGGGGTGCACCCCAAGGTCCGGCTCGGCCAGGCGCACTCGTGCGTGCTGGTCCTGCTCGGGGTCCGCCTGGACGGCACCAAAGAGCTGGTCGCGCTGGCCGAGGGGCTGCGGGAGTCCACCGAATCGTGGGCGGACCTGCTGCGCGACTGCCGCCGCCGGGGCATGCGTGACCCCGAGCTGGTGGTCGGCGACGGCGCGATGGGCTTGTGGAACGCCCTGGCCGAGGTCTTTCCCGCCGCCCGGCACCAGCGGTGCTGGGTTCACAAGGCCCGGAATGTATCGAACGCCCTGCCGAAGTCCGCGCAGCCGGGTGCGACCAAGGCGATGCGGGAGATCTACAACGCCGAGGACCGCGCCCACGCCGAGAAGGCGATCGAGGCGTTCGCGAAGACCTACGGCGCCAAGTGGCCCAAGGCCGTCGCGAAGATCACCGACGACCGGGATGAGCTGCTGGCGTTCTACGACTTCCCCGCCGAGCACTGGGTCCATCTGAGGACCACGAATCCGATCGAGTCGACGTTCTCCACGGTCAAGCTGCGGACCAAGGTCACCCGAGGGGCCGGCAGCCCGGCCGCGGCGCTGGCGATGGTGTTCAAGCTGGTGGAGTCCGCCCAGGTCCGCTGGCGCTCGATCACAGGCGCCCACCTGGTCCCTCTCGTCCGGGCGGGTGCCACGTTTGAGAACGGCGCGCTGGTCGAGCGACAGGACCAGGCCGCATGAACCACGACACGCCGCAGGAGGAGCCGGCCGAGCACCTTCGCTTCTGGGACTACCTGAGCGAGCTTGAGCAGGTCACGGAGGCCGACGAGGTCGACCTGGTCGGCGAAGTCCTCACCGACGCGGACCAGACGATGGCCCAGTCCGCCGTCCTGCGGCACCTGGACCGCCGGGCTGCTGACCTCCACTGCGGACACGCCTATGAATCTTGGGCCGAGAAGATGACCCAGGCCACTACGCACTATCCGTTCCTGACCCGACGCCTGCGCGAATGGTCCCTCTTCCGAGCCATCACACTGCGGCAACCGTGGCGTCCGGACGCCCTGCTCGACTCATCCGACTGGCTCCAACTCAAAACAGCCGAAGCGTCGAACGCCGCCGCCCTCGAGATCCTCGCCGACCGCGGCCGCACCAAGCGGATCCGCAACACCGCCCGGGCCAACCTGAAGCAGCAAAGGAGACGCTGACCGCAGTCAACTCATCCACAAGTCTTGACTATTGCTCAGGTCCGCGAGGTACGCCTCGCTGCCCGGCCACACGGTGGGCGTCGGAGGGTCGTGAGGGCAGAGGTCAGGCTCGCAGAAGGCGTGGACGGCGTTGAAGCCGCTCTCCAGCCACCAGCCGTCCAGGGTGAGTACGTCCGTTTCCCGCGGGTTTGAAGAAGTGAGGTCACGGATGTACGCGGCACGGGTTCCGTCATAGCTGATGACGGGGTGCTCCCTGGGATCGTGGTCAGGGCCCAGGAAGCCCAGATACCCCATGCCCAGACTGAATGGGTGGTCGAGGTATGCCCCGATCAACGGCTGAGCCCGGTAAGCGGAGAACAGCTCGTCTCCCCCCCCCCGTTCACCGGGGAATGCGTCCGGATCGTTCCGCCAACGGTCCACGAAGACCGCGAGGGGAATGGCCGGAGGGTGTACGGCAGACAGGCTGTGCCACAGGTCCCAGGACGCGGCGACCGCACGCTCGGAAGCAAGGTGCGGCTGCGAGAAATCGAGCAGGGCACGCGGTCCTCCGGCGCAGACGCCCGGGGCACTGGGGCGTGGCTCGCCGTCGTATCCAGGGTCGTCGTGGATGAGCCTCGGATCGTCCATGTATCCGGGGGCGATCGCAAAACCCATGCCGTTGCTGCCGCCGGTGATGCGGCGTTCGTCCCACATGCCACGGTCGGGGAGGTTGTCCAGCGTGTCCAGGTAGAAAGGCGCGAGGGCCTCTGTAAGCGCCCCTTCGATATCGCCTGCGGCCTCGGTCGGTAGACAGACCGTCACCCATACGCCAGCCATCCACCCCTCCCTTGCAGTGTCGGCGAACAGCATGATTGCACGCGTGCCAGCGGCACGAGGACGCCCTGCGGGAGGTGCCAGGGTCCGTTGCATGATCGGGATCCGTCCGGTGCGCCGGACTGGTCTGGAGTCGCGCTGGACGTCCCGGTTCGGGCAGGGGAGAGCGAACGCAGTGCAGGCACGGTGCCGGTGATCATGTGAGTGTCGAAGTCCCATGAACACCTGGCGAGTCCGTGCCTGCTCCTGCATCTTCCCTCATCCCTGCCGCGCTGGATCAACTGACCCGGGCCTCCGAGCCGGCTCCGCTGTCGGACGCGGTCGGCCTGTCCGGCTTCCTGGACCTGGTGCCCGACCCGCGAGGCGTTCGCGGACGCCGCTATCCGCTGCCCGCGCTCATCGCCGCGACCGCGGCGAGCGTGCTGGCCGGTGCCCGGTCACTCACCGCGATCGCGGAGTGGATATCCGACGCCCCCGCCTGGGCCTGCCGAGCCCTCGGCTTCCCCGTCGACCCGCTGACCGGCGTCGTGTCCGTCCCGCACCCCCACACCCTGCGACGTCTTCTTGTCCAGCTCGACGGCGACGCCCTGGACCGGGCGATCGGCGCCTTCCTCACCGCCCGCGCCACCCCGGCCAGGCCCGGGCTACGGGCGATCGCGGTCGACGGCAAGGCCCTGCGCGGCTCACGCACCGCCACCACCGCGCACGTCACCGTGCGCGCCGCGATGGAACACACCGGCAGCGTCCTGGCCCAGCGCCAGATCGCAGACAAGAGCAATGAAATCCCCGCCTTCCGGCCCCTGCTGGACACCATCAACCTGACCGACACGGTGATCACCGCCGACGCCCTGCACACCCAGCACGCCCACGGCACCTACCTCCGCACCCGCGGCGCTCACCACATCGCCCAGGTCAAGGCCAACCACCCCACCCTGTTCGACCGCGTCCGCCGCCTGCCCTGGCAGGACATCGCCCTGGACCACTACGAGCGCACCACGGCGCATCACCGCCTGGAGATCAGACAGCTGAAGTCCGCCGCCTTCGCCCACCTTGATTACCCCGATGCCCGCCAGGCCCTTCAAGTCGTGCGCTGGAGGAAGGACTTCACCAGCGGCAAGCTCACCATCGAGCGCGTCTACCTGATCACCAGCCTGCCGCCCGGCACCGCGAGCGGCGCCCGGCTCGCAGCCTGGATCAGAGGGCACTGGAAGATCGAAAACCTGCTGCACCACGTCCGGGACCGGACCTTCCGCGAGGACGACTCCAAGATCCGTACCGGCAGCCTTCCACGCGTCATGGCCGGCCTGCGCAACCTCGCCATCGGCGTCCACCGCCAAGACGGCCGCACCAACATCGCCACCGCCCTACGCCATGCAGCCCGCGACTGGCACCGACCTCTGACCGCCCTCGGTCTCACCGGATGAACCCGGACAGAAGACGATCACGCAACGGACCCTGGGTACGGGTGTAGGTGCGGGCCGTCGGGGTCCGCGCACCGGACGCTTCCGCCAAGGGCGTGCGCGGCGTCTACGAACTCACCTGGGCGCCGGACGGGCGCGCAACGTGGCCCGGCCGCGCTCTTCGCGGGTTCACCCGTGGGCGGCTTCGGCGTGGACCAGGTCGCTGAGGTGGAGCCCGGTGCGCGGTGGGGGTGTGCGCTGGATAGCGAGGAGGGCGGCGTCGTCGGCGAGCGCTCCGTCGGCGTGGGCGCACAGGTCCTGCTCGATGCGCTGGACCAGTGTCCTGGGGCTGCTCCTGGTCCAGAGGGCGACCCGTTGTTCCAGCGGGTAGAAGGTGTGGCTGCTGTCGCGGGCCTCCACGACGCCGTCGGTGTAGAGCAGGAGGGTGTCACCCGGCCGGAACAAGGACGTATGCATGCCGTGGTCGTCGGACCCCAGTTCCCACATGCCCAGTGGGGGCGCCGGGTCGGGGCTCATCAGGTGTGTCGTGCGACCGGACCTGATCAACAAGGGCGGCGGGTGCCCGCAGCTGATCACGCGTATCACGGGGCTGCTGTCGGGGATCTCCACCAGAAGTGCGGTGATGAAGTGCTCCTTGGCCTCCTCGTCCCGCTCGGGGAACTCGGTGAGATAGCGGCTGACGCTGCGATCCAGCGCCCCGGCCAGGGCGGGAAGCGTGGCGTGCTGATGGGCGGCCTCGCGGAACGCTCCCAGCAGCGTGGCCGCCTCCCCGACCGCGGCCAGCCCCTTCCCCCGGACATCGCCGATGAT
Source organism: Streptomyces sp. 6-11-2 (assembly GCF_006540305.1). Lineage (GTDB taxonomy): Bacteria > Actinomycetota > Actinomycetes > Streptomycetales > Streptomycetaceae > Streptomyces. The sequence goes on along the minus strand of NZ_BJOR01000002.1, from coordinate 593,008 downwards.
CAGACGCGTACGGCTGCCGGTACGGGCCGCCGCGTACAGGTCACCGCCGATCCGGGCCTCCTTGGCGGCGGCCAGGTACGAGGACGCGATGTGCAAGGCACCCAGCCGGTCGGGAAGGGGGCGCAGCAGGGCCCGCTGCGCGGCCTCGGCGACCGACCGCACCTGGGCCAGCTCCTCGCTGCGCCGGTCGCGCAGGAAGCAGACGAACACGGCGAAGACCGACAGGAACGCAAGTCCGATGAGCTGCGCGACATGGTTCTCGTTAAAGCCGGCCTGGACCGTGGCGATGAGAGCCTGCGCTCCCACAGCCAGCGCCCCGACCAGTGCGGTCAGCCGGTAGCCGGCGAACGAGATGGTGATGGCAGGAGCCATCACGAGCAGCGGACCGAGATGAACGGTCTGCGGGGCACGCATGTCCGCCAAGGTGATCGCCACGATCAGCACAAGAGGAATCGCCACCAGCGCATGACGCGAGCGCCAAGGCTGCCAAACACGGGCAAAGTGCCACCCAAAGTGCATCCCTCCAATATGCACCACCCGCCCAGAAACCGACCGCCTCCCCGATGCCCCCGCCGCCGGACCCGTACCCAGGGAAAACACACCACTGGCCCGCGCCGACAAGGGGTCGGTCAGGCGCTCTGCGCAGCCCGGCTGTGTGGCGGAGCTCACACCCCTGCTGCGAGGCTTCGACCACATCAGCGACGGCGACTCCTGACCGCTGGCTCCCCGGCGCGGCGGCGGAGCCGACGCGCAGGCGTGGCGCGCGCGCCCCGATCCCCGGCTGCGGCCGCACCGCCCATCCCGCCCGTCCCTCTCCCTCACCTTCAGCAGGGACATGGGCGAAAGCGGCCGCAACGGGGATGTCAGGGGTCCGACCACGCCCGTACAGTGGGGGTGACCTGCACGGATGCTGCGGCGTCGCCGCTCGCACGATGAACGACTTGTCGAGCAGCTCGCCTCCCGCGCCCTCACCCACGGACAACGCAAGGTGCACGTCCAGCGCGACGAAGACGGGCGGATCATCGGGACCGGCAGCGAGGGCGACGGCGAGGACCAAGAGCAGGACGACACCCAGGCCGCCGCCGAGTCCGCACTGCTCCACTTCTCCTCTCCCCGAGACGCGGCCACGATCGCAGCGTTCCTGCGCACCCGCGTCTACCGACCCGAATCACTGGTCTGGCTCAAGGGCTACCAAGCCCTCCAGCGCTGGCGGAAGGAGAACAAGATCACCGGCCTCTACGCCGTGCCCTACGACGTCGAGGTCGAAGTCGGCGTCACCAAGGACTTCCCCCTCGGCCGATGGGTCCACCAGCAGCGCAAGGCGCTCCGGGCCGGGGAACTGGAACCGCGCCGCAAGGAACTCCTGGACGCCCCGGAGGCCGGAATGGTCTGGGAACCCGGAGAAGAAGCCTGGGAAACCAAACTCGCCGCACTCCGCTCCTACCACCAGGCCACCGGACACCTCGCACCCCGACAGAACGCCGTCTGGGGCGAGAACGAGGCACTCGTGCCCATCGGACAGCACATCGCCAACCTCCGCCGGAAGGGAGCCAAGAACGGCCTGGGCAAGGACCCGGAGCGCGCGGCGAAGCGCGCGGCACAGCTCACAGCGATCGACCCGGACGGGAACTGCCCGTGGCCACTGGACTGGCAACGCCACTACCGGGTGCTCGCCGACCTCGTCGACGCCGACGGCAGCCTGCCCGACATCGCACCCGGCGTGACGATGGAGGGCGACGACATCGGACGATGGCTCCAGCAGCAGAAACAGCCGAGCACCTGGGCACAGCTGTCCACCGAGCAGCAAGAGCGGCTGTCGAGGCTGGGCGTCAAGCCCACTGAGGCGCCGTCTCCGACCCCGGCAGCCGGGCATGCGAAGGGTCCAAGCAAAGCTCAGGCGGCGTTCCAACGCGGTCTGACCGCCCTCGCCCGATGGGTGGAACGCGAGGGCGCTCACCGGCCCGTGCCGCGGGGGCACAGCGAAGAGGTCACAGTCGGCGGCGAGACCGAGCCCGTGACCGTGAAGCTGGGCGTATGGATCTCCAACACCCGCGCGAGAGGAGACAAACTCACCCAGGAACAGCAGGCCGCACTCGCTGAGCTAGGCGTCAACTGGGCGTGAGCGCGCTCGCTGGCCGTCGTGCCACGCGGCCACAGCGAACAGATCACGGTCGACGGCGAGACCGAGCCGGTAGCTGTCCGACTCGGCGTATCGGGTCCCTCCTCTCACTGCCTTCGCCGTCTGCGGCCTTGCCTGCCCGTACGAGTCAACCCGAGCGGCCCCTCCCCCCGTGCGCCGCCGCGTCCGGCTTCCGTCTTTTCCACCCAGACGCGCGTCGTGTCTCGGTCGGTGTCCTGGGCCCATCTCCCGCACGCAGTGGCGGACTTTGGCATGCTGTCGGCGCCGGCCTGCGTCGTCACTCGGCGGGCAGGGTGAGCGCCAGCTTGCCCGTGACGCGGCCGTCGAGGAGGTGCCGAAGGGCTGCGGCGGTCTCGGCGAGCGGGTAAACGCGGTCCACGACAGGGCGGAGCGCACCCTCGTCGATGAGAGCGGTCAGGTCGCACAGCCCGTCGGCATGCTCGGAGGAAATGAAGGTGCCCAGGTACTGGCCGGTGAACGGGGACAGCATCTGTGCACGGAGCTGCCGGTCAGTGCCGCCGAGCCAGGCGCCGTTCGTCTCGCCGCCAGTGATGACCAACCTGCCGCGAGGCGTGAGGGCGCGGCGCAGATCCCACAGACGGCGGTTACCCGCGATGTCGATGATGGCGTCGTAGCGTCGCGGGGCGGCGAGGAAGTCCTCGCGCGTGTAGTCGATCACGTGGTCGGCACCCAGCGCCCGTACGGCGTCGAGCTTGGGAGTGCTCGCGACGGCCGTGACCCGGGCACCGAGGGCGTGGGCGAGCTGGACGGCGAAGGTGCCCACGCCGCCGGCGGCTCCCGTGATCAAGACCTGCTGGCCTTCCTGGACCTTGCCCTTGTCGCGAACCGCCTGCAACGAGGTGAGCGCGCTGACGGGTACCGTCGCCGCCTCTTCGAAGGTGAGTCCGGCCGGCTTGTGAGCAATCCTGTCGGGGCGGGCGGCGGTGTAGTCGGCGAACGCGGCGACTGCCGTGCCGTACACCTCGTCGCCGGGTGCGAACCCGGTCACGTCGGAGCCGACCGCCTCGACAACACCGGCGATGTTGCGGCCAGGGTTGGGGAGCTTCGGCCTGCGCAGGCCGCTTACGGGTCGGACCGCGTACGGCAGACCGGCCATCATGTGCCAGGTGCCCCGGTCCACGCTGGAGGCGCGTACCCGCACCAATACCTCGCCCGGCCCGATGCCGGGCCGGGCGAGCCGGGCCGTACGCAGCACGGCTTCCGGCTCAGCGCCGTACCGCTCCTGCACGACGGCCGCCATCGTCCTGGTCCCACTGATAGTTGCGATCGACTCGCCGCCCATGCTCCGCATCGTCACTGCTCCCGGTCCGTCTCCACGCGCACTTACAGTGTAAGTATGCACTTGCGCCGAAAGTAGAGCACTTACGGCGTAAGCTCGTCAATGCTGGGAGACCGAGAGAGGAAGTGACCGTCCACCGTGCCCCGACGTACCACCGCGCAGCCGACCCGCGAGACGCTCACCCGGCAGCGGGTGCTGCGAACCGCCGTGGAACTCGCCGACACCGGCGGCCTGGAGACGCTCAGCATGCGCAAGCTCGGCGAGGCCGTCGGCGTCGAGGCAATGTCCCTGTACAACCACGTGGCCAACAAGGAGGACCTGCTCGATGGCATGGTCGACCTGGTCTTCGGTGAGGTCGAACTGCCCGCGCCGGGTGACGACTGGCGACAGGCGATGCGGCAGCGGGCAGTCTCCATGCGCCACGTGCTGTCCCGCCACCGCTGGGCGATCGGGCTGATGGAGTCACGGTCCAATCCGGGCCCCGCCACCCTGCGTCACCACGACGCCGTTCTCGGCTGCCTGCGTCAGGGCGGGTTCTCCCTCACCCTGACCGCCCACGCCGTCTCGGTGCTCGACAGCTTCATCTACGGGTTCGCCCTGCAGGAGAAGACCTTGCCGTTCGACACCTCGGACGAGACCGCGGAACTGGCGGAGTCCATCATGAGCGGTTTCGGCGACGGCGCGTACCCGTACCTGACCGAAATCGCGACCGCTTATGTCATGCGTCCCGGGTACGCCTACGGCGACGAGTTCGAGTTCGGGCTGGACCTGATCCTCAACGGCCTCCAGCAAGCGGCGGGTTGACAGGTTCATCGAGTCGATACCAGATCGCCGCAACAACCTGGTCCGGCACGCCCCTCGCGGCGTTTGCTCAGGGCGTAGAGCAGGTCGTGGGCGAGGGCGGCGGGTGCACCGTTGGCGGGGCTGGGATCTACGGTCAGGCGTCCGACGGCCGGGCTGTGCGCGGTATGCGCGGCGGTCGTCCAGTCGGGGTGGTCGCCTTTGTCGTCACTGCGGTGGACTCCCCGCGGGCGGAGAAACGTACAGGACGTGGGCCGACTCCCAGCGCCCCGCCTGGGACGCCGTCGCCACCTGGATACTCACCCGCCGCATCGACCATCTCATCGCCTGCCGCACCGACCGCCTCACCACCGCCCGCCAGAAACAACTCCTCACCCTGCGGGAACGCTGCGGCATCCGCCTCACCATCCCAACAGGTGAAATCTCTACCGAACCCGGAACGGTTCACCTCGGGATCACCGGCTTAGTTGCACTCATGTGGTCAACGAAGATCCCGGTGTCCCTGGGTTGGTGGCGAGTTGTTCTTGCAGTCGGGCATGCCGGAACTGGTACACGGCCCCGGCTTGTCGGAGAACTCCCCTGCGGTGGGCGTCGTCGAGGAAGGCCATGAGCCGCCAGGGCAACCGACCCGTCGCGCACAGCCACAGCCGGGTGGGGAGCAGCCAGCCCCAGGCGCTCAGGCCGATCGTGAGGGGGCCGACTGGGGCCCAGACGAACACCAAAGCGGAGAGCCCGGGGAGTTGACGGTCGTCGGCCACGAGACCTCCGACTAGCAGTAGCAGGGAGATGCCGGTTCCGAGCACCATCAAGGAGAGGCCTCGGGCAACGACGGCCGCCCGGTCGGCCCTCAGGCTGGCCAGCGGGCTGGAGGTGCGAGCGGTGTCCGCTGTAGACACCAGCCAGTAGAACAGCCCAGCCGCGACGCTGCTGATCACGCCGAGGCCGAAGCCGGCTTGCAGGCCGAAGGCGGTCGCCTTGGTGAAGAGCCGCTCGGGGGTGACGATGGCGAGCCAGTAGCGGAGGCACGACGGCGTCCAGTCGTCCCCAACGAAGGCACCACTGGGCAGCTTCACCATCGTGATGGTATGGATGCCCTGATGGATCTCGACCGGTCCATAGAAGGGGGTGCATTGCGTCCCGTGCGCACCGCAGTCCGCCCACTTGGAGACCTCGGCCAGCGACCCCGGGGCTACGTAGGGTTCGTCACCGGGTTCCTGAATGACGACGCCATGGACCGGGCCGGGAGTGCGCACATATTTGTCGCCATTCGGGAATCGACCGAGAAGCCAGCCGTCCGCAGTGGTGGCATAACGCGTGCCATCAGACCGTTCGTGCAGCACGGCATCAGCCGGAAACTCGTTCTGGCTGGCCCTGAGCGCAAGGGTGGTCCCCTGAGCCAGGCCGAAAGCGGCACCCAGGCAGATACCCGCGAACAGGCCGGTGGCCAGCCCCCGGAACAGGGCCCGGCCAGAGCGGCGATTCTGCCGGGTAGCCTCGCCGCGCCGTTGCGTCGGGGCAGGAATCTTCCACAGCAACCGCAGCACAAGCAGGCCGGCCACTGCGCCAACTCCAAAGCTGACCAGCGCCAGCGTCGCGCTGTCTTCCGTGAGGCGGGAAACCAGATAGGCGACCGCGAAGGCGGTTAGCAGCACGGCTGCCATCACCGTCATCACGCGGAGGAGGACAAGGCCAGCCCCCTTGCCCCTACGGAACGGCGCGGCGGGAAACGGGTCCTTCGTAACACCAAGAACGGCAAGTACAGGCGCGACGGCCAGCCCGGCTGCCACTGCGATTGCCAGCCCACCCGGATCTGACCAACTCTCCCTGAATTCGACTTCGAGCTGACTTGCAAAAAACATCAAGTCGCCCGTGGCGCCCGCAACGACACCCGCGAGCGCCGCCACCGCTGCCAGCATCACCGCGCGCGTTACAAGCCTTCGCCCTGGCCGCCTTCGGGATGCGGTGCGCGCGGTGCCCTGGGACAACACCAGGTATCCGATGCAGACACCGGCAACGGAGGCTGCCCACGCCACCGCCCGATCAATGCCGTCGGTTACCGCCGCCGACGCCGGGACTGTCACGGGGTCTATCAGGAATTAGGTGTGATTCGTCTGTTTGGCCTACGAGTTGTTCGGTGGGCTGTTCGGCCTACACTCTTCCGGCGGTGAGCCGGCCGTCGAAGAGGACGTCGAACTCGTTGAGAGCGGACTTCCAGCGGTTGTTCCAGCGCTGGCGGCCGCGGCCGGTGGGGTCGAGGGCGATGGTGGCAAGGTAGAGGCGTTTGAGGGCGGCCTGCTCGTTGGGGAAGTGCCCGCAGGCCTGGGCCGCCCGCCGGTAGCGGGCATTGAGGGACTCGATCGCGTTGGTGGTGTAGACGACCTGCCGGATCGCGTCGGGCAGGCCGAGGAAGGGCACGAACTCGCTCCAGGCCCGTTCCCAGGTTCCCGCGATCGACGGGTAGCGCTTGCCCCAGGTGGCGTCGAAGTCGGCCAGCCGTGCACGGGCCTCTTCCTCGTTGACGGCGGTGTAGACGGGCTTGAGGTCGCGGGCGACGTCGGCCCAGTCGCGGCGGGAGGCATAGCGCAGGCTGGCGCGGATGAGGTGGACCACGCAGGTCTGCACGACGGTCTGGGGCCAGACGGTGTTCACCGCGTCGGGCAGGGCGCTCAGTCCGTCGCAGACCAGCATGAGCACGTCCCGGACGCCTCTGTTCTTGATTTCGGTCAGGACGGTCTGCCAGTACTTGGCGCCTTCCCCTCCGTTCCCGGCCCATAGGCCGAGGATCTCGCGGTAGCCGTCGGTGGTGACCGCGATGGCCACGTAGATGGGCCGGTTGGCGACGTGACCGTCCCTGATCTTGACGTGCACGGCGTCGATGAAGACGACCGGGTAGACCGGATCGAGGGGGCGGGTGCGCCATTCCGCCATCGATTCCAGGGCCTTGTCGGTGATCGTGGAGATGGTCTCCTTCGTGGTCGTCATTCCGTACGTCTGGGCGAGGTGGGAGACAATCTCGCCCGAGGTCAGGCCTTTCGCGGTCAGCGAGATCACCAGGTCGTCCAGCGCGCCGGTGCGGCGGGCGTACACGGGCAGCATCCGGGGCCGGAAGGTACCCAGCCGGTCCCTGGGGACCTGCACCGTCACGGCGCCGACCTCCGTCATCACCTTCTTGGCCCGGTAGCCGTTGCGCATGTTGCCGCCCGAGCGAGATCCGCGCCCGCCGACCCGGCCGGCCTCGGCGGCCAGGTGCTCGTCCATCTCGGCCTCCAGGGCGGCCTGCATCAGATGCTGGGCCAGTTCGGGCAGCAGCCCGCCCTCGCCCATCAGTCTCAGCCCCTCCCCGCGGACCTTCTCGGCCGCGAGCGCGGCCAGCTCCTCCAGCAGTTCGCTGGACAGACCGTTCGGCGACACCGGCATCGACTTCACGTCGGCACCCTGGACACTGCCGTCGGCCACGGCAAGCGACACGCTGCCCAGGGTCTCGATCCGGTGATCCGTCGTCGTACTCATCAGGTGACTCCTTCGGGGAAGATCACACCTGATTCATGACACTCCCCTGTCACGCAGCCCAGGAGCAGGATCGGTGCCAGTTGGCGCAGCGGCCAGGGCAGTAGCAGGCGCAGTTGCCACCAGGCGAGGTCGCGTGTCTGCTGGTGTTGCAGGTGGCGGGCGAGGAAGCCGAGCCAGCGCCGGGCGTCGTCACCGTTCGCGGAGGGTGCGTCGCGGAATGCGGCGGGCACGAAGGCGTCGAGGAGGTGTTGTTCCAGGATGGCTGGGTCGTGGAAGCGGGGGGCGAGGAGTTCGGCGGGGTCGGTTCGGGTGTCGTCGTAGACGGTGCGGGCCATCGCCACCATCAGTGGGCTAGTGAGTACCTGGCGCAGCGCCCGGGTGGTCGGTTCGTCGGGGTGGGAGCGCAGCCGGTCGAGGACCGGGGCCCAGCGGGTCGTGCGCTGCCCGTTGGGGCCCCGGGTGGGGCGGGCGGTGCGCTGCAGGTAGGTGCTGGCGCCCTCGATGGGGAGGGGCTGCAGTTCGACCACTGCGGCCGCGGTGAACACGTCCCCGTGCTCGACGACGTCGGCATACTCCTGAGTGCGACAGGTCAGCAGGACCGGGGCGTCGGCGTTGAGTTCGGCGTTCAGCCGCCGTACCGCGTGCGCGTGCAAGGGTGCGGGGATCTCGTCAAGGCCGTCGAGGACCGGCAGGATGCGGCCGGCGGCCAGCAGCTCACGGCCCCAGGTGGCCCCGGGGTAGGCGGCGGCCAGCGAGGCTGTCATCCACTCCTGCAGGCTTTGGTGGTCCGGCTGCCAGTTCGACAGGGGGAACACCACAGGAACGGCGTCTTCGGGTCGGCGGCGCTCAAGTAGGTCCAGGGTGAAGCGCAGCGCCAGTACGGTCTTGCCGCTTCCTGGCTCGCCCAGCACCACCAGCCGCCGGGACGGCACCTGGGCGAAGACCTCGGTGATCTTCTCGAGCCGGGCGCTCAGATCTTCCGGGCCGCCGATGTTCTCCCGGTGATCGGACAACCACGGGTCGGCCGACGCCCAGCGGACCTGTAGCGGAGCCGGGTCCTGCAGCCGCCGCAGTCGCCACTCCGCCTGCCACTGTTCCTGGACAACGACGGCCAGATGCCCGGTGAGCCGGTCGATCCGCTCCTGCGGCGACGGCCTGCCGTCATCCGTGGTTCCTTCGCGCAGCAGGCTCACGGCCAAGCCCGTCACGGACAGCCCGAACCCCAGCACCGACGTCAACGGCGCGGTATCACCAAGTTCCCCATTCCTGCCCGCCACGACGAAGACCACACCCGTGACGAGCACCGCCGCCACCCAGATGCCATGCCGCCAGTACCGCATCACGCGGCCCCCCGCCCCCGGCTTCTCCCTGCCCGGAGAATACCTTCCGCCCGCTGTGCCCGGGAATGGGAGACGGGAGTGTCATGAATCAGGTGTGATCTTCCCCGAAGGAGTCACCTGATGAGTACGACGACGGATCACCGGATCGAGACCCTGGGCAGCGTGTCGCTTGCCGTGGTCGACGGCAGTGTCCAGGGTGCCGACGTGAAGTCGATGCCGGTGTCGCCGAACGGTCTGTCCAGCGAGCTGCTGGAGGAGCTGGCCGCGCTCGCGGCCGAGAAGGTCCGCGGGGAGGGGCTGAGGCTGATGGGCGAGGGCGGGCTGCCGCCCGAGCTGGCCCAGCATCCCCTTGAATTGGCTGGGGGGAAGTGCCGTTGCGTACTCTCCGGCGGTCGTGAGCCGCCAGCCGAGCGTTCCCGGTCGAGAGCTGCTTCCAGAGTGCCATACCGCCAGTGCCGTTTCGGCCGAAGTCGGCAAGGAGAGCTGCCACGCGGTGATCCGCCAGGGCCAGGTCGACGGCGGCGTGCTGGCCGCCGTCGACCCGCCGTTTCAGGTGAGGTTCCGCGCCACGATCAGCCGGTTGGTCAGCTCCACCGTGGCGAGGTACCACCAGAAGATCCAGTCCAGGAATGCTTCGTCGTAGTCGCCGCGCTGGTCGGCCCTGCGGTGGCGCAGGTCGTAGCGGTTGGCGATCTCGAACAGCGCCCCTTCGTCGGGCTTGCCGACCTGCTCGTTAATCAGGGAGCGGCGTTCTTCGAGGATGCCCGCAAGGGTGACGATCGCCGATCGCTTGCTCTCGGCTGATGCGTCGCGTCCCCGGAAGAGGGCGATGGCGTGGCGAATCCGGGTGGTGATGTCTGGGGCGCTGTCGGTGAGTGCGCGGTGCACCAGTGCGCTGCGGGCGTCGTCGGTGACGGCGATCAGTCGCCCGAGGTCCTCGCCTTCGGCGGCGAGTTCGTACTCGATGCCGGCCTCGCGCAGCAGCTGGTTGGCCTTCCACCGGTACAGGACGCGTGCCGGGCCGTTGTGGAACTCCGAGTGGTGCCATCCGCAGCCGCTGTAGGAGTGGTAGCGCCGCATGCGGGGGCGGCTCACCAGGTCGTGGAACACCTCGATCAGCCCATAGAAGGTGTCCTCGTCCCATGTCTCCGGTGCCAGGGGCCACAGATGAGGGATGCCGAGACGCCTGTCGATCACCTCGGAGGCGTCCGGGAGCTCGCTGTGGTCGTCGACGCATTCCTCGCCGAACACTTCGACCAGGTAGCCGTTGTCGGCGAACTCGCCGATGAGCCGCGCGAAGTCCCGCCGGGTGTCCCGTGGCGTGCTGCCGTCGTGGGAGAGCCCATTGCCGCGGCGCTGCGGCCAGTACGGTCGCGGCGCGGCTGCTTGCCTAAGCTCGGATGCCCGGCTGATGAGCTCCGTGAACCAGTCGTGCTGGTCTATCACGGCACGCCTGGTCCCCCATCCGGTGGCAGTGGTCGCCCATGGATCGGCTGTCGGCGCTGTGTAGTTGGGCAGATCCTCGAAATCGGCGACTGCGGTCGTGCCGGCCAAGGCCTCCGTCATGAGCCATTTCGCCCGGTCCTGCCAGGAGCCCGTGGACCGGAGGACGCGCTCACCCTCGGACACGAACAGCGATGCAGGCCAGAGGAGTTCGTAGTTACTCAGGTCCAGACTCACTACAACATCATCACCCATCGGGGATGGGTCCTGGCCCTGAGCGATGAATTCCCGTCTCAGTCCCGGATGAGCTCCTGGAACTGTGGGCATCCGATGGCATGCCACTCCCTGACGAGGACTTCACCGGCAACGATCACGACCTCTGCGTGCCACGGCAGACAGTCGTGGCACGCATGGATCTCGTATGAGTTGCCGTCGTCGTCGAACGCCTTGAGGTCGACGGAGCCGACCGGCGCTCGGTGGGTGACGTCGTGCTGCGGATCGGAGCCTTCTGTCATGGGGGTCAGTATCTACGAGCGCTCGGAGGGCACTTCGGGAATGGGAACACGCGCTGAATTTTCGCTGCGGTAGTTCTTCTGGGTCTCACCGCGCCCCGCATGAAGGCACAGGCATGCCGCCCGGGAGGGTGAGGCAGGCGTCATGGCCTGGTGGCCTGAGGGACTTCGCCCGTTCAGCGCGGGGCTTCGGCGCCGCCGCCGTGACGGACCCGTTCCAGGATCTGCTCGTGCAAGGCGGCCAGGCCCTCCGGCGGCACCGGGACGGGGCTGCCGGTGAGGACGTACCACTCGTCTGCGTCCGTGTACTGGATGGCGATGCCGACGCGCCCGTCGGGCAGCAGGCGGGTGGCGATGGTGAGATCGCCGGTGATAACGCCGACCTCGTCCGTCATCGCGCCGCCGGGGCCGGCCTTCACCTTGCTGACGAGCTGCTCCGGCTGTGGGGAGTGTGCGTTCATGAGGGGCAGGTACCCAGCATGTCGGTCAGCGTGGTCTTCTCGTTCTCGGTCACCGACAGTTCGTAGGTGGACTTCACCGACACCCAGGCGCGCGCGTAGGTGCACCAGTACGTTTTGGACGGCGGCTGCCACTCGTCCGGTCCCTGGTCGCCCTTCGACCGGTTCGAGGCGGCGGAGACGGCAAGCAGCTGCGGGTGCGTCAGGTCGTTCGCGAAGGCTTTCCGCTTCTCCTGCGTCCACATGTTCGCGCCGGAGCGCCAGGCGTTCGCCAGCGGCACCATGTGGTCGATGTCGAGGTCGGAGGCGTTCGTGAACGTCTTGTCGTCGTACACGCTCACCCATCGGCCGGACACCGCCCGGCATTCGTCGTCCCGGGTGACGCTAGTGCCGTCGCGTTTGAGGACCGTCTCGCGGGTGTCACAAGACTCACCCTGCGAGGCCCAGTGGGGGAACTTGGCGCGGCTGTAACCGGACATCGAGCCGTGCGTCGCCGCCTTCAGCTCCGCGAGCTCCGTACGGGCCTGCTCAGCCGACGGCACGCCCAGCAGCGTGCCGGTGTCGGTCTCGCCGCCCGGTGCCCCAGCCGAGGGCGAGGCGGACGGCTTGGCGTCGCTCGCCTGGGGTGCCGCCGGATCGTCGACGGCCGTGCAGCCGGCCACCGCGAGGACGGCCATGACAGCCAAGCCCTGCCCCCACCTCCACTGCTGACGCCCCATGACCTGCCGTTGCCTCCCGCCGATGACCATACGGGCCTCAGCGTACCCGCACGGGGCCGCCCGCCTGGTCGCCACACCCGCAGGACGCTGTGGGAAAGCGGCGAAGGGGCGTTGTCAGTGGGTGACCATAGCCTGGCGAGACGGGAACCGCAGAGAGGTACGCCCATGAACGCCAGTTACTACCGGTGCCAGCTGGACAGGAAGAACAAGGCTCGCGCTGACGCGGAGAAGAAGGTCGGAGAGTTCCGCAAGAGGGAAGCCGACAAGCGTGCGAAGGCTACGAAGGAGAAAGCGGCCGCTGCCAAGGCGAGCAGCCAGAGCACCATCAACAGCAAGCTGCGTGCTGGCCAGCGGTACGAGAACGAGGCCAACAAGGCGAGCCAGGACGCCAGCACGTGGAGCGCCAAGGTGGGCAAGCTCTCCAAGGAGGCAGCTGACCTGTCGGCAAAGCTGGCGAAGGCGGAACAGGCTGAGCGGGCGGCCGCGGAGAAGGCTCGCCAGCGTGAGCAGCAGAAGACGGAGCAGCGTGCCGCAGCTGAGCAGCAGAAGATCGAGAGTCGTCTGTCGACGACAGAGTTTCAGGTGCGCACGGTGCTGAGGGAACTGCGGGCCCCGAAGCCGGAGAAACTGCGGGTGCTGCTGCTGGCGGCCGCTTCTGCCGGTGACCTGCGAGTTGGCCGGGAGCAGCAGAGGATTCGTGCGGCCGTGCAGAGTGCCACCCATCGGGACCTTGTCGAACTGGATCTCCACCCGGCCGCTACGGCGGACGTCTTCCTGGATGCGCTGACACGGTTCCGTCCCCACGTCGTGCATTTCTCCGGTCACAGCACGCAGGACCTGATCGCTTTCGAGAAAGACGAGGACGGCTTCCACGAAAGTGCCATCGTCAGCGCCGGCGCCTTCGCCCGGGCCATCGCCGCCGTGGACGACAAGCCGCTGCTGGTCCTGCTCAACTCCTGCCACTCCGCGGCCCAGACCGGGAAGCTGGTCGACACTGTGCCTTTCGCCATCGGAATGTCCGACACCATCGGCGATGTCGACGCCATCACCTATGCCGCCCGGTTCTACGCCGCCGTCGCCGACGGCCAGTCCGTACAGGCCGCCCATCTCCTCAGCCGGGTGGCCATCGAAATGAACGGCCTGCTCGACCGCGACCTGCCGACCCTGACCTGTGCAGCGGACGTCGACCCCAGCGCTGCGAAGCTGGTGACGCCGCCTCCGGAGTAGGACGTGGGTCGAGCACGGTATCGCGTGCATGAGCATCTGTTTTTCCGCGGATGCACGAGCGAGCCCGGACCGATCGGTCCGGGCTCGCGGGCTGTTCGGGGAGCGGCTGCTACAGGTCGAACTCCAGGTGCTCGATGTCCGTGAACCGGACCTCTTCCAGGCTGCCGGCGCGGCGGCCGCTGTCCTGGAAGTACACCTCCTTGAGTGCTTCGGCGGCGATTTCCCGCAGCTGCTGTTCGCTGGCGCCGGCCTGCTGGGCGTCGAAGAGGCGGGCGGCGTAGCGGGGTGGCAGGGCGACGGTCAGGTGCCGGATGCGGTCCTGGTCCGTGGAGCCGATCGGCGCGGTGTAGCCGAGGCGGGCGCGGGTGTCGATGACGATGCCGCCCGTGGTCGCCGCCGTCTGCCGGGCCTTGGCCCTGATCTGCGGCTGCCACCGCTTCTTCACCTCGCGCTCCAGGCGCGCGGCGAGATCGGGGCGCGGCTTCTTGATCTGGTCTTTCACGTACCGCTCGACGGTGCGCTGGGAGATCCGCAGCATCTGGGCAACGGCCTTGGTGCTCTTGAGCTGCTTGACCAGGTAGCGCATCTGCGTGGGCGCGCTCTTGGGTGCCGGGCGGGTGAACGCCTTCTGCACCGCGGCGTCCAGGCCGTCCCCGAACAGGCTCATCGCCTACTCCTACTCTCCGTTGTCGACGTCGGTGACGGTGCCGTCCTTGATGTACCGGGCGAGGTTGAGCTCTGGGGCGTTGAACCGCTCGCGGACCTCTTCGCCCCATAGGACGGTCTGGGTGCCCTCGTGCTTGACCAGGCCGGGGTTGATGCCGAGCTTGAAGCCGCCGGGCAGCGGCTTGCCGTCCCGGTAGGGCAGGAAGTCCAGCGGCGAGGTGCCGTCGGCCGCGTAGACGACGCAGTCGGACAGAATCGCGACAGGGTACTGCCCGGTCAACGCCGCGTGCTTCACGATCTTGCGGTGCAGGTTGATGCGGGTGCGGGAGATGACCGCCGCGCGGATGTCCGGCCGCCACGTCGGGCGGGACAGGGCCCGCCACGGCTCACCCGGCCGCCAGCCCTCCCCGCGCGGACGCTCGCGCAGCTTGCCCAGTCCGCCCTTGACCGTCGCCTTGATCGCCGAGACGACGATCGCCAGCTCCGGGTCACGGTCCTTGTAGCCGTCCATCGCCGCGAGGAAGTCGGCCGGCGCAAGGTTGGCGTCGACGCCGAGGTCGGCCATCGTGGCGAGGTAGGCGTCGCGCAGGCGGTTGTACCAGCCGTCCAGGTAGCGGCCGTTCTCCTGCCGCACCCACGCCTCCACCGGCCGCACCTCGTAGCCGAGCTCCACCGCGTACGCCACGGTGGGCGTCGCGTACCAGGCCGGCCCCTCGGGCCGCTCTCCCTTGGGTGTGAATGGGCTGGGCAGCAGCGAGCCGTCCAGCTCCACCCACTCCTTGCCGACCTTCACCTTCGACAGGTCGACGTGCGACAGGTCCACCAGCCACGAGCCGGGCAACTTCAGGTCAAAGGCCGGGTTCGTGACGTGCGTCGGCGCTCCGAGACCAACGGGCAGCCCGTTGGCGCCCGCCGCGAAAGCCATGTTCACGTCGATGCCGACCAGGTGCCGCAGAGTGCACTCGGCATCCGTCATCGGCCGCGCCCAGTCGTACGCCTCCTCGAACAGCTTCTCCGCCGGACCGCGGACGTGGAAGCGCGGCAGGTCCTTGAGTAGCGGGTGGCCGTCCGGGGCCTCGCACGGCGCGCAGTCCACCGGGTCCTTGCCCAGCGAGCCGGGGTTGTGCTCGGAGTGCCGCTTACCGTCGGCGTCCGGCTCGGAGGCCCGGGTCGCCGGGTGCAGCGCGGTCATCAGCTCCAGCCCGGTGACGGCGGTGGAACCGCGCGGCGTCATCACCCGGGACGCGTAGACGCCCAGCACGCGGGCGAGTTCGGCCGGCGGGAGCTGCCCGGCCTCGCCCCAGTGCCGGTTGTCCAGCACGTGCCACGACGGGATGCACAGCTGAACGCAGGCCCGCTCTGAACCCTGCGCCGGGCGGTAGATGCGCGCCCACGGCCCGAAGCCGCGCTTGGTCAGCTTCCACTCCGCGCGGGCCAGCTGCTTGATCACCTTGTGGCCCTCCGGCAGGCGCCCGGCAAGCCGCTCCTCCTCCGTGAGCGCGGTCGGGAGGCCGTAGCGCTCCAGCGCGGCCTCGGTGAGGACGAGCAGCGGGTCGGCGTCCTTGCCCGGGCCCGAGAGCTTCGGCTGACCGAACTTTGCCTCGCGCAGCGTCCAGTCCACCAGGGCCGGGATGCTCTTGGCGGGCACGTCCAGGACCAGGCCGCCGGTGCAGTACGCCAGCACCTGCCCGTCTTCGACGTCGACGACCGCGAGCGGTCCGTTCTCGAAGCGCGGGTCGCTGCCGCCTGCCGGAGTGCCAGCCGGGGCCGCCTTCTTCGCGCCCGGGCGGCGCGACGTCGACGTGCTCCTGGTGGTGCGCGCCGGATGTGGCGCGGCCTGCGGAGCAGCGGCGGGAGCGGGGGCGGTCTGGGTGTTCTCGTGTGCAGTCATGGCCGCAGCCTCGGAGGCCGGGTCTGCGGACAGAGCCTGTTCTGCCGGGGCGGGTGTGTCGGTGAACGTGCTGCTCGCGCTGCGTCACGAGGCCGCGGTGCTGCGCCGCCAACTCGGCGTCCAGCCACGCCTTGCGCGAGGTGCTCGGGGAGCGCCGGCCTTCGGGGTGGGTGCTGGCGAAGGTGCGCGAGGGGCGGGGCCCAGTCCGGGGTGTGCTGCGCACGCCGGACTGCCTCCAGACACAGGCTCGCCGAGAGGCCTCGTCTGCGCAGAGCATGCCAGCACGGCCGCGACCTGCACGGATGAGTTTTCGGCAAGGGCAACGTCGCCTCGCCGCAACGACTGCCGGTTTCGCCCGCGGCTCCAGCACTACGTACTGCAGGGTCCGGCTCGCCATCCAACCGTCCACAGGGGATCCCATGCAGGAAGCGCATTATCCGGGGCCGGTCGCGTCGCCCGGGGAGGAGGCCGAGGGCGGGCTTGGGCCGACCGTCGCGCTGGTCGTCATGAGCCTGACGATCGCGGCCGTCGGGGTCTACCAGCTGTGCGGTTTCGGACTGCACATCCTCAACCCACGCCCCCATCTGTTCAACGGTTTCGCCACGGCGGGAGTGATCGCCGCCACGGTGGCGGCAGGCGCCGCGGTCGGCAACCTGGCGTGGCTGCTGACGGCGTCCCGCAGACGGGCGGCGGCCCTCGGGGGCGGCTGCGACTCCGCCGGCGGCACCGATCCCATGCCCGCCTCCGGCGAGTAAGGGCCCGCGCACCCGTTCCTTACCTTTCCCCGCAACAGTGGTGGGCGGCCGGCCCAGCTCGCCAGACCCCGTTACCCTACAAGGCGTAGGGCCAGCGACAGGGGGGCGCGGCGAGCACTCCACTCTCGGCTGTCCGCTCGCTGTCCACTCCGTTTGCACCGGTCCTCTCGAGGTGACGTGTCACCCATGCCCATACAGAAGTCGGCCCTCGTCCCCCCGCAGCCCGGTTCCCGCGACGCCACGCCCTCCTCCCCCGGCCCCCGGCTGGGGCCCCGCGCCGCCTCGGCCACCGTCTGGTACCTGCGGCTGCTCGCTTTGCTCAACATCGTCGCCGTGGTCTCGCTGCCGTTCCGCGAGGAGGTCCACGAGCACAACGGGGGCGGGTTCTTCACGCCGTACCTGGCCACCGCCGGCCTGGTCTCGGCGGCGCTCGCACTGTTCCTGGCCATGGTGATGCGACGCCGGAAGCGGGCGGCCTGGGTGTTCAACCTGCTGCTCGCCGGACCCCTGTTCGCGCTCTACGTCCTCGCGCTGACCCAGGACCGGTACCAGGACCACGTCTTCAACTGGGTGTCCGCCGCGCTCACCGGCCTCTTCGTGGCCGCGCTGCTGATCGGCCGGCGCGAGTTCCACGCCATCGGCGACCGCTCCAACCCCAGACTCGCACTCGCCGTCGGAGCCGGCGGCATCCTCGTCACCGGCTCCATCGGCACCTGGCTGGTCGACATCACGAACAAGGCGCACGGCGGCGCCTCCCTCGCCGAGAAGCTCTTCTACGCCCTGCTGCGCGGCGTCAGCGTCGGACCGCTCGCCGACCGCGTCCCCGACGTGCACGCGCCCCGCTGGGTCGACATCGTCATCAACGTCCTGATGGCGGCCACCTTCCTGCTCGTCCTCTACGCCTGCTTCCGTTCCCCCCGCGGCCGTGCCCTGCTCGGCGAGGAGGACGAGAAGCAGCTGCGGGAGCTGCTCGACAGGCACGGCGAGCGCGACTCCCTGGGCTACTTCGCGCTGCGCCGCGACAAGGCCGCCATCTTCTCCCCCACCGGCAAGGCCGCCGTCACCTACCGCGTCGTCGGCGGCGTCAGCCTCGCCTCCGGCGACCCCATCGGCGACCCCGAAGCCTGGCCCGGCGCCATCGACGCCTGGCTGGCCGAGGCCCGCCGGCACGCCTGGACACCCGCCGTGATGGGCGCGAGCGAGGACGCCGGCACCATCTACGCCCGGCACGGCCTGGACGCCCTCGAACTGGGCGACGAGGCCATCGTCGACGTCGCCGACTTCAGCCTCGAAGGGCGCGCCATGCGCGTCGTACGACAGGCCCACAACCGGGTCCGCAGGGCCGGCTACACCGTGTGCTTGCGCCGGCACGAGGACATCCCCGACGACGAGATGGCCCGGCTCGTCGAGCTGGCCGACGCCTGGCGCGACGGCGCCACCGAACGCGGCTTCTCCATGGCGCTCGGGCGGCTCGGCGATCCCGCCGACGCCCGCTGCGTGATGCTGGAGTGCCGCGACGCCGACGGCCGGCCGCGCGCGCTGCTGAGCTTCGTACCGTGGGGCGAGCAGGGGCTGTCCCTGGACCTGATGCGCCGCGACCGCGACTCCGAGAACGGCCTGATGGAGTTCATGGTCGTCGAACTGCTGCTGCGTGGTGCGGAGATCGACGTACAGCGGGTCTCGCTCAACTTCGCCATGTTCCGCTCGGTCTTCGAACGCGGGGCGCGGCTGGGCGCCGGGCCGGTGCTGCGGCTGTGGCGCTCGGTCCTCACCTTCTTCTCCCGCTGGTGGCAGATCGAGTCCCTGTACCGGGCCAACGCCAAGTACCGGCCGGTCTGGGAGCCCCGCTTCCTACTCTTCGCCAAGAACGCGGACATCCCGCGCATCGGCATCGCCAGCGCCCGCGCCGAAGGCTTCCTCACCCCGCCCGCGCTGCCGTCGTTCACCCGCCGCAAGGAGCAGCCCGCACCGGCCGTCGCCGAGGCAGCCGTCAAGTCCCTCAACTGACGCTCCGCTGCTACCTGAACGTGCGCCAGACGCTCGGCTCATAGCACCGGGCTGGCCTTTCCTCGTGCTGGGCCGCTCGCTCAACAACATCGCCGGTTCCGCCGCCCAGTTGGCGGGCCTGACCCTGGGCGGCGCGGCGGTGGCGGTCCTGGGCGCGCGTCAGGCGCTGATGCTGGCAGCCGGGCTGCACCTGGTGGCGGCGGCCATAGTCCGGCTGGG
The DNA here is from genome assembly GCF_006540305.1 of Streptomyces sp. 6-11-2. Taxonomy (GTDB): domain Bacteria; phylum Actinomycetota; class Actinomycetes; order Streptomycetales; family Streptomycetaceae; genus Streptomyces. The sequence continues at coordinate 574,020 of NZ_BJOR01000002.1, read as the reverse complement.
CCTGCCGCGGCTGCCGGCGCCGCCCGCCGACGGCACGGTGGTCAGGGCCAGCCTGACGGGCAACCTCCGGCTGCTGCTGGCGCAGTGGCTGCCGTCCTCATTCATGGGCGGGGCCGAGGGCCTGATCGTGGCCTACGCCGGTCAGCGCCACGTCCCAGCCGGCGCCTACGCGCTGCTGATGGCCGCGCTGCCGGTGGGCATGCTGGCGGGCGACCTGGTGGTGGGCAGACTGCTGGCCCCGCGCACCCGGGAGCGGCTGGTGGTGCCGCTCAACTACGGCGCCCCAAGGGCAGCAGCCGAACTCGCCGACCAAGCCCGGCATGCCGCCGGTACCCGGCCGACCGCCGCGGCGACGTTGGCGGCCGCCGTCTACGCCCACGCCCTCAACCACCAGCCCAAGCAGGCCCGCGCCGCGCTCGCCGCCGCCGACGCCCTCATGAACCGGCTCCCCGAAGACGAGCGGTCGGACACCTGGCTGACCTACGGCGAGCAGAAGCACCACGTCCACCTGAGCCACGCCTTCACCACCCTCGGGGACACCCGTCGCGCCCGGGAGAGCCAGCAGCGTGCGCTGGAGCTGTCCGCGCCGACCAGCACGATGACGCGCACCCTGCCGAACATCGATGCCGCCGCCTGTGCTCACCACGACGGCGACCTGTTGTTGTCCTCTCCGCGCGAGCGGAGGTGAGCCGAGCACGCCCTTGAGTACGGCGTCGTCCTCGAAGTCCTCTCCGCGCGAGCGGAGGTGAGCTGGTGTAGTAGTTGCCCTGGCCAATCATGACGTCGTCCTCTCCGCGCGAGCGGAGGTGAGCCGGACTGGCGCAGGAGCGCGTCGACCTGGGCTTCGTCCTCTCCGCCGTGCTTGCAAGCGGGACCACCGGTCCGCTGTGATAATCGGTGGCCGTCTGGCCCCTGCCAGACGTGTATGTGGCTACCGGCTGGAGTGCCGCACGATCTGCCGGAGTCTCTTGGGCCTTCCCCCGTGAAGGTGGACACGCATTCGTATGTCATGCGGCGAGCGTGAGCTTAGCCGTGTGGTGTCGGTGCTCGTATTCGTTGGGGCTGAGGTGGCCGTTGGCGGAGTGCCGGCGGCGTGTGTTGTATCGGGTCAGCCAGGCGAAGACGGTTCTCCTGCAGGTGGCCCGGTCGCCGTAGTCGCGGGCGCCCTGGAGGGTCTCTCGTTTCAGGGAGGCGTGGAAGCTTTCGCAGGCCGCGTTGTCCGCGCTGCTGCCGATGGCGCCCATCGACCGGGTGACCCCGAGCTGGTCGCAGAGGTCGGCGAAGGCTCGGGAGACGTATTGCGACCCGTGATCTGAGTGGAACACGGCCCTCTCCAGGCCGCCGCGGGTGCGGGCGGCCATCCGCAGGGCGTCGGCGACCAGGTCCGTGCGCATGTGGTCGGCGATGGACCAGCCGACGACCTTGCGGCTGAAGCAGTCCAGCACGGTTGCCAGGTAGAGGAACTCCCCGTTCTCCAGGGGCAAGTAGGTGATGTCGCCCATGTATTTCAACCCCGGCCGCGGAGCGGTGAAGTCCCTGCGGAACAGGTCCGCGACCACCGAGGCCGCAGGGTCGGACACCGTGGTGCGGACCCTTCTGCGCAGGCGGATCCCTGTGATGCCGAAAGCCCGCATCACCCGTGCCACCCGCTTCTCGTTGACCCGTATCCCGGCGTCGTGGAGTTCGGCGGTGATCCGGGGCGAGCCATAGGCATCGCCGGAGGAGCGGTGAACGGCACGGATCTGCTCGGCCAGGACCTGGTCGTCCTGCTGCCGGGCCATGCGGGCGTCCGTCCCGGCCCGCCACTTGTAGTAGCTGGACCGGTTCACGTCCATGACCTGGCACAGCCGCTTCACCCCGAAGGCGTCCCGGTGGTCCTCGACGAACTTGAAGCGGCTCACCAGTTCGTCTCTCCGGCGAAATACTTTGCGGCCTTGCGCAGGATGTCCCGCTCGGTCGCCAGCTTGCGTTCGCTGGCCTCGAGCTCGGCGATCCGGGCTTCCAACTGCCGGATCCGCTCGTCCGGATCACTGGCCGGCGCCGCCTGGCCATCCCGGGCCGGAGCTTTGCCGCCCGCCGGCGGGGTGGCCGGACCGACACCGCGGCGTTCACGGTCCCGCAGCACCCAGGCTCGCAGGGTGTTCCTGTTGATGCCCAGGTCGGCGGCGATGCTCTTGTAGGTCGCCCCGGGCGTGGACTCGTACAGGGCCACGGCATCGGCCCTGAACTCGTCCGAGTAGTCCTTCATCGCCATCGGCGGTCTTTCTCGCTTCCTCCGGATCAAGCAGATCCAGTATCAGCGTGTCCACCACCCAGGGGGAGGCCCCGAGGGAGTCGTTTCGAGCCGACTTGGGGAGTCATTCCTTGCTTGCGGTCGTGATCGATGTCAGTGACTTTTGATGTCACTCGGCCTCGATCACGTGGACATTGGCCTGGTCCTCGATGGGCGGTGTGGCACGTGTCCTCGCGGCCTGATTGGGTGCTTTCGGCAGCCCGGGATGCCCGAGGAGGCGCAGCCTGCGGGCGTCTGGGCGGCCTTCTTCCGAAACAGCTCCCGGAGTCACGTACAGAGCCAGCAGGGAGCATCCAGCGTGACACAGGGAACGGCCACCGTGGCAGGGGAATCCAAACGGGAGCGCGCAACGTTCTCTATATGGGGGTGTGTGGAGAGAAGGTGAACGGCTACGGGCATTCCTTTTGGACCGCATCTGTCGGTGCCGGGGCTGTCACCGGTACGCGGTGTGGGTGTCGAGGCAAGCAGGGTTACCGTGCGGCTGGTGCGCCTTCCCCTCGATGTGGCTGCGGGGGGCGTCGGCCTGCTGACCGGGTATCTCGGTCGTGCTCTGCCGTGGCGGGGGGCGGTCCGGGGCGAACCGTCGGCAGATGGGGATTTCCCCGTGCTGTTGGTGCATGGGCTGGCGGACAGGGAGTCGGTCTGCGCGGCGCTGCGGCGGGGGCTGGGCGGCTTCGGCGCTGGGCCCTTCATCACGGTGAGCTATCACGCGCTCGGCCCGGACGTCCGCGCGGTGGCCCGGGTTCTGGGCGAGCAGGTGGAGCTGGCCAGTGCTCGCAGCGCCGGGCGGGCTGTGGTCGTGATTGGGTACAGCCTTGGAGGGCTGATTGCCCGCTACTACGTGCAGCGGCTCGGCGGGGACTTGCAGGTGCCGCTGGTGATCACGCTGGCGACGCCGCACGGCGGGAGCGCCGCGGCCCTGCTGGCACCGCCGCATCCGCTTCTGCGCCAGCTGCGGCCGAGAAGCGACCTGCTGGCCGAACTGGCCGAGCCGGCCGTGGGGTGCCGTACCCGGTTCGTGGCCTTCTACAGTGACCTGGACGAGGTGATCATCCCGGCCACCAGGGGCCGCATCGACCACCCAGACCTCGAGGCATGCAATGTGCTCGTGCCCGGCGTCGGGCACCTGACCCTCCCCGTCCACCAGCCGGTCATCGACCAGGTGCGCTCGCTGCTCACTGCGGCCCAGCAGGCCACGTCCGCCGCAGGCCCCCCACACGGCCACACCTTCAGTGTGAATGGACAGCCTTACGGCACAGCCGAGGTTCTTCGTGACAGCGGGAGGCAAACGGAGGACCCTGAGAGGTAGCCGATAGGAACGTCAGCACGTGTGCGGACGGACAGCATGGCTCTTTCGCGTAACCTCAAGGGCGCGCCGACGGTACGCCCGTATTGCTCCCAGGACGAACCGGGTGTGCGACAACTGATCGATGCCGACCGGCTGCCGGGGCAGCCGCACTGCACCCCGGAGAAGCTGGCCGCAGCGCGGCGCGGTCCTGTCCCCTTCCCCCTGGCTGGCTGGACGGTACCGACTCGGCCGCGGATCAGCGTTCTGGCCGATGCCGAGGACCGCCCCTACGGGATCATCGCGTACTTGTCCTGGACCGATGTGCGAACCGGTCTGATCTGCTGGGTCCACGCCCACGAGGAACCGCCCGCCCTGCGCGCCCTGATCGGCCACGCTCTTGCCGCACTTACCGACTGCACGTGGATCGATGCATTCGTGAGTGCTCCGCCGGGTCCCCTGGGTCCGGGCGGCCTGCCCTGCACCCGACGCGGCGCCACCCACGACGCCCTGGTGCAGACGGGCTTCACCGGCCGCTGCCAGGGCTGCTACCTGCACTGCGTGCTCCCTGCCGAGCCCCCGCCCGCCAAGCTGGTCGCCGATGTCTTCCCCTGCGACTACCCTCCGGGCCACCGCCTGATCATTCGTGAGGCCGCCGAACCGGTCGCCGAAGCCGTGGTCAGCGTGGAACCCGACCGCACCGCGACCGTCTACTGGATCGAGACCCTGCCCACCCGCCGCCACCGCGGCCTGGGCCACAAGCTGCTCAGCCAGGCCCTGGCCCTGCTGGCCGAGCAGGGTGCCACCGAGGTCGCTCTCGTCCTTGACGACGCCCAGCAGTCCGCCTCCGAGAGCCGGGCCGCCACCCGGCTCTTCCGTTCCTTCGGCTTCACCCTCGTCGACCAGCTGTGGACCTACCAGCACCCACGCCCCCAAGCCGCGCGGCCCGGCGCGTGAGCCCGAGGGTGTGACGGGAGCCCTGACAGCCAGGAATGGGGTGCGGCACCGGCTGGCCCGCCGACCGAGGCCGGTCAGCCGCAGACTGGGCGATGCGGGCCACCGAGGCGCCCGAGGCGGTGCAGGCAGCGCGGAGTTTGGGTCGTCCTGCTGCTGGTCCTGGTCGGCCTGCTGTTCATCGGCGCGCTCGGCTACGCCATTTACCGTCACCCGCAGCTCACCCAGCCGTTCATCGTTGCCCTGGCCTGTGCGACGGTGCTGGTCGCCATGGTGGCCGCCGTTGCCAGTGCCGCCGTCCGGTGAGCCCAGGTGGTCGATCACCTGCTCGGCCGCGTCCGGGGACGGTCGATCTTCTGGGCAAATAACCCTCTGGCGGCTTTGAGGATCTCATTCGCCCGCTTCAACTCGGTGTTCTCCTTGCGGAGTTGCATGAGTTCCTCGCGCTCGGCGGTCGTGAGCCGGTCGTCACGCTTGCCGCGGTCGGCCTCGGCCTGGCGGACCCAGCCGCGCAGGGCCTCCTTAGGGCGCTCCCGCACGCCCGGGGGAGGGGGTCGTCCGGCCCAAGCGGACCGCCACGAGGTCGTGCATGCTGGATCTACGGGGCAATACCGGAGACCTTGCCATGGTGAACCGGCGGCAGGAACCGGCCGCTGTGGGGAAGCCCCGACGAGGAGTGAGGGACCATGGCTGAACAGACACCGCCGTATGTCACGGACCAACCTCTGCAGGGCGACCTCGGACGGCGCATCGAGCGGCGGCGTAGGGAACTGGGACTCACCCGGGAGGAAGTCGCGTTCCGTGCCGGCATGGCCCCGAGCTATGTCGCGCACCTGGAGCAGTACAGCACGGCGGCACCGGAGGCGGGCACCCTGCTCCGGCTGGCCGGAGCCCTGCGGACCACTCCGACGGAGCTCGGCGGCGGAAACGTCGACCTGCCGCCCGGTATCGGACGCGCCGCTTGCAGTCCTCGCCTCACCGAACTGAACGAGGAGGAGTGCCGCAGACTGCTCTCGACGCACGGCGTGGGTCGCCTGGCGATACCCACCGAAGCCGCACCGGTCGTCGTTCCCGTCAACTACTCCGTCGTCGACGACGCCGTCGTGTTCCGGACCCGGGCGGACTCGGTGCCCACCCAGGGACGCGATCGCGAGGTGGCCTTCGAGGTCGACCGCGTGGACGACGCGTTGAGTCAGGGCTGGAGTGTCCTGGTATGCGGGCGCGCCGAAGCCGTGACCGACCCCGACGCCGTACGCCGCTTCGCCGAGCTCGCCTACAGCGAGCCGTGGACCGGAGGGGAACACGACCTGTGGATGCGGATCGAACCCACCGCAGTCACGGGGCGCCGCATCGACACGTGGTGAGCTTCCCCGGCAAGCGCCCGAACAGGTCCGCCGCATGAACCTCCCGTCACCGTCGGCCCGGCAACTCCCGAGCTTCGCCGCCGAATGGGCCGCCGCCAGGCCCCGCGCCGATGACGGGAGTCGCCGCACCACAACGAGTGGTCCGCGTGCCCCTGGGGCCGGCCCAGCCTTCCGTAAGCCGGGCGAACCGGCGTCTGCAGCGACGGGAGACCTGTGCGGCCCTCGATGAGGAGGAAGCCGGACTCGACGGCTTCCGCATAGGGGTGCCGCCATTGGCCGCCTTCAGCGGCTCGCGGCAGTGCCTGCACCGGCGCACGAGGGGCTGGCGGCGTTTCGGCCTGGCGGTGCTCCAGTAGAGGGATTAGCGTAATCCGCAGAGCAGTCGTGGTTCCGAAGTCGTTCGCCCGTGGGTCACCTTGCCCGCGGGTGCTTTGCTGTGCAGCCCTCTCCGGACCAGGGCGATCACCTCCGGACCTGCACCGTGCGGGCCCGAACCCCCTCGAAGGAGACAGGCATGGCCAAGGGCACTGTGAAGTGGTTCAAGGCGGAGAAGGGCTTCGGCTTCATCGAGCAGGAGGGCGGCGGCCCGGACGTCTTCGCCCACTACTCCAACATCTCCGGTCAGGGCTACCGCGAACTGCGGGAGGGCCAGCACGTGGAGTTCGACGTCACCCAGGGCCAGAAAGGCCCCCAAGCGGAGAACATTCGCGTCGTGTGACCCCAGCACCCGAACAGGCCCGGCATCGTGGGTGCCGGGCCTTGGTGCCCGGTTGCGTCTTATTACTCATCGGCTCCGGTTGCCGCGGTCAAACAGCCCAAGCTGTCGACGACGGCGAATTGGGCCGTCGTCGATACAAGTCGCGCATTACGCCAAGGACGGCATGCCGCAGACCGCATGGCTGCCGCCCTCGTTGCCGAAACGGCGCCTCCCGCTCTCGCCGCCCAGCGGCACTCGGCAGCCTCGAATGCGGGCTCGGGAAGTCCCTCAAGCAAAATCGCTGGCGTCCGGCTCGCTGCCTGCTCTCACTGACCGTGCACCCCGCCGCGTGAGGGGCGGAAGTCCGGATGCCTGCAGCACCGCCGGCGCCACCGTGGACGGGTCTCCGCTGGCCACCCATCGGAAGCGGGCCACCATCATCAAGTCGTCGACGCTCTCCCGCACGAACCCGTCCACGGTGCCGAGGCCGCCCGCGCGTTCACGCAGCACCACAGCGCCCGGCTCCTGATCATCTGCGATCTGCTGGAAGTCCTTCGTGTCGGGGCAACCCGAGAACGCATACACCCAGTGACTCATGCCTGGCCTCCTGCCGGGACACAACGACTGCCCCGTTGATCAGGCATTACGGCTGTGGTCCATTCGAAGGATGGCAGGACTGACTCCAAAGGGGTGGCGGCCGCACCCGTGCGCAGGTGCGGCTGCCGGAGGGAGGCTGGGCCTCGTCTTCCTTCAACGACCGGGCCGCCAGGACGCAACGGCCAAGATCACGTACTGACCGTGTCAGGCCGAAGGCCCGTCGCTGGGCAGCTCGCTCGCGTGCTCACCGGTGACCAGGTAGACCAGGTGCTGAGGCGCGAAGTCTGCGATCGGGGGTGTGGGGCATGACCGCAGGCTGCCCGATTCGCGGGGCGATACGGGGGTGCTCAGCATGGAAATGAACCCGAATGCCGTCGTTTCGCGGAGGTGAACCGCGATGAATCTGCCCGTGCACCACCGGCCCGGTCGGCTCCTGGAGCGCCGGTTCCCGGCCCTGAGCTGGGGTGAGCGAGTCGATCACTGCCGACTTCGACGACCTCTTCGAGCGGATGAACCGGTTCCTGCGGGCCGCCAGTACGGCACCCGGCGTCGGGGCCTGGTCGCCTCTGGCCGACCTGCACGAAACGGACGAGGCCTACGTGGTCGAGGCGGAACTGCCCGGGATCGAGCGCGAGGACATCGACGTCGAGATCGGCGACGGGGACCTGTGCATCACTGGGGAGTGTAAGCAGTGCGAGCGCGAAGGCGTCCTGCGTCGCAGCACCCGGCGCACCGGCCGCTTCGAGTACCGGGCGCTGCTCCCGGCCGACGTCGAAGCCGAAGAGATCACGGCGACGCTGGCCGACGGGGTGCTGACCGTCACTGTGCCCAAGGCCCAGGCGGCCAAGCCGCGCCACATCGAGATCACCCAAGCCTAAAGGCGGTAAGAAAGGGTGGTGGGGAGGGGTACCTGTCCCCACCGCCCGGGAGGACCGTCCCGAACCCAGGCAACCTCCGCGGTACCTGCCCGCGATAGGGCCGACCGGACCTCATTGGCCCAAAACCGCACAGACCGCCCACGCCTGGACGCGGGACCGGACGCAGAGGGCCACACCATGTCCGGTATCTACGCACTGATCCGTTCCGACGGCCGGCTGGAGTTCCGCGACGGCGTGCCGGAGCAGATGCACCGGGACACCGACCCCCATCACGGGAGGTCGGCCTCCTTCACCATTCAGCGCGCCTCATGGGACGGCAACGGCCTGCACGGTCACGTCGGCGACGTCTCCTGCATGGCCAGCACGTACCCGCCCAACCACATCGCCACCGCACTCGTGGCCGCCCTGGGCGGCCCGGACCAGTACATCTTCGGCAACCTGACCATCTGCGGCACACAGGCCTCCCCCGACAGCGGGCAACCGATCCTGCGCGGTCTCACCAAGGCACAACAGCACCTCATCCACGACGTGCACACCGCGGTCACCTAGGAAACCGACACCCTGGCGTAAGGCTGAAGACTACGAAGACCGGCGTCCTGCTCAGGCCAGCTCGTCGGGGGCATGCCCTGGGCCCATGCCCGGGGCGAACAGGACACACGCTCGATCGTGCCAAGCCGCTGCGTGATCGTACGGTCCCCCAGGACACCGATGGCGTCGGCGACCTTGGAGCTGTTCATCGGGCTCGGCAGGGTGCGGCTGCACACGGCTTGGATGCAGCCCCGCACCGAAGATCGGCAGGGGAACTTTCTGGTCAGACGATCCAAGAGCAGTAAATTTTCTTCATGGGGCAATTGCCGCAGGCATTATCTGAATGTCCTGGCTACCGCCCGGGTGACAGCCCACATCCTTCCCACAGCACCACCGGCGAAAGAAGGTGAACACATGAGCGGCATCGAGCAGGAGCCTCCCGCACCCGAGGAGACCGGTACCGCCGCTGAGGAAGCAGTGCAGCCTTCGGCTGAAGCGGCAGAGGAGACGCCTGGACCTGAGGGGGGTGAAGCCGCCGCCGAGGAATCGGAGGAGCCCCCGGCTGGTTCATCCTGATCCCACTCCCGCCGCGGCCCCGCCTGGCAGGACGGGGCCGCCGCCTACTGACGTTGTAGGTGTGGTGTCGTCAGGGTGAGTCCGGTGCCGGCAAGGCATCCGTCGATGAGGTCGGGCTGGTACTGGGCCTGGCGCAGTCCCCGCCGGAGGGCGCGCATGAGATGGGCGGGGTCGGTGAAGGCGGTATTGGCCTGGCAGCGCCTGCGGAGCAGGGACCAGATGCCCTCGACCGGATTGAGGTGCGGCGCGTACGGAGGCAGGAAGTGGACGGTGACCCAGTCCTGGGCGTCGATGAACGCGCGTAAGCGGCGGTCGCGGTGGACGTTGAGATTGTCCCAGACCAGGACGATCGGCTTGCCGAGCTGCTGGTGGGCCCTGATGAGCAGGTTGCGGTAGTCGGTCCACGCGAAGCTGCGTCGCCCGCCCGCCTTGTGGTCCGGGTGGACCATGGGCCGGTAGATGAGCCGTGAGCGCTCGCCGGGTTTGTAGCAGGCCAGGGCCGCGATCGAGATCCGCCGCTGGGAGCGTCCCCTCACCGTGACGACCGGGGTGACGCCACGACGGGACCAGGTGCGGGCGGTCGGCGGCGTCATCGAGAAGCCGGCCTCGTCCTCGAAGACGAGGTAGGCGTCGAGCGCCGCCGCGGTGCTTCCACGTGCGGGAAGGTCTCCTTCACCCACCCGGCTACGGCCACGTCGTCCCGCTCGAGTGCTCGTCGGGCCGGGACCTGGTGGCTCCAGCCGTGGCGACGCAGCATCTGCGAGATGCCCGAGAGTGTGAACGACTTGTGCAACCGCCGCCCGATCAAGGTCTTGATCCGGGCCAGCGTCCAGGTCTGGTCCGGCCAGCCTTGCGCGACCGGGCCCTTGGCCAACTCCTGCTCCAGTACGGCGAACAGCTTCTCGCTCAGCCTGGGCAGCGACACTGGTCCCACCGACCGAAGACCGTCCGTGCCGGTGTTCTGCCAGGCCCGGCGCCACCGCTGAACCGAACGCACGCTCACCCGTAAGTCCTTGGCGACCTCCGCGTTGGAGGCCCCGGCGCCGAACCGTTCGGCGGCCTCCATCCGGATCCGCTCACGAAACGCCTGCCGTTCAGGCGTCAGCCCACCACCCTGCGGATACCTCATACAAACGGCATACCGCGACGATCACACCCCGTCAGCCCCCAACGACATCACGCTTCCAAAGTCAGTAACTGTCGTCGCCCTGATCGACATCCTCAAAGAGGCCGCCCTGCGTAGCGGGATGCTCAAGGCCCTCGCCCCGGTCGGCGCTCGTGAGGCCATCGGCGAGGCGAAACTCCTCGAACGCCTGCTCCTGATCGCGTACGCGTACGGCACTAACTCGGGGATCAGTTTCGCGGCCGGCGAGCACGGGCACAGCGAGGAGGAGCTGCGCTACACCGCCCTCCGCTACCTGGCCGCCGCCAGCCTCAAGGCCGCCGGGATGTGAGCGCGGGCCCGTCAGGTCGAGCGTCGTCGTCAGCGCCGCCGACGGCCAGCGGACTTCCATCGAATGGGGTAGCGCTCGTGGGCCGTGTGCCGGTGGAGAGGGTGGGGGCGGGTCGGGCCACCTGCTTGCAGCCGTCGCCCCGTACATCGACGACGCCGTACTCGCCGACCGCATCGCCGAGGAAGAACGGCAGCGGAGGCAACTCAGGACATTCGCCGAAGAATGGGCCCGGTGACCTTCACCTGGGAAGCGCGGGAACACGAGTGACTCTCCCAAGTGACCTAGCCGCCAGCGCGCTCCGTCAACCCACGGCCAGGGGTGCCCAGCACCCGATGCGCGTGGTCACCTCGGTCATCTCACGTACCGTGGTCGGCTCGATGGTTGGGCTGCTGTTGTGGGCGCAATTGCCCGTGGTGGCGCTGGGCTGGACAGCGGGCGTGGTGCAGTCCGGCTCCATGCGTCCCGTCCTCATGCCGGGCGACGTCGTTCTCTACCAGCCACCATCGCGCGACCACACCGGCGGTGGGCCAAATCGTGCTGGTCCAGGACCCCGCCCGACCCGGCCGTCTGCTTACCCATCGGGTCTACCAGGTACGTCCCAACAACGACCTGATCACCAAAGGTGACGCCAACTCCGCACCGGACTCCACCCCGATTCGGCTCGCGGCGCTCCGAGGCGTAGCACGGTTGCGCGTGCCCGGGGTCGGGCTGCCGGTCCAGCTCTGGCGCGCTGAGCTGGGTCGTCGCCGTCAGCTGTGCGCCACGTTCCGCCGCCCGCTCAGGGTCCTTGCCCAGGCCGTTCTTCGCTCCCTTGCGGCGGAGGTGGGACCGCTGGTCCTCACCGCCAGGTCGAACGTCACTGGTCGCCGGAGCGTCGCGGTGTTGTCATGGGTAGGGAGACGGGGCGTGGGCGAGCGGCCGCGAAGGCCGGGGCGCCGCGCCGTCGCGAAGCGGAGGAGGCCGATGCCATGCTGCACCGCCGCACGGTCGGTGACGTGATGACCGAAGAAGTCATCACCCTCCGCCCCGACACACCGTTCCACGAGATCGCTTCCCTGCTGGACGCGAATGACATCGCCGCGGCCCCGGTCATCGATGATGAGGGCGTCCCCATCGGTGTCGTGTCCGCGTCCGACGTGCTGCGGCATGAGACCGGCATGCCCGATCCGCAGGGGCAGTACGGGAACGACGAGCGCGCGTGGGGCAAGGCCCGGGCCCGGACCGCGGGCGCGCTCATGAGCGGCCCTGTCTTCACCGCCCGTGCCGACTGGACGATCCCCCGGGCCGCGCGGGAACTCCGCAGGCGGCACGTCAAGCAACTGCCGGTCGTCGACGACCATGGGCTCCTGACTGGAATCGTCAGCCGTAGCGACCTGCTGAACGCCTTCATCCGCTCCGACGTTGAAATCCGCGGCGAGGTCGAGCGGGACGTCCTGGGGCGCATCCTCGGCCTGGAAGAGGGCACTGTCGCGGTCGAGGTTCGGGACGGTGCCGTTACCCTGCGGGGTCACGTCCCGGAACCGCGTCTTGTCCCGGTGGTCGTGGGCCTGTGCCAGGGCGTCGACGGTGTCGCAGCCGTGGACGCCCACCTTGCGGCCGCCCGGGCGGACTAGGCAGTTTCGTTTGGATCAGTCGGTCGTTGGTCCGGATGTGCCGTTAACAGATGCGCAGTGGGCGCGGATCGACCCGTTGCTCCCGGACCGGACGCCGCAGCGGGGCGGCCGCTGGCGGGATCACCGCCAGGTGATCGACGCGATCGCCTTCAAGTTCCAGACCGGAACGCAGTGGGTGCACCTGCCGGACAGGTACGGAAACTGGCGCGGCGTCTACAACCGGTTGCGGATGTGGGCCGTCGACGGCACTTGGGAGCGGGTGTTCACCGCGCTGATGGCCCAGGCCGACGCCGATGAGGACCTGGCGTGGGCTGTGTCGGTGGACTCCACAATCGTGCGCGCTCACCAGCACGCTGCCGGGGCCCGTAAAAAGGGGCACCGGCCGGCGAACCTGCCGACCACGCCATCGGCCGATCCCGTGGCGGACTGACCACGAAGATCCACCTCGCTGCTGATGCCCGCTGCCGGCCTCTGGCGTTCGTTCTCACCGGGGGACTGGCCGGCGACGCGCCTCCTTTGCGGACGTCATGGCTCGCCTGCGCGTTCCCCGACGGCGTGGTCGTCCGCGTACCAGGCCGGACGTGGTCCGGGCGGGATCGCGGCCGTCCAGAGCCGATCCGCGGCACCCGAATGGCCTCCAGAACCGGCTGGAACTGCGGGCTGTCGTGCCGGTGCCCGGCGGTGACGACCAGCGACAACGGCCTCTGACCCTGCTCGCAGGCCAGGTGAATCTTCGTGGTGAACCCACCCCTTGACCGGCCCAGCCCGTGGTCATCGGGCTCGATGGCGACACCACCAGGCGCTTCCTTCTGCCCCGCACCGTCCCGGCGGGCACCGGCCGCATGCTGGTGAACCCGGCAGATGGTGGAGTCGACGTTGACCTCCCACGTGATCAGCCCGGCCTCATCGGCCCGCGCCTGTAACAGCGTCAGCAGCCGGGCCCACACCCCCTGCCGCTGCCATCGCCGGTACAGCCCGTACACGGTCTGCCAGGGCCCGTACTCACGCGGCAGGTCACGCCATGGAACACCGGTCCGCACCCGCCAGCGCACCCCATTGATCAGCCGTCGCCGCCCCGGCCACCTACGACTCACACCTGCCGCAGGCAGCAACGACTCCAGCACCGACCACTGCGCATCAGAAAGATCCCCACGCCCCACACGGCGATCATCACCGTACGAGGGAGTGTCATGAATCAGGTGTGATCTTCCCCGAAGGAGTCACCTGATGAGTACGACGACGGATCACCGGATCGAGACCCTGGGCAGCGTGTCGCTTGCCGTGGCCGACGGCAGTGTCCAGGGTGCCGACGTGAAGTCGATGCCGGTGTCGCCGAACGGTCTGTCCAGCGAACTGCTGGAGGAGCTGGCCGCGCTCGCGGCCGAGAAGGTCCGCGGGGAGGGGCTGAGACTGATGGGCGAGGGCGGGCTGCTGCCCGAACTGGCCCAGCATCTGATGCAGGCCGCCCTGGAGGCCGAGATGGACGAGCACCTGGCCGCCGAGGCCGGCCGGGTCGGCGGGCGCGGATCTCGCTCGGGCGGCAACATGCGCAACGGCTACCGGGCCAAGAAGGTGATGACGGAGGTCGGCGCCGTGACGGTGCAGGTCCCCAGGGACCGGCTGGGTACCTTCCGGCCCCGGATGCTGCCCGTGTACGCCCGCCGCACCGGCGCGCTGGACGACCTGGTGATCTCGCTGACCGCGAAAGGCCTGACCTCGGGCGAGATTGTCTCCCACCTCGCCCAGACGTACGGAATGACGACCACGAAGGAGACCATCTCCACGATCACCGACAAGGCCCTGGAATCGATGGCGGAATGGCGCACCCGCCCCCTCGATCCGGTCTACCCGGTCGTCTTCATCGACGCCGTGCACGTCAAGATCAGGGACGGTCACGTCGCCAACCGGCCCATCTACGTGGCCATCGCGGTCACCACCGACGGCTACCGCGAGATCCTCGGCCTATGGGCCGGGAACGGAGGGGAAGGCGCCAAGTACTGGCAGACCGTCCTGACCGAAATCAAGAACAGAGGCGTCCGGGACGTGCTCATGCTGGTCTGCGACGGACTGAGCGCCCTGCCCGACGCGGTGAACACCGTCTGGCCCCAGACCGTCGTGCAGACCTGCGTGGTCCACCTCATCCGCGCCAGCCTGCGCTATGCCTCCCGCCGCGACTGGGCCGACGTCGCCCGCGACCTCAAGCCCGTCTACACCGCCGTCAACGAGGAAGAGGCCCGTGCACGGCTGGCCGACTTCGACGCCACCTGGGGCAAGCGCTACCCGTCGATCGCGGGAACCTGGGAACGGGCCTGGAGCGAGTTCGTGCCCTTCCTCGGCCTGCCCGACGCGATCCGGCAGGTCGTCTACACCACCAACGCGATCGAGTCCCTCAATGCCCGCTACCGGCGGGCGGCCCAGGCCTGCGGGCACTTCCCCAACGAGCAGGCCGCCCTCAAACGCCTCTACCTTGCCACCATCGCCCTCGACCCCACCGGCCGCGGCCGCCAGCGCTGGAACAACCGCTGGAAGTCCGCTCTCAACGAGTTCGACGTCCTCTTCGACGGCCGGCTCACCGCCGGAAGAGTGTAGGCCGAACAGCCCACCGAACAACTCGTAGGCCAAACAGACGAATCACACCTAATTCCTGATAGACCCCGGCCCCTCGGCGCGGCCGACTCCTGGCTCCGCAACGCGCTGGCCGCCGGCACGGCAGCGGGTTGAGCCCCGATGCAGATGATCGGCCAGACGGCGTCCAGCGGGCGGTTCTGCCGGATGGCGAGCTCGTCGGCGACCAGTCGGCAGCCTTTCTGATCAGGTCCCGTGAGACCTCGATGCCGTACATGCCGGCTTTAAAAGGACGTTTGTGCTGCTGATGTGCAGGTTTAGCTGTTTTGTGAGTCGCCCGGGATCGACCGATTAACGCACCTTGCATCGAATATGCAGTGGGAGAGTCGGTTGCCGGTGTGGCGTGTTGTCGCGTTCTGTCTTAACAGCTGCTGTCCGGTTCGAGCTGTTACTGCTGGTCATGGTCACCGCTGCGAGCGTCTGCGACAACGAAGCCGGCAGACAGCTCCTGACCCGCACCGCAGCCACCCATCCCGCGATAGGCAAGGTGTGGGTCGACACCGGCTACAAGAACCAGGCCGTCGAACACGGCGCGAGGCTCGGCATCGATGTCGACGTCGTCCCCCGCGATGCCCAGGTCAAGGGCTTCTCCGTTCTGCCCAGGTGATGGGTCGTGGAACGAAGCCTCGGATGGATCATGATGTGCCGCTGACTGGCCCGCGACTGCGAAACCAGCCCCGAACCCGAGAGCATGATCCGCCTCGCAGTGATCTCCATCCTCGCCGAACGCGCAACCGGCGAAACCACCCCAACCTGGCAGGATGTATAAACCGCAACTACTCACGAACTGTATGAACCAGATGCCCTTTTATACGCAGCCGGGTGGGTTTGCGGGGCCTGTGCAGTCCGTGTTCGTTGTTTGCGTTGTGGTTTTTGTTGTCTGGGGTGTTGCTTCGGCGTTTGTTGCGCCTGCTGTTGCGGTGAGGAGTGCGGCGATGCAGAGCGCGCCGGCGAGGTGTCGGATGTGTTTGCGGGTGTTTGTCGCCATGATGCTCTCCCTCTGGTTTGGGGTGGATTGCTCCTTGTTTGCCGGTTTGGTATTTCAGCTTGGTGGTGTGGCTGGACTGCTGTCAATCACTTTGTTTTCCGTGGTCAATGGCTTGGTGGGGTGTGTGGTGGGGTGGGGTTGGTGGCCGGCGGTGTCGGTGTCGGGCTGCGGTCGTGTCTGCCCGGCGGCCGAAGGCCTCCGGCTCGCCGCGGTCGGCTCGGGTTTGCCGCCGCAAGGGGAAAGTAGGCGTCCGGTTCGTTGTGTCCGGTTCGGTTTTGCCGCTCCCGGGCGGAGCTGGTTCGGTTTTGCCGTTCGCGGGCGGAGTGGGGGGCTAGAGTTTGATCACGGATATGGAGGCTGAGCCGGAGTTGGCTGCGTAGGCGCGGTGTCCGTCGGGGGAGAGTGCTATCCATACCGGGTACCCGGCGACGTGGATGGGGTGGCCCACGGTGTGGTTGGTGGTGGTGTCGATCACGGACACTGTGTCCGAGCCGGCGTTGGCGGTGTAGGCGCGGTGTCCGTCGGGGGAGAGTGCCACCCCGACGGGGGCTTTGCCGACGTCGATGGGGTGGCCCACGGTGTGGTTGGTGGTGGTGTCGATCACGGACACTGTGTTCGAGCGGGCGTTGGCGGTGTAGGCGCGGCGTCCGTCGGGGGTCACTGTCACCCCTTGCGGGGTGTGGCCGACGGGGATGGGGTTGCCCACGGTGTGGTTGGTGGTGGTGTCGATCACGGACACTGTGTCCGAGCCGGCGTTGGCGGTGTAGGCGCGGCGTCCGTCGGGGGAGACGGCCACCCCGACGGGGGTGTGGCCGACGGGGATGGGGTTGCCCACGGTGTGGTTGGTGGCGGTGTCGATCACGGACACCGTGTTCGAGCGGGCGTTGGCGGTGTAGGCGCGGCGTCCGTCGGGGGAGATGGCCACGCCTTGCGGGGTGTCGCCGACATGGATGGGGTGGCCCATGGTGCGGTTGGTGGCGGTGTCGATCACCGATACCGAGGCGGAGCCGGAGTTGGCGGTGTAGGCGCGGCGTCCGTCGGGGGAGATGGCCACCCCCTGTGGCTTGTCGCCGACGGGAATGGGGTGGCCCATGGTGCGGTTGGTGGCGGTGTCGATCACCGATACCGAGGCCGGGCCGAAGTAGTTGGTTGCGTAGGCGCGGCGTCCGTCGGGGGAGACCGCTACCCCGCCCGGGGAGTTGCCGACCTGGATCGAGGACACGGACGGTGCGGTGGGTTCGGGACCCGGGGAGCGGGACTGTGCCAGGTAGATGCCGGCGCCCGCTGCGGCAAGCGCCACCAGTGCCACTTTCGCGATGAGCCTGGCCCGCCGGTTTCCGGGCCGCGGCGGGCGGGGCCGGCCCCGGGTCTCGTCTCCTTTGTGCGGCGGCGGTTGCAGGGGTGGGCCGGCCGGTTCGTCCGGCTCGGCCGGTGGCAGGATCTCGGTCGGCGGGGCGGATTCGCGGGGGTGCGGCGGTTTCGAGGCGCGGGGCTGCTCGGGCGGCGGCATCTTTGGTGGGGGAGCCGGTTGCTGCGAAGGGGGCGGGTGGGGCTGGTCGGCGATGGAGGCGAGCAGCCGGGCGGCTTCCTTGCCGTCCATCCTGTCCGCGGGGTCCTTGGCAAGCAGCCCGGCGAGGACCGGGGTCAGCTCCGTCGCCCGGCGCGGCGGGCTGGGGGGCTCGAACAGCAGGGCGCTCAGCGTGGCGAGGGCGGTGTCGCGGTCGAAGGGGCCGGCCCCCTCGAGGGCGTAGTACAGGGTGGCCCCGAGTGAGAACAGGTCGGCGGCGGGGGTGGGCGGCTGGCTGTTGGCCCGTTCCGGGGCCATGAAGCGCGGCGTTCCGAGGATTTCCAGGGTGGCGGTCAGGCGGTCCTCCCCGGAGCTCGGCTCCAGTGCGATGCCGTAGTCGGTGAGCATTACCTGGCCGCCGCCCTCTGTCGGGCAGGTGGGCTGGGGTCCCGGGCGGGTGAGCAGGATGTTGGCCGGTTTGACGTCCCGGTGCAGGACGCCGAGCCGGTGTCCCTCCAGCAGGGCGTCGAGGACCGCCAGTCCGATCCGGGCGACGTTGCCGGGCGGCAGTGGCCCCCGCTCGCGCACCACCGCCTCCAGATCCATGGCATCGGGCACGAACTCCATGACGATCCACGGCAGGCCGCCCTCTTCCACGATGTCGTGCACGGTGACGACATGCGGATGGTTGCGCAGCCGGGCGGCGTGCCGGGCCTCGCCGCGGGCCCTCGCGATGCGGGAGCGCAGCTCGCTTTCGGGGACGTCCGGCGGCAGAATGATCTCCTTGAGCGCGACCTCGCACGCCAGTTCCTGGTCGTACGCCAGCCACACGCGTCCCATGCCGCCGGTACCGAGCCGACGCAGAAGCCGGTAACGTCCGATGATCACGCGCCCGGCGGCCTCTTGCGCTCCTGACATGGCACTCCTCTTCCAGGACGGCCAGCAGGGGTTCCTCGGCGAAGGGCTCTCTCCACGTATCGCATATCGCCCGAAGAACGGCAAGTCACCCGAAACGGGTGCAGCCCGCGTATGTTCCGCGTGTTCCGCGCGGTGATGTCGGGATCAGGAGCGGGAAAGCGCGAGCGCCGGGAAACGGTCATTGCCGTGGATCGGTCGAGGTTGCGCATGCCGTGAGAGGGTGCAGGCGTTCGATGAGCTGACCGTCTCGGCAACGGGTGAAACGGGTTCAGGCACGGATTTCGTGAAGTGGATCAGCTCCACTGAGGGGCCGTTACGGTCTGTGATCGGCGGCTTGCTGCGGCTAGCAGGAGCCGCTTACGTAGGAGCGGGAGGCGGGCGCGGCCGAACATGCCGCGTTTGAGGGCTTTGAGGTCGTTGATGCGGCCCTCGACCGGGCCGGAGGACCAGTCGGTGCTCATGCCGAAAACGACTGCGTCGAGGTCGTTGATCAGTCCGGTGGCGAAGGAGGCCAGGCCGCACCGCTCGTCGGCGCAGACGTCGGCGATCCACCCGCGCAGCCGGTCGCCTTCGCGGTTGTTCATGATGGTCGCGAACGTCCGGACGTGGCTGGTGGCGGCTGTGAGTTCGGGTGAACGGGCCAGCAGCGTCTTGAGCTGCAGTTGGTCGTCCGTGCGGAGGTGGTCGGGGTGACTCATGATCCAGCGGGTGGCTTCGCGGGGCGAGGGCGGCCGGGCCATCGGCGGCCGGCCTGAGGTGGGCCGGTGTCCGGGACACAGCGGGCGGACATAGTCGCGCAGGGTGCTGTAGCTGCAGCGGGCCCCGCGCTCCTGGATCTCGCGGTGGAGCCGGGACAGGTTCGTGCACCCTTCTGCGATGCGTTGCTCCAGGTAGGGCCGGTAGGGGTCGAGTTTGCTGGTGCGGTCTTGCCACTGGCCGTGCAGCATCGCCTCCGGGGTGGCGGCGCGGGCGTACTTACGGACGGTGTTGCGGCCTAGCCCGAGCCGGCGGGCGATCTCACGCATGCTCAGGCCCTGCTCGGCCTGGGCGCGGACGGCGGCGTGGGTGTCGCGGAGCCGGTCGAGGAACTTCCCCTGCGGGTAGGGCTCGGGTAATCCCTGGTCGGCTGGGGTCGGCGCAGGCTCCTGGTCGGGCCCGGGTTCGGGCGATGGGGCAGGCTCGACGAGGTCGCGGAGGAGAGCGCGGTGGCGGGAAACGAGGCGTTCGACGGCTTCGCCGAGGTTGTACCAGACATGCTATTTATCCGCGCAGTGCTGGGCCTGCGGGGCACCGGTGCGGGCGCCGTCGGCGAAGAACGCCGCGCGGTCGCGGCAGACGATCTCGACGCCAGGATGCTCGCGCAGCCAGGCAGCCAGGGTCTCGGCCTCGCGGTCGGGCAGCAGGTCTAGGGGCTGGCGGGTCTCGCAGTCGATCAGGATGGTGCCGTACCGGCGGCCCTTCCTGGTAGCGAACTCGTCCACCCCCAGCACCCGCGGCACCTCCCAGGTCGGCTCCGGCAGCGCCATCACCACGCGCAGCACAGTCATCCGGCTGACCACGATGCCCAGCAATAACCCCAGCCGGGCCACAGCGCGAGCGGCCAGGACTACACCGAGAGCACCGACGATCCGCTGCAGAACGGGCGTTCGCCGACCGTAGCGGCTGGTGAGCCCGTCGACCTGCTCGGCGAAAGTCATCCGCGCACAGTCGCCGTTGTCGCAGAACAGCCGACGCACCGACAACTCGATGACCACAGGCCGAGCGCCTACCGGCGCATCGGCAATCGTGCGCCCGTAGCGGCTATGAACCCGCGTCGACGCCGAACCGCACCCCGGACAGACGGCCACCGTCCTGTCCTTCGTGCTCGCCGTGATCCGCAGCACGCCGCTCTCCACCATCACGTGCTCCACCAGCACCGTCACCAGGTGCGGGAACACCAACTCCAGCAAGTCCTCACACGACCGCAGGATGACCGGCAAGGCGACGGAGCGTCACCGGCGCACAGCAGCACGATCCACTTCACGAAATCCGTGCCTGAACCAAATTCAGCCGCTGCCGACATCGGTGATTCCGCCTGCCGCAACCACGAGAGCGACGCGCTGCTGGGAGAGACGGCCGAGTGCCGCGCAGGCACCACCAGATGATCTCCAAGATGCTGCTCTTGCCGCGGACAGGGCAACGCGTCGGATGCCGCGGCTCACCTCCGCTCGCGCGGAGAGGACTCGTAGACCTTCAGGTTGGACACGGTTGGAGCCGGCTCACCTCGGCTCGCGCGGAGAAGACATACAGCGGTTCGCCTTCGGCGGCATCTCTGACGGCTCGCCTCCGCTCGCGCGGACAGGACGTGGACAGAAACAGCCGGCAGTCCGGGTCCGTCGGCTCAACTCACCTCCGCTCGCGCGGAGAGGACCCGTTGGCTTTGGTCACGAGAGAACCGACAGCACCTGTACACGAGATTGGGAGGCGTCGGCGGCGCGTCGTGTTCGATGTTCATGAGAAACGACAGTGCCCCCAGCGCGCCCCGCCGTCGCAGGGCTTCACCTCGGGAAGCCGCGATGAGGCCCCAAGTAGCTCCGCGTAGTGTTCTGACTCCGTGACATCCGGCCACGGAGCCTGGGCGAGAACCCGTTTGGCGGACCACGGCGACCACATCCATGTTTCCGGAGGCTGTGCGAGAGAACGAGGGGGCGGTACCCGTGAACGCAGTATCAACATGGGTGTTCCCCTCCGGGGTCATGGTCAGGCCATAGGTCGTCCGGGAGTGCCGTTCCAGAGCACTCCCGAAGGCACGACCATGCGATTCACTTCCGAACAGCGCCTCGACGGCGGCGTCCTCGAACGCGAATTCACCCTCGGCGAGATCCCCGGTGTCCTGTGAACGCCTGGATCCGTACCGGCCCCGCTGCCGACCGCGTCGCGCCTCGGCCAGTTCAGGCGGGGCGGGCTGGCGAGCGGAGCGGCGGCCCTGTGCGGCAGGAGGATCGGAAAGTATCGGTTGGAGCCGCAGAGGCTGTCGCAGCGTCCACCCCGGAGGGAGATCAGGGAGTATGCCCACCGGCCCGGGTCCGCTTCTACTTTCGTGATCACCAACCGGACAGCCCACCTCAGCAACGCGAGTGCACGCGCGTGGTGCCGCCGGTTGTGACGGTGCCGCTGGCCACATCCAGGACGATGACGGTTTCCTCGCGCGGGTCATGCACTCGACAGTTCGTCCTGTAGAACCATTGCCGTGACAGGCCACCACCGGAGTTCGCCGTCAGGCTGCCAAGTTGAACGGCCGGCAGGCCGGGAGCCGCGCTCCAAAACTGGACTCGTCCGTTGGGGGTCAGGCCACGTCCACTGGCGAAGAGGTCTCCGCCCAGTTGATGCCGGGCTGTGATGATCTGGACGCCGCCACGGGGAATCGCCGATGGATCGGCCAGACGCATGACCGCGCTCGCGTTGTCGCCGCGGGCCCGGTCGCGGCTGGACGGCGGTACGCAGACGTGGTCGGAGGGACGGGCCTCACGCCAGACGAAGCCCTGCTTGCACGTATCGGGCCCAAAGGGGCCACCGCCGGGCTGCCTGCGCGACGGCCCCAACTCGTTCTCCCTGCGCGTGTCTGTACGTACACCGGGGGTTACGCACACCAGGTCGGCGGGAAACGCCTCCCGCCACACGAAGCCCTGTTTGCAAGTGTGGGGGCCGAATTGGGCCACGGCAGAGTCAGCTGGTCCGGCCATGGTCATCGTGCCGCCGACGACCGCCAGCGCGACCGCGAGCCGCCCGACCCAGCGGCGTTGCAAGACCCTGCCACGAGGCGCGATTTCGCCCGTCTGTGCCCCTTTGATTCGCATGACCATCTCCTCACGGTTAGTTCGGAGGTTATTCGGCCTGCGCAGATCCCGATACCGCGGCCCGCCAAAACCAGGCTGCAACACCACTCCACCGGCGCCGCCATCAACCTCGCCGGCCTCGATGCCTGGCTCTCGGCAGACCCCTCGCCCGCACCCGCATCTCACCCTTCGCAGCACTCCGCCCTGCTGGATGAGATCCAGCGGGGCGGATTTGCCAACAGCGTCCAACTCGGCAGGGGCCCGCGCTGCCCGAAGCCTGAACTGTTCGATTTCTGCAGAGCTTCGAGTGCTGCCCAATCTCGTGTATAGGTGCTGTCGGTTCTCGGTTCTGGCACAGATCTTGGGGAGCGGTCGCGGAGGGTGACGGTGTCGTTCGATTGCAGGGGGCGCGAGCCGGGGCTCGTCAGCGTTCCCGCATTCTGGTCCACCACCAGCCGAACATCGCCAACTCGATGTTGTTGGGTTCGGGCAAAATACGGCGCTCGAATTCCTCATCGATGCGCGTGATCAGTCGGCCCAAGTCCCGTTTGGCTCCGGGAGGAAGGTGCAGCATCGCCCGCTCCAGGTCATCGCGGGCATCTTCCACCTCTATGCCAGGCGAACAGGCCTGGGAGGCGTTCAGATATCGTCCAGGCTGCTTGAAAGCCCACTCGAAGCGAGAGAGCGCATGCGCGACCGCGTTAGGCCACATCTCCTGGTCTTCGACCCGGCGGATCGCTGCACGAGTTCGCGCGGAGACACCACGGACCCTCAGGACCGGATACTGCCATCGTGGCCGCCACCGCTCTGCGCGGACGGCCTTGGGACGCCTACGTGGCATCGCCCTTTCGGATCAACATGAGGCCATCCTGCCACGGCCGGCTGGGCGACCCGCCACACGCTTGCCGCGGCAAATGTTCCTACTTCTCGGTTCTGTGCAGATCTTGGGGGACCTCTCGAAGTGTCACTGGAGCAGGATCATCTTTCGGAGTAGTAGGAATCCGGCTCGGCCGTAGAGCTGCCGCTTGATCTTCTTGATACGGTTGACGGCGCCCTCGATACTGCCGGAGCTCCAGTCGAGAGTGAGCCCGGCGGTCACGGCGTCGAGGTCTCGGAGTAGGTGGAGTGCGAAGCCTGTGAGGCCGGGTAGCTGGCTGGCGTCGACTGCGTCGATCCAGGCGAGCCCCCGTCAGGGGACCGCTGGTGGCCACATGCCGGTCCAGGGTGGGGCCGGGGACGAAGGGGGTGGCCAGCCATGGGTGGGAGCGTCGATGTCGGCATCGCGGACCGGGACCAGGCACGGGCCCGCCACCCGCCGGGAGAGCTGTACCTCCCGCCGGAAGCGGGCGCGGAATTCCTCGTCTGCGGCCTGCGCCGGATGCACGACCTTGACGGCCATCCGCTCTCCGGCAGCATCGAGTGCGGCGTACACCGTGCCCATGCCGCCGACCCCGAGCTGCCCCACCACGCGGTAGGGGCCTATGTGCAGCGGATCGCCCTGCTGCATCGGCTGAACACGGCTGGACACCACAGCTCCCCCTGCTGATCAACGGCATACATCAGCCGCAGCGGTGAGTCATGGTAGCGGCCGTCCTCTTCCGCGATGCCCGGGATGTCAGACCGGGTATCGCGCGGGGAACCCGGCAGCTGGCGGACGCGGTGACCGCGCACCGTTGCACCGTGTTTGTGGTCATATCTCACGCTCTCCCTGCGTGGCGGAGGGGTGCGCTGCAGGCTGCGGGCCGACGGGGTCGGCCGCCAGCGCGCGGGGCCGAACGCGGGGCGTTGTGAAACCTTTTTCGTCGCCAGGTGTGTTTCGACGTGTGTAGCGGCAGAAGCGGCCACGCCGCTCTCCTGGACGCGGGCGTGGGGGATGCCCGAGCCCTAACGAAGCCCGAGTTGGGGGGAGCGCCGACTCGAGCGTGTGACCTGTTTTTGCCTGTTAGGCAAGATCACAGTTGTGGCACTGGTGCCGAATGTGTGTAGTGCGCATGGGCAATCTGTGTCAATTGCCCGGTTCCATGGTTTCGCCAGGGCGATGAAGCCGCCGCGCTCGATCGCGCCCTGCTGCTTCCCCCTCAGCAGTGCGTTGCGGTAACCGGTCGGACGTGGTTATCGGCAAGGGCACGGCCGGTGACCTCGTACTGTCTCTGGGCGGGTTGCCACCTTGCCGAGAGGTCGACAAGGTGGCAACCCGACGGCCGTCGGAGGAGGGTGGTGACGCCGAGTGTTTGGCTTCTTCGGCTCGTTCGGGCGGAGGTGGCCGTATCTTTGGTGGTGCGCCTCCGGGGTTTGCCGACAGCTCCCCCGGAGGTACCTCTGTTTTCAGGCCTTGGCCGCTGCGACCTCTCGCGCTCGGCTAGCCAGTTCCCGCACCGGGCGAGCCTTGGTGTACGGCGCAAGGTCCGCGCGCATGGTGGCGAAGTGGTCATCGCCGCGGACGGAGGAGACGTGTTCGTACTCGTCGAGGAACCGGTTCCACGACTCGCACGAGGCATCCAGATGCCCGTATCGCAGTTGCCGCTGCGCCAGCACCGCGTAGGCATGGACGCGGCCCTGCCGCTCCTGAGTCGGCTGGAAGCGGATGGACTGCTTCAGCGCGTTGATACTGCCCGCCAAGTCGCTCTCTTCCATCAGGACATGGGAGACGTGGAACAGGTAGGCGGTCTGGTCGTAACCGCCGATCGCATCGCGCCGGTTGTCGGCCTGCGACAGGGCGGTCTCGGCCTCGCGTAGCCGGGTGTGGGCCTGGTGCCGGTTCCCGACCATCGACGACGCATGCGCCTGCTGCCCGCGCAGGAATGCCACCAGGCGAGGGCCGGCCGACGGCGCCGCCTCCGCAGCCGAGTCCGCCAGTTGCAGCGCCGTCCGCCCGTGTCCGAGATTCGACGCCTGGAGCGACATCCCGCGCAGGGTGCGGCAGTAGGTGACGTGGTCGCCTGCCTCGTCGGCCAGCTTGAGCGCCTTGACGTAGTACGTCTGCCCCAGACCATGGGCCTTCTCGTACATGGCCATCCAGCCCGTCAGATAGGTCAGGTCCGACGCCACGGCGAGCATGTCCCGCTTCACCGGCGCGGATGCCTGCGCCCTCAGCCACGGACCGACGGTGTTGACGAGGAACGCGGCCGCCATCGGGCGCGCGTGGCCGGCGCCGAACTCATCGAGGATCTCCGCGATCCGCTTTGTCATGGACCGCACCGACGCGACTTGGGACGCGCCGATCCGCGTGGTGGCCTTGCCCGGCGTGACCGGATCGTCAGAGGCCCGCGCGCTCTGCTGGAACGCGGGCACGGCGAGCGCGGCTGAGAACAGAGTCGCGGCCAGGACACCGCGACGGGATGGATCCATATCCGCCCTTCCTAGGTCGATCAACTCCTCCACAGTGTCGACTGGTTGGGAAGCGTCGACGGACATGGCGGGCTGAAGCCCGGCTTCCGCATGGGTGATCGGCCGCCCTAACCGAGCGGACAGAGCCTCAAGAATCAGTGGCCTGACCTCGGGTTTCGGCGGCGTACCGGCGATCCAGTGCGCGACCGCCGTCCGGTCGTACGTGAGTTGCAATCCAGCCTGAGGGCCGAGCCGGTTGACTTGCTGCGCCAACTGCGTGCGCGTCCATCGTGCCTGCTCAAGCAGCCTGTCCAGGTCCGGGTTGGGCGTGCGTTTCCTCGTGGCCATGTCCTCAACTCCCGACAGCTCCATGGCGTTCACGGTGTTCACGGTCCCACCTGCCATCAACGGTACCCGCAGACAGTGATCGCGCGATTACCTCTTACGAGTAAACGAACGATCTCGGCCTTGGGAGCAGAGGTGACCAGCGCACCACTATTGAGACGAGGCGCCGCCACGCCAGCAGGCGACCTCTGCCACGAGCGTCCGAGTTCCGGTCGGGTACTCCCGGCCCGCGACCTGATGAGCGTCAGCTTCGGCGTCTCGCCATGCGGCGCCGGGCGCCGCATCGCCGACGCCGACGCCCGTCGCGTGCAGATGGCCCGCCGGGTGGCCTCGGCCCGGCTGCGGTACTGCGGTCTGACTGAGCTCATCGACGACGCCACACTCATCGTGTCGGAGCTGGTCACCAACGCCATCGTGCACAGCGGCGGAACACAGATCACCTTCACCATGGCCATCCGCGACAGCTCCTTGTGCATCTCCGTGCACGACGAAATGCCCGGCGGTCCGACAGTCCACAACGCCAGCAGCGAAGCGGAACGCGGTCGCGGGCTCTTCCTCGTCGAGTGCATCGCCAACGCCCATGGCGGCGCCTGGGGGACCAGCGACGCAGGAGCCACGACCTGGTGCCGCCTCACCCTGCCCAAGGTTCAGCCGTGACCGCGGCCGGCGCCGTCCCGCGCTTCACGCGTCCTGTTCCGCCGTGGACGCCACCATTGGACAGCGACGCCCTTGCGACGGTCTTACAGAAAGTCCGCAAGTGGCAGGCGTTCGACGGCGACGCCCTCCTGGACGATGTGGGCGCCGTTCTGGACGACTGCATACCGGCCGAGGAATACGTCGACGAGCTCGCGCAGCGCCTGCGCGGCCACCTGATGCAGCTGGTGACCATCGCCGTCGCCGCGGAAGCGGAACAGCGCGACGAGACCGCAGCCCGGCTCGTCGACCGGGCCCGCACGCTGCGCACCGAGGACATGCCCGGCGACCACTGGAAGGCCGTCGGGCACCTCCGCCGGATGGGCTGGACCGTCAACGAGCTGCTTGAGCGCCTGGTGGCCACCCGCTGCCTGAAGGAGGCGACATGACCGCCGTACGCCCCACCACACGACAGACGAGAGAGAAACGCGTGCGCACTGCGAACGAGCCGGGCCTGATCCCCTATGTCATCCAGCGGGAGGGGGAGGCCGCCGCTCCGGACAACCTGCTCATGACCAGCGTGGGAGCGGGCCGGTACCGGTTGTACTACGCGGATGAGGAGCCCCAGGACCGGGACCTGCGCGGCACCCTGTGGGCGCGCTGCTCCTTCAACCCCGTGGACGCCGATCAGCGGCCGACCGGGAAGCCGCAATGGCGGCTGATGCACCCCTACCGGCAGATGATGACGATGCAGGCCATGCGCTGCCAGGTCTGCGCGGGCCGCGCCCGGACCCCGCTGGGGTTCATCTTCCTCGCTGGGCCCGGCGCCGTGAACACCGAGCACGTGCCGGTCCTGACGAACCAGCCGCCGGTATGCGCCCGGCACGTCCGCGCCGCCGTCCGGCTCTGCCCGCACCTCGATGGCCGGCCCATGGTCTTCCTGGCCCAGAGCGCGCCCCTGTACGGGGTGCACGGCGTCATCTACGGGTACGGCGACGGGGGCGTCCACGTCGTAGACCAGCCTGATGCACCCTTGCCGTACGGGCATCCGAACCTGTCCACGTTCCTCGCGTCGCAGCTCGTGCGGCGGCTGGGTTCCTTTCGGGTCGTGGACCTGGACGAGCTGCTGCGCGCACTGTCCGCGGCCGCATAGACCCCGCCCGGTGGCCCGGATGCCCCTGGCCGAGGCCCCCGGGCGGTCCAACTCCCCGGCGCGGACCTGCCTCCGTGTTCTCCCCCGTAACTCAGTGACTCCCCGCGCCGGGGCCCAGACACGCCGGCCGGCCAGCTTCAAGGACAGGCGGCCGGCGAAGGGCGGGCCCGAGGAGTCACCCCTGCTCCACCTCTGCAACGGGCCCGCTCACCCCACCACACAACCGACCCGTCATTTGGACGAGGCCCACACTGCGACAAATGAGGAGACGTGATGTTCGTCCACTCCGATCGTCTGCCCACCAGCCCCGCGGTTCCGCAAGGCAACCCCACGCCGACCCCGTGGGGGATCAGCCGCATGGCGCCGTACCCGACGATGGCTCCCGGCTACGCGCGCGCCGAACTCGACCCGGCCACCCAGACCACCGTGTTCTACAACGGAGCCGGTCAGGTCCTAGAAATGCCCGGTCACGGCACCAGCACCGGTACTTCCCCGACCACGGGGACCAGCCCTGACGGCAACGGCTCCACCCAGGACAGCGACACGGGGAGCGACGGCGACCAATGAATGACCCGCGTCCGGTGCTGGTCGTCACCAGCCTGTACGACCCCACCGCCGACGTGGTGATCGGCGAGCTGCACGGCCGGGGCATCCCTGTCGTGCGGTTCGACTCGGGGGACTTTCCCGCATCACTGTCGGTGGAGGCAGAGATCACCCAGGACGGCATCCAGGGGCGCATCGACACCCCTTCGCGCACTGCCGACCTGGCCAACGTCCGCGCGCTCTACTACCGTCGGCCGACCGGCTTCGCCTTCCCACACCTTGACGAGCAGGGCGCGCGGTTCGCCATCGCCCAGGCACGTTACGGCCTCGGAGGCGTGATCGCGTCGCTACCCGACTGCCTGTATGTGAACCATCCGCACTACATCGGCGACGCGGAATTCAAGCCGTCCGGCCTCGCCGTGGCAGTGCAGGCCGGCCTCCTGGTGCCGCCCACACTCATCACGTCCAACCCCGACGCCGCCAGGGCCTTCATCAAGCGGAACGGCCCGGTGATCTACAAGCCTCTGCACAACCCCGTGTATCGGGTCGACGATGTCTCCTCCGTCGTCAAGGTCGCCGAGGTGGCCGCCGAGGACATCGACGACAGCGTGGCTGGCACCGTGCACCTGTTCCAAAAACGCGTGCCGAAAACGGCAGACATCCGCGTGACCGTCATCGGACCCCGTACGTTCTGCGTCCGGATCGACTCCGACCTCCTGGACTGGCGGACCAACTACGACCGCCTGAGCTACACCCCCGTGGCACCACCACCGAAGATCGAGTTGGCGCTCCACGAGTACATGGACCACTTCGGGCTCCTCTTCGGCGCTTTCGACTTCGCGGTGGACACCGACGGGCGATGGTGGTTCCTGGAATGCAATCCGTCCGGCCAGTGGTACTGGCTGGAGACCGCAACCGGCCTGCCGATGTGCGCAGCCCTGGCCGACCTACTGGAAGGGAAGCCGTGAGCGTCCAAGAACAGCTCCACCGGCAGCTCATCGACAGCATGACGGCCAGCGGCTCCCTGCGCACCGAACCCTGGAAGCACGCCGCTGAGACAGTGCCCAGGCACGAGTTCCTTCGGGGAGGGTTCTTCCGCCCGGTGCCTGGCACATCGCCCTCCGCCTGGTCCCCTGTTCTGGAGGGCGGGGACGACTGGCTTCCGGGCTGCTACGCCGACGAATCCCTGGTGACCCAGATCGCGGGCACGATCAAACCGACGGACATCCGAGGCGAGATCATGCGGCAGCCGACCAGTTCCAGCACGCTCCCCTCCCTCGTGCTGCGCATGCTCGAGGATCTCCACGTGGAGCCGGAGATGCAGGTGCTGGAAATCGGCACCGGCACCGGCTACTCGACCGCGGTGCTCTGCGCGCGCCTGGGTGACGGCTACGTCACCTCGATCGAGTACGACGAAGAAGTGGCCCAGCGGGCTCGGGAAGCTCTCGGCCGGCTCGGCACGCTCCCCAACCTCCTCACCGGTGACGGCCTCCTCGGCGATGACGAAGGCGCACCGTACGACCGGATCATTGCCACCTGCGGCGTACGCGCCGTGCCTGCGGCCTGGCTCGAACAGACCCGGCCCGGGGGACTAATCCTGACGACCATCGGCGGCTGGCTCAACGCGTCAGAGCTGGTTCGCCTGACGGTTCACGAGGACGGCACGGCGTCTGGGCCAGTGCTGGACGGGCAGGTGAGCTTCATGCTCGCCCGGCCTCATCTGCCGCCCCCGCTCGGCCTGCTCCCAGACCTCAGCGCAGGCAAGGAGCGCGAGGCCATCATCGGCGCCGACGTCCTGAACGACTGGACGACCCGCTTCGTCGCACAGTTCGCCGTGCCGACTGCTCAGCACCTGAAACTGCAGCAGGGCCGGCACAACGAGGACGTGCTGATCGACGTCGCGACCGGCTCATGGGCCGCGCTCCACGAAGAGGACGGCCGCTTGATCGTCCGGCAGGACGGGCCTGTTCCTGTCTGGGATGCGGTTGAGGAGCATCTCGGCCGCTGGCATGCCGCCAGTACACCGGCGGTGGAGGAGGCCACGGTCCGCGTAACCGCGGAGGGCCAGAGCATCCACTGGTAGGCCCCACGACGGCCCCGCTCGTCCGCCCTTCCCATGGCGGATGGGCGGGGCTTTCTGCTGCACCCCGACGCTTCCCCGACTCGGGGCACAACTCTATGGGTGTAACAGGACACGGTGCTCACGCTGGTCCATGTCCCGTGTCGACCTTGGCGACCTGGCCACCGACGACGTCGAGGTCCAAGCGGTGTTGGGGCCGTGTCGACACAGACGACCGCATCGCGGACGCGACGGCGATGGCGCTGAAACCGGTGGGCGCGCCGGATCCGGAGAGTGCTGGGTGGACGAGGCCCACATGTGTCTCTGCAGTTGTACCGTGCGGATGCTGCCGTCGCGCCAGCTGCTGGCGACGAGTGCGGAATTAGGGCTGGTTTCCGGGCGGTTGGAGGAGATGGCGGACGGGGCGCGGGTGCTGCTGCGCTGCCGCGGCCGACGTCCTACCGGGGTCGGCGATGGGAGCGCAGGAGCTGGTGGAGGTCGCAGGGGGACGGTGAGGTGACGTGATACTCGACGAGAAGGACGCGAGGCGCTTGGTGCTCTGGGTGGTTGGGCACTGGCTGCTCGGCGGTGCGGCCGTTGCCGCTGTCGCGGTGCTGTACGCACCGCTGCCGGACGTGCTCGCGGTTCTTGCTGGACTGCTCATCGGCACGGCGGCGACGGTGTACCTCTGCTTCCATCCGAATCTGGACCGGTGGGCCACACTGCGCAAGCGTGGGGGTTTGTGGGTGCCGGGCGTCGGCGACTGGGGGTACATCCAGTTGGTATTCGCCGTCGTCGTGGTGTGGCTGGCGTCGGCCGCGACGGCGGTGGCGGTGGAGGTGTTGTAGGGCGAGCCGGTCGCCCACGCCTGCATCGGTCGGCGCTTGGACCTGTCAAAGTCCAAAGGTCCCCCTTGACGGTTCACCCCCACCCCCTGCCTGCACAGGGTGCCCTGCTCTGCTGTGGTCGGGGCCAGGGGCGGGCTTTGGGGAGCTTTGGTTGGCCCAGGGCGGGCGGTGTGCACCGGCTGCGCGGGGCGTCTGCAGCAGGGACTGGCTCCCGCCGACCGTGCTGCCGGTCCTGGACGGGGCGCCATACGGGTTCGGACGGGCCACCTTGGAGATGGCCCGACCAGTGGTGCCGCCAGGATGGGGACGTTGCGCACCCGCGCCCGTGGTCGGGTGCCGTACGGGAACCGGTTCACCTGTTTGATTAGAGCTCGGCTCCGGTTGCCTGCCTGCGTACGCCCGCAGACAGGACGTGCTGGATTCGCTGCGCAACGAGTGTCGGGTTTGCGCATTCATGCCGTCGTGCTGCTCTGGCGTGGCTGCGCATTTCCGGCCGGACGGGTTGCGCAAGGCGCTGGCCTGCTGTGGTCGGGTCTGTGGTCGGGGTCTGGGCCGTCATGGTTGGGGTGGTGGGAGCGGTGGTTGGGGTTGCGCAATGGCCCAGTTCCGACTGTGACGTTGCGTGCGCAAGCGGCTACGGCGGCGATCACTGGAATGCACGCTGCAGGGGGACTTGATGCGAGAACGACTGCGCAGGATGCGCACGCTGTGCGCAACTCTGCTGCTGGGTATGGCCGTCACCGGCTGCGGCAGCGGTAGCGGCGGCGACAGCAAGGCCGGCTCACCCACCGCGAGCGGCGGCACCACCGCGGCGCCGACTGCCTCGGTGACGCCGGATCCGCAGGCGGCGCTGAAGGCGTACCGGGGAATGACGGCGGCTGAGGCGAAGGCGTACCGCACGGGATCCGAGAAGGGCACGGACCTGGCGCGGTACGCCACCCTGGACGCTCTGGGACAGACCCGCCTGGACTTGGCCCGAATGAAGGAGGCCGGAACGGTGGTCCGGGGCGAGGTCCGCCATGACCCGAAGGTGACCGGCCTCGACATGAAGGCTCAGACACCGAAGGCGACCCTGTCGGACTACATCGATCTGTCGAAGTACCAGACCTACGACACGCGGGCGAAGAAAGGGATCCCGCTCCCGACCGCCCAGCCGCTGCGCTACCTCGCTACCGCGGCGGCGGAGCGGTGGAACGGCCGGTGGATGATTACCGACTTCACCCCGCAGGGCAACCGGCCATGCTGAGGTGTGTGGCATCGGCCGCAGCCGTGGTCCTGGCCGCCACCGTCCCTGCCACCGCCCACGCCGACGACGGCGGACGCGGCATCGGCACGCCCGGCTGAGCCTCGTCCTGCTTGCCGCGGACCTGATCCGCGAGGCCACCTTGAGAGAGAGCGCATGACCACCACCGCCACCCCGGCGGTCGCGCGCCGACGCGGGGTTGCGGGGCGGGGTGAGCAGGCGGCCGCGGCGTACCGGTGCTCACGGCCTCCATGAAGGCGGTGAGGAAGGGCCGCGGTGCTCGACGGCCTCGTCGAGGACTGTGAAGGCGGGGCGGCACCGCCGGTCCGCTCGCGGCACGGACCACGTGATGTCCGTCCACGCCCGGCGCCGCTTCAGCCGGTGCCGGACACGAGCCCGACCCGGTAGGCGAGGACGACCGCCTGGACCCGGTCGCGCAGGCCGAGTTTCGTCAGGATGCGCGACACATACGTCTTGACCGTCTCGGGGGTGATGAACAACTGCGCGGCGATCTCCGCGTTCGACAGGCCCTCGCTGATGGACTCGAGTACCTCCAGTTCGCGCGGAGTCAGCGCGCGTACGACGTCTTCCCTGGCCGACCGGGTGGTGTCGGCAGGACGCAGATGTTCGGCGAAGTGGCCGATGAGGTGGCGCGTGACGGCGGGCGCCAGCAGGGCCTCGCCCGCGGCGACCGTCCTGATGCCGCTCACCAGAGCGGCCGGAGGCGCGTCCTTGAGGAGGAAGCCGCTGGCTCCGGCCCGCAGCGCGTCGTAGACATAGGCGTCGACGTTGAACGTAGTGACGACCAGCACCTTCGGCGCGGACTCGGCATCGGGACCGGCCAGTTGCCGGGTCGCCTGGATGCCGTCGAGCAGCGGCATCCGGATGTCCATCACGACCACGTCGGGGCGCAGCCGCCGTGCGGCCTCCACTGCCTCGTGCCCGTTCTCGGCCTCCCCGACGACCTCCATGTCGGGCTGCGCGGAGAAGATGGTGACGTAGCCGGTCCGCACCAGTGCCTGGTCGTCGCAGACGAGTACACGAATCGGCGGCGGCGCATCGCTCACGGGGGGCACAGGGATCACTCCTGAACGGGCTTGGACGGAATCGTGGCGCGGAGCTCGAACCCGCCCTCGGGCCGGGGTTCGGCCTCCAGTTCACCATCGACCATCCGCACCCGTGCACGCAGCCCGGCCAGCCCTCGTCCGCCCGCCGGGCTCGGCTTCCGCGTGACCGGTGCGGCCGTCGGTGAGTCGTCGGAGCCGTCGGTGGTCACCCCTATCTCGATGCGTTCCTCGCCGTGCCGGACCCGGACCCTTGTCGGCTGCCCAGCCGCGTGCTTCATCGCGTTGGTGAGCGCCTCCTGCACCACGCGGTACGCGGCCAGCTCCACCTCCAGCGGCTGCGGACGCCGCTCACCCTGCTCGCTGAACTCCACCGGCTGACCCGCGCTGCGGGCCTGTTCCACCAGGTCTCCCACCCGTCCCAGCGTGGGGGCCCGGTCCGCACGTGCCCGGTCGGCGGCCGAGGAATCGCCGGTCGCCTCCAGCACGCCGAGCAGATACCGCAGCTCCGTCAGCGCCCGGCGGCCGGTGTCGCTGACGGCCGACAGTCCCTCGCCGGCCCGCTGTGGCGCGGACGTGAGCAGGAACTGCGCCGCGTCTGCCTGGACCACCATCGCCGTCACATGGTGGGTGACCACATCGTGCAACTCACGGGCGATCCGAGCCCGCTCTGCGGCCGTGGCCACCTCGGCGGCCAGCCGCCGTCGCTCCGCCTCTTCAGCCCGCCTCGTGCGCACAGTGCTCCCCACCAGCCAGACCACGGCCAGAGCCAGATAGAACGCGAGATAGTCAGGGACGCCCTGCGGTGAGCCGAGGCGCTCCAGGACGACGGCCAGTCCGGCGTAGGCCGCGCTCGCCACGGCAGCCGAACGAAGGCGGAAGCGGACCTGGTGGGCCCCGGCCGAGTACACGGCGAGATACAACCCCAGGCTCCCGAACGTCGTCGCGAAGCCCAGCGCCTGGTGCACGGCGAACGCGCAGGCGACGACGGTCAGAGTGCCCGCGGGCCACCGGCGGCGTGCCGCCAGCGGCAGGGTCTGGGCCAGGGTCAGCCCGAGGCCCAGTGCGCTGGCCGGCCGCTCGGGCAGATCGCCGATCTGCGCCCCGATCTTCGACAGAGTCGGTACGAACGCCAGCACGGCGAGCACCAGGGCGCAGAGGCCATCCTTGTGGGAGGCAGCCTGCTTCTGCCACCAGCCGAGCGGCGCCCGGAGCTCGGGACGGCTCCAGGGCGCCTGACGGGACATCACTTCTCGTTTCCTCCAGTCGGCGGCTGTCAGTGCCGGGCGCGTCGCCGGGGCAGCAGACCGCCGCTCCGGCGAGCGAGGACGACCATCGGGACGGTGATCAGCACACCGATGAGGACCGGCACGATCGACGTCTCCAGGCCGAAGGTGCCGCCGGTGAGCAGAGCCGAGCCGTGGGCGTCGACGGTGAACAGGCCCTCGGGGGTGTGTCCGGAGACCGGGATGCCGAGCAGTTGCTCAGCGGTGTTCCAGACGAAGTGCAGCCCCGCGACGAACCAGATGTTACGCCGCCACAGGAACGCGGCTCCGAGCATGACGCCCGCCTCCACAGCGATGGCCAGTGCGCTCCAGGCGGAGGCTCCCGGGGCGCTCAGGTGGGCGACGCCGAAGAACAGTCCGGTGATCACGATGGCGGCCCGGCTGCCCCACATCTGTTCCAGGGCCTGCAGGGCGAGACCGCGGAACATCAGCTCCTCGGTGACCGCGGCGCCGATCTGCACCATGACCGCGGACCACACCACCGACATGAAGCCGTTGCCCGCCCAGGAGAACGAGTAGCCCCCGAACGCGCTGATCAGGAGCGCGGAAACGAGGATGAAGCCCAGGCCGATCGCACCGCCGAGCAGCGCCTCCCGGCAGGCTCCCGGCCGGGCGATCTCCGGCGCGGAGCGTTGTGCGACGAAGCGCATGACCGCCCAGTACACGGCCACGGCGGTGGCTGCTCCCAGTACCGGCACCGGACCGGGGCCCGTCGCGGTCAGGCCCGAGACCAGGCCGACGCCGACCATGCCCGTCAGCATCCAGCCGAGCGGAGAGCGGACGACCCGGCCGACCCGGCCGAGACGGCCGCCTCGGCCCTTGTCCAGGCCGGAGCCTGTGTCGTGCTGTGCGCTGGCAGTCGTGCCCATGGCGGCCTCCCCTGTCGTGGTGGTCGCACCGGCGGCGACCTGACGACCACGCTAGGAATCCGCCGACGTCTGCGAATCACCCGCACATGGACAGCTCCGGTAGCTCTCACGGGGGATGCGCCGCTCCCACCGGCCCGTTCAGCCCTCTCCATCACGGGACACGACCGAGGCACGCACAGACTCAGGCGCCGTACGAGGGCCAGGCACCCCAGCCTTTGCGGCAGCGAGATCGAGGTGGGAGTTCATGTCCAGCTCGAACCGGCCGTAGGGGTTCACATGGGTCCAGAACAGTGGGGACAGGGCCCGCCGGTCCGCATCGTTGAGCCTGTTCTGCCACTTCTCCACGCTCAGGATGTCCTGAAGGAGCAGGGTGTTGACGTGCACCAGCGTCGACTGGAGCAGGTGCAGGGCGAGCATGGACACCTCTTGGCTCTCCTTGTCGGACCCGGTCAGGTCGCCGTCCTTGCCGTAGAACAGGTCGTGGTTGGCGGAGTTCCAGTTCTCCACGATCTGGAGGCCGTCGTTGATCTCGCGGCGCAGGTCGGCATCGGCGAGGTAGTCGCAGATGAACGCTGTACGTACCGCGCGGCCCAGTTCCTCGATCGCCCGGTACGTCGGATGTTTGGGGCCGCCACGGGTGAAGCGGCGCAGGACCTGCTCAGCCTCGGCGGTGCCCAGGCGCAGGGCGGTATCTTGCGCTTCAGGTAACGCCTACTCCTCGAGGGCGTGAAAGACCAACTGCGGGCCTGCTCGCCGAAGGGACTTGCGGAGACGAAGCGGCTGTTGTCCGCCGAAGCACTTCTCCAGGTACAGGTCGCCGCCGCTGAAGGCGGCCTTGGCGACGCTGCCGGGCACGCCGCTGGGCACGGTGGTCCAGGTGGCGCCGCCGTCGGTGCTGAGCACCAGGTCGGTGACGTTCGGGTCCGGGCCGCGGCCTGGCGGGGGCCGATGCCGTGCAGGGCCTCGACCGGCAGTGGGCCGAGCCAGCCGGCGGTCTCCTTGGCAGGGACGGCAAGGACGCCGCCGGGGCCGGTGATCTGGGCGGAAGCGGTGGCCGCGACGGCGATCGTGGCGCCGATGCCGTCGCGGACGTCGATACCGAGTCGGGAGATGGACTTGACGCGCGGCATCTCGGCCCGCGGCTTCCCGCCCGGGCCGTCACGCCGTGGGGAAGGGGACCGGGCGGACATCGATTTCATGCATGCGACTGGCGTAGTCGCGGTAGCGGCGGCGGGCTTCGCCGTGCCGGCCCGCCGAGGAGAGTGCGGCGATCAGTCCGAGGTGGGCCGACTCGTCGTAGCCGTCCTCGCTGATCAGGCGCAGGTACCAGCTGGCTGCCGCGTCGCGGCGGTCCAGCCGTCGGCAGCGCCGGGCGAGGGTACGGACGACGTCGCGGTGCAGCTCGGCGAAAGCCGCGCGCGGGCGGTCGCGCCACTCCCCGGTGACCTCACCGTCGTCGCCGAAGTCGCCGGTGTACATGCCGACGACCACTTCCAGGCGCGCCACCACGTCGACGCCGGCCACCATGTCCCGGCTGCCCTCGACCGCGGCGTCCGCCGCGATGGCCGCACGGGCCGCGTCGTGGAACCGGACCGTGTCGAGGACGACGTGCTCCGTGTTGAGCCGCACGCTGGAGGGGTCGGTGACCAGAAAGCGGTTGGCCGGATGCCGCCGCGCCGGGTCGAGGACCGCGCGCACCGTCGAAATCAGCACCGACAGGCGGCGGTTGGCCACTTTCGGAGACGTCTGCGGCCACAACAGGGCGGCGAGCGCGGTCCGGGTGACCGGTCTTCCCAGCTGACCCGCCAGCACCTTGACGAGCTCACGGGCCTTCCGCGACTGCCATCCGGCTGGGGGCACGGGCGTTCCGGAGAGAAATACGGCCAAGTGCCCCAGGGTTTGCACGGCGACCTCGGGGACCGGCGGCGGACCGATCGCCGCCAGCGGCCCGGCGATGTGCCAGACGTCGTCGCACACCCCGAGCTGGTGCAGCCGCTGCCAGGCGACATCCTCGGACAGCCGGTCACCCGCGTGGCGCGCCCGCAGCAGCGCGTTGGTGGCCAGCGCCACCTCGTTTCCCGTGTCGGCCCAGACCGCGGCCGCCTCCACCAGCCCGGCGGCACGGCGTGCGGCGGGGCGCCCCGGCACCGCGGCCGAATCACCCCGGTATGCGGCGAGCGCGGCGAGTTCCATCGCCTCGGCCAGCCCGGCCGGGTCGCGGCGGCGGCCGGCCTCCGAGCGGACACCTGCGGCGTACCGGGCAGCCGAGGCGGTGTCTCCGCTGCACAGCGCGACCCAGCCCGCGGCCAGCTCGGCGGTGACCGGCCCGGCGGCGCTCGGAAGCGTGAGGGACAGCTCCGCGTACCGCGTCGCCTCGGCCGGTTCGTCGGCGTAGCAGGTGCGCGCCAGTCCCGCCCATGCCTGCGCCACGACCTGGGCGTTGCCTTCCGGCTCGGCCATCGTCAGGGCCTCGCGGTAGGCCGCCGTCGCCTGCCAGGCAGAGCCCCGGGTCAGGTGCACCCGGGCGATCATCAGCAGTCCGAACGCGGCCAGCGGCGAGCCCTCCCGCTGCCACAGGATGAGCGCACGGTCGGCGTCGGCGCGGGCGGAGTTGAGATCGCTGAGCCCCAGGTAGGCCTCGGCGCGGTTGTGCAGGGCCAGTGCGAGCAGCGTCTGCTGGGAGGCGCCCTCACCGAGGCGGATCGCCTCGGTGAGGGCGTCGACCGCCTCGCGCAGGCGCCCCTCCTCGACCAGGCGGGAGCCGATGTTGGAGCGGATCCGCAGCTGCAGGTCTATGTGCCCGGCCCGTTCGGCCGCCGCCAAGGCCCTGGCGTAGGCGTGTTCGTTGGCGGCGCGGTCGCCCTCGCTGAAGGCGGCCAGCGCCTGGGCGAGACAGGCCGCCGCCAGTGCAGCGTCGTCGCGGCTCTGCTCGGCAGCCCGCACCGCCTCGTCGGCGAGGCTCCGCGCCCGCGTTCGGTCACCACGGGCCCAGCGTGCTGCCGACCGGCCGGCCAGCAGTTGGGCCCGGTCCGCGCCGGTGCCCCCGGCATCGGCGACCGCGCGTTCGTACAGCGACTCGGCGGCCTCGAACTCGCCCCGCTGGTGGAGTACCCGGCCGAGCCGCCAGGCCAGTTCGGCGGGCAGCGGCACGTCCGCCGGGAGCGTCGCGACATGCCGCAGCGCCTCGTTGTACTGCCCCTGTCGCAGGGCCGATTCCGCCAGTCGTGCGACGGTATCGGGGTCGCGCACCCGATCAGCGCCCGCAGTTTCTCCCGCGCCGGTGGTCACCGCGTCAGGATACTCATGGCGAAGACGGACGGGTCGGGTGGTTTCGGGAAGTCCGGAACTTACTCCCGGCGGGGCTTTCGGCGCGGTTCCTGGCGTGGGTCCAAGCGAGGTTCGGAGAGCCGGAGCTCGCCGAGGTTCTCCGGAGCATCGATCCGGTACTCGCCGGTGTCGTCGTAGCGTCCCTCCCGATGCCGCGCCCGCGCGGTGACCTCGATCTCGGCGATCCAGCCAAGCTTCGCACCGACCCGGGCACGGACCTGATCGCCCTCGGACAGGGTGTGCCACAGGACCGAGCCGATCCCCAACGCCTTGATCTCGCGCCCGCGACCCTCGTCGACGGCACACCAGTGGGCATACCGGGCGCCGCCGTCACCCCTGGAAGCGATCTGGAACCGGCGGAGCCGAACGACCTGCCCCTGGATGTCCTCCTTGCGGACCAGATCGCTGATCGCCCGGGCCAGGGGCACGACCGCCACGGCCGCGCCGACGCCGAGCGCCGTGGGCTGGAGCAATGTGTCCGGCCATCGGTCGAACGCCGTCGCGACCAGCAGGATCATCCAGGTCCAGAATCCCGCGAAGGCACCCGCGACCAGTGCGCGGAACAGCATGGGCAGCGGTTCGCGCGCCCAGAACAGCCGCTTGGGATAGCGCACGGTGACCACGTGCCACATGCCGCCATAGTCGGACCAGGCGCGCCTGTCGCCGGCGGCGCCGCCGACCGGGAGACCGGCCACCGCGCGTGGGGCGAGGCCGAGCGCCGCCGCATAGGCCATATGCCGGCCCCACAGGGTGACCGAGGCGGCGGGCTGCCGGCCGAACCGTCCACTTGCGGCGAGGTGTTCGCGCACCCCCAGCCAGCGGCTCGCGACCTCGGCGCCCCGCCGGGTGCCGCGCTCGCCGTTCAGCCTGCCCATCAGCATCAGGAGCAGCGCCCAGGAGACGATGCCCGCACCGGGCCCGGCGTTGTGCTTCCCGCCGTCCGCCGTCACCGCAACGGCGAGAGTGAGGGCCGGTACGGCCGTGGTCGTCGTGAGCATCGCCGCCTGGGCCCTGCTCCATCGGGGCCGCGACAGTCCCTGGGCCCTCGCCTCGACGACGACCTTCCTGCGGAAGCTCTTCCACCAGCGGCCCAGGTCACGCGAGCCCTCGGCGAGCGCGCCGGTCGCCACGACGCCGTCCACGGCCAGGGCCTGGACGTGTTCGAGGACAAGCTTCTCGTACGGCGCGAGGTCACCGGGGTCGCGGCGCAGCCGTACGAGGGAGAGCTCGGGACCGATCTCCTCGATCCGCACGACGCCCTTAGCCGCCAGGTCGAGCAGCGTGGCGGCGGGTGCCTCCTCGCTCAGTCGCCAGTGACCGGTGATCAGATCGACGACGGCCGGCGACTGGTCGGGGAGGTCGCCGGTCGACGGTCCCGCCGTCACGTCCGGGTTGCGGGTGGCGGCGGCCGTCCCGAGCAGCAACAGGAACCAGAGGGCCAGGGCCGCAGCGGCGGCCAGCCAGAACACCATGACTAGAACCGCACCTGGACCGGGCCGCGTTCCTCGCCGGGAGCCCGGAAGTACTCACGTGCCGCGAAACCGGTCAGGCCCGCGATGACGTTGGCCGGGACCGTCTGGACCGCGTTGTTGTAGGTGAGGACCGCGTCGTTGTAGTACTGCCGGGCGTAGGCGATGCGGTTCTCGGTGGCCGACAGTTCCTCCTGGAGTTCGGAGAAGTTCCGGCCGGCCTTGAGGTCCGGGTACGCCTCGGCGACGGCGAACAGGCCCTTCAGCGCGCCGGACAGGCCGTTCTCGGCATCGGCCCGGTCCTTCGGGCTCTGGGCGCCCAACGCCCGGGCGCGCGCCGCGACGACGGCTTCGAGTGTCTGCCGCTCGTGCGCGGCATACTCCCGCACGGTTTCCACGAGGTTGGGGACCAGGTCGTGGCGTCGCTTGAGCTGAACTTCTGTCTGGGCCCAGGCGTTGTCCACCGCACCGCGCTTGCGGACGAGACCGTTGTAGGGCACGACGAAGGCGAGGACGAGCAACACCACGACGAGAACGACGGCGACGAGTGGGATCACGGGAGCTCCTTGCGGATAGGACGGGTCGCACGACAGACACGGGTCAGATCCGGCTGGCCACCTTTCGGGCCAGCTCTTCCAGTGGTGTGCGGTTCTCCGCCGGGTCGTTGAGACGCACCAGGCGGATCGACACCCACCGGTCGGACCTGCGCAGGAAGACCGCCTCGTCCTCGGCGTACGCCTCGTCGCCGACACCGGCCACCGGCCTGAGCGTGTGTCCGAGGTCGCGTTCGATGTCGAGGTACTTCTTCGCACCGTCCCCGACGAAGATCTCCACCTGGGCCGTCGGCCCGGTGACGGGGCCGGTGTAGGTGCAGGTCTCCCGCACCGGTGTCGCGGGGTCGAGCGCTGTACCGGCCAGCTTCTCCGCCTCCTGCTTGGTCACCAGGGCGCAGGGGTCGACGGCCGCCACGGTCGGCGACGGCGCCTCGGCGCTCTCCTCCGGAGTCCGGGTTGCCGGGGCCGGCCCGGCCGAGGAGGGGCCGGCGGCCGAGGACTGCCCGTGGCCGCCGCACCCGGACGGCGCGAGCACGGCGAGCACGGCCAGGGGCACCAGTGGCGACAGCGGACGCCTGCGGTTGCGGTTCATCGGGATCCTCACTCTCTGCCTTCATGTCGGTGTCAGGACTTGCACAGCGGTACGTCCGGCAGCGTCTGCTGTTTGTGGACGAAAGGTGTCAGGCTCTCCTGCTGCACCTGGAACTTCATCGTGGGCAGGAGCTTCTTGAGGGCGGCCATGGCCACGGCGGAGACGGAGACCCCCACGCCCCCGCCGACCTTGCCGTCCAGCGTCGCCCCGACACAGCGGGTCAGCGGGGCGCCGAGGGCCGAGCCGTTGGTCACCCCGAAGTCCATGACGAGCTTGGCGTAGGGACCGGCGAAGGCGGCGGGCACACCGACTCCGACCTGGACCTTGAACTCGACGGCGCTGGCGATGCCGCTGACTCCGACGGAGATTCCGGTGATCGAGTCCATGATGCTCTTGATCACCGAGAGCTTCGGGGTGACGATCGAGCCGTTGACCATGCCGATGGCACCGTCGAGCCCCCACTCACCGCCGGCGGTCACCGTGGTGTTGTTGCCGCCGAGTGCGGTGGCAACGCTGAACTTCCAGCTGATGTTGAAGGCGAACGGGGTTCCCGCGATCGGCAGGGTCATCTGGACCGGTACCTCGGCCCGGATCTTCGAGTTGTCGATGACACCGTTGGCCGCACCGGCGGCGATGCTGATCGCAACGCTTTTGATCCCCTCGACAGCGAACGTGGCCCCGTCGGCGACCCGACCGCCGGAGATCGGTACATCAGAACGGACGTGCAGCTTCTCCGTCTTCAGCGAGAAGTCGACGAAGACCTTGAGCCCGGCCGCGGCCTTGTGATCGAACTTCAGACCAAACGCCCCCGGGCTGCGGTACGGCTGGGCCTTCCATTCCCCGAGATCCGCTGTGACGCTGCTCGACCTGGCCGGCGGCAGCGTACCCCCGGCCGCCGTGGCGCGCCGGACCGGTCCCCGTGCGACCACGGTGCCGACGCGCCCCGAATGCGCGGCGCGCACTGACGTCTGTCCGATCATCCGCGCGATCGTCGGGGCGCCCTGCGCGGCGTCCTTCGCAGCGTCCTTCTCCGCCTCCGTGGCAACGTCCGTCGAGGCATCCGCAGGCACGGTCACCGCCCCGGGCAGGTCCGGGATCTCCAGGTAGTGGAGCGCACCGCTGTCGATGTCCTGGTCGAGGGTGAGGTGGGCGTCGCGGAAGACCTCGGTGAACTCCACCGGGCCCAGGGTGGCCACGACGTCTCCGTGAACCCGACGCACCTCCTGCACCCGCCCCACCGCGCGGCTGGTGGCGTACAGGACCTTTCCGGGCCGAACGCCCTGGGCACCGCGGGCGTTTCCGTCGATGGTCCAGGTCAGACCGTCACTGGATGCCGACCGGATCGCTCGCGGTCCGCCCTCGACGATCACGACGTCGGGCTGATAGGTGATCGACGGATCACGGACCGGCCCGGTCCCGTAAGTGAGCGCGGCCTCGGACGTGTTGGCCGGACCGGCGCTCTCGTGCCCACGCCCGGGTACGCCACCGCAGGCCGCCGTGGTGGTCAGGAGGAGCGCGATCGCGAGCGCTGCGACCCGCCTCCCCGGGCGCGGCGCGCTCTCCGCCCACCTCGCGCGGAGAGCCGCGCCCCCCCCCGTGACACAGCCGACAGCAGCCGGGTGATTCTCATGCTCAGTGATCCGTTCGCCATGGCCGACGCGCGCGGCGCCGTGCCCCTCGTGGACCATCATCAACTGGCGTGTTCGCGCCCTGTTCAGGAATCCTTCGGGCCGCCGGTCGCTCCGTCGCCCATCGTGGTCGCCGCGGTTGCCGGGCAGCGACGGCAGATGGCCGACGGCCTCGTGGAGTGCCGGAACGAGGTTCTGACCGACGTGATGACCAGGGCGGCGACGTTGGAGCTGCCCGGCTGGTATGTGACGGCGGGCTGCCTGTTCCAGACGGTGTGGAACGTGGTCACCGACAGGCCCCCGACCAGCGGCATCAGGGACTACGACATCTTCTACTTCGACGGCACCGACCTGTCCCGGGAGGCTGAGGATGCTGTGATCAAGGCGGGGCAGGAGGTGTTCGCCGGGCTGCCGGCCGAGGTGGAGATCCACAAGTGTCCCCGAGCTTCGGCCGCAAACACCTTCGATATATGTGTATCTTGAGCGCTGTTCAAAGTGAGTGCTGCTCACCTATAGGGGGAGGAATCTGTGAAGAACCGCCTGATTGCTGCTGCTGCTGGCGTCGTCCTGACGCTCGGGCTCGCCGGTACCGCGAACGCGTCGACCACGCTTCCGAAGAAGAACACCGCCCGGCACTGCGTGCACCACACGACCGGCGTGTGCGGCTGGAAGGTCGGCAAGAAGCCGATCGACAATACCGAGACGGCCAAGTGCAAGGACGGTTCGCACTCGTACTCGCGGCACTCGTCGGGTACGTGCTCGCGCCACTCGGGCGTCAAGTACTGGTGGAAGTAGTCCTGCAGTAGAACCCCGCTCTAGGGTGCGTTTCGAAAGTGCTGGTCACAGCCACTCGTTGATGGCTGCGACCAGCACGGTCGCCTCATAGCGGACGGCGAGTTTCTCGTATCTCGTGGCGACCGCGCGATGTCGCTTGAGGCGGTTGATGCCGCACTCCACTGCATGGCGCTCTTTATAGTCGGCCGGATCGAACTTCGGCGGCCGGCCGCCGCGGGAGCCGCGCTGTGCGCGGTGGGCGACCTGGTCGCGCTTCTCTGGGATCGTGCAGCGGATACTCCGGCGGCGCAGGTAGGCGCGGTTGGCGCGGGAGCCGTAGGCCTTGTCGGCGCGGACCTTGTCCGGCCGGGTGCGCGGGCGGCCTGGTCCCAGCCGGGGCACCCGGATGCCCTCCAGCACCGCCTGGAACTGCGGGGAGTCACCGCGCTGCCCGGCCGTGATCACCAGGGACATCAGCCTCTGCGCCTGCTCAACCGCCAGATGCAGCTTGGTGCTCAGCCCGCCACGCGAGCGTCCCAGCCCGTGGTCGGCCGGTTCGGCAAAGATCCCGCCGGGCGGCTCGACCTGCAGATCCCTTTTT
Source organism: Streptomyces sp. 6-11-2 (assembly GCF_006540305.1). GTDB lineage: Bacteria > Actinomycetota > Actinomycetes > Streptomycetales > Streptomycetaceae > Streptomyces. Next base: position 529,613 of record NZ_BJOR01000002.1, on the reverse strand, counting down.
TGCGGGCGCCCGCCGCATGCTGGTGGGCGCGCGCGATGGTGGAGTCCACCGAGATGTCCCAGGTGATCAGCCCCTCGGCGTCCGCCCGGGCCTGCAGTTGCTCGACTATGCGATGCCAGGTGCCGTCCCGCTGCCAGCGCCGGAACAGCCCGTAGACGGTCTGCCAGGGGCCGTACCGCTCGGGCACGTCCCGCCAGGGCGCACCCGTGCGGGTACGCCAGCGGATGCCGTCTATCAGCTGCCGCTTGGTGTGAACCGGCGGCCGCCCGGGCTTCTTCCCGACCGGGAGCAGCGGCTCCAGCCTCGCCCACTGCGCGTTCGTCAGATCGTGCCTGCCCACGAAGTGGATCTTGGTACATCAAGATCCACTTCTGAAACGCACCCTAGCGGGGAGTGCACCGCATTGTGCGTGAGTGCGCAGCATCGCCGGTGACGAAGTACAAACCTATTGCCGGATTTCGCTTGGCTGATCCCACTCCTGTCGGGTTGTCAGTGCCTGGCCCTACCGTCGACGAGTAGACCTCCGAGGGTGAAGGCGGTGCGTGTTGGCGAACGTCGTCTGGCACAAGAAGCTGCAGATTCTTCTGGACCTGACGCAGGACGACCTGGATCACCCGGAGCTTCCCGGCCTGTGGGAGACGGTCTACCGGACGGACCGGTACTACGGGCGGCTCGGTGTGCCGGTCAGCGAGCGGGACCTGCAGTGCGGTGGCGTGTGCCGCGACATGAACGTCGATGCCTCGATACATTTGCGGATGCGCAACGGCCGACGCGAGGCCGTCCACGAACGGCGGGAAGACGAAGAACGCCACACCGCCCCGATGAGCGACGAGCACAAGGCCTACCAGGAGCGCATCCTGCGCGCCGCGGACGAAGGCGGCTTCAGCGGCGACAGCGAAGTACGCACTCGGGTGGGCCGCAGCTGGATCCAGACTGACACCCTCGTCGAAGGAGCCGACGGCCGTCGCATCGGCTGGGAGATCCAGATGTCCACGATCGACCAGAACGGCCTGCGCGGAGTCCGGGCCCGCGCGGCCAAAGCCGCGAAGAACGGGATCACCCCGGCCTGGCACACCGACCGAGCCGCATACGCCCAGCGCAATGACACTCACTGGACTCGCAGCGACCATCTTCCCGCCTACGTCATCGCCAGAACCGGTGATCTCCGCATCGTCTCCGGATTTCGCGTACTGGACTTCTGGCGCTGCGATGTCCGCACCCTCTACTCCTGCCCCGACGGCATTCGCCGTTGCGGCAAAACCCACGCCACCCCAAAACCCCGCGACGTCCTCTTCGACGACATGGTCCGCCAGACCGCCGCCGGCACCATCGTGCCCGTCCAGTTCCGCGCTGGCACCACGGTGCACCGTTTCTGGGCGACCAATGCCGACCGTGACCGGCTGGACGACCTCTACAGCGACGACACACAGCTGCTGGCGCCAGAGCCAGAAACAGATCCCGCGGCCCGTGCCAGCCGCAACCGCCCCACCTGCCGACCGGCGGTCGCCCCGATCCCCGTACAGGCCCCGCCTCCCCAGCCTGGCATGCCCGCCGTCATCCCGGCCGAGCCGTCGGCACCGGCCGTCGAGGCAGCGCCCATGGACACCGAGGAACACGAACCCCGAAGTGGACAGACGCCGGATATCTCGACGGGGCTGCCCAGCGAACTGAACGTGCTGCAGCAAGTCGCCGACGAGGCCCGCCACAAGCTTGAACAGCTTCAAGACCACCACGAGCGGGACCTGCAGCGCCAAGCGTGGCGAGATGCCGCAGCAGCCGCACAGGCTGCCGTAACCCATTACGCCCGGGCCAAGCGCCTCAACCGATACGAGGTCGAAAAGGGGGCCTCCCCCTGGGTGGTGGACACGCTGATACTGGATCTGCTTGATCCGGAGGAAGCGAGAAAGACCGCCGATGGCGATGAAGGACTACTCGGACGAGTTCAGGGCCGATGCCGTGGCCCTGTACGAGTCCACGCCCGGGGCGACCTACAAGAGCATCGCCGCCGACCTGGGCATCAACAGGAACACCCTGCGAGCCTGGGTGCTGCGGGACCGTGAACGCCGCGGTGTCGGTCCGGCCACCCCGCCGGCGGGCGGCAAAGCTCCGGCCCGGGATGGCCAGGCGGCGCCGGCCAGTGATCCGGACGAGCGGATCCGGCAGTTGGAAGCCCGGATCGCCGAGCTCGAGGCCAGCGAACGCAAGCTGGCGACCGAGCGGGACATCCTGCGCAAGGCCGCAAAGTATTTCGCCGGAGAGACGAACTGGTGAGCCGCTTCAAGTTCGTCGAGGACCACCGGGACGCCTTCGGGGTGAAGCGGCTGTGCCAGGTCATGGACGTGAACCGGTCCAGCTACTACAAGTGGCGGGCCGGGACGGACGCCCGCATGGCCCGGCAGCAGGACGACCAGGTCCTGGCCGAGCAGATCCGTGCCGTTCACCGCTCCTCCGGCGATGCCTATGGCTCGCCCCGGATCACCGCCGAACTCCACGACGCCGGGATACGGGTCAACGAGAAGCGGGTGGCACGGGTGATGCGGGCTTTCGGCATCACAGGGATCCGCCTGCGCAGAAGGGTCCGCACCACGGTGTCCGACCCTGCGGCCTCGGTGGTCGCGGACCTGTTCCGCAGGGACTTCACCGCTCCGCGGCCGGGGTTGAAATACATGGGCGACATCACCTACTTGCCCCTGGAGAACGGGGAGTTCCTCTACCTGGCAACCGTGCTGGACTGCTTCAGCCGCAAGGTCGTCGGCTGGTCCATCGCCGACCACATGCGCACGGACCTGGTCGCCGACGCCCTGCGGATGGCCGCCCGCACCCGCGGCGGCCTGGAGAGGGCCGTGTTCCACTCAGATCACGGGTCGCAATACGTCTCCCGAGCCTTCGCCGACCTCTGCGACCAGCTCGGGGTCACCCGGTCGATGGGCGCCATCGGCAGCAGCGCGGACAACGCGGCCTGCGAAAGCTTCCACGCCTCCCTGAAACGAGAGACCCTCCAGGGCGCCCGCGACTACGGCGACCGGGCCACCTGCAGGAGAACCGTCTTCGCCTGGCTGACCCGATACAACACACGCCGCCGGCACTCCGCCAACGGCCACCTCAGCCCCAACGAATACGAGCACCGACACCACACGGCTAAGCTCACGCTCGCCGCATGACATACGAATGCGTGTCCACCTTCACGGGGGAAGGCCCCTCAGACGTCAGACGGTGACACAGCCACCCCACCCGCCGATGGATCTCGGGGGTGCCGGCGAGACCATGCCCTCGTCGAAGACGAAACGGGACCGGCTGGCAGTGGTGTTCGGACAGGACGCGCTGGCGCTGTGCCGGGCGGTGTGGGCACCCGGGGCGCCGGGATGGTTGCGGGAGATCGAGCCGCACGCCGCCTCGCGCCCCCCTCGCTCCCACCGTCCAGGGCCCCACAGCACGGCGTTACACGGGTATACGTGTCCGAGCTGCGGAGATGACCCGCTTGCGGTGCTGGTGATGTTGTTCGTACTCCAGCACCTGCCGGACCACGTCGTCGGACACGTCGTGCAGGTGCCTCTTGATGCGTTCCGGGTCCATCGCGTCGTAGCCGGCCCAGGGTTCGGCTTGGCGGAGATGCCCAATGGTGTTCAGTACCCCGCGGCGGCCCGCGTGCGCGCGTTCGTAGCCCTCGATCACCGTCAACTCCGTCTGGGACAGACCGCGCAGGCGCTGCTGGATCTCCGCGACGCCGAGCCGGCTGAAGCCGGGGACGGGCAGGACCTCCTCGCGGGCCATGGCGCCCTGCACCTTCTCGGCCACACGGGTGGCGGCGGGCATCTCCCGCCAGGCTCCCCCAGTCGGGCCCTTCATTCGCTCAGTGACCCTTTGGGGCAGCACCCGCAACTGGGCCGTGGCCGCCCGCACCTGGCGCGTGATCGCCTGCAGCAGGCTGCGGCCTTCGGCGACTTCTCCCCGCGCCAGGCGGGGGCCTTCGGTCGCCGCCGCAGCCACGGCCCTGGCCCGTCGGGCGAGGTTCTCCTCGCTGGTCTCCAGCAGCACCTCGTCCTGCCGCCCCAGCACGGCAAGCAGCTCGGCACTCTCCTGGTCGTTGAGCCGTTCGGCGATGTCCTTGCCTGTCTGGCAGGTCGCCAGCGCCCGGGCTGCGGCCGTGTACTCGTCCACGGCGGCCCTCAGCAGCCGTCGTTCACCGGCCTGCCTCACACCACGCACCCTCCCCGCCACGGCCGACACCCCCGCCCGAAGCGGAAGCACGCCCGCCCGCACGACGCCGCGAGTCACCATCCACGTCAGCTGCCCGGCGGCCGACAGCAGCCCACGGGGCGGGCGCATTTCGCGCACCCGGGCCTCGATCCGCCCGACGTGGTACTGCGCCTCGCTCGCCTGGCTTTCCAGCCGTTGCCGCTCGGTGCCCGGCGGGGTGAGGGCCACACCCGTCCAAAACCGGTCGACGACCGCAGCATGGGCGTCACGGGCATCTTTCAGCGCCAGTATCAGCACATCCGTCTTCCCTGCCATGTTCTGCTCCTGAGCTCCGGGCGGCATGGTGCCGCGCACGACGAAAAGCGCCCACCATCCGCCGCTCCGGCCGGGCAACCTAAACCCATCCTGCGAAAGCTCGCCAAAGATCGCCTGGCGAGCCAGCCACCCGAGTGCGACCCCTTACCAGCGTCGGAAAGTGGTACAACAGTCGCCCGATCGACGGCGACGACATCGCTGGGGCGCTCAAGAAGCAGCCCGGCGGCAACTGCGTCACCGCCCTGCAGACCGTCGCCGTGGTCGCCTACATCGAGGTGTAGCGGCAAGGCGGGCGGGCCCGTGCACTCGCCACTGTCGTTAGGCGCCTGACCTGAATACGACCGCGCGCATAGCGGGTATGCGAATAATGCCCGCTTTTTAAGGTATCGGCCTGAATCCCTGGCGGCCGGGTCTCTTTACGCGGTTCGGCCGTCCTGCGGTCCGACAGGCGCGCCGGTCGTGGGAGGCGTCATGAGGTGGTCCAGCCGAGCGACGACTGCCGAGCCGCAGGCACTCCCTCTGGGCCCGTACCGCCGCGTCTTCAGCGTGCCGACAGAGCCGGCATCGGTTCATCAGGCACGCGTCTCCACGCAGGCGGCGCTCGCGGAGTGGGAAGTCGCGCCGGGTTCCGCTCTGGTGGACGCGGTGCTGCTGGTCGTCAGCGAGTTGGTCACGAACGCGGTAAGGCACACACATGATCGCTCTCCCAGCGCACAAGTCGTTATTACGGTGGGTGCCGATCACCTGGTGGTGGGTGTCGCGGATCGTGACCCGCATATGCCACCCACAACGCGCACGGACGCAGGCGAGGGGCTACGCACGGTTGTCGACCTCGCCAAGCTGTACGGAGGCGGAGTGACCGTTGCTCCGGTTAAACACGGAGGCAAGATCATCTTCGTCCACTTCCGATGCCCCCAAGCCCTTACCTCCCACAATGCATCGCTCCAGCTGTGATCTTGGCCTGCAGCTCCCCGTTTACGCCTGTGCCCCGCTGCCGGACCATGCCTGAAAGCCGCACAGTCCGATGGTCCACGTAATCGGGAGGGGAGCGGGCAGGATGGGGATCTCCGTTCTCGCCCGTGCGTGGGCGGGAAAAGAGGGAGGCGCATCCCGAACCGGACGTTGCATGGAGTGCGCGCCTGTAGCCCTCCTCGCCCTACGTCTGCCGCCAGCCACCCGCCCATGACCCCGGAGCCCGTCGCCCGCAAAACGCGCAGTTCCGTTGGGCGAGGGTGCACCCCCTGCCTGTGAACGGTCTCGCGGCGCAAGGATCGAGCTGCCGGGATGACGTTCGCGGCTACATGAGCAGTTGCACTCGCAGCACGCGGCTCGCTGGTCGCCACGGACTTGATCAGGAAGACCAGCGCGGGCCTTCGCCATGGTCATCAGCCTGCTCACTGTCGCCGCCCTCGACTACCTGGCCTACTCGCGCCTCTTCGAAGTGCGCGAGGAACGCCACGAGCGACGCCACAACCTGGAGACTTGTCGGACTATCGGCATCCTCGGTCCCGGCGAACCTGACCAACCCACGCACTGAAGGACACCCCCATGTCGCATCACGCACGACCCCGAGGCGGCCCGGCACCCCGCCTGTTCGTCCTCCGCCGTGACCGGGACATCACGGGCGTCTCTGGGCCTGGGGATGTGGCCGATGGTGTGCAGTGGCCGGACGGCACGGTGGTCCTCCGCTGGCGTGAGCGGCCGTCGACTGCCATGTGGGACAGCCTCGACGTAATGCTGTCCGTCCACGGCCACGACGGCGCCACCCGCGTCGTCTGGGCCGACAGCGCCGAGAGCCGGGCCCAGGCAGCCGCCGGCCGGGCGCACCGGCTCGCGGACCAATGGGAGGCCTCCCATAGCCCCACCATGTTCCTTGAGCGAGCCGCAGGCGCCGAGCGGTATGACCTCCTGGACGACTCTGCGGCCGCGGCCGATAACGTCGTTCGCCCTGGGCAGAACCCGCAGGCCGCCAACGGGAACGGCGTGGACGAGTCCGAGCTGCTCGTCACTGCCCAGTGCTCCGCACAGCACCTCGGCCACGACGAGCGCCCGCGCCAGTGCATCCGAGCAGCGCAGCATCGCGGCGATCACATCGATGAGCACGGATTCCGCTGGTCCGACACCGTGGCCGTCTACCCGGTGGGCGCCAGCGCCGAGCACCAGGCGCGCCCTGGGTTCACGTGCGTCGAAGTCGACGCGACGCGGCCGGACTGGAACGTCCGCTGGAGCCGGATGGCACCCGCCCTGCCTCGGGGGCGGGTGCCATCCGGCTTTGCAGGCCGCGGGAGGGTCCTACCCGGTCATGGAGGGGGCGAAGGGTGACAGGGCTGGGGCGAGCTGCGTGCCGGGGGCCAGGCCGAGGGCGATGAGGGCGTCGGGCAGGCCGCGCCCGGTGCGGGCCGCGTCCAGTGTTCCCGGGGCGGCCAGGGGGCGGCAGCTGGCGGCGATGATCTCGAACAGGTGCTGCACGCGGCCGGGGCCGCGGGGCAGCAGCTGGCCGTGGAAGTCCTCGTGGTGGGCGAGAACGAGGGCGGCCAGGCCCGCGACGTGGGCGGAGGCGGTGCTGGTGCCGTCGAGAGCCGTGCAGCCGCCGTCGAAGGCGCAGGAGAGGACTGACACGCCGGGGGCGGCCGCATTCACTGCGGGGCCGTGGCAGCTGAACGGCGCGGCGAACAGCCCTTCGGGTGTCAACTGCGGCCCGGTGTGGGTGGCCTGGGAGGTATCGGGTGGGTAGGTGCCGAAGGCGCCCAGGGCGCCCACGGCGAAGACGGTGGGCAGCGAGGCGGGGAAGGCGACCGGTCCGCCGTTGTCGCCTGCCGGGGCGATGCAGGCGATGCCCGCCGCGGTGGCGTCGGCGAGTTTGCGGGAAACCAGGGCCGAGGGGTACGGGGTTGCCACCTGGATGTGGGCGATGTCTGCCTCGCGCTCGATGCAGTGGTCCAGGGCGGCGATCAGGTCGCTGAAGTGGCCGTCGGGCATCACCTGGCAGACGTCGAGTTCGGCCTCGACGGCGATGCCGATGATGCCCTTGCCAGTGTCCGCGCCGGCGATGATGCCGGCCGCGTGGGTACCGGTGCCGACCGGGTCGTGGGCCCAGCCGTCCTTCGTGCCGCGCACGAGGTCGGTGCCGGAGCGCACCCGCTGTTTCAGGTCCGGGTGCTCTGCACTGACGCCCGTACCGATAACGGCGATCTTGATGCCGAAGGCGCGGAACGTGGGCGGCAGCCGGTCCAGCCGCATGGCCTGCTGGCCCCAGCCGTAACTCTGCCGCTGCTCCAGTTCCGGGTAGACCTTGGCCAGCGGGGTGAGGGTGACGAGGTTGTCCTGGGTCTCCGACAGGTCGGGGCGGTGGATCCAGCGGTCGGTGTATCCGCCCGCGGGCCGGACGTACAGGGACTGGAGGGACTGCGCGGTCTCGGTCGCCAGGGTGAGGGTGACCTTCCCGTCGGCAGCGGTGATGCCCTGGCTCGGCCAGGCAGCCCCGATCAGGAACACCCCTGCGCCGACCAGCGGTTCACCGTCCGGACCGCAGACGCGCACCGAGATCTCCACCGGCTTGTCCCGCAGCGTGACCAGCCCCGGGTCGCGCAGCGGCAGCATTCCTGCGGCCGGCATGGCGGCGGGTCCAGTTGCGGACAGCGGCAGGTCCGGTTCGATGTGCACGTGCAGCGTCCGCATCGCCGGCACCTGGGCCTCGGCCGCCTCGACGACCACGAGTTCGGGGCAGGAGGGCTGCACTCCAGCCGACTGCAGCTTCCCTGACGGGGTGAGTCTGCGGACCACCGTGACCTCGGGCATCCTCTCCAGCCGGTCGCACACCGCATCCATGCCGAGTTCAGGCACTCCCGGCGGGAGCAGATGCTGCGGCAGCGGGGCTGCCATGAACCGCTGCCGGCGCGGCTGCACCGCGATCGGTGACGGAGCGCCCTTCTTGCGTGGCGCCGCCTCCTCCTTGCGACCCGGCCCGCCGGCCCCCGCGCCCTCGGATTCACTCTCGCGGTTACTTCCGGGCTTGTTTCCGGGCCTGTCCTTGACCATCACGTCCACCTTCACCACGCCTACGTCGGTTTTTGTGCTTCTGATCCGGATGACGGGCAGCTCCAGCCTCCACGGCTGTGCGGTGTGCCCGGGAATCGCTCCCGGGGCACACCGCACAACGGGGCCGCGTTAGGTCAGCCGATGCCGAAGGGCTGACCCATCTGCCCGAAGCCGAAGCTGGGCTGCTGGTACTGCTGCGGGTAAGGCTGGCCGAACGACTGCTGCTGACCGAACGGCTGCTGACCGAACGACGGCTGGCCGAAGCCGCCACCCCACTGCTGCTGACCCTGCTGGCTCTGCTGGAGCAGCGTCACGATCGCGGTCGGCAGCGCCTGCTGCACGGACTGCTCCACAGCCTGCCGGACGCCCTCGTGCAGCGTGTGATGCAGCGCGACGGCCAGGTACGGGTGGGCCTGGTGGGCCAGGCCCTGCTGCTGCAGCTGCTGCTGGACCTGCTGGATCTGCTGCAGCGTCTGCTGCATGCGCTGCGCGACCTGCTGGCTCGCCTGCTGGCAGGCCTGCTGGATCGCCTGCTGGACCACCTGAGCGATCTGCTGCTGACCGCCGGCCTGCTGGCCGAACTGCTGCAGGGGCGGAGTACCGGTCATCACCGACATGAATGCTCCATTTCGACGCCACAAGAAAGCCAACACAAGGGATGATGTTGGCTTTTTGGGATGATCCCGACGCGCCGAAGCTATGGCGACTCCTCTCCGCCCGCAATCGGGCGAGCCGCTCAGGAGGAGTAATCCCCCGATCGGATCCGGAAACAGGCGAACCGGCCGGGGACACGGCAGGATGAGCTGCTGCTGGAAGTGGCGGAGGCGCGGCACACCCTCACTGTCTGCCGCCGGCGGCAGGGGCTTTGCGGACCAGCGGCGTGCAGTCCCCTCGGCGGGCACCTGTGCATCGCCTTCAGCTCGCTGACACCATGCTGTCCTGCCTCGGCGTCAGCGGCGGAGACGACGACATCGCCTTGATCATCGTCCGCCTGTAGTCCCTCCCAGAGCCCCAGAACTCAATTGCCGACGCCCTGGCGCACTCCAGGCGCTTGAGCCGTTCGTAGGCAGGCGTGCATCCGTGCAGGGATGGCTTCCGAGCGGATGGTGCACATGGGAAAGACGAACCTCGGGCAGCGCCTCGCCCATCCACGGCAGCTGTGGCAGCCGAGCCACGCGCTGGTGGCGATTCCGCTGGTGCTGATCGCCGCGATCACCCTCGCAGACATCCGCACCCCGGAATCCGTCCAACTTGGCCCGCTACTCGTCGTAGCCCCTGCCATCACCACCGCATTCGGCGGCTACCGGCTGACCGGACTGATCGGGGCACTGGCGGTGGGAACCCAGGTCGTCACCGCTGAGCTCCACGGCGGACTGGCCACCACCAACCACATCTCGCAGATCATCGCGCTCACCATCCTCTCGGTCTTCGCCATGATCGTGTGCTTCGTCCGCGACCGGCGGACGGCGGAACTGGCCCAGGTACGGTCCGTCTCCGAGGCCGCCCAAAGAGCCCTGCTGCACCCACTGCCCGACCGGCTCGGCTCCCTGCACATCGCATCCTCATACCTGGCAGCCGAGAAGGAGGCGTGCATCGGCGGCGACCTGTACGCGGTGGCGCGCACCGGGGACCGTACGCGTGTGGTCGTCGGCGATGTGCGGGGAAAGGGACTGGACGCGGTTGGAGAGGCGGCCACGCTGCTCGGCTCATTCCAGGAGGCCGCGCACCACCACGCCACGCTTCCCGCCCTCGCGGAGGCGCTGGACCGCAGCGTCTGCCGCTACCTCACCGGCTTCCCGAAAGCGGACGGGGAGGCACAGGAGCATTTCATCACCGCGCTGCTGCTGGAGATCCCCGATCACAGCCCGGTGTCGCGGGTCGTGCACTGCGGGCACCCGCCGCCCTTCCTGATCAGGCACGATCACGTGACACCCGTAACGAGTCCCTCCCCAGCGCCCCCGCTGGGCATGTACGGACTGAGGCCGGCGACCTACGACGTGCATAACTTCTCGTTCCAAGCCGGTGACACCCTGCTCCTTTACACCGACGGTGTCGTAGAGGCTCGCGACAGCAGCCGTGCGTTCTACCCGCTGGAAGAGCGGGTCGCCCAGTGGACCAAGAACAGTCCCAAGACACTCGTGCAGCGCCTCGAAAAGGATCTCCTCGCCCACACTGGCGGGGCCCTGGGCGATGACGCCGCCATCCTCGTCATTCAGCGCACGCCCGTGCCACACACCCGTCTCCACGTCAGCCCCCTGACACACGGCGCTGACCTCCACGATCAACCGACCGACTGAGCCCAAGACACGGGGCACCTGCGAGGAGACGCAGCTGGCGATCTCCTTGGCCAGCCAGACCGTTTCTGCGGACAACGGCCCGCCCTGCGAGGGCCGCGGCCCGGGCTGGAGGTGTCTTACACGCGCAGGACTGCGAGGAAGCCCCGCAGGGTGCACCACTGCTCGATGTGGAGCACGCCCTGCGGAGAACCCGGCGACGCGGTTGTGCAATCTGTGCGGCTGCGCGACGGAGCTCACGCCCCTGCTGCGAGGCCCGGCCGCGCAGCAGCTGCTCATCACCGTTCATCCGACCAGCCTTCCAACCGGCACCAACAACGCGGGTTTGCCCAAGGCCACCTTGGGCTTGCCCGCGCCGCCGGCGGACGGTGTCCGGGAGTGGCTTCGGCAGCGGGAACGCAAGCACCGGCGGCAGGGCGCGCGCCGCAAGCTGCGGGAACTCAGCCTGAGGGGCGCCCCCCTTCGCAGCCGTGCTGTGCGGCGCCCTGCGACACCTCGTCGCAGGGTGCGTCGGATCAGCGCCCGCAGCCGAGCCAGCAACTTCGACTCAGCGCAGCGCCGGGGCAAGACGGCTCAGCGGCACCTTGCGGCGGTGGGGGCGCGCCGCGCTGGTACGCAAGCCCATCAGGTGCGGAACCGACACCTCCGGGACCCGCCTCGCCGGTGCGTGGATCTCGTACGCCTCCGGGACCACGGGGACTGCGGCGGGGCCGACGGGAGCGGTCACCTCGTGCAGAACCAGCTTGCTCATGTCGCACTCCTTACGCATCGCCCGGCAGGGCGCCCAGAAGCCAAAGCGGAACTTCGCCACGTCAGACCTGACAGTGCCGATCGGGAGGACGAAGCCGAGACCCATGCCGCCAACGCTCGATGGGTCCAGTGGTACCGCCGACGCCCTCGCCACTGTGAAAGCTCTCGGTCACGGAAAAGAGAATGACCCGCGATCATGAAAACCGCCTGAAGCTGTCCTAAGAAGAACGAAAAAACCGCATATACCGAGATAAAGATGGCTACACGGGTCACCCTGGGCACCCAGGCATCACTCTGTCCTCCGGCGAGGGCCACGGCCCGGCGCGGCGACATCGCCTCGACGTGGGCGGCAATCGGAACGTGAACTCGATCTTGCACATCGTGCATGTCACCCATTCCTCCAGGCAGGAGTCCGGATCAGGGCTCCGGGGCTGGCCTGCCTTGTTCGATCTGGTGGATGAGGCGCTTGAGCTGGGTGACCTCGTCCTGCAGGGCGCGGTCGCCGGCGGGAGTGAGGGAGAGCCAGGTGCGCGCGCGCTTGCCCTCGTAGCCCTTCTCGACGTCGACCAGTCCGGCCTTCTCCAGGACGGCCAGGTGCTGGCTGAGGTTTCCGGCCGTGAGGCCAAGGACCGTGCGCAGAAAGCTGAACTCGACCCGGCGCGCCTGGTGGGCGACGGTGAGGATGCCGAGGCGGACGCGCTGGTGGACGACGTCGTGCCGGTGTCTCCCTCCCGCCTGGCGTCGTCACTACCGGCGGCGCGGCGGCCCCGGCCGACGCGCAACCACGGCGAGCGCGCACCGATCCCCGGCCGCGTCCACGCCGCCCATCCCTTCTCCCTCAACTCCAGCCAGGTCTGGGCGAAAGCGGCCGCAACGGGGACGTCAGAGACCCGACCAGGCCGAAACCGCGTGGTGACCTGCATAGATGCGGAACCGGTTCTTCGGGCCGCGCAACAGGAGACGCAACAGATAGCGCAACCGTAGGCGCAACCCACGTCGCAACGTGGTGCCCCTGATCGACCAAGGGCACCCGGCGGCCCGTCATGCGGCCCGGACGACTCCCCGGGCACGGGTCAACTGCCGCAGTAGGGTGCGCGCCGCCGACGCCGAGGGGACGGTCTTCCAGTGGAGGTGCCGGCACAGACGTACGGACAGGCGCAGCAGGCGGCGGCGCAGCGCCGTGGTGTCGCGGGGGCGGGGCGCGGCGAGCGCGTCGTAGGTGGCGTTCCAGGCGTGCTGCACCTGGACCAGGTCGTCGGGGAAGTCGGTCGCGTCCATACCGGCATTAGATCGCTTGTTCGATTTTGCTGTCACTTCGGACACGCCGCCTCCCAGGCTGCCCAGCCATGGTCGGGGCTGCAAGCAGCGGGGGCGGAGGCATGGTCGGCCTCATGGTCGGGGTCGTGGCCGCCCCGACCATGACGGCAACGGGGCGTAGCGCTGACGCCTTCGTGGCAGCCCTGGGGCCGACGCGCAACCAGGCGAGGCGCCCCGGTCCTCAGCTGCATCCGCACCACCCACCCCGCTCACCCGTTCTCCTTCACGCCAACGAGGGTCAGGGCGTGGGCCAGGCGCGCTGAACGCACCTGGACCTCGCGCTCACTCTCGCTGAAGGCCGGCGACACGACATTCGTCAGCAAAAGCCCTGCCAGCGGCGATCGCCGGGGTCAGGGTCAGACACGACCGGACCGTGCTGTACGTCGACGATCAGGCCTCGTCCGGCAACGTCGCCACCCTCTGACCCTGCCCCTCTAGAATCGAACATGTGAACGATCTTCCGCCTGACCTGCCCCGCCTCCGCATCCTGGAGACGTGGCTCGTCCTCACCCTCGACCGGGTACGGCAGCAGATCGCCACAACCGAGCGCCGCGAGCAGGAGCGCCAGCACGGTGAGCAGGCCCGGCCGGCCACGCCCGACTGCATTCTCGAGGGCGGCCTGAACCGCGACTCTCCGCCTGTCGCCGTTCACGTCGGCGGCTGCCCTATGGCAGGCAAGCGCTGGAAAGGCGTGCCCCGGGACGTCGCCTTGCGAGCGCTGAGCGAAGGGATCGAGGCCTGCGGGCACTGCCGGCCTGACGCTGAGCTCGGCTACCTGGATGGCTAGGCGCTGCGACGGGCAGAACGACGCCAGGTGCTCCGCCGCGGCGGTAGAGAGGGCCGGGACCTTACTCCGTCGGGTGAAGCCGCCGGGATCGGAGAACCTCTCGGGGTGTCGGCGCGTAGTGCCGTGCATGGAGCCGATCAACGAAGCACATGTGGCGGAGCCGGGGCTGGCCGTGGTGGAGATCGCGGCATGCGACGACCAGACCGCCTTCGCCGTCCAGGAACTGCTCGCCGCGCGGTGGGCGACCGCGACGGCGGACCGTACGACCCCGGATCCGGGGCAGCCCGGAGTGCGGCTGCGCTGCTACCTGGACGTGCGCCAGACGCTGGGCTCATAGCGCCGAGGGCGTCCGCCGACCTTCTCGTGCCGGGCCAGGCGGCGTCCTAGGCTGATACTGCTCGGGGCTGGAGGTGCGTCATGCCCCGAAGGTGTGGACCGGTGCCATCTCGTTCGGGCTGGTCAGCGTCCCCATCGCCGTCCTGGGCGCAACCGAGGATCACAGCGTCCGCTTCCGCCGGATCCACACCGCCGACAACGGCCTGGTACGCAACCGCTACTGGTGCGAGATCGAGGACCGCGAAGTCTCCTACGGAGAGATCGGCCAGGGCTACCAGATGACCGGCGGCCGCATCATCCCGCTCACCGACGAAGACCTGCGGCAACTGCCGCTGCCCACGGCGCGCGCGATCGAACTGGTCGGCTTCCTCCCGGCCGCCGACGTCGACCCGCTCCGCATCGGCCCCGGCTACTACCTCCAGCCGCAGGGCGTCATCGCCGCAAAGCCTGACCTGGTGAACGCCGGGGATCGGCCTGCATTGGCTCAGGCAGGCGGCGGGGCGCCGGGCGAGGTCTGTTCGGCGGGCTGGTCCAATTGCTGCTGCCGGCGGCGGTGCTCGTTGCGGAGGGCTTCGACGCGGGGCAGTCGACCCGGTACCCCATCATCCGGGTTTTCCCGGGGGTTGGGGTACCGGCGCACATGAAAACTGGGAGGCGCCGAGCGGGCGCCTCCCAGTCGAGGTCAACGGCGAGGAAAGCGAAAGGACTCGTTTCAGGAAAGGAGTTGAGAAGGAAGCCCCTTCATGGCCTCGCCGTGGGCAACGCTAGCACTCAGCCCGGGATCAAGTCGCGCAGATTTTCGAGGGTGATGATCCGTGAGTCCGGATGCAGTCCCTCGGGACGTTCGAGGCCGATGTACATCACGGGCTCGTCCGGGACCGGCTCACCGTCCCACAGGTCCACGGTCGTGGTGTCGCCGGACATCAGGTCGATCAGGTACCGCACCGTCAACTGCTCGCGCTCCACGATGGCGCGCACCACCTTCGACACGGATGCCTGGTTCTCCTCAACCCGGTTGGCCGACGAGATGCCCTTCAGATACAGGTGCAGCCACTTCGCGCGCCACCGGCCGTCGTCCCCGCGCTGGAACACCAGAGGCAGCGCCACCCGGCCCACCCCACGCAGCTCCGACTTCATCCGCACTGTGCGCGGCTCGAACGGCCGGCCCTTCCGCTCACCGTCGCGCAGCATGAAGCCGAAGAACGACTCCTCGACCTCCTCGAAGCTTTCGCCGGCGTAGATGTTGACCTGCGGAACGATGAATGTGCTGCGCACTCGGTCCAGGGACAGGTTGATGAACTCCGAGGCCCCGTCGGGCGCCTCGGTGATGTCGCCCGAATGCTCGCCCCCGACGGCCTTGAGGGATGTGTAGGAGAGCCAGGAATCGGTGCTGTAGTCGGCGTGGAGAAGCAGCGCCGACAAGTCGTAGTCGGTCCGGTCCTTGGTCTCTTTCCAGTACACGAAGAAGCGCAACTGTTCGCCGTCGACCGCGGAGATCGACCCTCGCGGCAGTACGCCGAGCCCGGCCGCGGTTGCCCGGCCGCTGAGCGGAAGCGCCACGTCGAGGACATCGGGGTCGAGCAGCAGCCGGCCCGGCGCCGGGAGCCGACGACGCACCTCGGCATCGAGGGCGGCGATCAGACGATCGCGGTCGGCGGCCGGTAGCGGCGGTCGGAAGTCGGGGGTCACCCAGGCGCGGCCCCGGCGGTTGACGAAGACCCGAGGTGCGTCGCTCTCACGTGCCCGGTTGTGAAGATGCTCCCGCACCGAGAGCACGACCCGGCCGGAGACGTCGGGAGCGACCTGCACCGCGGCGCCCACCACCGCGTCCCGCTCCTCCTGGTCGGCGGCGACGCGCAGCAGGAGGTCCAGGGCGCGGAACAGCTTGCCAGGAGCGGACTTCAGCAGCTTCACCGCACCGAGGACGTCAAACGCGTCGAGCAGCTTCTCGATCCGGCTGTCGAAGGACCGTGCCTCCTTCTCGCCCCGCGCCACCGCGAACACATCGGCGGCGTGCGGCCAGCGCGGGTACTCGTGCGGGTGGAGGCGCTCGCCGAGCCGCTTGAAGGGCTCCCGGTGTGCGTGCACATCGGCGAGCTTCGCGGGGTTCGCCGCGACCACGGCGTCGAGACCCGCGAGCAGTCCCCGGCGCAGCGGCCGCGACAGCGCCCGAAACCGGGTCGGCTCCTGCAGCGTCACGTCGCCGCCCGACAGCGCGCAGGCCAGCCGCAGCACATCGGTGACGGTGTCGAGGAGGAGGTCCGCCCCGACGCCGAGCCGGGCCTCGTTGATGACCGCCCGGTTCTCCCGGACCGGGATCGCCTCCGGCTGGGGGCCGAGCGCGCACCGCTCGGCGAGGGCCTTGAGGTCGCGCAGGTCGTCCTCGCCCAGCGGGGTCGTGCTGCCAGCCAGGGCCAGGTACAGGTCAGTGAGTTCGTCGTCCAGGTCCCGGCCGAGGTACAGGACGGTGACCCGGTCGCCCGCCGAGGCGATCAGTTCGTCCTGCGCCGCGAGCATCTCCTCGTAGGTGTGCTGGTACCGGCCGTACGTGGGGAGGCTGAGCAGGTCCAGCACCCTGTGCCCCAGCTGCGTCAGCACGTTCTCGCGCGACTTCTCGTCGCCGAGCGCTTTCGCCACGCACTGCATCCAGAACTCTTCGGTGTCCGGCACGTTCGCCGGGAAGTCGATGAAGTACGAGTTGTGCCGGACGTGGTCGCCCACCATCTCGCGCACGGTGCGCAGCGTCCGCTTGGCGGTGTACACGACCGCGGCCTCGGACAGCCCTGACAGCCGCTCCAGCAGCTCCGCCGAGAGCTTGAAGCCCACGGAAGTCAGCGCCGCGTCGAACTGCCGCGCGGCGATAGCTCCTTCCCCGGCGAAGCCTTTGGGGGAGGAAAGGCGGTGGGTGTGCCGGATGACCAGCGATTCGAGACTGTACGCCATTCGGGGATGATCGCAGAGGTACGCGAGCCGGTGCACAGGAGTTTTGTACGCGCTCCGACACTGTGATCACACCTGCCACAGCAAGATTACGGGACAGCCCTGAGATCGACCGCCCGGAGGCCATTCCGCAGCTATGGATAACCGGGACTGCCAGTACTGCGCCAGGCCCTGCAGCACACCTCAAAAGTGGCGGTCGCCCGCTACGCGTGGCACGGCCGTGAACGACTCGGTCTGCTACGAGTCCGCGGGGACGTGATCACCCTGCACGCGCTGCTGTGGCCGGACGAAATCCGCGACCCCGCCGCCATGGTCCCGCCTCCGGTCCAGTTGGACGAAGACGAGGTCGACGAAGCCGTGGCACTGATCGAGGCCATGACCCGGGACGACCTCACCGGCCCCGAGTTCGCCGACCGCTACACCGAGGCGCTGCACGCGGTGATCGAGGCCAAGCAGGAAGACCGCCAGCAGCCGCAGGCCCCCGAGCCGACGGCCCGGCCAGGGCAGCTGGTGGACCTGATGGCCGCGCTGCAGCAGTCCGTCGACAAGGCCCAGGCGGCGCGCGGCGAGACGGGCGACGCGGTCCCGCGGAGGCGCCGGCAGCACAGGCGAGGAAGGCCGCAGCGCGGAAGACGGCGAGGAAGGCGCCCGCACGGGCGGCGTCCTCGAGGAACGGCAGTCGAAGTATCCCAGCGCGCTGATCTGCCGTGGCCGGGCCCATGGTCGGGGTGGTCAGGGGCTGTCGCCGGTCCAGCCGAAGCGTCGCGGGTGGGCGAGGGTCGTACATCGCCCGCCCGTCGGCACCGAACTGCCCGAGCGCCGTCTGGAGGGAGACGCCGGTGTTGACCCCGACCGTCACCACGCGCTGCTGCTTCGCCACACCCATTCCCGGTACTACCCACTGGAACGGCCACTGGCCCGGCGCCCGCCCCTGTCGGGCTCACCCCGACGGGGCGATGGCTGTCGACATACAGGGGCGAACCAGTGCATGTCGGGGCGACTTTGGTATCAGGCGAGGGCGGCGACCAGCAGGGCGAAGGCGCCGATGATGACGGCGACGCGGACGTAGTGGTACCGGTCCCAGCGCTTCATCTGCTTCTTCCAGTCGGCGGGCCGGTTGTCAGGGGTCCACGTCTTGCCCCGGTTGTTGATCGGGACGAGCAGCAGGATCGACATGATCACGCTGACGATCAGCAGCGCGGCGGCGGTGACGACGAGGCCGGTGCCGGGGTGGTGCCATCCCGCGACAGCCCAGACCGCGACGAGGACGAGTGAGCCGATGTACCAGAACGGCATCACGGCGCCGAGCATCCGGCCCCCGTGGGAGTGGGCCTGCTGGTTACTGTCCTCCGGGAGGGCGTTGAAGATCGGGTTCATGACGAAGGCGACGGAGAACTCCACCCCCACCATCAGGCCGACGACCACGGTGGTGATGACCTCGAGTGCGCTGAGCATGGTGCCCCTCCCGGGATCTAGCGCTGCTAGCTGATGTGGACAACGCTAGTACTGCTGCCGCTTACTTGTCTAGCGGTGCTAGGATTCGAGTTATGTCGGTACAGGAACGCAAGGCACGCGATCGGGCGGTCCGCGAGCGCCTCATCGTGGCGACGGCCCGTGAACTCGCCGAGCAGCAGGGCTGGGACGCGGTCACCACGCGCCGGCTCGCCGAGCGCATCGAATACAGCCAGCCCGTCCTCTACAGCCACTTCCGAGGCAAGCGCGAGATCATCGGCGCCGTCGCCCTGGAGGGCGCCGCCGAGATGGCCGTGGCGGTGCGGGCCGCGGCGTCCGCCGCGAACAGCCCGCGCGAGCGGGTCGCCGCCCTCGCCCGTGCCTACCTCGACTTCGCCGAGCGCAACCCGGCGGTCTACGACGCCTTGTTCCAGCTCGACGGCGGCCTGGCGTACGCGCAGGAGGACACCCCGGAGCCGTTGAAGGACGCCTTCGCCGCGCTGATGGAGAGCCTGGGCGAGGTCGCCGGGGACGGCGTCCACCCGGGGCTGTTCACCGAGGTGTTCTGGGCGTCCCTGCACGGCCTTGCGACCCTGACCCGGGCGGGACGGCTGCTGCCTGAGGACGCCGCACAGAGGGTGGAGCTGCTGGTGGACCGGCTCGCCGTGCTCTGACACACCATCCTGGCGGGCACGCGGCCGAGGTCCTCGGACCCCGGCCGCTGCCTGCCTACGGCAACGCTTCCGGTCACGCGCGTCCGCAGCGCCTGGCAGCACCGGTCAGGACCAGGACTCCGATGCCCAGGCCTTCCTTGCCTGGCTGGCTGGCACCAACCGGAGTTGGGTGGTGGTCCTGGACGACATCACCGACCCGGCAGCTGTGGAGTCCTGGTGGCCCGACAGCCCACGCGGCAACGGCTGGACCCTGGCTGCCACCCGGCTCAACGACCCTCGCCTCACTGGCGGTGGGCGCGCCCGGATCGACGTCGACGTCTACAGTCCAGACGAGGCCACGGCCTACCTCACCAGCCGCCTCACGCACGGCGCCAAGGCCCACCTGATCGACGATCAGGCAATAACACTCTCCAAGGCTCTGGGCTACCTGCCACTGGCCCTCGGGCATGCCGCCGCCTACATGATCCGCGAACAGATCCCCTGCCGTACCTACCTCGAACGGTTCACCAACCGCGCCGCACGCCTGGACGAGCTTCTCCCCCGCTGGGCGGACAGCGAGCGCTACGGCCGGCAGATCACCACCACCCTGCTCCCCGCCCTCGACGCCACCGACCATGACTCACTCGGCCACCTGGCCCGTGCTGTGCTCGGCGTTGCCGCTGTCCTCGATCCCGCCGGACACCCCGCCACCCTGTGGGACACCCCGGCCCTGGCCACCTACCTCACCGCGCACCAGCCCGCCTGCCGACCCAGGAGAGCCGTTGCCCTTCGTCGTCGCAGAACCGCACCGAAGCCAGTCACGGGTGACGAAGCACGCGCAGCACTGCGGCTGCTGGACCGGTACGGACTGATCACGTACGACGGCTCTGGCGACGGAGTCCGTGCCATACGCATCCACGCCCTCACCGCCCGAGCAGTACGCGAAACCACCCCGGAAGACCAGCACCGAACAGTCACCACCGCGGCCGCCAATGGCCTCGTCGAAATGTGGCCCGACGCCGACCAGACACAGCGTGAACTCGCCGGCGTCCTCCGCGCCAACACCGACTCAACCAGCGCGCATGCCCGCGACTCCTTCTGGTCACCCGACGGCCACCCTGTGCTTTACCGTGCAGGAACAAGCCTCCTCAACGCCAACCTGCACAGCGCAGCCTCGGCCTACTGGGGCGACATGGTCGCCGACTGCGAGCGGTTGCTAGGCAACAACCACCCCGACACCCTGACCACCCGCGCCAACCTCGCCGTCTCCTACCAGCAGGCGGGACGCACCAGCGAAGCCATCGACCTGCTGGAACAGGTAGCCGCCGACCGTGAGCGGCTACTGGGCAACGACCACCCCGACACCCTGACCGCTCGCAACAACCTCTCCAGCTTCTACCAGCAGGCGGGACGGACCAGCGAGGCCATCATGATCAAGGAAAAAGGGCCCGGAGACCGGGCCCTTCCATGTCGTAGCGGGGACAGGATTTGAACCTGCGACCTCTGGGTTATGAGCCCAGCGAGCTACCGAGCTGCTCCACCCCGCGTCGGCACCAGCAACAGTACACGCTAGGGAGGGCAGAGTGCGTTCAGACCAGCCGCGACGTCCCCGCTGAAGTGGGCAACGCTGGTTGACGAAACCAGGGGCGCCGGTGATAGTTGCCTGCCCAACCATTCCGGTGGTTCGGCGTGTGCATCGGGGGGAAGCATGCAAGCCAAAGATCAAGAAGTCCGATCCGCGTACGCCTCGGCGCATGCCCAGTTGCTGGCGGGCCAGTTTGCCCAGGCGCGGCGCACCGCCACGGAAGCGCTGAAGACGGACGGGCCCAGCGCCGGTAATTTTCTGGTGCTGGGGCAGGCCCACGCGGCCGAGGACGACGACGATCACGACGACCGAGCCGAAGCCGCCTACCAGGAAGGCCTGGAGGCGTTCCCCGACGACCTCGATCTGCTCGCGGCATACGCGGAGCTGTGTCTGCGCAGCGACTACCTGGACCGGCCGGCCAGGCACCGACGCGGCCCCGAGCTCACCGAGCGGCTGCGTGAGCTGGCACCCGGTTCCAACCAGGCGGTGCGGATAGAGCAGATCGCGGCGGGCAGGGCGGTAAAAGGCCCCAGGCCGCCATCGCCTGTGCGGACCCAGACGCACGACGCTCGCCTGGTGCTCGCGGCCGTGGGTGATCCCGCCTCGGCCGCCGCGCGAGCTCGTGCCTACGGTCAGGGCCGACCCGGTGACGACCGCTTGGCCACGCTCGCCGAAACCCTCACCGCGCTTGCCGGCCCCGGCCGCGCGCCACTGCGCTGGATGGTGCGCTTCCCTCTACACACGCTCCTGATCCGTGCGGCCCTGTGCATCGTGGTACTCCTGGCCGTACCCGCACTCCAGTGGAACAGCTGGGTGCGCATGCTGGTCATTGTCGCCGTCATCCCCGCAGCTCTGCTTCAGGCTCTGCTGCGCCGGGCACGTCACCGTGCCGACACCCGGCCGTCGGTCGCTCACGCCGAACCCGTTGGTGTCCCGGACTTTCCCGTACTGCCGCCGGTCCCGGCGTCCTCGCGCCGTGAAACAGTGATGGCAGGCCTCGTACTCGCCGCAGTCCTGTCGGCGCTGGTGGGCTCAGGCATCTGGAGCTATCACCAGTACGCCGCCTACCCGCGCTACACGGTCGCAGCACCGGACCGCCTCAGGGGTTACGAACGGCTGGAGAACACACCGGTCCAGCTGCTCGTGGAAGGCGCCATGAGCGAGACTATGGCGGGCAGCGGTGCCACGTCCTTCACCTACGTGTACGGGAAGAAGGAGGAGCAACTGCCCGCGATCACGGTGATCGGCGCAGTCGGCGACTTTCACGACATGACCCCCGACGCGCTCGGAGCCATCCAGGACGGCCTCCAGTTGGGTCTCAGCAGTACGGATCTGACCACGGGCAAGGCTTGGTCCGCCGACCCCGGCCGGCTCGGCGGCACCATGCGGTGCCTGTCGTATCAAGCAATGGGCAGCCAGCAGGTCAACGCTTGCACCTGGGGAGACAAGGGAAGCGTCGGCACCGTTCTGTCGCCTGGCTCGGGCCGGGGCCTGGAGGCTGCAGCGGACCTCGCCCGAGCAGTGCGGGAGGCGGTTCTGCACCAGGAGGCCCCCGCCAATTTCGCCTGATCCGCCCCCAGGGTCCCTACGCGACTGCATGGTGCAGCAAGGGCAACTGCACGAGCCCTGGGCGCCGACCACCCCAGCGACGATCAGCATTGCTCCTGGCTGTTGAGGCTCCTTGAAATTGACTCTGTCCGCAGTTCCGTGAATCCCCAGGTCAGCGGGGGGGGACGCGGGATCGTTTCGGCAGGGTGTTGCCTGCCGTGGCGATCAAGACGGTTGAGGATGTGCTGTTTCCCGGGATCAATGTGCGCCTGGAGGGGGAGCAACTCCTCCGACGTCCTGGTGGTGGAGGCGGTGTCGACGGCCTCCCCGCGGCGAGTTCGGCTCGAGCGGAGCCCGGATGGCAGTGATCGGTGGGGACTCCCAGCAGGCCAGCCGCGGGACCTGCTGGGAGTTCGCCGATGAGCGGGGTGTCCTGCCGACCGCCCCCAAACGGACTCGGAGTGGGACCACGGAGCGCTGGTCAGTCAGGCGCAGGTGGGGGGCAGGCGCCTCGCACGGAAGGGGGCCACCCCCCAGCTGGCCGAGGAAATCGGCGCCGACAGACGGCTGACCGCTCCTTACTCCTCCTCTTCCTCTACGTCGCCGATGACGACGCGGAGGCCGTACATGCTCTGCTGGACCTCGATCACAGACACTTCGGCCTGGCCGAGGGCCCGCCGGGCACCTTCCACATCCCCGGCCTGGAAGCGGAGGTGGGCGAATGTTGGCCGATCTCACTGATTCCTAGAGGGCCCAGAGGACGTTGACACGGCGGCGGACGAGCGCGAGGACAGCCTGGGTGTGGCGCTTCCCCTCGGCTCGCTTGCGATCGTAAAACAGACGGGATTCCTCGCACTTGCGGATGCTGAACAGCGCGGAGGTGTAGAAGACACGCTGGAGTCGGCGGTTGTATCGCTGCGGGCGGTGTATGTTCCCGCTGATCTTGCCGGAGTCGCGCGGGACCGGCGCGACGCCGCCGAATCCGGCGAGGCGGTCCGGAGTGCCGAAGACGCTCATGTCGCCGCCGGTGGCGGCCAGGAACTCGGCGCCGAGGATGATGCCCAGGCCAGGCATGCTGGTGATCACTTCGAAGGTGTGGTGGTCGCGAAACCGGGCCTCGATGGCCTTGTCGAGCTCGGCGACCTGCTGATTGAGCGCCATTGCCTCCCTGGCCAGCGTGTGGACCAGCTGCGCGGTCAGCTTCTCGCCGGGCGGACTGGTGTGCTGGCGCTCGGCGGCCTCGACGGCCGCCTCGGCGAGCTGGTCGGCGCTGCGGACCTTCCGGTTGCGCAGCCAGGTCTTCAGCCGCTTGGCGCCGAGCCTG
The DNA here is from genome assembly GCF_006540305.1 of Streptomyces sp. 6-11-2. Lineage (GTDB taxonomy): Bacteria > Actinomycetota > Actinomycetes > Streptomycetales > Streptomycetaceae > Streptomyces. Next base: position 506,077 of record NZ_BJOR01000002.1, on the reverse strand, counting down.
CGAATAGCGGCCGGCTTCTGGTAGCCGGTCAGGAGGGTGAGCGGACCGGTGTTGGTGAGGTCCAGCGCGCGTTCCAGGCCAGGGAAGATGCCAGTGAGCTGGGCGCGGAGCCGGTTGACGGTGCGGGTTCGGTCGGCGACCAGGTCCATGCGGCGGCCGGTGAGGATTTTGAGGTCGATGACAGTCTCGTCGCCGACACGTATGGGGTGGAGGTCCCGTCGGACGCGGACCTGGTCGGCGATGACCGCGGCGTCCTTGGCATCGGTCTTGCCTTCACCGCGGTAGCTCTCGGAAGCACGGTGGATGGCCTGGCCGGAGATGTAGTGCACCGGCTGGTCGTGGTTGAGCAGGATCGCGATGGCCAGGGCGGCTCCGCCATCGGCCAGGTCCATGCCCCGGGCCACCTCGTCGCCCAGGGCCAGGACATCGGCGAGGAGTTCGAGCACTTCGGTCTCGTCGTTGGCGACGCGGCGCGACAGCAGCCGGCGGCCGCTCTCGTCGATCGCGACGCAGTGGTGGGGGGTCTTGCCTGCGTCGATGCCGGCCCAGATCGCGGCCACGTTGTGCCTCCGTACGGTGTGCTGCAGGTTCCTCCCGACGGACGACCTCGCTGTCGATTCCCTACGGCGCGATCGTTCGCAATTCCTAATTGGCAGCGGAGTCGTCGTGGAGCGTCGGGCGACCCATCAGTGGAAGCCACAGGCGGCAGAACTTTGAAAGCCACACCCGACGCTCCTGGGTGGGAGAACCATACGAGGGGCTCGCCCTGTCCCGGTCAACAACGTAGGGAACTTTGACCGACCAGCCGCTGGGGCCGTATGTCAGCGCGCGGTGACTGAATAGGCGGCGAGCGCGCGGTTGCCGCGCGGCTTGGCGATGGCCCGGAGAACGTCGGCCTGGCTCAGGACGAGCTGTCGCACCGGCTCGGGCAGCGCGGCCAGACGCTCCTCCGTTCCGGCCAGGTCGAGGCAAGCAGCGATTTCCCAGTCGCCGTCCTGAAGCTCTTCGGTATCGACCGACCTGCTGCCGTCGGCTGTCCAGCCGGCCTCAGGCAGGAGCCGCAGCAGGCCCTCACGGGAGAAAGGTGTGCGGACGTTGCCCTGGCCACGCGATCCTGCGGCCTCGGTCTGCCCCTGGATCAGCACGGCGAGGAGGTGGGCCAGCTGGTCGCCAGACGCAGGCGTCAAGTCCCACTCGGTGAACCATAGCCGCCGCGCCCACGGCCGTACCCGGGCCAGTGTGTCTCGCAGTTGTCCGAGCGATGTGAAGTACCAGGAGCAATGTGCGAGCACCACGTGGTCGAAGGTACTTTCGGGGAAGTCGACTGATGGGTTGAGGACGTCGGTGCCGAAGCGGAAGTCGATGCGCGGCCCGAGAGGGCCCGCCGCGAGCCGGGCTGCCGATTCTCCGAGAGTGACCGGCGCCCCATAGGAGGGTTCGGCCACGTCAATGGCCACCACGCGCCCTTTGGGCCCAACCGCCTCTGCAAGGACGGCGGTCATGTCGCCCTGGCCGCAGCCCAGTTCGAGGATGGTTGAACCTGGTGCGATGTGCCAGCTCGCCACGAGCGCGGCGCGGTGGTGAGTCTGGGACAGCTGGATGTCCGGGCTGTGATCGGCGGCGGCCATGCCGGCCGCGAGCGAGGGGGCCTTGGCGCGGAGATCGGAGTGATTCACAAAGTCCTCGGTGATACTCGACGGGTCGGTGCGGGCCGATGGTATGAGACGCGCGGCCAGCGGCGCCTCCGACTTCCTGGGCATCCTGTGATGCCGCAGCCTGAGCAGATTAGAAACACGCACTGAACTGATCATTTCAGAATGAGTTGGCGTGTGGGGCTTGGCAGTTGGGCTTGATGGCGGCAGAGTTCTTCGAGTGTCGGATGATCTTGTGCCTGATGACCTGTGGGAACGTGTTGCCCCGTTGCTCCCTCCTCGCCCACCGCGGCGTCGACGGTACCCAGGTCGGTTGCCGGCGGATGACCGCGCTGCCTTGCGGGGCATCGTTTACGTCCTGTGCAAGGGTGTGAGCTGGGCAGACGTCCCCACGGAGAAGATCGGCTGCAGTGGGGTGACGTCCTGGCGGCGCCTTCGGGACTGGACGCAGGCTGGCGTGTGGCCCCGTCTGCACGAGGTCCTTCTGGCGGAGCTGCGGGGAGCGGGCCTGCTGGACATGGATGACGCGGCCGTCGACGGCTCCCATGTCAGAGCCCTCAAAGGGGGGCTCACACCGGACCTTCGCCGGTCGACCGCGCCCGCCCGGGCAGCAAACACCACCTGATCACCGATCGGCACGGAACACCCCTGGCTGTCACCCTGACCAGCGGAAACCGTCACGATGTCACCCAACTGATGCCACTACTGGACGCGATACCCCGCATCCGCGGGATACGCGGACGGCCACGTCACCGGCCTCGCCGGCTGTTCGCCGACCGCGGCTACGACTACGACAAGTACCGCCGTCTCCTGCGGGCCCGCGGCATCACACCGAAGATCGCCCGGAAAGGCACCGCTCACGGTTCCGGCCTGGGCAAGACCCGCCGGGTCGTCGAGCGGACCTTCGCCTGGCTCCACCAGTTCAAACGACTCCGGATCCGCTACGAGATACGCGCCGACCTCCACCTCGGCCTCCTCCAACTCGCCTGCAGCATCATCTGCTTGAGACGACTCCGGACCTCATTCTGAAATGATCAGTAAGTGGTTGGCTCCGGAAGCCCTTCGAGGGTTGGCTCCGGAGCCGGTGTTGTATCTATCGACCAGCCAGGCGATGTAGTCAAGATGACGCCGGATCCGCTGCGGGAGTGCGAACGCCGCCGCCGCCCGGCCTTCCTGCTTCCGGACCGTCCGGTGCGCAGATGTCCCGTACCCGCTCCATGCGGAGGACCTCAACGCCGCTGATGGTCGGCGTTCGGAGTCGCGCACAGGGCGTCGTCGACCAGCTTGCTTTCGGCCTGTACCACGTGCAGGACGTCGTCCGCCGATTGGGCGAACACGCCCGACAACGAGACTGTGACGCTGCGCCGGCCGTCGGCAGTGACACCGTCGGCGGTGATCCACCCGGAATCGCCGCCCTCGTGGCCCCAGTACGTGCCGCCGCACGACAGTGGGCGCGAGAAGAGTCCCAACCCATCACGGACGCCCGGCATGAGCTGCTGGAACTCCTTGCTGACTGGGCTGGCCTGTTTCATCTGCGTCAGCTGCGCCGGGGGCAGGAGCCGGCCGCCGAGCAATGCGCGGAAGAATCGGTTGATATCGGCGGTGGTGGAGACGAGTCCGGCCTCTCCATTGGTGCCCGAGCCGACTTGCTCGGTGACGTCCACGGGCGCTTCGCCGGGCTTGAACCTTTGGTAGGTCTCAGCGTGTGGCTGGGGCAGCTTGGGCGAAGTACCCGGCCAGAAGGTGTGCTTGAGGCCGAGCGGCCGGACGATCCGATCCTGTACCTCCTGATGCCAGGGGTGTCCGGTGACCCGCTGGATGATCATGCCGAGCAGGACGTAGCCGGTGTTGGAGTAATTCCAGTCCTTGCCGGGCTGGAAGTCCGGCCGGTGACGCATCGCTCGGCCGACGGTCTGCTCGGGGGTGTAGGTGTCGTATCGGTGCTGGTAGAAGTTCTTCGCCGAGGTGTAGTCGGGGTAGTCGTCGTGAAGACCGCTGGTGTGCTGGAGCAGTTGACGGATGGTGATCGCGCGGCCGTCATTGCCGTTTCCGGACACCACGCCCGGCAACCATCGCTCGACCGTGTCGTTCAGGGAGAGCTTGCCGTCGCCGGCGAGTTGCAGGATCACGGTGGCCACGAACGCCTTGGTGACGCTGGCTGTCCGGAAGTAGCCGTTCGAGGGGACCGGCCGCCGGGCCGTCAGGTCGGCGACGCCGCTGGTGGCGGTCAGGTTCCAGCCGTCAGGGGTGACCAGACGGGCCTGCACTCCCGTCACACCGAGTGCAGTGATCGCGTCGGCGTCGCGCCGAAGCTGGGCCTGGTCGTCGTGCTGTTTGGCGGCCCCCGCGCCGGACGTACAACTGGTGGAAAGGGTTCCGGCCACGATGGCGGCCAGGGCCAGGTTTCGTCGGAGGGATCCCCCGCGCCGCCGTGGTGAATGAATCGGTGAACTCGTCATGGGCGTTGACGCTAGGTCTGGTAGGGGGAAGCGGACGATACAGCTCACCAGTGAGAACAAGGGGTAGTGGGCTGTAGTGCCAGGCTCGGTCGCCATGGCTCAGACTTGTGCGAATGAACCACCATGGGGCCAGTCGGCTTTCGGCGATGTGGCGCGGTCTGGGTTATCTACTGGAAAGCCTGTTCACCGCTGCGGTCGCCCTGTTCGCGCTACCCGTACTCATCGTCCCGATGACGGCTCGCGCTTGGGCGTCCTGGCATCGTCGCCGCGCCGACCGGCTGCTGCTTTCTCCGCGTTCTGGTCCCGTCCGTGTCGGTACGTGGCGCGTTCTCGGGTGGCTGTGCACATGCATCGTGACCAGTCTGGTGTTCGGGCTCGTCGTGGTGCTGTGCGCAGGTAACGCGGTGGCCACGGCCATCACGGTGCCCTTGTGGTGGGCGTTGCCCGCCGGTACCCGCGCGGGCGGCTTCGCCGCCGGTGTTCCACTGTCCGGTTGGGGCACGGCGTTGACCCTGGGGACCGCACAAGTCGTCATCTTCGCGGCCCTGACCTACTGGCTGGTTCCACTGCTGGCGCGCCTACACGCCCGGATCTGTGTTGCGTTGCTGTCCCCCTCGGCCACTGAGAGGTTGGCGCAGCGTGTGGAGACGCTGACCGAGACGCGGGCCGACGCCATGAACGCGCACGGCGCGGAACTCCGCCGGATCGAACGTGACCTGCACGACGGCACCCAGGCCCGGCTGGTGGCCATCGCGATGCGGCTGGGCCTGGCCCGTGAGTCGCTGAGCGAGGACCCCCAGACGGTGGCCAGACTCTTGGAGGAAGCGCATGAGAGTACCGAGGAGGCCATGGCGGAGCTTCGTGTGGTGATCCGGACGATCTACCCGCCGGTCCTCGCCGATCGCGGCCTCGCCGGGGCGCTGGCCGCGCTGGGGACCCGATCGGCGATCGACACCACCCTCGATATCGGCGATCTCGGCACGATCCCCGCCGCGGTCGAGGCCGTGGCCTACTTCACGATCGCCGAGGCGCTCACCAATGCGGCCAAGCACAGCCGGGCCACCCGGACCGCCGTCCGCGTCGCACGCGACGGTGACCGGCTGTCGATCGAGGTCACCGACGACGGAGTCGGCGGCGCCGACGAGACGCTGGGTACCGGCATCGCCGGAATCCGCCACCGTGTCCTGGCGCTCGACGGCACCGTCCACATCCACAGCCCCAGCGGCGGCCCGACCACGATCACTGTGAGCCTGGCATGCGGGTCGTGATCGCCGAGGACAACGTCCTGCTGTCCAATGGGCTGGAACTCCTGCTGACCGCCAAGGGCTTTCACGTCGCCGCGATCACCCAGGACGCCCCCGGCTTCGTCGCCGCCGTCACCGAACACCGACCGGACGTCACCATCGTCGACGTACGGCTACCGCCAACCTTCCGCGACGAGGGCATCCACGCCGCCATCCACGCCCGCCGCCAGCACCCCGGCCTGCCCGTGCTCGTCCTCTCCCAATACGTCGAGCAGCAGTACGCCGGCGAGCTGATCTCCGATGGACGCGGCGGCATCGGCTACCTTCTCAAGGACCGGGTGAGCCGGGTGAGCGAGTTCATCGACGCGCTGCGGCGGGTCGCCGCCGGCGGTACCGTCATGGACGCCGAGGTGATCGGGCAGCTCCTCACCCGTCACGCCCACGACCCGATTGCCGCCCTCACGCCACGCGAACGCGAAGTTCTCGCCCTGATGGCCGAAGGAAAGGACAACGCCACGATCGCGGCCCGGCTCGTCATCACCGAGAACGCCGTCCACAAGCACATCGGCAACATCTTCGCCAAGCTCGGCCTCTCGCCGGCCGACAGCGGCCACCGCCGCGTCCTCGCAGTCCTCACCTATCTCAGCCGCCACTAACCAAGTCATTGGCTTTGGCAGTCATTCGGGGGTTGACCCCGGAGCCGGCAGGCTGCCTGCCGCTGTGTCAGATACCGAAGGCGACGAGGTAAAGGCCGCAGGCACCATCCAGGGCGTCCTCGGGGCTGCCGACGAAGGTGCCCGTGGGCAGGATGGTGTCTTGTCTCACCCAACGACTTCACCGACCTTGCCCAGGCCGGGGATCGGCTCCGAGCCTTCGAAGACCGCTACAACGCCACGGCACAGCCGTTCGAGTGGAAGTTCACCGCCTCCGACCTGGACGATCCACTGGCCAGGCTCGACCGGCATACCTCCAATCACCCGGAAAAATCCTCGCTCCACCTCGCTGCTTGATCAACCCCCGAAGGACTTCCGGAGCCAACCACTAAGCCATGTCCAGAGCGAACGGCACCGACGCCGGGACCAGGATCGCTCAGCGCTGGTGCTTGGCGCGCGTGCGGCGGCAAGGTCGCCCGCTACAGTCCGCGCGCCGCTGCCGAGTAGGTCAGCGTGCGCGCCAGGTGCGGACTTCGAGGTGGATGATCTGTGCGTCTGCACGGATGCGTCCGGTTTCCACGAGCCACTGGCGTACGGCGGCGGTCACGTCGCCGGCGGTGGCATCGACGCGGCGGGCGAACTCGGCGGCATCAAAGCCGCCGGTGGGGCCGGAGCCATAGGAGCGTTCTTCGGTGTGGTCGGCGCGTTGGATGATGTTGCGGCGGATACCGGGTGAGTCGGTGCGGCTGCCGGAGGGGTGGAGGTAGCCGGTCTTGGCGAGGCGGACGGTGAAGGCCAGGCGCAGGCCGCGCTGGGCGGCTTCGGCGATCAGGGGGCGCAGGCGGGTGGAGCCGGAGGCGATGGCCTGGACGCCGACGCGGCCGGCGCCGGTGCCGGTGGGGGTGATCAGGACGGCTTTGGTGCGCACCCGGGCGGGGGCACCGGTCGCGGTCGTGCGGCGGTGGGTGTGACGGGCGGCGATGGCTGCGAGTTCGGGCAGGTCGGTGATGCCTCCGACTTCGACGGCGGTGAGGACTTCGCGTAGGGCGGTGACGAAGGCGGCGCCTTTGTTTCGGGTGTAGAACTGCGAGACGAGGGAGGGGTCGCGGTTGATGATGCGGGCGATGTCGCGTTTGGTGTAGCCGGCCTGTTGGAGGCGGTCGGCAAGGCGTGCCGCTTCGTTCAACCCTCTCTGGTTTCTCGGGCGGTTGCGGCGTCGGCGGGGCGGCATCAGGCCTCCTGGCCGGTGGTGGTGAGGGCGGCGCGTCCGGCGTCTCGCAGGGTCAGGAGTTCTTCTTCGGTGGTGGGGGCGGGCAGGGGTCCGGTGAGGTGGCCTTTGAGGAGGTAGTCGCCGGGCTGGTGGTGGTGGGGCCAGTTCTGGGGCTGGGTGAGGTAGAGGGCGTCGGTGCGGAAGGCGACGACGGTGCCGGGCGGGGCATGGAGGGCGCCAGCGTAGGTGTCGTCGTCGCGGTGGCGTTGGGTAAGCAGGGCGGCCCGAGCGCCGGACCAGATCGCGGCGGCCCATTCGGGGTGGGCGTTGGGGTCCAGGGCGAAGCCGGTGGGCTTCTGCCAGGTGATCAGTTCGTCGTCGAAGGCGATGATCTCGGCATCTGGGGGCACGTCGCGTTCCAGGGTGCGGGGGGTGGTGCCGGTGACCATGCGGGGGCGTTGAGCGAAGGAGCCGATGCCGTACAGGAGGATGGAGCGCACGGCGCGGGAGGCGAGGTGAGCGGCGCGGGCCTGCTGAGGGTTGCCCTGGAAGTGGGCCTGAGCGGAGAGGTTGGTCCAGGTCTCCTTGAGTTTCTTGGCCCAGTCGTCAAGGGGTTTGCCGTCGTCCCACAGGATGCCGTCGAGGATTTCGATCTTCCACGGTTGGAGTGGGTTGGTCAGGGCGGTATGGATTTCGGGGCCGCCGGCCCAGGTGGTGAAGGTGGCTCCGGGTGTGGCCGGGTAGTGCCAGGCGCGGTCTCCGGGGGCGGGAGCGGGGAGGAGTCCGACGTGGTTCCAAGTGTCGGGGACCGTCACGCGCACCTGCCAGTGCCCACACCCGTACAGGGCGCGGATCTGTTCCTTCTCCGACCAGGCGGCGAACGTGGCGGCGGTGATGCGGCGGGGGGTGCCGACCGGGGACTTCCAGGTGTGTTTGGCGTAGGCGAAGGTGCGGTCGTACTCGACAAGTTGGGGCAGCTGCTCAGGTACACGGGGCGGAGTGATCAGTTCGTTGCGGCCCTGGCCTGCGGTGGCGTGCAGCAGGCCGCGCAGCTCCTGCGACAGGACGGGGAAGCCGTCGGCGTACTGGCCGCGGGTGGGGATGGTGCGGGTCCACAGGTCACGGCCGGTCTGGGAGGGAGATCCCATGATGACCGCGTCGGGCCAGTGGTGGCGCAGGGCCTGCCACAGCAGGACGAAGGCGTCGCGGATGGTGGCGGGGGTGTCTCCGTCGGTGTCGAACCACTCCCCCACCGAGCGGATCTCCACGTGGCTGTCGCCGTTCTCGCGCTGGTAGCGACCGACGGGGTTGCGGGCGTGGACGAAGTGTCCGGCCATCCGGTCGCGGCCGCGGCCGGTGTCGGTGCGCCAGCCCGGTGTGGGGGCGTTCAGCCAGGCGGCGACCGCGTCGCGCAGGTAGGGGTAGCGGTCGGCATCCCGGTGCCAGGGGTCGCCGGCCGTGATGTAGATCCGCTCTACGCCGTCGGGGATGGTGTGGAAGACGGCGGTGAGGATGTCGGCGGCCGACCTGCTGCCGAGGTCGAGGTGGTGGGTCCGGCCACATCAGGTCGTTGTCTACGCGAGCATAGGGCCTTCGCGGACAGCCAGCGCCTCCCGCGGCCAGCTCAACTCCTGGGCGCAAAGCCTGGTGAATCTCACTTTGAAACGACCTGTAAGATCACGCAATCGCCATTGCGGTCACCGCACGTCGAGCGGCTGGCGAGGGCTTCATCGCCTCCCCGAACCCAGTGCCGAAGGTTCGGGCTCCGGGAGGCTCCGAAAAGGGGAGAGGCAGGGGGACTCACCATGGAAGAACCACGTCGCCAAGGCGGGCGGTACGAGCTGGGCACGATACTCGGCCGTGGTGGCATGGCCGAGGTCCATTTCGCCCATGACATCCGCCTGGACCGCTCCGTCGCGGTGAAGACGCTGCGGGCGGACCTCGCCCGCGATCCGTCGTTCCAGGCCCGGTTCCGCAGGGAGGCCCAGTCAGCCGCCTCGCTCAATCATCCCGCGATCTGCGGGGTCCACGACACCGGCGAGGACTTCGTCGACGGCGTCTTGATCCCGTACATCGTCATGGAATACGTGGACGGCTCGACCCTGCGCGATCTGCTGCACAGCGGTCGCAACCTGCTGCCCGAGCGCGCCATGGAGATGACCGTCGGCATCCTCCAGGCGCTGGAGTACTCGCACCGCAACGGCATCGTCCACCGGGACATCAAGCCCGCCAACGTGATGCTCACCCGCACCGGCCAGGTGAAGGTGATGGACTTCGGCATCGCGCGCGCGATGGGGGACTCCGGCATGACGATGACGCAGACGGCCGCGGTGATCGGCACCGCGCAGTACCTCTCGCCGGAACAAGCGAAGGGCGAGACCGTTGACGCCCGCTCCGACCTGTACTCCACCGGCTGCCTGCTCTACGAACTCTTCACCGTTCGGCCTCCCTTCATCGGCGACTCCCCGGTCGCCGTCGCCTACCAGCACGTACGCGAGGCTCCGCAACCGCCGAGCGTCTTCCGCCCTGAGATCCCTCCCGAGGTGGACGCGATCGTCCTGAAGGCGCTGGCCAAGAACCCTGGCCACCGCTACCAGTCCGCCGACGAGATGCGCGCGGACATCGAGGCGTACCTCGACGGCCGGCCGGTCGCCGCAACGGCCGCGCTCGGCGCCGTCGGATACGGGTACGACGGCTCCACGGACAGCGCACCGACCACCGCCCTGCCGACGCTGCAGCAGCCCCCGCAAAAGTCCAGCTACAGCGACGACGGCGGCCGCCCGGGCAGCGCCGGCTTCGACGCCGGGTACGCCGATCCGGCCCCCGCCGGAGGCCGGCGCCTGTCGCTGGGCGCGCTCCTCGGCATCGGCGTGGCCGGCCTCGCTCTGATCGGCATCGTCGTGACCACCGCGCTCAGCGTCGGCGGCGACAACGGCAACGACCAGCAGCCGGCCGCCGACGCCTCCGCCACCTCGGGCAACGGCCAGTCCGGGACGGACACCGCGCAGGCCCAAGCGAAGTCGCTCGACGCGCTGCTGCAGTCGAGCAACAACAGCCGCGCAACGGTGATCGACGCGGTCGCCTCCATCAAGCAGTGCAGCAACCTCGCTGACTCGGCGACCGCCCTGCGCACCGCCGCGAGCCAGCGCGACGACCTGGTCACCAAGCTCTCCCGGCTCACCTTCGACAAACTACCCAACCACGGCGACCTGGTGTCCCAGCTCACCACGGCCTGGAAGGCGTCCGCCGCCGCCGACAACCACTACGCCGCCTGGGCCGACCAGACGGCCGGCACCAATGGCTGCCATAACGGCCACGCGGCGAACACCCCCGACCAGGGCAACGCGGCCAGCGAGCAGGCAACCCTCGCCAAGAAGAAGGCTGCCGCCCTGTGGAACCCCATAGCGCAGCAGTACGGTCTTTCCCAGCGCCAGTTCACCGAGCTCTGAGCCGCCGGCCGGGGTCTATCAGGAATTAGGTGTGATTCGTCTGTTTGGCCTACGAGTTGTTCGGTGGGCTGTTCGGCCTACACTCTTCCGGCGGTGAGCCGGCCGTCGAAGAGGACGTCGAACTCGTTGAGAGCGGACTTCCAGCGGTTGTTCCAGCGCTGGCGGCCGCGGCCGGTGGGGTCGAGGGCGATGGTGGCAAGGTAGAGGCGTTTGAGGGCGGCCTGCTCGTTGGGGAAGTGCCCGCAGGCCTGGGCCGCCCGCCGGTAGCGGGCATTGAGGGACTCGATCGCGTTGGTGGTGTAGACGACCTGCCGGATCGCGTCGGGCAGGCCGAGGAAGGGCACGAACTCGCTCCAGGCCCGTTCCCAGGTTCCCGCGATCGACGGGTAGCGCTTGCCCCAGGTGGCGTCGAAGTCGGCCAGCCGTGCACGGGCCTCTTCCTCGTTGACGGCGGTGTAGACGGGCTTGAGGTCGCGGGCGACGTCGGCCCAGTCGCGGCGGGAGGCATAGCGCAGGCTGGCGCGGATGAGGTGGACCACGCAGGTCTGCACGACGGTCTGGGGCCAGACGGTGTTCACCGCGTCGGGCAGGGCGCTCAGTCCGTCGCAGACCAGCATGAGCACGTCCCGGACGCCTCTGTTCTTGATTTCGGTCAGGACGGTCTGCCAGTACTTGGCGCCTTCCCCTCCGTTCCCGGCCCATAGGCCGAGGATCTCGCGGTAGCCGTCGGTGGTGACCGCGATGGCCACGTAGATGGGCCGGTTGGCGACGTGACCGTCCCTGATCTTGACGTGCACGGCGTCGATGAAGACGACCGGGTAGACCGGATCGAGGGGGCGGGTGCGCCATTCCGCCATCGATTCCAGGGCCTTGTCGGTGATCGTGGAGATGGTCTCCTTCGTGGTCGTCATTCCGTACGTCTGGGCGAGGTGGGAGACAATCTCGCCCGAGGTCAGGCCTTTCGCGGTCAGCGAGATCACCAGGTCGTCCAGCGCGCCGGTGCGGCGGGCGTACACGGGCAGCATCCGGGGCCGGAAGGTACCCAGCCGGTCCCTGGGGACCTGCACCGTCACGGCGCCGACCTCCGTCATCACCTTCTTGGCCCGGTAGCCGTTGCGCATGTTGCCGCCCGAGCGAGATCCGCGCCCGCCGACCCGGCCGGCCTCGGCGGCCAGGTGCTCGTCCATCTCGGCCTCCAGGGCGGCCTGCATCAGATGCTGGGCCAGTTCGGGCAGCAGCCCGCCCTCGCCCATCAGTCTCAGCCCCTCCCCGCGGACCTTCTCGGCCGCGAGCGCGGCCAGCTCCTCCAGCAGTTCGCTGGACAGACCGTTCGGCGACACCGGCATCGACTTCACGTCGGCACCCTGGACACTGCCGTCGGCCACGGCAAGCGACACGCTGCCCAGGGTCTCGATCCGGTGATCCGTCGTCGTACTCATCAGGTGACTCCTTCGGGGAAGATCACACCTGATTCATGACACTCCCTCGTACGCCGCCGCAGTGAACCAGGGCGGCAGGTCGTCGGACAGGGCTCGCCCCACACGACAGCCCGGGGCGCCAAGGCTCGCCTGTTCAACAACCTTCTCGGTTCTTGAACAACGGTGCTTGGACGTCGACACGCGGTGAATGTCTATGGTCTCGTGCGCGGATGATCTGGGGTTTCATCGCGGAGCGCAGGGAACTGTGCACTCTCCCATGTCACGAAGTCGCCTGCACTACGGTCTAGTTGGTCCGTAGTCGTGTGCGCGTTGGGCAGGGGGCCCACGTGGCGGCGGGACTGGTGGCCGAGCGCGGGGTGCTGACCGCGCAGGACGAGGTGTGGGATACCGCGGTACGGCAGGCCGAGGTGATCGGGCCTCTTGCCGAGAAGGCCAGGGTGGGGCTGGCGGACGCGGACGAGGCCGCCGCGATGCTGGGGATATCCCGGCGTCAGGTGTATGTGCTACTTGAGCGTTGGCACGTGGGTGTGGGGCTGGTGTCGGATCTACTGCCGGGCCGTTCCAGCGGCGGCTTCGGGGGCGGGCGGCTGCCGGACGAGGCCGATGCGATCGTTACGGAGGTGCTGCGCAGGCGGTACCTGACCCGGCAGCGCCGAAGTGTGGCGGCCATTCACCGGGAGATCACGAGCCAGCGCCGGGCTCGGGGCCTGCGGGCTCCCTCGCGGGGGACGGTGGTGCGGCGGATCGCCCAGCTGGAGCCGGTCTCCTCCACTGCCGCGCGAGAGGGAAGCGAGGCGGCCTGCGGTCGGCCGATGGCGTGCCGCCCGCGGTCACCGATCTGCTGGAGCAGGTCCAGGTCGACCACACGCCGGTGGATGTGGTCGTGGTTGACGAGCAGCACCGAATGCCGATCGGCCGACGGTATTTGACCGTGGCGATCGATGTGGCGAGCCGGTGCGTGGTGGGCCTGGTGGTGACGCTGGAGGCGCACGTCGGCAACCTCGGTCGGGCTGTGCCTGGCGCACGCGGCCTGCGACAAGCGGCCGTGGCTGGAGCGGTTGGGGGCGGAGGCAGTCTGGCCGATGAGCGGCAAGGTAGCGACGACATGACAAGCCGTCGCTCCCACCAGATCGCTCCCTATGCCCCACCAGCGAAAACGGAGTCCTAACCTCCGGAAAGACAACAGCTTCCCACACGCACATGGTGATCCGGACTCAGAACAGGCCCTACTGCTGCCTTGCCTGATCCACGTACTCGAGCCAGACAGGGCCATTCGTCCCGGCGGACCCACGGGGTGCTGTGGGCCGGTCAACCGTGCTGGCGCAGGTCGTGGAAGAAGCCCTCGATCACGTTGAGCTCTCCGGAGCGGGCCGTCTCGTCGTAGACGTATTTGCCGACAGCGAGGTCGAGTACTCCGAGGCCGAACGGCGAGAAGACCACAGGCCGGCCGGTGGGGGGCGTTACTCGTCCGCTCATGACGTCGGCGAGTGTGCCATGCAGGAAGTCGCGGTTGCCGGTGAGCTGTTCGGCCAGGTGCGGGGAGGTGCCGGCTTTGAGGCAGTGTTCGACGTCGTCGACGATGTTGGTCGAGGCGAGGATGATCTCCGGCGCCAGGTCGCGCAGGGACACGTGCAGAACCAGTGGGTTGTGGTGGAACCAGGCCGGGTCGCTGACGTGTGGCTCGGCCGCAACGGTGGCGAACACGACGAGGTCGCTGGAACGGACGAGGTCCACGGGGCTGCCATGTGCGGTGATCCGTGCGGCGCCGCCGGTCTGTTGGAGGTAGTCGCGGAATCCCGCTGCGCTGCGGTGGGACAGGTCATGGACACCGATCTCGTCGAAGGACCAGCCCACGGCAGTCAGGAAGGTGTGGATGTAGCGGGCGATCAGGCCCGTACCGAAGAACCCGATGCGGGTGGGGCGTTGCCGGTTGCGGGTGAGGCGGTCGGCGGCCAGCGCTGCGGATGCGGCAGTTCTGGTGGCGCTGATGATGGAGCTTTCCAGACAGGCGAAGGGGTAGCCGGTGTCGTGATCGTTGAGGATCAGGACGGCGGACGCCCTGGGGATGCCGGCCTGGACGTTGTCGGGGAAGCTGGAGATCCATTTGAGTCCGTCCACCTGCGCCTGTCCGCCGATCGAGGCGGGCAGCGCGATGATCCGGGAGGTGGGTCGGTCGGGGAAGCGCAGGAAGTAGGAGGGAGGATTGACCGACTCCCCTGCGGCGTGCAGCCGGTAGGTGGCCTCGATGAGGTCCACGATCTGCGCTTCCCTGTCCTGCAGGACGTGCTGGACCTGGGCGCCGGAGATCACTGCGAACGGGGGCACGGTGTGCGGCTGGGACATGACGGGCTCCATTGCCGTGGAACGGACGGTGGTCATCCGGCGCTCATCCCGCCGGTCGGCGGGCACGGGACCGGGCTCAGCGGCTCAGCGGCTCAGCGGCTCAGCGGCTCAGCGGCTCAGCGGCTCAGCCATGGCGACAAGCACCTCACGTGGACCTTGGAAAGCCTCCCTGCTGTGTGCGGTGCGCACATTGTCGACGAGCATGAGGTCGCCGGCCCGCCACGGTTCGCGGGCGGTGTGGGCGGCGTAGGTGTCGTTGAGGAGCTGAATGATGTCCGGGCCGATGGTGTCGCCGCCCCCGAAGCAGGTGTTGAACGGCAGCGATTCGGCGCCGTGGACGTCGATGAGGTAATCGCGGATCTCGGGATCGATCGTCCATTCGTTGAGGAAGGCGATCTGGTTGAACCAGCAGCGGCGGCCGGTGACCGGGTGGGCCGTCACGGCGGGGCGGCGCTGGCGGGTGCGCAGGCTGCCGTCGGGTTGCCAGTCGAATTCGATACCGGCTGTGCGGCAGTGGTCCTCGATGGCCCTGCGGTCATCGGTACCGAAGGCCTCGCCGTAGGGGACGCCGATCTCGCCGTTGTAGGTGCGGGAAAGCAGCCAGCCTTCTTGTTCGAAGCGGTGGACCAGATCGCTGGGCAGTGCTTCCAGGACGGTGGCGGCGTCGGCGATGGCGGTGGCTCCGCCGGTCGTGGGTGCGGTCAGACACGCGAACAGCATGAGGCCAGGGGGCTGGAGTGTGTAGCTGAGTTCGTGGTGCATGCACATCGGCTGGTTCGGCGGCCATGCGGAGGAGGAGTACACGCCCGGTGTGTAGGTCCGGCGGGGGGCGAAGGATTCCTTGTCGGTCATCAGGGCCGGGGCCAGGCGGTGGAGGGTGTCGCCGGCCCGCTCCGCGTCGCGCAGACGCAGGCCGCGGATGAGGACCGCGCCGTGTTCGGTGACCAGGGTGCGCAGTGCGCGGTGGTGTTCCGCTGCCCAGGCGGGTGCGTCATCGGCGGTGTCCACGTGCAGGATCGGGGGTTTGCCGGGATGCAGCTCCACGTTGTGGAGGGATACCGGTGTCGGGTATGACATGGTGCTGTTCCTTTCGATGCGGTTCAAAGAGAGGTCATTGATCCGGTCGCGTGGCGCTCGCGTCGGTTGTCGACCAGGGCAGCGAGATCAGTGAGGACCGGGTGTGCGATGACGTCTTTGAGGGCCACGGCGCGGTCCAGGGCCACGGCGAGTTTCAGCGCCGAGAGGGAGGTGCCGCCGCGGTCGAAGAAGTGGTCGCGGCGTCCGATGTGGTCCTGGGGCACGCCGAGGACGTGCCCCCAGGCGGCCGCCAACCGCTGCTCGGTCGGCGTGGCCGGCGCCTCGTGATCGTCCTCGCTGGTGGCGAGTTGTGCGGCGAGCGCCGTCAGTGCCTTCTTGTCGATCTTGCTGTTGGCGGTCAGCGGCAGGCTCGCGCGCCAGTGGAAGGCCGCCGGGACCATGTAGGTGGGCAGAGACGCACCCAGCAGGTCGTTGAGGGTCCCGGGGTCGACGGGCTTCACGGCGGAGTAGAAGGCGACCAGATCCTTGCTCTGATCGGCGCGTTCGGCCACCACCACCGCGCCGTCGCGGATACCAGGAAGGCGGAGTAGCGCGTTCTCGATCTCGCCGATCTCGATCCGGAACCCGCGGATCTTGACCTGGGCGTCGCGACGGCCGAGGAACTCCAGTTTCCCCGAAGGATGCCAGCGCCCGTAGTCGCCGCCAAGATAGAGCCGTGCGCCGGCGCGTTGCGGATCGGCCAGGTAGGCCGCTCGCGTGCGTTCGGGATCGTTGATGTATCCACGGCCGACACAGACCCCGGAGAACGCGATCACGCCCGGGGCGCCCAGTGGCACTGGTGCGAGGTGTTCGTCAACGACGTAGATGTGCACGTTGTTGACCGGGCGGCCGAGCAGGATGCGTTCCGGCGCTCGGTGAATGACGTCGTGATTGGTGTCGTCCGAGGTCTCGGTGAGCCCGTAGGCGTTGACCAGCGCGATTCGGGGCTGAGCGGTGAACCAGCGCTCGGCGATCTCCTTCTTCAGTGCCTCCCCGGTGACCGACAGGTATCGCAGGTCGGGCAGCTCCCGGGGGCGCTGTTCGAGCTCGGTCAGGACGGCTTCGAGGTAGGAGGGCACGAGTTGCAGGACGGTGGCCCTGCCGTCGGTGACGGTGTCGAGGAATCGGGGGACGTCGAGGATGGCGTCCTGTTCGACCAGCAGGGTTCGCCCACCGGTCAGCAGGGCGCTCAGCAACTGCCACAGGGAGATGTCGAAGCACTGTGGCGCGGTCTGGGCGACCACCTGCCCCTCGCCGATCCGGAGGTCGTCGATCTTGGCGTAGAGGTGGTTGAGCAGGCCGGCGTGTTCGCACATCGCGCCTTTCGGCTCACCGGTCGAGCCGGAGGTGAAGTAGATGTACGCCAGTTGGTCGGGCGTGACGTGGATGCCGAGATCGTCGTCTGCGTGGGTTTCTTCGTAGGCCGCCTCGACGAAGAGCCTCTCGATGCCGGGCCGGAACTCAAGTGCCTGGTCGAGGGTGGTGGTGCTGCCGGGTTCGGTCAGCACCAGGGTGCAGTCGGCGCGGGAGAGGATGGCAGCGATGCGTTCGGCCGGGAAGTGCGGCTCGATGGGGAGGTAGGCGCCTCCGGATTTGAAGACCGCGAGGACGGCGGCGAGCCAGTCCAGGTTACGTCCGGTCACCACCGCGACGGCATCCTCGGGGGCGAGTCCGCGGCCTGCGAGGGCGCGGGCCAGCCGGTTTGCCCGGGCGTTGAGCTCCGCATAGGTCCACTGCCGGTCGGCGTGAACGGCGGCGACGGCATCCGGGTGCAACCGCACCCGGTCCTCGAACAGTTCATGTACCCTCGCGCTCGGCAACTCCCTTTTGGGTCCGGCCAGTCGGTCGAGCTGGAAGCGCAGTTCCTCATCGGACAGCAGGCTCTGACGCGCGTGTTCCGCATCGGGGTCGGCGGTGATCAGCGCAAGCGCGGTCACGTGATAGCCGGCGATGCGGGCGGCGCTGTCGGCGTCGAGCGTGTCGGTGCGGTAACGCAGTCGCAGCACGAGTCGGCCGTTGTGGGGCCGGATGCCCACCCGCAGCGCAGTGTCCCTGGTGAGGTCCCCGTCGATCGTGGCGGGATCGAGAACGGTCTCGAACAACGGTCCGATCAGGCCCAGTTCGCGCTTGAGATGGTCGATGTCCGAGGCCGGAACATCCTGGTGCGTCAGCAGTTCAGCGGTCGCCTGGTGGGTGGTGTGCAGCAGTTCCCTCCATGAGGCGGGTGCGGTGGTGAGCCGGCAGGGCAGCAGGTTGCCGGCGTGGGTGACGTAGCCGGTGGTGATCTGCTGCTCGGCGGACAGCGCCGCGAGCACCTTGGCGTGCGTCGCCAGCAGAACCGAGTCAAGCGGTATCGCCAGTTCGTTGGCCAGCCGGCACAGCCCGGTGACGATGCCTTCGGGGACGTGTGTCTCGTACTGGCTCACGCCGGGCACCGGGTGGAGGGTCCAGCGTGGGACGGGGGCGAATCCGCCGGTTGTCAGTACGTCGCGCCAATACTCCAGACCGTTTCGGGTGGGGTTCGGGTGCGTTGCCATCGGTTCGTTTCCTGTCCTTGTGCCCGGTGTCACGGTGTCAGTTGCCATGGGGTCGGGCGGCGTGGGCGGCGTCGGCTTCCGGGCGGTCATCGAGGGGGATTTCGCTGCCCGGCATGTCCTGGGCCGGGTTGCCCGCCCACTGGGCGTGCGGGGGGATTTCCTCGCCCTTCATGAGGAAGGAGTCAGGGGCAAGCACGGCGCCGTCGCCGATCGTCACGCCGTAGTGGACGAACGCGCCGACCCCGAGGGTGCAACCCCTGCCGAGGGCGTTGCGGTCGGACTTGAAGGCGCCGTCCTCCTGTGAGTGGCACTGGATCACGGTCCCGGCGTTGAGCGTGCTGTCGTCGCCGATGGTGACGAGGGTGCGCTCCGGGAGGAAGCAGCCGTCGTCGAAGACCCGTTTGCCGATCCGGGCCCCCAAAAGCCGCCAGATGACGTTCTTGAAGGGGGTGCCGTTGAAGACCTGGATGTAGTCGACCGACGCCAACTTCCAAAAGCGTTCGTGGTGCCAGAAGCCGGGCTCATGGATCGAGCAGTACAGCGGCTGCTGCGCTTTGAAACCGGTGGAGGCCCGTTCGATCAGCGCGAAGTGGACGACGGTGTACGTGAAGGTGAGGACGGTGGCCAGGGCGATCGCCGGTGCACCGAGCGAGGGATAGAGGTTGGCCGCGCCCATGGTGACCAGGGTGATCACGAAGAGGTGGCTCCACCTCGCCAACAGGTACAGGCCGGCGGTTGCGGCATTGTGCCTGTTCTTGGCGGCCAGGCGGCGGCGCAGCTCATCGCCGGTCCGCAGGTGGTTGAACCTGTTGTCCCGCAGCACTGTGCGCGGTATCTCGAAGCTGGGTGAGCCCAGCAGGCCCACGCCTTCACGCACCGGGCCATCGGTGGGGACCATGACTTTCGTGGCGAGCAGGCAGTTGTCGCCGGTCTTGCCCTGTGAGGGGTAGGCGACGCGGTTCCCGAGGAAGTTCCGGGGCCCGATCGACGCGCGGGACACGCAAAAGGACGTGCTGGAGAAGTCAGCGTTCATGAGGGACAGACCGTCGGCGATCATGGTGCCGGTGCCGACAGAGCTCAGGTACGGGTTGTCGTGCTGTACCTCGGTGCCGAAGTTCGACCCGGTCTGCTCGATGCGGGACAGGTCGTATCCGAGGTAGCGCAGGTAGTGGACGATGCCGGAGCTGTCGCCGAAGAGCGTGGTGAAGAACTTCCTGTTGGTCATCAGCGCGATCACCCGCTGGACGCCGTAGTGGAAGCCGTACAACGGATAGACCTTGCCGGGCTTGATGGCCCTGTTGAGGACACGCGGCACGGTGCCCAGGACCAGGAGGCCGGCGAGTGTCGAGCCGCAGAGCACCGTCAAGGAGATGATCAGGGCATCGACGAAGAACGCCGGGCAGGCCACCGGCCGGGGGTTCAGAAGCGGGTGAAGCAGCGGGACGCCGGCCAGCAGGGCGCTCGCGGCGCCCATCGTCAGCGGCAGCCATATCACCAGCAGACTCAGCAGTTGCAGCACACCGTACGCGGCCCTCTTGCGGGTGGGGCAGTCGGCTGGGCCGACCCGCCCGTAGTCCACGTCGGCCGGCTGCGCCGGCGAGCCGTGCCAGCGTTCGCCGGCGGGCACCACCTGGCCGCCGTGCAGGGAGGAGGCGTGGCCCAGCTGGGCACCGTCGCCCATCTCGGTTCCGATGTCGAGGACCGTGTGCTCGCCGATGAGCACATTGCTGCCGAGCGTGACCCGACCGGTCTGGATCAGCCCGCCGTGGGCGCGGTAGCAGGACAGCAGCACGTCCTTGCGGATGACCGTACCGTCACCGACGGTGAGCAGGTCGGCGCAGACTGGGCTCGTGCGGGTGAGGATCGTGACGCCTGTGCCGATCCGCGCGCCGAGCGCCCTGAGGTAGAGCACGTAAAGCGGTGAGCCGATGAACAGCCGCAGGGGACTTGTGCGGATCAGGGTCTTGACGATCCAGAAGCGCAGATACTCCATGCCCCACAGGGGGAACTCGCCTGCTCGCCAGCGGCCGACGAGTGTCCATTTCGCCACGATCGGGAAGGCGCACAGCCCCAGGAAACCCACGCCGGCGCACAGAGCCGACCGCAGGTAGAGGTCGAACAGACCCGAGCCTGCGGAGATCCACGCGTAGCTTGCGGCGGCGGCGAAGGCGGTAAGCAGGGAATAGCCCAGGAAGAACAGGGCCTGCAGCATTCCGCAGGAGATGTATCGCACTGTGGCGGCCGGAGCCCTCGCACCGGCTGGTGTCCGCGTGGCCGGTGTCTGCGTGGCCGGTGTCTGCGCCGGTGCCGACGCCTCCACGAGCGAATACGGGGACGGGACGGGAGCAGGCGCGGCGTCCGAGAGCGCGACGGCCAGACTCCGGATGGTGGGATACCGGTAGATGTCCTTCATCGACACCGTCGGCAGGTCCTCCCGCTTCCTCACCCGCGCACAGAACTGCGCCATCACCAGGGAATCTGCGCCCAGGTCGTTGAAGAAGTGACTGTGGGGCGGCACCTGCTCCAGACGCACGACGCCGGCCAGCACCTCAGCCAGACACCTCTCGATGCCCGTCGCCGAACCGGCCGCCCCGTCGTCCTGGAAGGTCGAGGTGTCAGCCGGATCAGCCGCAATCGCGTCCGTCATTTTGTCTAGCACGAGAACTCCTCGAGGGCGTTTCCTCAGTGTGTACGGATTCGTGACGCCCGCCTCTTCAGTAGGCCCGTCCGGAGAGTTCCTGTCCTGCCCCTGAATTTCGGGACTTGACATCGAAGTCCGGCATTGATAGCGAGCCACTTCATGCTCGCCGCACTGTGGCCCCTTGGTCTCTGCGCACGTCGTGCTGCTCGCGACCGCGCTGCACGGCACCCGGCCAATCCACGGGTGAATCGCCCGGCAATTGCATCGCACGCCACCGTCCCGTACGGCGCTGTACAGGTGGGGACTGCGGGGCAGGACACAGCGCGCCAACCGATGGCGATCGGGCTTGGAAGGCGGCCATTGATCCCGGTGCCACAACAACCGGACCCCGTCGCGCCGCATATGCGCGCACAGGGCGCGTGTCAAGTCCCGAATTTCGGTGGCATGACACGGCTGCTCCGATTTGGGCGTACTGGAGGCATTCCGGCGAGTCACCGCTCGCCACCGAATTTCTCCCTGTACGGCACAGAGACGGATCGGCTGCAGGGAGGCCACCTGTAGTCGCGAGGAGACGACATGCCTGTCATATCCGCCCCCCAGGCCTTCAACGAGGACGATCTCTACGTCGACCTTGAGGGAATCTTCGAGTACCCGTTGTTCCTCAAGTGCGAGGGATTCAATTTCGCCGGCTCGATCAAGCTCAAGGCCGCCATCGAAATGGTCGAGACTGCCGAACGCGACGGACTGCTGACGCCGGACTCGGTTCTGGTCGAGTCGTCCTCGGGCAACCTGGGCGTGGCCCTGAGCGTGATCGCGGCCAACAAGGGATATCGGTTTCTGTGCGTGACCGACTCCCGCTGCAACCTGGCGGCCAGGATGATGATGGAGGCCTTGGGCAGCCAGGTCCACGTCATCACCGAGCCCGACCCCGTCGGCGGGCTCCTCGGCGCGCGCATCGATCACGTCCAGGCGCTGTGCGCCTGCGACGAGCGCTATGTGTGGCTCAACCAGTACGCCAACCCCAGCAACAGCATGGCCCACTACCAACGGACCGCCCCGGCCATCGCCCGTCGGTTCCCGGACCTGGACGTGCTGTTCGTCGGGGCCGGCACCACCGGGACCCTGATGGGCTGCGCGCGCTACTTCCGCACGTGGCACCGGCCGGTACGCGTCGTGGCCGTCGACACCATCGGCTCGGTGACCTTCGGAGGCGTCCCCGGTCGCCGGATGATTCCCGGGTTGGGCACCAGCATGCGTCCTCCGCTGCTGGACGAGTCCTATGTCGACGATGTGGTGCGCGTCGAAGAGGCCGACACCATCCGGGCCTGTCACCGGCTGGCCAGGCGCGGGTTTCTGTTCGGGGGTTCCACCGGGACGGTGGTCAGCGGCGCGATGGCCTGGCTGGCTCGACAGGAGGGACGGGCACTGACCGCTGTGGCCATCGCCCCGGATCTGGGTGAGCGGTACCTGGAGACCGTCTACCAGACCACCTGGGTGCAGGACCTGTGCGGCGATGACGTCCTCGGCTCCCAGTCGCCGACCACGGCACCTCAGGCAGCCTGACCTCGGCCGAGGACGGCCGCGTGTTCGACGGCTGGCGGTAGCCGCTCTCCTGGGTGTGTCCCGGCTTCGCACGGTCCGGGAGACCGCGGACATCTGCGCGTCCTCGTAGCCGAGCGAGGCGGCGACACCCGTGCTGGGCACCGCCAACGCCGGAAACCCCGCCTCCGCGAAGACACGGGCGCCTGCCGCGTCCCACGACCACTGGTAAGCAGGTCTGGGGCCCAGCCCATCGGAGGCAGGTCCTCGGTCAGCGCGACGGCGACTGTCACGGTGGACTTCATCGAGTCCTGTGCAGGTCAACGAGCCGTCACGGTGCGCGGCCGTGTGCTCGTGGACGTGGGGGGGACCAGGTCGAGCCTCAACCCGTCCTCGGCGAAGGCTCGGCCAAAGGGCGCCGGCAGCAAGGAGAACACCTGGCCGATGCGGCCCGGACGTGTCAGCCAGTTTTGCAGGTCCTCTCCCTCGCGCCGCGCATGGTGGTCAGCGGCCCGTGACCGGGAAGAGCATGCAGCTGCTGGTGGCGTGGGCCAGGAGCCGGTCGTCGGAGTCGCGGAGCTCCGCCTGGGCGAGGGCGGTACGGCGGCCGCTGTTGAGGACGGTGCCGATGGCGCGGATCTTTCCGGTGTCGACGGTGATCGGGCGCAGGAATTTCAAGGTCAGGTCGATCGAGGTGTATCCCATGCCCTGGGGCAGCACGGACTGCACCGCGCAGCCGGCCGCCGAGTCGAGGAGCGTGGCGTAGACGCCGCCGTGGACGCTGCCGATCGGGTTGTAGTGCTCCTCGCCCGGCACCAGGACGAAGACCGCCCGGCCGTGCTCGGCCTCCTCCAGAGTGAAGCCCAGGGTGGCGGCGATCGGCGGGGCGGGCAGGCGCCCGGCCAGGATCTCGCGGAGGAAGTCGAGGCCGCTGTGGTGAGGGACGGCGTCGGCGGAAATGGCAGGGTCTTCCCAGCCGAACGTACGTGACCTGTGCATTCCCGCTCCTGTTGTGTCGGTCGCGCCGGTGATCAGGCACTTCTCCGATGTTTCGGACATGACGGCAGCTCCTCGGGGGCGTCTGGGTCGGTGTGGCGTGCCGGCCGGCGATCGCTCGGCGGGTTCGTCCTGCCTGTTTTTCGGCCGCCGCTGGGTTCAGGGGCTGTCCGGGCTGACGCGGATGAGACCCGGGCCGACGTCGACGAACGAGCCCCCGATCGGCACGTCGTGGCCGTCGTCGCAGCGGAGCACCGCGTGCACCGGGGCGCCGCAATTCTCGTGGCGTACGACCACGGGGGGCCCTTGTTCGTCGGCGGCCCAGGTGTCGCCCCACTGCCGCAGCGCCACGAGGACGGGCAGGAAGTCCCGCCCTTTCTCGGTGAGTTGATAGGCGTACCGGGTCCGCTGGCCGGGTTCCTGGTAGGGGACCCGTTCCAGGAGGCCGGCGGCGGTCAGTTCCTTCAGGCGCGCCGAGGCGGCGGGTTCGCCGATGCCCACGCGCTTGGCGAAGTCGTCGAACCGGCGTGTGCCGAAGAACGCCTCGCGCATGATCAGCAGCGCTGTCCTGTTGCCGGCGATCTCCAGAGTCCTGGCGATTGAGCAGTTGGCCATGGACCAGGCGTCCCGTTCCTTCAGCAGGTCCTTCATCTCTCCACCCTCCACCTGACTTGCCTCGCGCAAAGTCAGCCTATAGCGTCAGGGCTGGCTTCTGTAGTCGTAAGCCAGCTGGGATGTGCACATCCCGAGGGAGGAATCATGGACATCAGCACAGCAACCGTCCTGGTCACCGGGGCCAACCGCGGGCTCGGCAGGGCACTTACCCAGGAACTGGTCGCGCGTGGTGCCACGGTGTACGGGGCGGCCCGCCGACCGGACCAGATCGATCTGCCCGGCGTGAAAGCGATACGGCTCGACGTCACCGACCCCGCATCCGTCGCCGCGGCTGTCGAGGAGGCCGGTGACATCACGGTGCTGATCAACAACGCGGGCAGTTCCACGGGCGCCGATCTGCTGACCGGCAGCTGGGACGCCGTCCGTCTGGAGATGGAGACCCACTACCTGGGCACCCTCGGCATGATCCGGGCCTTCGCCCCCGTGATCGAGTCCCAGGGCGGAGGCGCCATCCTCAACATCCTGTCCGTGCTGTCGTGGATCAGCTTTCCCACCGTCGGCGCCTACGCCGCCGCCAAGTCCGCGGAGTGGAGCCTGACCAACGCGGTTCGCCAGCAGCTCGCGCCCCGCGGCATCACTGTGTCCGGACTCCACGTCGGCTACATGGACACCGACATGGCCCGCCATGTCGAGGGGCCCAAGACCGCCCCGGCGGACGTCGCCCGCGCGGCCGTCGACGGCATTGCCTCCGGGGCGGCTGAGGTCGTCGTCGACGACCTCAGCCGCCAGGTACAGGCCGACCTCCCCGGTGGCGTCGCCGCCCTGTACCCGCAGCGCGGGTGAGACGAGAACACCGTGACTTCCGCTCCTCCCCCCGCCCCGGGCCGGCTCAGGCCGGCCGACCGGCAAACCGGTGTCCGGCCCTCCCTGAACCAGCCCTCCCGGCGCGCCGCCACCGTCACGCTCATCGCGATGTGCCTGGGCGCCATGACGACCTTTCTGCTGATCACCTCATCGGTGTCGGCGCTGTCGGCCATCCAGGACGACCTGCACGTCTCCCCGACCGGCCTGGTCTGGATACCCTCCGCGTACACCCTGGTCGTGGCCAGTCTGGTGATGTCCGCGGGCACCATCGGCAACCTCTTCGGCCGCAAGCGCACTTTCCTCATCGGCGCCGCGATCATGATCATCGGGTCGCTCACCGTCTACGCCGCGGGTTCAACCGGAGGCGTCATCGCCGGCCAGCTCGTCTCCGGCCTCGGCGGCGCTCTCATCCTGCCCAACAGTCTGGCCGTCCTGGGAGCCACCTTCCCCGACCCCCACCGGCGCGCAGAAGTCGTCAGCAAATGGGCGGCCTCCTCCGGCATCGGACTCGCCGTCGGCCCTCTGATCGCGGGCACACTCCTGGACCACTTCCACTGGAACACGGTCTTCCTGTCGACCGCCGTCCTCGCCGTGGTCACCATGGCCGCCGCCGTCTTCGTCGCCGAATCGCGCGGCCCCGAGGGCAAGCTCGACATCCCCGGCCAGGTCCTGGCCGTCCTGGGCGTCGCCGCCCTCGTCTACGCCCTCATCGAAGGCGGACACGACGGCTACACCAGCCCGCGGATCCTCGTCGCCTGGGTCATCTCGGCCGCGGCCCTGACCGGTTTCGTCCTCGTCGAGCGCGCGGGCCGCACACCCATGCTGGACATCACCCTGTTCCGGTCGGCGTCCTTCAGCGCCGTCATGTTCGTCGCGGCCGTCTCCCTGTTCGGCTTCACCGGCCTGGCCATCCTGTCGGTGCTCTTCTACGAGCGCGTCCAGCACCTGTCCGCACTGGACGTGGGATGGCGGTTGCTGGCCTGCTTCGGCGTCTACGTCATCGTCAGCTACGCGACCGGCCGCGTGATCCGCCGCACCGGCTTCAAGCTCCCGCTGACCCTGGGCTTCCTCATCGGAGCCGCCGCCACAGCCGGACTCACCACGCTGGATCCGACCACCCCTTATGCCCGGGTGTGGTGGCTGTTCGCGCTCTTCGGGGCCGCAAGCGGGATGGTGGCCGCGCCGAGCACCGCCGCCGCCCTGGTCAGCGTCTCCCATGAACACGCCGGCATGGCCTCCGGAGCCGTCAACGCCTTCCGCCAGATCGGATCCGTCACCGGTTCCTCCCTCCTCGGCGCACTCCTCGCCAGCCGTCTTCAGTCCCAACTGCCGGACCGGCTGGACGCCCACCACGTCCCCCGAGCAGCCTGGCCCGCCGTCGAGCACGCCGTCTCCACCGGCAGCAGCGGCCACCGAGCGGCATCCCCGAACGTGACGGCCGCGGTCGGCGATGCCTTCGCCTCCGGCGTCCACGCCGGCATGACCGTCATCGCCGGCGTGTTCCTGTGCGCGGCCCTCGCCTCAGCCCTTCTGATACACAACCGACCGCACCACACCACCGCCACAACGAACTGAACGCAACCCACAAGCTGATCAACTGGCTGAACCAAGGGAAGCCGCCAGGCCATACCTCGCCGACCAGGTGGAAACCCAAGAAGTCGAGGCGACTTGCGAAGCACGCATACCGCGACTTCGGCAAGAGCTCCGCAGAACCCCCGCTCGTCCTGCTCAACCGCTACCAAGGAACCATTGATCACCGGGACCCGGCCCTTCTGGACGTGCTCGATTCCCGGGAACCGCCCAATGACTTCAGTAACGATGAGGGGGACCCCCTTCGGGTGACCGGTTGCGGTCGGTGGTGGCGGGACTGCGAAGTCGCCGTAGTACAGGCAGCTTCGCAGTCCCGCCGCCAGCAGGCGTTTGACGTCACGGTGCACACCTGCGGAACGCCCCGGGTACCGTGCGGTGCTCCGGTCACGATGAGCAGGGGCCTGTTGAGCACTCCGTTTATTGAGCAAGCAGCTTGGCCGAGGTGAACCGGTCTTCGGTCGTCACATGGTCCCGCAGGATCCGGGCGCGAGCCTGCCGCTTCCCCCACGGCAGGGCGTGCGCGGCGACGGCAGCGGCGCACGCCGTGTCCGTGAGCGAACTCGCCGGCCGTGCCCTCCTGTCGGCGTCGGGTGAACCGTGCCCCACTTTGGCCGCGTGAGTTCGCCGTCAGTGGGCCAGAGTTCGACCGTTGCCGAGACCTCCGCTCCGGAACGGACCGCATAACGGGCCTGCCAGTCAGGCGTCTGCTGCTCGGCGCGGACGCGGACTTGCCTTCCCCGAGTTCTCGTGGGGAAAGACCCACGTTCCGAGCGCTTTCAAGGGAGCGTCCAGCGCGTCACCTGCCGGAGCTGAACCAGCGGTGCAGGGCTTCGTGCACGCTGTCGGGCAGTGCACTGAGCTCCTCGATCGCCTCCCGGTCTCCTGGCCAGGGGGCGATCCCCGCCGCGGTCAGCGCCGCAAGCAGGTCCAGCCGCCGCAGGTCACGAGGATCGACACGGGAAGCAATGCGGGCTGCAGAAACGGGCGGAGCCAGCAGGAAGTCCTGCTCCGCGGCACGGTCCCACACTCGATCGGCTGACGCGGTGAAAGTCTGCATGATCTTGCTCCGTTCTGTGTGCGCTTCCTTTTCACGGCCCCGCCGTCCCCGCGGGCCGAGTGTCCTGCGGCTTCCTTCTCTACGGGCCTTGACCTTCTGGCGCGGCGGGCAGATCGAATCGCCGACCGACGGCAGCCGCCTCTTCGGCCCGTTGCAATGATCGGCACCAGGGACAGTCCGCTCCCGCGTGGTTCTCGCCTCGGCCGCCATGCAGGCACCAGGCGGCCACCGGCTCGGCGGGGCCGGGTACGAACTCGTCTCGCTCCACCGGGTCATTGCGCATGCCAGATCAACCCCATACAGCCAAACCCGTTGCGGGCCACCATCACCCGCAGACGAGGCCGTAACCGACAGGGCACTTCGTCCCCGAAGGGAATCAGATGTGTCTCCCCCAGCCTGTCGGTGACCGGCACGCATCGCATCCGTGCTACGGCACCCGGCGGCGCCCTCACAGCAGGGTGGCCGACCACCCGCCGGCCGTGGAGCGAGCAGCTGACCTCAACGTACGAGCCCGCGTGGCGCGCCTGGCGCGACCTCGCCCGCACCGTCCAAGCCGCCGTTACCGCACGGCGATCCCCACGTCACCGATACATCGGTACCGAGCGCGAGGAGAAGAACAGCGTCGCCATCGCCTCCAACGAGTCGTTCGGCAAAGCGCACATGTTCCGGCGAACGTGTGCGAGGCGGCGCCGAAAGTCACCGAGTTCAGGCTGGAGGTTCCGCTCCGCCGACGGCTGCGGCGGCGGTCAGTGCCACCAGGTTCTGGGTCCAGCAGTCTGACTGCTTGGTGGCGACATCGGCGCCGCAAGCCGCGCAGACGAGATTGGGGCCGTCCTGACCGTCGAGTCCGCAGCAGCCGTTGCGACGCCCGCGGTCGGGGTGCGGAGCCGTTCCCGGCACGTCGTCGGGATGCAGGATGAAGAGACTGGCGTCGTGGCTGATCGCATAGGTGCCCCGGGCCATCCGCGGAGGGGCGATCCGATGTCCGGGTCGCTTTTCGGTGTCCCGCGAGGGCCGTGCTCTCTTGAGATCCCCAGTGAGTGGCTGTCGGCAGTTCGTGCAGGTGAAGAGGGCCATCGGAACATTGTGCCGGTCAGCGGCGCCCGACCAGGAGATTACCCCTGGGCTATGGAAGCCGACCAGCGTCGACGTGGTCGGCGAGGTGGCTGTCCCGTGTGACGGCGGTCATGGAGGGTGCCCACGCACCCGGACGGCCCCAACAGCCGAGAGTTGGCCGCTGCAATCTGCCCCTCATCCATCGCCGCTTTAGGACAGAATCTGACCGCTATGGCTCATAGCGTGGTCCTTGACCGACGGAACAGGAATATCGAAAGGCGAAGACCATGACCGTCAACAAGCTGACCACCCGCGACCTGGCCGGGGCCCCGGCCGTCACCGGTGAGCGCGCCGACTTGCTGGAGATGCTGGCCAAGCACCGGCACTTCCTGCGCTTCACCACACGTGACCTCACCGACGAACAGGCCGGGCTGCGGACCACCGCCAGCGAGCTTTGTCTGGGCGGCCTGATCAAGCACGTCACCGCGGTCGAGCGGAGCTGGGTGGACTTCATCCTGAACGGCCCCTCGGCGATGGGAGACTTCACGGCCATGACCGAGGCCGACTGGGCTCGGCGCGCCGACGAGTTCCGGCTGCTGCCCGGTGAGACGCTGACTGGTGTATTGGCCGACTACGCTGAGGTGGCCCGCCGGACCGACGGCCTGGTCGCCACACTGCCCGAGCTGGAGGCCACGCGGCCGCTGCCGAAAGCCCCGTGGTTCGAGCCCGGCGCTCACTGGTCGGCCCGCCGGGTGCTGATGCACATCATCGCCGAGACCGCTCAGCACGCCGGCCACGCCGACATCATCCGCGAGTCCCTGGACGGCGCCAAAAGCATGGGCTGACCGGCGGCGCGGTCAAGGGCTGTGCGGCGGTTGCCAAAGGAACCACAGCCGGCTCGTACCAGGTCGCTACGGCCCGGAAGTCCTTGAGTGCGTTGACGGTCCGTTCGACTTCCTTCCTGCGGGCATAGCGTGCCCGGTCGAAACCAGCGGGGCGCCCGCCTCGGCCACCGAGCCGTCGGCGGTTGGCCCGCTGGTCCCGGCGCGGGACCCGGCTGGCTCGGTGAGGCCGAAGGACTCCAGGTCGCCTGCTTGACGGGAATCCAGACGATGAGCTCCAACCATCGACGCCGACGACCTGCCCACCGGGGACCCCCTGCCAACAGAGCGACCGCGGACTCCAGGCCCTCCCCGCCTCCGACACCTAACTCCCCTATGGGCATCCCGGCCTGCGGCCGGCGGACCTGGACCTCGGCGGTGTCCAGGCGGAGTTCGATTCCTTCGGTATGGGCGTAGGCGAAGCCCAGGTCGAGCTTGCTGCCGTCGACGACGCACGGCAGTGCACGGGCGCCAGCGCCAAGGCGCAGGAGCGTTCCCTTGTGCGGCGGGAACAACCGATCCCGCCAGCGCTGTTGCACCAGCCGAGGGACCGGCGCCGCGCGGACGGGGAGCAGAGAGGCCAAAAGATCGTCCGGCCGACGTGATCCGGGGGCTCCCGGACCGCGGTACGCCCGGTCACTCGATATCGGGGCGACCCCTCATACGCCTGCCGCAGACTCGGACCGCGGCCTTTTCACACAGGAGGACTGTTTCATGAATGACCGGCCCTTGACGCTCATGGCGGTGCACGCCCACCCCGACGATGAGGCCACTGGCACGGGAGGCGTCCTCGCACGCTACGCGGCGGAGGGCATCCGCACGGTCCTCGTGACATGCACCGACGGCAGTTGCGGTGACGGACCGGGGGGTGTCAAGCCGGACGACCCCGGGCACGATCCGGCAGCCGTTGCCTTGATGCGGCGTCAAGAGCTTGAGGCGAGCTGCAACATCCTGAAGGTCAGTCATCTGGAGACACTGGACTACGCCGACTCCGGGATGATGGGCTGGCCGGCCAACGATGCCCCCGGATCCTTCTGGCAGACACCAGTGGAGGAGGGCGCTGCCCGACTCGCGGAACTCTTGCGCCGCTACCAACCCGATGTGGTCGTCACCTACGACGAAAACGGCTTCTACGGCCACCCCGACCACATCCAGGCACACCGCATCACGATGAAGGCGCTGGCGATGACCATGGCGACACCGAAGGTGTACTGGACGACGGCGCCCCGCTCGATGATGCAGCGGTTCGGGGAGGCCATGCGCGAGTTCGGTGCGGACTGGCAGGAGCCGGATCCCGCCGAGGCCGCCGCGATGGCCGAGATCGGACTCCCCGACGAGGAGATCACCACCTGGGTGGACACCACCGCGTTCGGCGGTCAGAAGTTCGATGCGCTGGCCGCGCACGCCAGCCAGGGCGAGAACATCTTCTTCCTCAAAATGGGCCAGAAAAGGTTCACCGAATTGATGGGCGTCGAGACCTTCGTACGTGTCCAGGACACCACCGGCGCGGCCATGCCCGAGAACGACCTCTTCGCCGGCCTGCGTTGATCCGCTCGCCTCCCGGGGCCTGAGGAAGCTCATGGTCCGTACGGCTCGATCGAGCGTGCTCGCACACCCGGAGGCTTGTTCACGTGGGTTCCGCTCCGGCGGCCCCTGATCATCAGGGTGGCCCTGCTCAGTGGCGTGGCGGTTACGAGGACGCCAGTCCCCCACCCGGGCAGGGCCATTGAGCAAGGAACGTTCGACAGGGCTGAGCGGGGATCAACCTGAGGCAGTCGCCGGCTTCGGCGTCACACCAGCGAGAGCCAGGGCGTGGGCCGGGCGTGCTGAAGGTGCCTGACCCTCGCACTCGCTCTCGCTGGGAAGTTTCAAGCATCCGGCCTCCGATGAGAGCCCGACACTAGAGCGGGTCGGCCCCCGTGCCCAGACGGCGGCGGCCTGGCGACCGCGTCACCACCTGCCCCTCACCCCCGGAGGCAGGAGACTCGGCGGCAGCCCGTTCCGCAGCCGTACGGCCTCGCTCGCGGCTGTCGCCCATAGGCGACAACTCCGGCTCGGCGGCGGGTCGGGGACCGGTGCCCAAGGGGCGGCGGGGAGTGATCACGGCCCGAGTCTCCCAGTTCACCGGATGGTCCAGCACGACGGACCCAGCCAAAGTGCGGCAGCATGGACGCTTGGCCGTCCGTGTTCACGGTCACGGGGGCGGTTTGCTCGCCTCCCGGGCCGTGGCCGATCGGCGGAGCCTCCGGTAGGCCACCAGCACGCCCTACGCCTCCCTCCTCACCGCGGTGAGGACGAGCCAGCCCGCTGCCGCGCCGACCGCGTACCAGAGCAGGTCGGGCGCGTTGAAGGTGGAACCGAGTACGAGGCGGGCGACGACACTGCGCCGGGAGAGCTCTGCCGGCACCTCGCTGAGCTGCAGGAACTCGATCCCCCAGCTGACGGCCAACGCGCTCGCGGCGGCCGTCAGGGGCGTCACCCGGGGCGCCACCAGAACGACGAGGGTGACAAGCAGGACGGTGTACAGCGCGTCTCCGCCATATTTGCCCGCGCTCCCCGCCGTCACGGCCCTGAGTCCCAGCCCCGCGGCGATGGTCAGCACCGCGGCCGCGGCCGCCGCCAGGCGGATCCGTACCGGGGCGGCGGCGCCTGCGGCGCGGTCCTGGGTTCCGGGCGGTGAGGGCACGGGGTCATACTGCCGGATGTCCGGTGCTCGAAGCAGCTGCCCCCTCGGCCACGGCCGGCGGTGCGGTCTCCTCGCGCTCCCGCGATGGCGATCACACAGCGCCTGCTCCAGCAGCGCGACATTCGCCCGTTGATCGCCGAACGGGGTCAGTCCCACGGTTCCGCTTTGGGCATCTTCCACTGGGTCGTCGAACGCGCCATCTCCTGGCTCCACGGCTTCCGCCGCTTACGCATCCGCCGGGAAAGACACGACGGCATCCACGAGGCCTTCCTCGGCCCCGCCGCCTGCCTGATCACCCACTGACACGTCCAACGCCCTTGTCAGGACCGCTTATTCGACGACGAGGTCCACCGGGATGTTGCCGCGGGTGGCGTTGGAGTACGGGCAGACCTGGTGGGCCTGCTCGACCAGCTTGCGGCCGGTGGCCTTGTCGATGCTGTCGGGCAGTTCGATGCGGAGGGTGACGGCGAGCGCGAAACCCTCGCCCTGCTTGCCGATGCCGACCTCACCGGTGACCGCGGCGTCACTGACATCCACCTTCGCCTGCCGACCGACCACCCCGAGGGCGCTGGCGAAGCAGGCGGCGTACCCCGCGGCGAACAGTTGCTCGGGGTTGGTGCCCTGCCCGTTGCCGCCCATCTCCACCGGGACGGCCAGCTGCAGGTCGAGCTTGCCGTCGGAGCTGA
This sequence comes from Streptomyces sp. 6-11-2, assembly GCF_006540305.1. Lineage (GTDB taxonomy): Bacteria > Actinomycetota > Actinomycetes > Streptomycetales > Streptomycetaceae > Streptomyces. The sequence continues at coordinate 473,403 of NZ_BJOR01000002.1, read as the reverse complement.
CGGCGCGGCCGTCCCGGCCGTGAGTGGCGGTGGCGACGGCGGTGTAGAGCATGTCCATGGGGGATCAAGACCTCTCGAAGCGAGACGAGTACCGGTTGCGCACACAAGTAGAGCACACAATTGAGTTGTGCACAATTGAATGGCCAGTGTCCGGTTATCCTGGCCGTATGACTACCGAGGTTCCGCCCAGCGCCCCACCGGACGAGGCGTGGCTGCGTCTGGACCGCCAGATCTGCTTCTCGCTGCATGCCGCCTCGCGTGCCTTCAACGGCGTCTACCGCGTGGTCCTCAAGGAGCTCGGGCTCACCTACCCGCAATATCTGGTGATGCTGGTGCTCTGGGAGCAGGGCGACACGCCCGTGAAGCGGCTCGGAGAGCATCTGCGGCTGGACTCCGGCACCCTGTCCCCGCTGCTCAAGCGGCTGGAGGCGGCCGGTCTGGTACATCGGGAGCGCAGTGCGCGTGACGAGCGGTCGGTCGAGGTGCGGCTCACCGAGGAGGGCGCGGCGCTGCGCGAGCGCGCGCTCCGGGTGCCGCACCGGATCGGCGCGGCGACCGGCTTCACCCTCGACGAGATCCGCGAGCTGCGCGCCCGCCTCGACCGGCTGACCATGGCGCTTGACGCGGCGGCCCTGGAGGAGGCTCCCGACTGCGGGTGACAGCTGCCGGACTTGAGAGGGACGCGGAGTGGGACCGGAGGCGTATGGACCGATGTGCGCGACGAGCCCCCCGTTACCGGTTTTCGTGGCTCCGCACTGGGACCTCCGGCCTTCGGGCCCCGCATGACTTCCCTCCCCTGTTGTCGGTGATCCGGGGGAGGCACCGGATCCGGCCCTGACCTCGATGCCAGGAGTCGGTGTCAGGACCGGGGCCCGCATCCTGATCGAGGTCGGCCCACGTCGTGGATGCGGGCCCGCCGGGCACTGCGGTTCGCGTCGTCCACCGTGTACGGACAGCGTGCGGTGGAGTTCGGGCGGCTTGGGGTGGTGTGGTCCTCCACGGGCCTGGCCTGAGCTGCGCGGGTGGATCCAGCACTCGGCAGGGAAGCCGAAGAACGCCAGCAGCTCGGCCTCGTCGTCCGTGACGGCTCACGGGGTTTGAGGTCACTTCTTCGACAGCCAGGGGCTGAGGGCATCGATGAGCCGGTCGAGCGCGGGCTCGTCGCCGGAGCGGTCCGTCATGACGGTACGGCCGTTGAACTGCAGCGTGTACTGCAGCATGTCGGCCGCCCCCATGTCCATGGTGAAGTCGGGAACGTCGGCCAGAGCCGGATCTCCGAGCAGCGTACGCAACTCCGTGAACTGGGCCGCGCTGGTGTGGCGGACGGCCGGCTGGCCTTTCTCGCTGGCGTAGACGGTGCCATCGCCCCGGAGGATGACCAACTGGTGGACGCCCGCGAAGCCGCCGGTGACGGTCATGGACACCAGCTTCTGATCGGGCCCGGTGACGGGGACCGGGCTCGGGCTGCCGGGAGCCGAGGGGGACGCGGAGCCAGTGGTTGAGTTGGGTAGCGGCGAGGCGGCGGAGGTGGTCACGCCACCGGTCGATGCGGCTGTCGGCGGCTCCGCAGCCCCGCCGCCCTCGAACGAGCAGCCGAGCAGGCCCAGCAGACCGGCCGTGAAGACCACCACCGCCGCCGCGACCGCACCCCTACCCAGCACAGCGCCCCCCGCCCGCCAATTCCCTCAACTGCACTGTGAATACCACGGAACCGCCCGTTCCGACTGCCTCCGATGGCGTCGGCGGCGATCTGCGGACCACCGACAGTGGAGGTGCCGGCCTTCCCCCAGGAGCAGTTCGGCCTGCTCCTGCTCGGTCACCACTCCCCCGCCGTCAGATCGATCGCGGCCAAGCCTCGGCCTGTCCAGAACCCGGGCGGAACACCGGCCTCGTCCTGCGCGGCGCGCAGCGGCTTGCCCGTCGGGCGGTGGCCGTCACTGACCATCACGCTGCGGAAGAAGTACGGTCAACCTCCCGGACCGACCTGGGCTTTGCTGAGCATCCGGCCATGGAAACCCACCCGGGACCAGCGGAGAAGCCTGACCCAGGGGGCTTCCCGCCTGCTCCGCCACTGATCCCGACACCGCAAGTCCACCTGGCCTGGTCAGCCACCGACCTGGGAGCGTTCTCCTGGGGAACGATTCCAGGGCTCGTCGGCGGTGGCCGGGCTCATGAGCCCCTGCTGTCCGTGGACTGTCACGAAGCGCGCGGGCGGCCGGACGTCGGCCATGCGCCGCTCCGGGCCGCGCCGCCGCAGCATGAGGTACCCGCAGAACGCCGCCGGGCCGAAGAAGATCTGCGCGGGCACGATCTGCGGAAGGTGTCCCGTGAGCGCCTCGACCGTGACGGGTGCCAGCGTCGGGACGAGCGCGCCGAACACGGCGACCAGCCCAAGAGCCCAGGTCAGCCCCGCTCGTCCGTACGCCTTGTAGGCCACGGTGGTGAAGAGGGCGTACACCAGGAGGTCGCCCATGCCCACGACGGCGCCGAACTCGCCGACGCGCAGCCCCGCCGACGGTGCGAAGGCGTAGCCCTGCACCGCGTCGAACAGCTTCTGGGTGAGGGGGACGACGGTGGCGAAGAACAGGTCGTACACGGCGAGCGCCAGCGCGAACCGGGAGACGTGCCGCAGCTTCAGGCCGCCCTGCGCGTTGAGGTTGGCGGCGCCAACCGCCATCAGCATGATGACCAGGCTGTTGACCAACCAGTACGGGGTGGCATGGGTGGGATCGTCCTCGGCGCCGCGCGCGGTGAGCCAGTCGGCGACCAGCAGACCGGCGATGAGCGACCAGCGCACCGGTCCCCGCCGGACGGCCGGCCCGTAGCCGACCGCGAGACCACCGGCCAGGGTCAGCCCCAGCAGGGGAGGCAGTAGCCAGCCCGGGAGGGAGAGATACAGGAACGGCAGTACGACGACGAAGCCCATCATGATGACCATGTCGTTGCCGTTGAACACACCGACGGCCGGCCGGGGCAGGGTGACCCGCCGGAAGTAGGCGACCGAGGCGAGCGAGACGCCCAGGGCGACGGCGAGGGTCACGAGGACGAAGAACGCGCTCTGTGCGGCGGTCATGCTGCGCGCCCGGCGGAGGCGAAGCTGTTCTCGACCAGATCGCAGCGGTAGCGCCGCAGCTGACGTCCTTCTCCCGGGACGACCTCGACGGTGGCGTCGAGGCCGGCCTCGGCGAAATGACGCGCGATGTCGCTCGTCTCCGGCACCGATGAGGCGGCCACCTCCACATGCAACCGTCCGTCCACCACGTCGGCGCGGTGACGCACGGGCCAGCATGCGCCGGGCAGCGCGTCGAGGAGCTCGATGATCTCGCGCGGGGTCACCGGACCGTCCTGGGTGCGCAGCACATGGTCCGCCTTTCCGAGGATGTGCGAGGTCGCCGGCACGTTCGCCATCTCGCAGGTGCGCGGCGCGTCGGGCAACTGCCGCACCAGGTCTCGGGTGTCGTAGCGGAAGAGCGGCATGCACTCCCGGTACGGGAAGAAGGGAGTGGCGACGATCGTGCCGAGCGCTCCGGGCGCGGCCGGTGCCCCGGTGTCGAGGTCGCACACCTCCACGAGGCCGATGCCGGCGTCGATGTGAAGGTGCCGCTGTCGGCAGATGGCGCCGGCCACCGGTGTCACCTCGGTCATGCCGTAGCCGTCGCTGACGGGGGCGCCGAAGGTCTTTTCGGCGGCCTCCGCAAGGGCGGACGAGAGCACCTCGCTACCGACATTGATGCGGCGCAGCCGGAAGTCCGCGGGACCGAGTCCCCGTTCGCGGGCCAGGCGGGTCAGCTGTCCCAGATAGCTCGGGTAGGTGACCATCAGGGTCGGCGCCGATGTGCCGGTTCCCGCCATGAGGTCCAGCGTCTCAGCCGGTGGGACCAGGCCCACCATGCGGATCGCCGCCCCTGCCAGGCGGGCGACCTGCATCTCCGCGTACGCCGTGCCGGTCGCCCGGGAGCTGATGTTGAACTGGACCAGGTCGGTGGTGCGGACGGTGCCGCGCAGCACCTGGGAGAGGGCGACGAGCGCGGGCCACAGGCGTTCCTCGTAGCGGGAGTACCAGACCTCGGTGGGCCGGCCTGTCGTCCCGGTGGTCCGGGAGGCGAGGAAGGGCTCACCGCACAGGAAGTCGCGGGCCCGCTCGACCAGGTCGGCCTTGGTGGTGACGGGCACGGCGGTGATGTTCTCGAGGTTCAGTGCGGCCGGGTCGACTCCGGCTGCCGCGAAGTGGTCGGCATAGAAGGGCGACTTGGCCTCGAGGCGTTTCGCGGTACGGCGCAGGGCCTTGTTCGTGAGGTCGGTACGCATCTGCGGGTCTGCGGCGGCGCCGCGCAGCAACTGTTCGACGTCCTCGCCGGGGGAGCCGAATTCGGCAAGTGTCGCCAGCGCGTCATCGACGAGTCTTTCGGCAGAGCGCACATTGATCGGACGGCCGAGCACCATGGCCAGCGCCATCCGGAACTGCCGTATCCCCGCGTCGAACATGGTCCTCCCCCGCCCGTCCCGACCCTCACCATGCCGGGGTGGGCGGCCGTGACCGTCCACCCCGTTCCCGCGTCAGCTGGGGCAGTTCGTGAACAGCACCGCAGCCAGGGAACCCATGACGTACTTCGTGTGCTTGAGCGTGGAAACGATCGCGGACATACGAAAACCCCCTTGTGTCGCTCAAAACCTGAGCCCTCACCGGTCGGCGAAGGCACACCGATACTCAAGTGGTGCAATATCTGCTGTCAAGGACTCGTCACACGATCAGACTTGCGCTGTCAAACATTCAATCGGCCTGTTTTTACGGCGCGTTCGCGCCACGGCGTGATCCGGAGACCCCGACCGCGCATGCCACCCCCGGCCCCTGCCAGTCTCGGGGACGCAGGCCTGCTTGGCGACCTCGCCAAGCACAGCGTCACCACTCCTCGCTCATGTCCTCGCCGGTATCGAACGCGTAGACGTCCTTGTGCGCGCACACCACCAGTCACCCGTCGGGGGCGTAGTCCAACGCGTTGATCTCGACCGGGCCGGGCAAGGTGAAGGTGTCGACGGGGCGATCGGCGACACCGGGCGGCCAACGGTCGCAGTCCGTCTCCGAGACGGTCACCCGGCCCGTGTCGTCGCCCGTTGCCACAAACAGGCGCCCACCCAGCGTCCGCGCCGCGAGGGTGGTCACCGCAGTCGGGTGTTCCGCGACGACGGTAGCGTCGCGGCGTCGCCTCGCTCATCAGGACGCCACAAGCCCCTCGCCGATCGCCGCGCCGGTCTCGCGGGCGGTCAGGTGGCGCAGCACATCGTGCACCTTCCAGCCGTTGTCCACGGCGATGTCGCGGAGTGCGGCGCCGGGTTTCACGCCGGTCGGCACAGGATGGGGCTGATGGGGCCCGAACAATCCGGTCAGCTCCTTCACCGACGCGACCACATCGTGCCGGTCCGCGAGGTTGGACCAGCGCTCCAGGCCGACCGGCCATTGCCCGCGTCCGGCGACGGGGGCAGGGCGCAGACGGTCGAAGACGAGGGTGGGCATGCCAAGCGGGGAGCCGAGGGTCACCAACGTGCGCACGGGCCAATCGGGATGAGCGCACAGGCTCTCGTACGCGACGACGGAACCCAGCGAGTGGCCGACGAGCACAGTGGTGTCGGAGCCGATCCGGGCACCGACGGCCGCAGTTGCACGGGCCGATTCACGCCCACCCCATTGACGCGCCCACCACCTCCCCCTACCTTCCTCCGTCGAAGCGCTTCGACGGCACGCATCGAATTGATTCGACAAGCGCTGCGTGACGACCCCTGATCCCCCTCCGACTCCCTTGGAGGCACTGGATGTTGACGGCACGAAGGTGTGTGGTGACGACAGCGGCGGTCCTCGTCGGATCCCTGCTCCTGGCCTCCTGCGGTGGCTCGGACGGCGGTTCCTCGGACGGCAAGACGCTCCGACTGTGGCACTACGAGGGTCCGGACAGCGCGATGGGCGCCGCCTGGAACGAGGCCATCAAGGAGTTCGAGGCGAAACACCCGGGCGTGAAGGTGAAGTTCGAGGAGAAGGGCTTCGAACAGATCCAGAAGACCGCGCCCATGATCCTCAACTCCTCGGACGCGCCCGACATCATGGAGTACAACAAGGGCAACGCGACCGCGGGTCTGCTCTCCAAGCAGGGGCTCCTCACCGATCTGACCCCCGAGGTCACCAAGCGCGGCTGGGACAAGGAGCTCAGCGCGGGAGTGAAGACCACCAGCCAGTACGACACCAACGGTGTCATGGGTTCCGGCAAGTGGTACGGGATACCCAACTACGCCGAATACACCATGGTCTTCTACAACAAGGACCTCTTCAAGAAGTACAAAGTCGCCGAGCCGAAGACCTTCGACGACCTCACCGCCGCCATGGACAAGTTCGTCGCCAAGGGCGTGACCCCGCTCGCCAACGCCGGCGCCGAGTACATGGCCCAGCAGTACCTGTACCAATTGGCACTGTCGAAGGCCGACCGCTCCTGGGTCGACTCCTACGAGCTCTACCGGGGCAAGACCGACTTCCACGACGCCGCCTGGACATACGGCGCGACCACCTTCGCCGACTGGGTGAAGAAGGGGTACATCAGCAAGACGTCCAGCGGCACCAAGGCCGAGGACGCGGGCGTCGCCTTCATCCAGGGCAAGAACCCGATCCTGTTCAGCGGCAGCTGGTGGTACGGCCGCTTCACGACGGAGAACAAGTTCGACTGGGGCAGCGTGCTGTGGCCCGGTTCCGGCCTCACCCTCGGCTCCGGCGGCAATCTCTGGGTCGTCCCCCAGGGCGCCAAGAACAAGGACCTCGCGTACGACTTCATCGACATCACCATGTCGCAGAAGATCCAGAACCTGCTGGGCAACAAGGGCGGCGTGCCCGTGGCGGCAGACCCGTCCGCCATCACCGACCCGAGGGCCAAGACCCTCATCGCCGACTTCAACACCCTCTCCGGCCGCGACGGCCTGGCCTTCTACCCCGACTGGCCCGTCCCCGGCTTCTACGACGTCCTCGTCTCCGAGACACAGAAGCTGATCACGGGCAGCGCCACACCGGACGCCTATCTCGGTGCACTGCAGAAGGCGTACGACAAGGGTGCGCCGAAACAATGACGGTCACCGTCGAACGGGGGTCGCGGGCCGTCGGCACGCACCAGCACGCCGGCCCGCGCCGCCCCCGCCCGCACCAGTCCTACGCCCTCTTCCTCGTCCCCGGTGTCCTCGCCTTCCTCGCCGTCATCGTCGTGCCGTTCCTGATGAACACCGGCGTGAGCTTCACGGAGTGGCAGGGGGTCGGCAGCCCCCGGTGGTCCGGTCTCGCCAACTACCGCGAACTGATGGACGACTCGGAGTTCTGGGCGTCGTTCCGGCACAGCCTGTTCATGGTCGTGGCCATGGCCGTCCTGCCGACGATGGTCGGGCTGGTCCTCGCCGCGGCGCTGTTCGACTACGTCGGCAAGCACTTCGGCAGCAGGACGGCCACCGTCCTGCGCGCCTGCTTCTACCTTCCCCAGGTCCTTCCCATCGCGGTCGCCGGCATCGTCTGGAGCTGGATCCTCGCGCCGGACAACGGCACCCTGAACACGTTGTTGAAGTCGGTCGGTCTCGGCTCCTGGCAGCAGGACTGGCTCGGCGACCCGGGCATCGCCCTGTACAGCGTCATGGGGGTGATGGTGTGGGTGCAGATCGGCTTCCCGCTCGTCGTCTTCATGGCGGGGCTCCAGCGCGTCGGCCCGCAGTTGTACGAGGCGGCCGAACTGGACGGCGCCGGCTGGTGGCGCCGCTTCTGGCACGTCACGCTGCCGCAGATCAGACCCGAGATCTCCGTCGTGCTCACCTGGTGCAGCATCGCAGCGCTCAAGGTCTTCGGCGCGGTGTACGTGCTCACCAAGGGCGGTCCGGGCGGCGCGACCGACGTCCCGTCGTACTTCTCCTTCACCACGTTCTTCGAGAAGACCCAGGTCGGTTACGGCGCCGCGATCTCCACCGTGCTCACCGTGCTCATCATGCTGCTCTCGCTGATCGGCCTGAAACTCCAGACCCGCGCCGAGGACGCCGAGGAAGGGGTCCGCGTATGACGACGAGTGCCCTGCGCCGCTATCCCGTTCTCGTGGCCCTCTGCATCGCGGCCCTGTTCACGGTGCTGCCGTTCGTCATCGTCGCCGTCAACGCGGTCAAGTCACCGGCCGAGTACTCCCAGCACGGACCGCTGAGCCTGCCGAGGGGCCTGTACCTGGACGGGCTCAAGGACTTCTGGCAGCGCGTCGACTACGGCCAGAAGCTCGTCAACTCGGTCCTGATCAGCGGCTGTGTGGCGGTCCTGGCCGCGGCCCTGTCGATCCTCAACGCGTACGCGATCGGCATCGGCCGCATCAAGGGCCGCACCTGGGTTCTGGCCTTCTTCGTCCTCGCCAACATGCTGCCGCAGGAGGCGCTGGTCTACCCGCTGTACTACCTGAGCAAGCAGGCCGGCCTCTACGACACCCGGCTGAGCGTGATCATCGTCTTCACGGTGATCCAGGCCGCCTTCGGCACCTATCTGCTCTCCTCCGTCCTCGGCCGGTTCCCGCGGGAGATCATCGAGGCCGCCCGGATCGACGGGGCGAACAAGTGGCAGGTGCTGTGGCGGATCGTGGTCCCCGTCAGTCGCCCCACCATCGGCGTGCTGCTCGTCTTCTTCTTCATCTGGACGTGGAACGAGTTCCTGCTCCCCCTGGTCATGCTGATCTCCAACGACAACCAGACGGTGTCGGTGGCGCTCGGCGTCCTCCAGGGTCAGCGCCTGATGGACGCCACGATGACCAACGCGGCGGCCCTGCTGGGCGTCCTGCCCGCCCTCGTCTTCTTCCTCGTCTTCCAGCGGACTCTCACCCGCGGCATCGCCGTGGGTGCCGTCAAGTAGGGAGTACACGTTTGAAGTTCACCGACGGCTACTGGCTGCTGCGCGAAGGCGTCACCGCGGCCCACCCGGTCGAGGTCCTGGACGTGACCGCCTCCCCGGGAGCCCTGGAGATCCACGCGCCGACCCAGCCGATCCGCCACCGCGGCGACCTGCTGAAGGGACCGGTCGTGACCATCAGCGCGCACGCGCCGATGCCGAACGTCATCGGCCTCACCATCACCCACTTCCAGGGCGAGCAGCCCCGGGTGCCGCGGTTCGAGGTGCGGCGGGACGACCTTCCGGGGCCCGAGGGACGTCCCCCGGAAGGCGGCACGGCGCAGGTGGAGTACGACGACGAGTACGCCACCCTCACCTCCGGAACCCTGTCGGTGCGCGTCGCCCGCACCGGCCCCTGGCACGTCGACTTCCTCGCCCACGGCCGTGTCCTCACCAGCAGCGGCCCCAAGGGCATGGGCATCATGCGCGACGCCGACGGCGCGCACTACCTGCGCGAGCAGTTGGGTCTGGGGATCGGCACCTCGGTGTACGGGCTCGGCGAACGCTTCGGGCCGCTCGTCAAGAACGGCCAGGTCGTCGACATGTGGAACGCCGACGGCGGCACGGCGACCGAACAGGCCTACAAGAACGCCCCGTTCTACCTGACGAACGCGGGCTACGGCGTCTTCGTCGACCATCCGGGCAAGGTGTCCTTCGAAGTCGGCTCGGAGGCGGTGTCCCGGGTCCAGTTCAGCGTGGAGAGCCAGCAGCTGACGTACTACGTCATCCACGGGCCCACCCCGAAGGACATCCTGCGCACCTACACGGCCCTCACCGGCCGCCCGGCGCTCCCGCCGACCTGGTCCTTCGGCCTGTGGCTGTCCACCTCGTTCACCACCTCGTACGACGAGGCCACCGTCAGCTCCTTCATCGACGGCATGAGGGAACGCGAGCTGCCGCTGTCCGTCTTCCACTTCGACTGCTTCTGGATGCGCGAGTTCAACTGGTGCGACTTCCAGTGGGATCCGCGGGTGTTCCCCGACCCGGAGGGCATGCTGGCCCGGCTGAAGGCCAGGGGCCTCCACATCTGCGTCTGGATCAACCCGTACATCGCGCAGCGCTCGCCCCTCTTCGCCGAGGGAAAGGCCCTGGGCCATCTGCTCAGGAAGCGCGACGGCAGCGTGTGGCAGTGGGACCTGTGGCAGCCGGGCATGGCGCTCGTCGACTTCACCAGCCCGGCCGCCCGCGACTGGTACGCGTCCAAACTGGAGGCGCTGCTCGCACAGGGCGTCGACTGCTTCAAGACCGACTTCGGCGAACGGATCCCGGTCGACGTGGCCTACGCGGACGGCTCGGACCCGGAACGGATGCACAACTACTACACGTACCTGTACAACCGCACCGTCTTCGAGGTGCTGCGCAAGCACCGGGGCGAGGACGAGGCCGTCGTCTTCGCACGCTCGGCGACCGCCGGAAGCCAGCGCTTCCCCGTGCACTGGGGCGGCGACTGCGAGGCCACCTACGAGTCGATGGCCGAGTCGCTGCGCGGCGGGCTCAGCCTCGGCCTGTCGGGGTTCGGGTTCTGGAGCCACGACATCGGCGGCTTCGAGGGCACCCCGACCCCGGCCCTGTTCAAACGGTGGATCGCCTTCGGGTTGCTGTCCTCGCACAGCCGGCTGCACGGCTCCTCGTCGTACCGCGTGCCCTGGCTGTTCGACGAGGAGGCCGTGGACGTCCTCAGGCTGTTCACCCGGCTGAAGATGCGCCTCATGCCGTACCTGTACGAGGCCGCCCGCACCGCCCGCGCGGAGGGGGTGCCGATGATGCGGGCGATGGTGCTGGAGTTCCCGGACGACCCCGGGTGCGCGCATCTGGAGCGGCAGTACATGCTCGGGCCCGATCTGCTCGTCGCTCCGGCCTTCAACGACGAGGGGGACGTCTCGTACTACGTGCCCGAGGGCACCTGGACCCACTTCCTCAGCGGGCACACCGTGACCGGCCCGCGCTGGGTGCGCGAGCGGCACGGATTCTCCAGCGTTCCGCTGCTGGTCAGGCCAGGTACGGTGATCCCGGTCGGAGCGGTGGACTCACGCCCCGACTATCCGTACGCCGACGGGGTCACCCTGCGCGCCTACGGGCTGGAGCGCGGGGCGCGGGTGAGCGTGCCCGTGGGGGACGTGACCTTCACCGTCGTCCGGGAGGGCGACACGCTGCGGGCCTCCAGCAGCGACCCGTCCGCACCCTGGGCGCTGGCCTGCGGGGAGCGGATCGCGCGGGCGCCCGCGGGCACGGGATTCCTCTCGCTGGAGCTGAAGTCGGCCTGATGGTTCCTCCCCCACTGGAGCTGGACTGACCATGGTGAAGATCACGGACGTGGCACGGCACGCGGGGGTCTCCCCGAGCACCGTCTCGTACGCCCTCAGCGGCAAGCGCCCCATCTCCGAGGAGACCCGGCAGCGCATCGAGGCGTCCATCCGCGAGTTGGGCTACCGCCCGCACGCCGGGGCCCGCGCTCTGGCCAGCAGCAGGTCGAACGTCCTGGCGCTGGTGGTCCCGCTGCGCTCCGGTATCCACGTCCCGGTGGTCATGCAGTTCGCGGTGTCGGTGGTGACCACCGCGCGCAGGCACGACCACGACGTGCTGCTGCTCACCCAGGAGGAGGGCGACGAGGGACTGCGCAGGGTCGCGGACACGGCTCTCGTGGACGCGCTGATCGTCATGGACCTACAGCTGCGCGACGCGCGGCTGCCGTTGCTGCGGTCGCTCGACCGGCCCTCCGTCATGATCGGGTTCCCCCTGGAGCCCGGGGGACTCACCTGCGTCGACCTGGACTTCAGGGCGGCGGGCGAGCTGTGCGTGGAGCGGCTGGCGGGGCTGGGGCACCGGGTCGTCGCACTGGTCGGATCGCCGCCCGAGGTGTACGTGCGGGAGACGGCGTTCGCCCAGCGGGTGGTACAGGGGTTCACGGCCGCCGCCGACCGCAACGGGCTCTCGTCCTCCGTCCACCCGTGCGAGGCCACACCCGCCGCCGCCCGCCACATCGCCGAGCAGCTGCTGCGCGAGCAGCCCGCGCTGACCGGGGTGGTCGTGCACAACGAGGCGGTCCTGGAGCCACTGATCGACGCCTTCGAGCAGCTCGGACTGCGCTTCCCCGGCGACCTGTCCGTCACCGCGATCTGCCCCGACGAACTCGCCGCATCCCTCCGCGTCCCCGTCACCTCGGTCGCCGTGCCGTCCGCCGAGCTGGGCGCACGGGCCGTGGAGCTGCTGATGAAGAAGCTGGACGGCACGGCCGTACCCGAGGCGACGCTCCTGCCGCCCCGGCTGACGGAACGCGCGAGCACGGTGCCGCGCGACATCCCCTGAAATTCCTCACCCGCAAGGCACTGGCCGAAGGAGCCGTGACATGAAAGGCACGAGAGGAAGACGCAGAACCACCCTCGCCGTGGCGCTCGCCCTGATCGCGGGCCTCTGCGCCACCGTTCCCGCACACGCCGACGACCCCGTTTACCCCTTCCGCGACCCGCGCCTGCCCGTCGACCGGCGCGTCGACGACCTGCTCTCCCGACTGACGCCCGACGAGAAGATCTCCCTCCTCCACCAGTACGAGCCCGAGATCCCCCGCCTCGGCATCCGGGAGTTCCGCACCGGCACCGAGGCCCTGCACGGCGTGGCCTGGCTCGGTAGGACGACCGTGTTCCCGCAGGCGATCGGGCTCGCCTCCACCTGGGACCCGGAGCTGGTCCGGCAGGTCGGCTCGGCGGTCGGCGACGAGGCGCGCGGCTTCCAGCGGGAACGTCCGGCCGGCTGGGGCCTCAACCTGTGGGCGCCCGTGGTGAACCTGCTGCGCGACCCGCGCTGGGGTCGCAACGAGGAGGGCTACTCCGAGGACCCCCACCTCACCGGCTCGATCTCCACCGCGTACGGCAGCGGTCTGACCGGCGGCGACCCGGACCACCTCAAGACGGCTCCCACGCTCAAGCACTTCCTCGCCAACAACAACGAGTACCAGCGCGACACCACGTCCTCCGAACTGCGCCCGCGTGTGCTGAAGGAGTACGACGAGCAGGCCTTCAGGCCCGCGATCGAGGCGGACGCGGCAACCGGGGTGATGTCCTCCTACAACCTCGTCAACGGCCGCCCCGACACGGTGGACCCGGCCCTGAACGACACCGTGCGCACCTGGACCTCCCGGGATCTGCTGAACGTGACGGACGCCTTCGCGCCCGGGAACCTGACGGACAGCCAGAAGTACTACGGCACGCAGGCGGAGGCGGACGCGGCGGCGCTGAAGGCCGGCATCGACAGCTTCACCGACAACGACACCGATCCCGGCCCGACCACATCGGCGATCAAGTCGGCGCTGTCCAGCGGGCTGTTGAAGTCCTCGGACATCGACACCGCCGTCCGTCACATCCTGAGCATCCGCGTCCGGCTCGGCGAGTTCGATCCGGGCGGCGGCAGGTACGGATCGATCGACGCGTCCGTGATCGACAGCCCCGCGCACCGGAAGCTGGCGCGCACGGCGGCGACCGAGGCGGCGGTACTCCTGAAGAACGACAGCGCGCTGCCGCTGAAGAGATCCTCCAGTGCCGCCGTGGTCGGGCCGCTCGCCGACACTCTCTACACCGACTGGTACTCCGGCACCCTCCCTTACGCGGTCACCCCGAAGGACGGCATCGCGGCCAAGCTCGGCACGCCGGTGGCGAGCAGCGAGGGCGTGGACCGGATCACGCTGAAGGACACGGCGACCGGGAAGTACGTGACGGCGGGGACGGGCGAGGCGGGCGCGGCCCTGAAGGAGACCGCGGACGCCGGTGCGCGTACGCAGTTCGACGTGTTCGACTGGGGTTCGGGCATCGTCACCCTGCGCTCGGCGGCCAACGGCAGGTACGTCGGCTACAACTGGTCGGATTTCGTCAACGACCAGATTCAGCCCAACGGCTGGTTCGTGCAGCAGCAGTTCGCGCTGGAGCGGCAGGCCGACGGGACGTATCTGCTGCGGTACGCCGGGTACGAGACCGGCGAGTCCTGGTGGTCGAACCCGGTCTACCTCGGCCCGGCCGGCGCGGACGGCACGCTCGGCCTCGTAGCGAAGGACCGGGCCGCGCACTACACGAAGGACGTGGTCCGCAGCGGCGTCGACGAGGCGGTCGCCGCGGTCAAGGGCAAGGACACGGCCGTGGTGGTGGTCGGATCGATGCCCGCGATCAACGGTCGCGAGGCACACGACCGCACGGACATGGGCCTGGCCCCTTCCCAGGAAGCCCTGGTCAAGGCGGTCCACCGGGCCAACCCCCGGGCCGTGGTGGTCGTCGAGAACAGCTACCCCACCACCCTCGGGGCCCTGCAGAAGGAGGTCCTGGCCCTGCTGTGGACCACGCACGCGGGCCAGGAGACGGGCAGCGCCCTCGCCGACCTCCTGTACGGCGACGCGAATCCGGCGGGCCGCCTCACCCAGACCTGGTACCGGTCCGCGTCCGACCTCCCCTCCATCCTCGACTACGACATCATCAAGTCCGACCGCACCTACCAGTACTTCAAGGGTCAGCCGCTGTACCCCTTCGGCTACGGCCTGTCGTACACGACGTTCCGCTACGGCGGTCTGAAGAGGGTCTCGGACGGCTACGAGGTGGCGGTGACGAACACGGGCCGGCGGGCCGGCGACGAGGTGGTCCAGATGTACGTCCACCAGCGGACGTCCCGCGACAAGCAGCCGCTGAGGCAGCTGAAGGCGTACGCGCGGGTGTCCCTGAAGCTGGGCGAGACAAAGACGGTACGGCTGAAGCTGGGGACGTCGGATCTCGCGCACTGGGACGTCACGCGTTCGAAGTGGGTGGTGGAGACGGGGACGTACGACGTGATGGCCGGCGCGTCGTCGGCGGACATCCGGGCGCGTACGTCACTGAAGGTCCAGGGTGAGACGATCCCGCCCCGGGACCTCGGAAAGCCGACACGGGCCGAGAACTTCGACGACTACCGCGCGATCAGCCTGGTGGACGAGTCGAAGGCGAGGGGAACGGCGGTGGCCGCGACGGCCGACGGTGCGTGGCTGAAGTTCGCGGACACGGAACTGGGCTCCGGAGCTGCGCGGTTGACCGCCCAGCTGGCTGGGGCGTCCGGCACGCTGGAGGTGCGCCTCGGCTCCCCCAACGGCAGGCTCGTCGGTACGGCGCGCTTCGACGGCACGTCGTCCCCGTACGCGTACGGGGCGGTGACGGCTGCGCTGACGGCCGGCTCGAAGGGCCGTACGGACGTCTACCTGGTGCTGAGCAAGGGACTGCGTCTGTCGGCGTTCAGCCTGCGCTGAGTCCGCACGTGGCGAGGACTGCGGGAGGGGTCGTCCACGGTGGCCGCCGCCGACCGAGCGGTCGAACGGCGGTGGATCGTGGACGGCCCTGATGCCGGTCCGCGACCGCGCCGTGGGCGCCTCCAGAACTATGGGCGCACCCGGCCGGCCCGGGACTCCAGGTAGCGTCGCTCGGCGATGCTGGCGGTGGCCTTCGCGGCGCGCCGATAGTGCTCGTACGCCCCCGCCGCCTCGCCGGTCTTCTCCAGCAGATGCGCCCGTACGGACAGCAGCCGGTGATGCCCGGCCATGCGGTCGTCGCCGTCCACAGTGGACAGCAGGGCGAGCCCGGCCTGAGGGCCCTCGGTCTCGGCGAGCGCGATGGCGCGGTTGAGGGTGACCATCGGATTGGGCGCGATCCGTTCCAGGATCAGGTAAAGGGCGTGCACCTGTGGCCAGTTGGTCTCCTCGGCCGTGGCCGCGTCAGCGTGTGTGGCGGCGATGGCGGCCTGCAGCGGGTAAGGACCCAGAGCCGGGCCGGCCAGCGCCGCCTTGACCAGCTCGATGCCCTCCTCGATCAGAGCGCGGTCCCACTTGGTACGGTCCTGCTCGTCCAGCGGCACCAGGTCGCCGGACGCTGTCGTACGTGCCGTGCGGCGGGCGTGGATCAGCAGCATCAGCGCCAGCAGCCCGGTCACCTCGCCGTCCTCGGGCAGCTGCGCGTGCACCGTCCTGGTCAGCCGGATCGCCTCGTGCGCGAGGTCGGCGCGGTGCAGCCGGCTGCCCGAGGAGGCGGTGTAGCCCTCGTTGAAGATCAGGTAGAGCACGTGCAGGACGACCCGTAGCCGGTCCTCGAGCTCCACGCCGCCCGGCAGGGTGAAGGTGCTGCCGGCGGCCTTGATGCGCTGCTTGGCCCGGCTGATCCTGGCCGCCATCGTGGCCTCCGGCACGAGGAACGCGCGGGCGATCTCAGCGGTGGTCAGGCCGCCGACCGCCCGCAGTGTCAGAGCAGTCTGGGAGGCCGCGGTCAGCGTCGGATGGCAGCACAGGAACAGCAGGACGAGGGTGTCGTCGGTGTCCGGCACCTCGGCGGGCGCGGCCTCCGTGGCGGTCGCGGCCTCCCGTTCGCGGCGGGCGTGGTCACTGCGCATCTGGTCGATGAGCCGGCGAGAGGCGACCGTCGCCAGCCAGCCGCGCGGGTGGTTCGGTACTCCCTCGGCCGGCCACTGCACGGTGGCGGCGAGGACGGCTTCCTGCACAGCGTCCTCGCACCCTTCGAACCGGCCGTGCCGTCGTACCAGCGCGCCGAGGACCTGCGGCGTGAGCTCACGCAGCAGGTCCTCGATGTCCGGTGCCGTCATGCCTCCAATTGTCCGTCAGCGAACATCACCTGCCGCACCTCGACGCCCAGCCCTTCGATCGCGGCGTCCGGGATCCGCGCGGCCAGCTCGACCGCCCGCTCCTTGTTCTCGCAGTCGATCAGGTAGAAGCCGCCCAGGAACTCCTTGGACTCCAGGAAGGGCCCGTCGGTCACCACGGGCTGGCCGTTGCCCACGGACACCACGGCGGCCTGTGACGGATCGACCAGCGCCAGCGTGTTGATCAGCTCGCCGGACTCCTTCAGCGCCTCGATGAGCTTGCTGTGACCGTCGCCGATCGCCGCCTTCTCCTCGTCGGTCAGCGCGTCCAGCACGGCCGGGTTGATGTGCAGGCTGATCAGGAACTTCATGGCGTACTCCTCGTGGTTCGCGAGCCCCGGCAGGGGCCTCTTCGCCTGGTGGTCGGAGCCGCCGCTGCCGTCTTGACGTCGTCCGCCGGAAAATCTCTCACGAGTCCGATGTCAAGAACCTCTCCACCACTCCGGCCAACGGGCGAAACGTCAAGAGAACAGAGAGGTTCGGATGCGCGTCAACCGGACGCGGCTGGGGCTGATTCTCCTCATGCTGCCGACCTTCCTCGTCGCGCTGGACACGACGGCGCTGCTCCTCGCGCTCCCGCGGCTGAGCGCCGACCTGGGGGCGGACAACGTCGAGCAGTTGTGGATCCTGGCCTCGGTCGGTCGGCACAGAGGCGCCGGGACCGCGTCCCGCCGGTACCTTCCCGGCGCCGGCGAGGAAGTCCTCGACGGTCGTCGGCACGGTGGGGTGACGGAGTTCGCCGTCGTGGGCCTGATGCAGAGTCTCGCTGCCGACCTTCTCGTCCAGCGCTCTGGCTGGTCGAGCGCGCCTTGTCCTGGCTGATGGGCTGCCGCCGGCCGCACCGCCGCTACGAGCGCAAGGCCGGACACTTCCTCGCCTTCATCGACATGACCGACACCCTCATCCGCCATCACAGAGGCATCGACTGAGACACCGATGTGAGCCAGGAGGTCAGCAGCCCGTTGATCTCCTCGGGGCGCTCCTGCTGGAGCCAGTGGCCGCAGCCGTCCAGGAGGTGGGAGGAGACCAGGCCGGGAAGCGTGGCCGGGTAGGCGTCGATCGCATCCGCCATCCAGGTCGTGGAGGCGTCCAGGGTGCCGCCGATGAACAGGGACGGCTGGGTGAGGGGGGAGCCATGGAATTCGGTGAGGTCCTCCCAGTCGCGGTCCATGTTCCGGTAGCGGTTGAGTGCTCCGGTCATGCCGGTGCGCTCGAACTCCCCAGCGTAGTGGTCGAGATCGGCTTCGGTGAGCCAGGAGGGCAGCCGGTCCTTGGGGAACCGGTCACGCAGGGTTCCGCCGCTGCCGACGAAGTGCGGATCGGGCTCCCCTTGCGCCGGCATGGTGCCGGCGGACAGGGCCGCGTAGAAGCCCGCAAGCCAGCCCCGCACGTCGGGCTCGATCTCGGCTTCGGCCCGGCCCGGCTCCTGGAAGTAGGAGACGTAGAACTCCTGGTCCCCGCCCATCTGCGCGAAGATGTCGCTGGGGCGGGGGCCGCCGGGCGGAGCGTAGGGAACGCTCAGCAGACCCACCGCGCGGAAGACCTCGGGGTGGAGCAGGGCGGAGGTGGCCGCGATGTTCGAGCCCCAGTCGTGCCCGATGATCACCGCGGTCTCCTCGCCCAGGGCATGCACGAGAGCGAGGTTGTCCTCCACGAGGGCGCGCATCCGATACTCGTGCGTCGCGGCCGGCTTGGAGGAGCGACCGTAGCCGCGCACGTCGAGTGCGGCCGCCCGGTATCCCGCCGCCGCGAGAGCCGGGAGCTGGTGGCGCCAGGAGTACCAGGACTCGGGGAAGCCGTGGACGAGCAGGACCAGCGGCCCGGTGCCCTGCTCGACCAGGTGCAGCCGTCCGGCGGGTGCGTCGATGAGGCGGTGGCGCAGGTCTGCGGACGGCACGGGCTGGTGCATGGCTTCTCCTCGGATTCAGGTGGCCGCGGCTACCCATCGATCATGCGGTGCGGTGGCCCGGGGACGCGACCTTCCTTGACACTTTGGCAAACTTGCAGGACAGGGGCGGTGCACGGACCGGTTGGAGAAAGAATGGGCGAGATGACGGACGACGACGTCGCTGAGGTCCTGGCCGCCATGGGGCCGCGGCTGCGGGCCGTGCGCGGGCGGCACGGACACACGCTCACCGACGTGAGCCGCACGACCGGCATCGCCCTCAGCACGCTGTCGCGGATCGAGAACGGCCGGCGCAAGCCGAACCTGGAACTCCTGCTGCACCTGGCGAAGGCGTACGGCGTCTCCCTGGACGAGCTGACCGGCACCGCGCCCGCCACGGTCGAGAAACCGCACACCCCTCCCCCGCAGCGTCCGGTGGACGACAAGGCGGTGCTGCCGCTGACCCGGTACGTCGGGGGCCTGCACGCCCACAAGCACGTCCTGCCCGCCAACGTCGACCAGCCGCCACGGCCGCGCCAGGCGTCGCACGAAGGGTACGAATGGCTGTGTGTGCTGTCCGGACGGCTGTGGCTGGCACTCGGAGGACACGACCTCGTCCTCACCTCCGGGGAAGTCGCCGAGTTCGACACCCGCACCCCTCACGGAGTCGCCAACGCCGGACTCGACGGACCAGTCGAATACCTGATCATGTTCGGGCCACAGGGCGAACGCCTACGACCCCGCGTCCAGCCAACGTCCAACTGAGACATCCTCAAGTTCGAAGTCCCCGTTCACCCGCGAGGAGCTGATGACCGCCCGGGGCCGGTATGCCGCGATGTTCAACGCCCAAGCCGCGCCCGGCCGATCTCGTTCGATCCCCGGTCCATCGGTCCGAGCCGTTGCCGTCACGTGATCGACGTCTACGCCTTGCAGGCGAGGAGCTGGACCTCTTGGAACTGCCGCTGGTCGGTGGGCTTCGGCTCGATCACCGTGCGGGCTGTCTCAGTCAATCCGTGGTCGCGCAGGAGCGCGGCGAGACGGTCGGGGAACCAGCGATAGGCCGTTGCCACCGCATGATCGTAGGCCTGCGTCTCGTGGTGGGGGCCGTCAGTGGCGGGGAAGTCGATCAACAGGTGCCCGCCGGGTGCCAGGACCCGGGCGATCTCGGCCAGGACGGCGGGCACGTCCTGCGGCGGGGTGTGGATGACGGACCACCGCGAGAGCACCCCGCCCAGCGTGCCGTCCTCGATGTCCAGTGCGGCCATCGAGCCGACCTCGAACCGAAGTCCGGGGTGCGCCTCGCGAGCGAGCTCGACCATCACGGGGGAAGCGTCAACACCAAAGGCATCCAGGCCCAACCCGTGCAAGTGAGCTGTGACGTACCCCGGTCCACAACCGAGGTCTGCGACCTCACCGTCGCCGTTTGCCCGTACCAGCTCGGCGAAAGCGCTCAGGAGGGCGCGCTCCAGGGGACGGTCCCGCAGGGAGTCGTGGAACAGCTGCGCGTAGGTGGGTGCGATGGCGTCGTAGGCCTCACGGGTGGCATGCAAGGTCGGGAGTTCGGTCACCCGGAGACCGTAGCGGGTGACCGATGCATGCGCTTCAAGAACGTCTGGAGGGTTCTTCGTTGCGGGCGGGACATGCGGACGGCAGTCCGGCACGGCCGAGGCCGGGCAGGTGCACGTTCCCGCGCGGCCAGGCGGCCTCACAGGTGGATGGGCAGGTGGCGGGGTCCGCGGAGCATGGCGTTCTGTCGGTAGGGGGGCGGGTCCTGGACCAGGCGTGCCGCGCCGAGGTGAGGGAGCAGTGCGCCGAGGGCGGCTTGGGCCTCGATGCGGGCCAGTGGTGCGCCGTAGCACAGGTGGATGCCGCTGCCGAAGCCGAGATGCTGGTTGTCCGGACGGGTGGGGTCGAACCGGTCGGGGTCGTGGAACCGCATGGGGTCACGGTTGCCCGAGGCCAGCACCAGAATGACGGATGCGCCTCGGGGAATCTTGGTGCCGGCGACGTCGATGTCGTCGCGCGGAATGCGCTCGCGCATGTGGACCGGGGGTTCGTAGCGCAGCAGTTCCTCGACCGCTCGCGGCAGCAGGTCGGGTTCGCGGCGCAGGTGGTCCAGGTGCTCCGGGTGGCGCAGTAGGGTGAGCACCCCGTTGGTGATCAGGTTGACCGTGGTCTCGTGTCCCGCGATGAGCAGCAGGACGGCGGTTTCCGCGAGTTCCTCCCGCGTGAGCCGCAGGGCCGGGTCCGGCTCGTTGGCGAAGGCGGTGAGCAAGTCGTCGCCCGGGCGGCCGAGGCGCTGTTCGGCGAGGTTCACCAGGTACAGGCCCATCTCGGTCCGCGCCTGGTCGCCGGCCTTGTCCGTCTCGGCGGAATCGCCCTCGGGCCTGACGTCGGCGGATGCGACGATCGTGTCGGACCAGGCCCGGAACAGTGGCTCGTCCTCGCGAGGCACGCCGAGCAGGCGGCAGATCACCGTGACGGGCAGCGGGTAGGCGAAATCGTCGACGACGTCGATCTGCCGGCCCGCCTCGAAGGACCCCAGCAGTTCCTTGGTGACCCGGTCGATCTCGCCGCGCATGGCGTCGACCCGGCCCGGGCTGTGCGGCGGTCCGAACGGCCGCATGGCCAGAGTGCGCAGCCTGTGGTGCTCCGGGTCGTCGAGCCTCAGGAACGGCGGCTTGTGGGTCACCGCGCCACGGGTACGGGGATCGGCACTCATCCGCGGGTCGTGGAGCAGAGCGGCGATCTCGTGGTAGGTGCCGGCCAGGTAGCTGCCGTCTGCCTGCCGCACCACGGGTCCGGCCTCGCGGAGTTCCGCGTACAGGGGGTAGGGGTTGGGGCGGTTGGCATAGTCGGTGATCCGTGTCAGCAGGGTCTCGGAGTCCATGGCGGCTCCTCGCGGTGGGCGTGATGTGGGTCAGCCGGTGGGCGGCACCACGGTCAGCCGGCGGTCGGGGAGGTATCCGGTGAGTGCCACAGTGGGGCCGTGGGAGAGCCCCTTCGGATCCGGCACGTCGGATGGAATCGGGACGTCGGCCGCGATCGCACGGTCCTGTGCACCGAGTGGGGGCGGGAACGGAGCCGCCGTCTCGATCAGGTGCCGGTAGTAGTCGAGCGACTTGGCCATGTCGACGGTGACCGCGGCGGTCACCCGGCCCTGGAAGCCGTAGACCATCGCCAAACGGCGCGCCTCCAGAGAGCCCTGGGCGATGACCACGTGGTCGGAGAACGTGGGCACGCCCACGGACTTGATGTTGAGGCCGAACTGGGTCGACCAGAACGTGGGGATGGCCAGGTGCGGGCGCCGCAGGGGTCCCGGATTGATCATGTTGTGGGCCGCTACTTCGGCCTGATCGACCGCGTTTCCCCAGTGCTCCAGGGAGAGCATCTGGTAGCCGAACAGCGGGTGGGGGAAGCGGGAGACGTCGCCGGCCACGAAGATGTCGTCGGTGACGATTCCGTACATGTTGAAGGCGCGGCATCCGGCGTCGCAGGCGATTCCGCGCGGGCCCGCTGCCAGTCCGGTGTCCGCAAGCCATTCGACGTTGCGGATCGCCCCCAATGCCGCGACGCACACGTCGGCGTCGACGCGGCTGCCGTCGGACAGCTCCGCGCCGGTGAAAGTGCCGTTCCCGCGCAGGGCGGTGACCGTCACCCCGGTGCGCAGGTCCACGCCATGGTTGCGCTGCATGACGGCCGCGAGCTTCGACAGGGTGCCGCCGAGGGCGCCCACCAGAGGTGCGGGCCCGCGTTCGGTGACCGTGACGTCCAGCCCCATTTCCCGGCAGGCCGAGGCGATCTCCGAGCCGGTGAAGCCGCCGCCGATCACCAGCACCCGCCGTGGCCCGGCGGCCAGCCGCTCGGCCAGCCCCGCGGCGTCCTCACGCGTGCGCAGGGTGAACACCCCGTCCAGGGCGGCCTCCTCCGGGTTGGGCCAGGGCCGCGCGCGTGTCCCGGTGGCGATCAGCAACCGATCGTATGGCAGCGACTCGCCGTCCTCGAGCACCACTCGTTTCGCGAGAGGGTCCAGGCCGGTGGCGCGTACTCCCAGCCGCCAGTCGGCATCCGGGTCCCGGCGCATCGGCAGCTCGGTGGTGTCCGCCGTCGCCTTGCCGAGCAGCACCTGCTTGGACAGCGGCGGCCGGTCGTACGGAGCGTGGGGCTCGTCCCCGACCACGGTCAGTGAGCCGGTGAAGCCCCCCTCACGCAGCGCCTCCGCGGCCCGCAGCCCGGCCAGCGACGCGCCCACGACGACGATACGGCCGTCCATGAGATCATCGGGCACCGCCGCCCACCTCCTCACCGACGAGGATGGCCTGGACCGGGCACGCCGCCGCGGCCTGACGCACGCGCTCCACCTGATCGTCGGGCACGGCCGTGGTGTACAGCAGTCCCTCCTCCCCGTGCAGCTCGAACATCTTCGGTGCGAGGAACACGCACTGTGCGTAGCCCTGGCAGCGTGTGAGGTCGACAACGGTTCGCATCCTCACCACTTCCTCCGTTGTTTCACCCCCGCCTTTCCAGGATGGAGTGAGAGCGGGAGGCTCGCACGGCCACGCCGGGGACGGCGGGCCGGCACCGTGGGAGGGTGCCGGGTCAGCCCAGGGTTCGGTCGAGGTCGAAGGCCGCGCTGATGAAGATCAGACCTGGCACGGGTCGTACCCGCGCGGTGCGGTCAGACTCACGCGGTAGTGGCGGTGCCCCGTGCGGGATCCTCAGCGATCTTGAGGGCGACCACGACGGCTGCAGCCGGCATAAGGGCTCGGTCACCGGCAGCCGTTCCCGCCGCCGCACCGGGCGGTCGGTCACTCGGCGGAGACCGGCGCCGTCCTGCGGTCAGCCCGCCGATTCGGCCGCGTGCGGGCTGAGGACACCGGCCATGACCAGCCCGATGATGACGATGCCGAGGACGATCCGGTACCAGACGAACGGCATGAAGCTCTTCGTGGAGATGTACTTCATGAACCAGGCAATGACGGCGTACCCGGAGACGAAGGCAACCCCCGTGGCGAACAGCGTCGGCCCCCACGCCACGTGGCCGCTCTCCATCGCGTCCTTCAACTCGAAGACACCGGAGGCCAGTACGGCGGGAATGGCCAGCAGGAAGGAGTAACGGGCCGCCGCCTCGCGCCGGTAGCCCATGAACAGCCCGCCGCTGATGGTGGCGCCCGAGCGGGAGACACCCGGGATCAGGGCCATGGCCTGGCAACAACCGTAGATGAGGCCGTCCTTGACGCCCAGGTCCCGCAGCACCTTGCCCTGCTGGGGCGCCCGGTGCCGGCCGCCCCTCTCGTCGCGCGCCGCCAGCCGGTCGGCGACACCGATGACCACACCCACGACGACCAGCATGGTCGCGGTCACCCGCAGATCACGGAACGGCCCCTCGATCTGGTCCTTGAGAGTCAGCCCGAGCACCCCGATCGGTATCGATCCGACGATCACCAGCCAGCCCATGCGAGCGTCCGGATCACGGCGCATCGCCCTGCTCCCCAGCGAACGGGACCAGGCCGACAGGATCCGGCCGATGTCCTTGCGGAAGTAGATCAGCACCGCCGCCTCCGTGCCGATCTGGGTGATCGCCGTGAAGGCGGCGCCGGGGTCCTGCCACCCGGAGAAGGCCGCCGTCAGCCGCAGATGCGCGCTGGAGGAGACGGGAAGGAACTCGGTCAGCCCCTGGACGAGTCCGAGGATGAGGGATTCAAACCAAGACATGAAGGTACGGAGTCCAAGGAGCCGATCCGGAAAGGGCGATGGACACACCGGTCCACCGTGCCTGGTGATCGGGTGCGCCGCGGGGGCAAGGTAACGCCCGCAGGTGACGGGACCGCGAACAACGCCTTCACAGATCGCCACGCGCTCCTGACGACACGGTGGGTGCGGACATCCGGACGCGTGCAGGGGAAGCCCGAACCGGCTCGCGCGCAGTGGGTGTCGTCAGCCACGCCGCAGCGGTGGCGCCTGCGCCGGGCGACCGCCGTGCCCAGCAGGGCCGGGACCGTCGTGCAGGCCATCGTATGGAGGAAGGCCGGGCAGGTCGGTGCGGAGGTGCGGGCGCCTGCGACGGCGTAGGTGGCGGTGTTCGGGAGGGAGCCGAGGACCGAGGCGAGGAGGAAGGCGGGCCAGTACCGTCACGGGGTCTGCACCGAGATCGCGGCGGTCACGAGCCACGGGTGACTGGCTCGCCAGGCGATCTTCGGCATCCTTCCGCAGGATGGGTTCCGGTTGCCCGGCCGAAGCGAGGGACGGCGGGCGCTCTTCTGCGCGGCAGCCATGCCGCCCCGAGCTCAGGAGCCCCACATGACAGCGAAGACGGATGTGCTGATATCGGCACTGGAGGACGCCCGTGACGCCCACACCGCGGTCATCGGCCGATTCCGGACGGATGCGGCCATCACCCCGCCGGGCGCCGACCGGCAGCGAATCGAAAGCCAAGTGATCGAGGCGGAATACCACCTCGGGCGGATCGAGGCCCGGGTGCGCGAGCTGCGCCCGCCTCGTGGGCTGCTGTCGGCCTCCGGGCAGCTGATGGGCATGGTGACCCGCGGCGCCGTGCGGGCAAGCGTGCTTCCGCTGGAGGTGGGCATGTCGGCCGTGACGGAGATCGTGCGCGGCAGGAGGCCGGCCGATGAGCGCCGGCTGCTGAGGGCCGCAGAGGACCAGTACACGGCCGCAGCCCGGGCCCTGGCGACCTGCCAGGCGGGCAAGGACATCGCCGAACGGCTCAACGACCAGGAGACCGCCGAACTGTTCGCCATGCTCAGCCGGCAGAACGAGGTACTGCTGGAGACCAGCGAGGAGAACCTCGCCCGACGAACCAGGGCTGTGGCGGAAGCAGCCCGTACGCCGCGGGCAGCAGCCGCCGAAGGCGGCATCCTGCTGCAGGCGATCAGGCGCAAGACGCAGGCGGCCACTGCCGGGCTGCGGGCACTCCTCCTGAGGATCACCAGACGCGTGAGGGGCGCGGCCGAGGAAGCCTGGTGGGAGATGCCCGCCGTCACCCGTGTGGCGGAGAAGGTGCAGGGCGCGATGACCCGCGAGGAGGCCCTGCCCATCCCCGGCCTCAGTCAGCTCGGCGTCACGGAGATCCAGCAGCGCCTGCGCGACCTGTCCCGGACGGAGCTGACGATGATCGAGGGCTACGAACGCGCACACGCGGGCCGCCCCGGGGTCCTGGACACCATCGAGCATCTCAGCCCGGCCCAGCCCTGAGCCGGCACCGAATCGACTCCCTCAACCTGTCAGGCGATCCTCCCCCGAGGTCATGGTCGGCCAGCTACGGCGGCCTCCCCTGACGCCATACCCCATGCTTGCGCCACCATCCGGATCTCAGGTGAGCCGCGGCCCACGACGGTCAGCACTGTTGTGCGGTTTGACCTGCTCAGGCGTGCTCCCGGCGCTCGAGCCGCTCGTGCACGTGTGTCCTGGCCGGGTAGACCAGGCAGCACGGGGTAGAACGGCTGGTGGCTCCTTTGTTACGGGAGCCGGAACATGCCCATGATCAAGGGCTGTTCCCAGGCATGAACGAAGGAATAGCAGCATGGCCAGCGGCACCGTGAAGTGGTTCAACTCCGAAAAGGGTTATGGCTTCATCGCCCAGGACGACGGAGGCCCGGACGTCTTCGCCCACTACTCCGAAATCCAGGGCGGGGGCGGCTACCGTGAGCTGACCGAGGGCGAGCACGTCACCTTTGACATCGGCCAGGGTCAGAAGGGCCCGCAGGCACAGAACATTGTCCGGGGCTGACTGCTCACGATGATGGGAGGCGGGTTGCCTGACCAGGCAACCCGCCTCTTTTGTGCAACACACACGCCGTGGCCGCGGTCACGCCGCTGCGAGGGGGCAGGATCGCGGGGCACCGCAGCCCCAGCCGGCCGAGGGCACCTCGGCCGGCTGGCCGGCATCTGCTCCGTCCGCTCGTCGACCGGCGTGATGATGACGCCATGCAGATGGCCGCACGCCCCGACCAAGCCGGAGCCTTCCGGCGCGCGACCGCCTCGCCGGCCCACCAGCCCTGCTACACCACCCGGCCACCAGCAGTCAGGTAACCGTGCGCGTGTGGAGCCAAGCCTCGTGCCCACTGGACGAGCGGTTCGCTCAGTGGACCAAAGTGTCTGGACGGTGGTCTGAAGCGCCGGCAGTGGGCCGACCGCGAGGTGGCGCTGGGGCCGGGAGAGGTCGCCGAGTGGGCGGCGCGGCTCAGGGACGCGTTGCGGGAGGAGCTGTCGGCGTGAGGTTCCGCGCAAGCGATTCGCTTTCTTCCCTGTCGATCACGTAGTGTTCTGTTCACCGACGCGGGGTGGAGCAGCTCGGTAGCTCGCTGGGCTCATAACCCAGAGGTCGCAGGTTCAAATCCTGTCCCCGCTACTGAAGGCCGAGGGCCGGAATCCGATCAGGGATTCCGGCCCTCGGTGTTTCCGTCCCCGGTGTGCCGCCGCCGGGGCCCATCGCAGCCGCTCGCTACCTCGATGTTCACGTTCACCGACAGCACCGCGACTTGAGCGATCGATGGCGGACGACCGCGACCTTGCCCTGGACGTTCAGACCGGCGTAGTCGGACGCGTCGCCCTGCCCGGCGTAGACCGCCGAGAGCTTCCAGGAGCCGTCGGGCAGCATGGTGGAGCCGGTCTGCGACAGCACGTCGTCGAAGCTGCGGGTCGCGCCTCGGAGCTCCCGACAGGGCCCCGCCGACCGTGGCTCGTGCCCTCGCTCTGGCCCCCAGGTCACGTCGTCCTACCCGTCGGCACGGTCGTCGTCGGCGTCCGGCTGCGCGGGCAGGGCCTGGCCGGCGGACACCGATTCCACTTCGCCGATGTCCTGCGGCGTGAGGTCGAGGTCGGAGCTCTCGTCGTCGCCGGGTCCCTCTGCCTCTCGTCGGGCCTTGCGCCGGTCGTTGAGAAGGGAAGAGACAACGGCGGCGAAATAGAGAATCGCGATCGGGGCGGCCAGCGCCAGCATGGTCAGCGGGTCCGTGCTCGGCGTCGCCACAGCAGAAAAGACCGTGATCCCCACGATCATGCCGCGCCACCGGCCGAGCATCCGCCGGCCGGACAGCACTCCGGTGAGGTTCAGCATCACCAGCAGCAGCGGCATCTCGAAGGAGAGACCGAAGACGACCACCATGCGGGTGACGAGGTCGAGCAGATCGTCCAGCGGCAACAGGTTGTCCACCCCGCGCGGGGTGAAGCCGATCAACACCTTCGCGGTGGTGGGAAGCACCCTGTAGGCGAAGAAGGCACCGCCGAAGAACAGCGGGACGCCCGCGCCGACGAACGCATAGGCGTATTTCCGCTCGTGCTTGTGCAGGCCGGGGGCAACGAACGCCCACAGCTGGTACAGCCATACCGGCGAGGCCAGCACGACACCGGCCATCAGGGACACCTTCAGCGCCAGGGTGAAGGGCGCGAGCAGACCGTTGATCGTGATCCGCGCGCAGGTGGTGCCGGCGGTCTGCTTGGCCAGATCGGCGAAGGACGTCGGGCATCCGACCGAGTCCAGCACCGGCCTGGTGAAGAAGTTGATGATGCCCTTGTAGGAGAAGGCCGCGGCGATCGTGACGACCAGGATGGCAAGGACGGCCCTGGCGAGCCGGTTGCGGAGCTCACGAAGGTGCTCCGCGAGCGGCATCCGCCCCTCGGGATCCTTCTCCTTGTTGCGGGCCGACTGGGGCACGCCAGGTCCTCATCTCGTGCGGCAGACCGGAGACCACCGGCCCTGCGTCAGTACTTGATCGTCTCCATCACCCGGTGGGGCGCGAGTTCAGCGCTGCTCCGGCCAAGACGCCGACCGGTACAGCGGACAACGACGCGGGCGGCCCGACAGCGCATGAGGTGAGCCGGCCGGGGAGGCTTCGGGCAACGTCTCGTGCGGGGAAGAGCCAGGGGCGCGCAGGACCGGGCTCAGTCTCTGTGGCTGGTCATGCTGTCCGTGGGCGCGGTGCGGGCGGTGGCGGTGTCTCCGGGAGTGCCCGAGATCGTCCGCGGTCCCGGTGCGGGCTCAGGCTCGGGGCGTGGCTCGTTGGAGACGCCGTCGTCCTTCAGGGCCCTGGTCTCGCTCTTGAGGATCCGCAGGGACTTGCCCAGCGCCCGGGCCGTCTCGGGTAGTTTCTTCGAGCCGAAGATCAAAACCACCACCGCGACCAGGATCAGCAGGTGCCAGGGCTCCAGCGCATTGCGGAACATCGTCACACCACCCTTTCGAACGCGTCGGCCCTCATATCCGCCTCGGCGATCCGTGCCGCTTGCTCCTGCGCGGCAGCGGTGGGAGCGGGAGCACCCGCGGCGCATCGTGTCTTGCCGCTCCAGGCATGCGCCGGTGGCCGGCACTCGTCGTCGCGGAAGGAGATCCGCAGGAGGTGGCCGGGCAGGCCGGAGTCCGTGCCCGCGGTCTCGTGCGCGGGCGCCTGGGGGGAGGTTTCCCGGTGCACTTGGCACGACGGTTTCACCGGTGTCCGCCGCCCGCGCCATCGGGAGATTCCCACGGCCTCGTCCCGCCAGGCCTCACAAGTGAATTCGTCGCCCGTCGCCGCCGCAGCCGCGGGGGGCTCGAACGGCATCAGGCATACGGCGAGGCGTAGTTCGCCGCCTGTGACCTGCATGGCCACCTGCGCCGGCTGCCCGGTCCGCGGAGTGTGCGGGGGCGTTTGGGCCGGATGGACGCCCAGGCGCTGCCCCTGGGAGCAACCGCATTCGGGCACCTGGAACAGCCGATGGGTCCTCGCGTTCGGCCACGGTGCGTTCATCGGCCTTCCCTGGCGCGACCGTTCCTGTCGCCGGCCGGCGGGATGTTCACGCATGGCTGTCGGGCGTGGGAGGCGAGGCGAGTGGAGTTGGCCGGCTGCCTCGGGGGCGTGCCGGGTGTCGACGTCCTTGCGGGTCATGTGTCCTTCTTCTTGTCGGGGCGGGGTCGATTCGGATTCCGGGGCGCCCGGCAGCCGTCCAGGCGGCGTACTCCTGGCGGACGTAGAAGCGGCTGCCGGGGGCGAGCAAGCCTGATCGGTGATCCGTCGCCGGGCTGCGGTGCCGGCCCTGGCAAGTGGCCGCAGTCCGTGCGGTACGCCCGGCCCGGTCATGGCGAGCACCTCAGGCAGGCACGGACTTCGCGACCGCCGCGTTTCTGGTGGACCTCGGTCGACTGGGCGAGGTACTGGACGATGCCGGTGCCGCGGCCGTGTTCGTCGGAGGCGATGTCGGGGCGACGGCGCTCCACTGCCATGCCGGAGTCAGTGACCACGATGTGCAGAGTGCCGTCGTCGAGGACGAGCCGCAGGGTCATGCGCTCGCGGCCGTACTGGGCGGCGTTGGCGGCGAGTTCGTCGACGATGAGAACGGCGGAGTCCCGTTCGCCTGCGGGCACGCTCCAGGCCTCCAGCAGATCAGCCGCGAAGTGACGGGCGGCGGAGACGTGTGCCTCCTGCGCGGGCAGGGTGAGCAGCGCCTCGTGGCGGCAGGGCCGGCCGAGCAGTGAACTCGGGCTGAGGGGGTCGGTCACAAACATGGTCTTCTGGCTCTTCTGTGGGTGTGCGGAGACCGGAAGGGGGAGACCACCAGCGGCTTCCGGGTGTCGGTCAGCGGGATGCTGCATCGGCGCGCTCATTTGGTTCCACGGGCGACACATGCCGAGCGGTTCGAGGTATTCACCACTTTTTGCTCGACTTCTTGCGGGTCACGTCCATGCCGGCGGCCTGCCTGGGCTCACTCGCCTCTGCCGGAGCTCGATGCCGTACTCGGGTGGACCGGGTCCCGGCAGCTCGCTCCTTCGCCCGTGGTCGTCCGGACGGCCCTGCGGGAACGTCGCACCGCAGAGCCGGACGAACGTCCCCCCAGTGACATGACGACCCTGGCCTCGCCTCACGCCCGGATTGTGACCAGCTTCCGGCCGTTGCCCGCGAGGATCTCGAAGTGCTCGATGGCCCCGGGGGCCATGGCGACCGCCCCGGGGATCGTGGTGCCAGGAGGGTACTCGCCTGCCCGCCAGGTGGCGCCGTCCGCCCGGGCTCCGCCGGGCCCGACCGCCTGCAGCCGGCAGGTGATTCCGGCGGGTGCCCCCTTGGCGGAGACCTGCAGGACACTGCCCCAGGCAGAGGGTGAGACCTTCACCGAGGCGGAGACGCCGGTGGTGGGATCACTTCCGGAGACGGTGCGCCAGGCCGTGGGCACGGTCGGCCCGGGCGGCGTCGCCACGCTGCCCACTGTGCCGGTGGCCGCCAGCCATGTGCCACTGGCCGCCGCCGCGACGAACGTGAGTGAGGCGGCTGCGCCGGCCAGTTGCAGACGCCAGGTCCTGCGGCGCCGGGTCGCGGCCTGCTGGAGCAGTTTCTCCAGCACACCTCCCTCGGGCGCCCGCAACACCGCGGGCACGGTGAGCACGGCGTGCCGTTCGGGCGAGGAGCCCTGCGCGGTTTCGGCTGCCCGTGCCACCAGCCGGTCGGCCAGGTTCCCGTCGGCCGCCAGCACGGTCCGGCCTGCGGCTTCCGCCGCGGTCACCGTCGTCAGCAGCGCGGGCAGTCCCGTCAGCTGGGCGTGTTCAGCCTGACACTCGCCGCATTCCGCGAGGTGGGCGCGCACCCGCTCCGCTTCCGCCAAGGGCAGGGTGCGCAGGACGTGTGCTCCCAGCGCCAGCCGGAGGTCGTCGTGCTGCGCGCTCATGGTCGCCACCTCCCGCACGCCACGGTCATGGCTCGATCCCCCGTTCCTGGAGCGCCAACCGCAGGGCGTGCAGGGCGTAGTACGTCCGCGACTTCACGGTGCCCAGCGGGATGCCCAGCACCCGCGCTGCCTCCGTCATGGTCCGGCCCCGGTAGTAGGTCTCCAGCAGGACGGCGCGGTGGTCGGGGGACAGCGTCCGGAGGGCGTCGGCGACCGCCCGGCTCTGCAGTGCCTGCTCGATCTCGTCCTCGCCCGGCTTCTGCTCGGCGGCACGCTCCAGCGCCTCGCCGCCTGCCTCGGCCGGCCTGGCCTGCCGGGCCCGGCGGGCATCGATGACCAGGTGCCGTGCGACCGTGCGCAGCCATGCCCGGGCCGGGCCTCGCGCGGGATCGCACACGGCGGGATGCCGCCACGCCCGGAGCAGCGTCTCCTGCACCACGTCCTCCGCCCATTGCCCATCTCCCGAGGTCAGTCGCAGTACGTAGGGGAACAGGGCTCCTGCGTGCTCCGCGTACAGAGTGCGCGGCAGTTCCTCATCTGCGGTCGAAAGGGTCCCTTTACCGGAGACACGGCCCGCGGAGCGATCCGGATCGGTCCGCGGGTCACGTTTTCGGGAACTCCCGGGCAGGGGCCGATCATCGCGCACATGTACGACTCTGCCCCGTAACGCACGAAAGGGTGCAGGTGTCGCTCTGTGAGCGTCGTGGGCGTGGCGCCCCTGCCGGGCCTTGCGGCACCGCCGGGGCCAAGCGTGCGCGACGCCCGGAAGGCCGGCTGATCCGCGGCGATACCAAGAGGTCTCACAAAAGTGCATATCTGCCGAACCGCGGGACCCCCGCCGTCCGTGGAGCCGGACGAGAGCCGACTTACGCGCAATTCCAATTGATTGGGGACTGATGACCGGACACACGGGCGCGCGGATGCGGCGTCCCGCACGAACGGTGGCGGGCTTTCTGGGTGCTTTGCTGCCGGTCGCGGTCGCGGTGGGGGTATATGCGTTCGGCCGCACGCACACCCCCGACTACACCAGCGGCCTGTTCGGGCGGCACGGCGTCGGCGCCAACGATCTCAAGGCGCGTCTGGGCAGCGCTCTGATGACACTCGCGGTCGTCCAACTGCTGCTCGGACTGTGGATATACCGACGCCTACCGGGAGCGAGGGCCGCACCGCACCGGGTGCACCCCGCACACCGGCTCATCGGCCTCCTTGCCTTTCTGCTCTCGCTGCCCATCGCCTACCACTGCATCACCGCCTACGGAGTTGAGTTCACGAGCAGCCGAGTGGCGGTGCACTCCATCACGGGCTGCGTCCTGTACGGCGCGTTCGTCGCCAAGGTGCTGGTGGTACACAGCCGCCGACTGCCCGGTTGGGCGCTTCCGGCCGCCGGCGGCGCCCTGGTCACCGCCATAGCGGTGATGTGGTACACAGCCGCCGTGTGGTTCTTCGCCGGCTCCGCCCCCGGCTTCTGACCGCTGCGGCAGCTCCGACGGCACCGCCGGAGGTGTGGCTGAACCGAACCGCTCACAGTCCCGGTGGATGCCGTCCGTCGGTCTCAGAGGGTGAGGGTGGGACCTTCGAGGTCGGCCCATACGGCGAGGTCGAGGGTGCGTTCGAGGCCGTTGCGCTCGCTGGTGGTGAGGTCCACGGGCTTGGTGGTGGTGATCTGCTGCAGCCGGGTCCGGTCGAGGAGGTCGAGGGCGGGGCTGTTGCCCGACGACAGCAGTTCGCGGACCTGGACCTGCAGTTCGGTCACGTAGGCGGGGTCCTGAGTGGAGGGATAGGGGCTTTTGACCCGCTCCACGACGGACAGCGGCAGGAGTTCCGAGGTGGCTGCCCTCAGGAGGCTCTTCTCGCGGCCGTCGAAGGTCTTCATCGACCACGGGGTGTTGAAGACGTACTCGACCAGGCGGTGGTCGCAGAACGGGACGCGGACCTCCAGACCGGTGGCCATGCTGAGGCGGTCCTTGCGGTCCAGGAGCATGCGGACGAAGCGGGTGAGGTGCAGGTAGCACACCTCCCGCATCCGGCGTTCGAGGGGGTCCTTCTCGCTGTCCAGGCGCGGTACCTGGACCAAGGCCTCCTGGTACCGCTGGGCGAGGTAGCCAGGCAGGTCCAGTCGTTCCCGCAGCTCCGGATCGAGCAGCGAACCGCCGCCCCGGCCATGCTGGCGTTCCAGCGCCGCCAGCCAGGGGAAGGTGCCGGCGTCCCGAGCGGCAGGGTCGTGGAACCACGCGTAGCCGCCGAAGACCTCGTCGGCGGACTCCCCGGACAGAGCCACCGTGGAGTGCTTGCGGATCGCCCGGAACAGCAGCAGAAGTGACTGGTCCAGGTCGCCCAGGCCCAGAGGCAGGTCCCGGGCGCGGACGGCGGCGGCGCGGACGTTCGGATCCGCGAGGTTCTCGGGATCGAGGACGATGTCCTGATGGTCGGTGCCCACGTGCCGAACGACGTCGTGGACGTACGGCGTGTCCGGCGTCGCGCGCAGGTCGTCTGGGATGAAGTTCTCGCTCTGGCCGACGAAGTCGACGGCGAAGCTGCGGACGGTTTCCTTTCCGCGGAGTTGCTCCGCCGCCAGTGCGGTGATGGCACTGGAGTCCAGGCCGCCCGAGAGCAGGACGCACCGCGGCACGTCCGAGACCAGCTGGCGGCGCACGGTGTCCTCCAGCAGCTCGCGCACCCGCGCGATGGTGTCCTGCCGGGTATCGGTGTGCTCGGCGGCGCTGAGCTGCCAGTACGGACGGGTGCGCAGGCCAGCGCGCTCGATGGTCACCACGGTGCCCGGCTCCACTTCCCGCATTCCCGCCCAGATGGCGTGGCCGGGGGTTTTGGCCATGGAGAACAGTTCACGCAGCCCGTCGAGGCCGACGGTGCGCGGTGCGAGGGGGTTGGCCAGGATGGCTTTGGGTTCGGAGCCGAACAGTACGCCGTCGTCGGTGGCGAAGTAGTACAGGGGCTTGATACCCATGCGGTCGCGGATCAGCAGCAGCTGGTCGGTCCGTCCGTCCCAGACGGCGAAGGCGAACATGCCGTTGAGGTGCTCGGGGAGGTCGGCCCCCCACTCCAGGTAGCCACGCAGAACGACCTCGGTGTCGCTGTCGGTGTGGAAGGAATGGCCGCGGCGGCGTAGCTCGCCACGCAACTCGGTGTAGTTGTACGCCTCCCCCGAGTACACCAGGACGACATCGCCGTCCGGGGTGTGCTCACTCATCGGCTGGACGCCGCCGGGCAGGTCGATGATGGCGAGCCGGCGGTGGCCCAGAGCCGCGTGCGTGTCGAGCCAGAGGCCCTGTGCGTCCGGTCCGCGGCAGGCCATCGTGGCGTTCATGGCTTCGACGGTGGGGCGTTCGGGTCGCAGGTCTCGCTGGTAGGACACCCAACCGGAGATTCCGCACATGGGGTGGCACTCCTTGCCGTGGAGAAGCATCCAGCACCGTGGATGGCACCCCCCACTGGACCGTAACAAGGACCGCCGACCGGCGCAGCTCGCACGGGCGGAGCTGCGGCGCGGTGACGGTCCGTGGTATCGCCTCGTATGCGGGAGTTGGATCCACCGCCGGATATCAGGAATCGAGAAGCGCGAGGCACGGACCGGGTTCTAGCCTGCTCACCATGGACATCACCATTCATACGAGTTACCTGCCGCACGACGACCCGGACGCGTCGCTCGCCTTCTACCGCGATGTTCTCGGCTTCGAGGTCCGCAGCGACGTCGGGCAGGGCAGGATGCGCTGGATCACGGTCGGCCCGGCCGGTCAGCCCGACACGTCCCTCCTCCTGGCGCCGCCGGCCGCCGACCCGGGAGTCACCGAGGACGAGCGCCGCACCATCACCGAGATGATGGCGAAAGGCACCTACGGCTGGATCCTGCTGGCCACCCCGGACCTCGACGCCACGTTCGAGAAGGTACAGGCCGGTGACACCGAGGTCGTCCAGGAGCCGACCGAGCAGCCGTACGGCATCCGTGACTGCGCCTTCCGCGACCCCGCGGGCAACCTGGTCCGCATCCAGGAGCTTCGCTGAGCCGCGTCCGCAGCCTTGGCCGACTCCGGTGGGCCGGCCCGCATCACCGAGCGCCCGGGGTGCCTGTCCCGGCAGGCATTCCAGGCGCCGGTAGGCGTCGGTGGAAGAGGAGAGAAAGGGGAGTCGTCCCATGTGTCATCCCGAGTGGCGGCGCGCACGCGTCGAGGCGCAGCGCTTGACCGACCTCGCGCGGCTGCGGCGCGTCCGCGACCGGATCGACAGGGAGTACGCGCAGCCGCTGAACGTGGAGGCGCTGGCCCGCGGTGTGAACATGTCCGCCGGGCACCTCAGCCGGCAGTTCCGGGCCGCCTACGGTGAGTCGCCGTACGCGTACCTGATGACGCGTCGCATCGAGCGCGCGACGGCGCTGCTGCGGCGGGGCGACCTCAGTGTCACCGAGGTCTGCTTCGCGGTCGGCTGCGCGTCGCTGGGCACGTTCACCACCCGCTTCACCGAGCTGGTCGGCATGTCCCCCGGGGCTTTCCGGCGCCGCGCGGCGGATGCGGCGGGCGTGGCGGCCGACCATGCCGATCCCGCGAGTACGGCCGGTGATGCGGGACCTGCGATCACGGCCGGTGATGCGGGACCTGCGATCACGGTGGAGGGGATGCCGGCGTGTGTGGCGAAGCAGGTGACGAGACCGGTCAGGAATCGAGAAGCCCCGGCCGCCGAGCAGCCCTTAGCGTGATGGCCATGGCAACCACCGCGTCCCACACGTCCGTCGCGTCCGTCACCCTCGAGGTGGCCGACCCCGAGGCCGCCCACCGCTTCTACACCGCCTTCGGAGTGGACACGCACGTACGCCTCCGGGCGTCCGAGCCGCACTCCGCCGGATTCCGCGGCTTCACCCTGGCGCTCACGGTGTCCGGGCCCGCCACCGTCGACAGCTTCCTCGGCGCCGCCGTGGACGCGGGCGCCACCGTGCTGAAGCCCGCCGCGAAGTCGCTGTGGGGCTACGGCGGCGTCGTCCAGGCCCCGGACGGGACGATCTGGAAGGTCGCGACCTCGGCGAAGAAGGACACCGGCCCGGCCACCCGCGAGATCGACGAGATCGTCCTCCTGCTCGGCGTCGAGGACGTGAAGGCCAGCAAGCAGTTCTACGTCGGCCGGGGCCTGACCGTGGCCAGGAGCTTCGGCGGCAAGTACGCCGAGTTCGCCTCCGACGAGTCCAGCCCCGTCAAGCTGGCGCTGTACAAGCGCCGCGGACTCGCCAAGGATCTCGGAGTCCCCGCCGACGGCACCGGCTCGCACCGCATCGTCCTCGGCAGCACCGCCGGCCCCTTCACCGACCCTGACGGATTCGCCTGGGAAGCCGCCACGTCGCTCACCCCCGCGCCGTCCACGACGTCCGCACCGTCCTGACTCACGGACCTGAACTCCCGCCCCGCCCTGCCTCATCCCTGGACGAGAGGAAGTCTGCCGTGCAGCACACGAAGTCGTCTGCCGAGAACTCCGGCGCGGACGCCGAGGAGTACAACGGGTTCACTGCCGAAGAGCGGGCCGCGATGAAGGAGCACGCGCAGGAGCAGAAGCAGGCGGTGGCGCGGCGCGGTTCGCGGGCGGAGAAGGAGGCGGCCGCGGAGCGGGATGTGCTTGCGAAGATCGCCGAGATGCCGGAGGCGGACCGGGTCCTCGCCGAGCGGATCCACGCTGTCGTCAAGGCCGCCGCTCCGGACCTCACGCCCCGGCTCTGGTACGGGATGCCCGCCTACGCCAGGGACGGCAAGGTCGTCTGCCACTTCCAGAGCGCGCAGAAGTTCAAGTCGAGGTATGCCACGCTCGGATTCAGCGACCAGGCGGCTCTCGACGACGGCGCCATGTGGCCGACCGCCTACGCCCTGAGGGAGCTGACCGCGGCCGACGAACAGCGCATCATCACGCTCGTCAAGAAGGCGGCGGGCTGAGGCCAACCGGGGCGGACATCCTCTGCCTGCGGGTCTCGGCCCTGCTGACGCCGGCGTCGCCCCCCTCCGCCGCACTTCTGGGACGCGCGCTGGAGATGTGCGGCGAATGCAATCAGCTCGCGGCGGAGCCGCTGGAACTCGTCGTCCTTCCAGCTCTGGCCCGTCGCCGTGGCGACGGCCACGTTGATCGTGCTCCCTCAACCTCGCACTGTTCCCGGCGGTTCCCGCCGTCCCGGCGTGTCCGGCCCCCGCCGGGCGGCGCGTCTTCTCACCGCCCGAAGCGGATCGTGGTGTACGCGTAGACCTCGCCCTCCCGCGGCGCACGGTTCCAGGACCGTGTGGTCAGTCGCGGCAGTATGCCCTCGACCAGGGCATGTCGAGGGAGGGACAGACCGAACTCGTCCTGCACGGCGGCCAGCAGGCACCGTTCGCGGTCCGCCTCGCCGACGCCGCGCAGGACCCGTTCCGGATCGAGGGTGCCGGGTACCGGCCCCGAGCGTTCGACGTCTGTGCCGCACAGCGTGTACGCGTACAGCTCCTCGCCCCGCTCGGCGACCGAGAGGTGGAACACCGCCAGACCGCCGTCGCGAGCGCTGTGCGCCCACAGCACCACCGCGCGTCCTCCGCGCGAGGCGTAGGCGGCCGGGGAGACGAAGAAGTGCCCGGCCGCCGCCGTCCGTGGGGCCGCGTCACAGGCGAACGCCCACCCGGAGCCCGTCCGGCCCACCGACACAACGGCCCGGTCCTCCCACGGCGCCGATTCGTCCCACTGCCCATGGCCGTGGTGGAACCACGCAGCGCGGCGGCCGGACGGAGCGGTCAGGCCCGCGCACCCGTCCTCGCCGACCAGGTCGGGCAGCGCCTCCGGCTCCGCGCCCTCCACCCACAGACACCGGTGGGAGTCGTGCGGGGCGTTCCACCGCGGAGTGTCCGCCAGCCAGCGCAGTCCCGGCGGATCCAGGTCCGGCACCGGATCGGGCACAGGACCCGGCCGGCCGGCCCGAGGCGTGGCCAGCAGCTCCAGGCCCCGCTCCCGCGTCACCACCGGACCCAGTACGGGGTCCGCCAGCAGACCGAGCGGCGCCAGCAGGTCCGGCCCCGGCGGCGACCACGACGGCAGCGCGGCACGGATCACCCGCCACGCCGCGTCCGTGTCCCCCCACCTCGCCGACTCCCGCGCCTCGGCCGCCGCCCGTCCGAAGGCACCGTCCGGCGCATAGCGGTAGGAACCGTCGCGCACCTGGGCGAGGATCGCGTCCGCGGCCGTCGAGACGCCGTCGTCGGTCTCAGTGCCGAGCACGAACCGGTGGGGCAGGGCGCCGGAACGGTTGTCCCGCAGGTGCGCGGCAGCCATCACCGGCACCAACTCGCCCGTGTAGCGCGGATCGGCCACAAGCTCACCGAAGCCGTAGTATCCGCCGCCGTGCGCCAGCACCTCCAGCTGCCGCAGCATGCCCCGAGCGCTGGGCCGTCCGTAGCGCTCCGCCTCGGTGAGCAGCTCCCGGGCGGTCTCCCACCTCCCGCTCAGGGCTTCACTCCGCGCACGCTCCACGTCGGCGTCCAGGGCGCGGGTGGTGTCGTTCACGAAGCCGGGACCGGCCGCACGGGCGGAGTGGAAGTCCTGGTACATCCGCTGCATGTAGGCGCGGAACGACGGATACCGATCCGGCAGTTCGCCGCTCCATCCCTTGTAGACGTACAGAGCCCACTCGCCGTCCTCATCGGTGTCGCCTGGGTCGAGCAGGGCATAGGAGATGTCCGAATCGGTCTCCAGCTGCAGTGCCCGCTGCCACATCCCGGCCAGCAGCACGTCCTGCTCGGTCGAGTGCTCGGTCAACGCCTCCTGGTAGATCGCGGTCAGGTCGAGCGGATCGCCGAACCAGGCGATCTCGTGAGCCGCGCCCAGCCGGTAGATGGACCCCTTGTCGAATCGCCAGCCGTTGCTGGCCCCGAGGAACTGCCGGTAGGACGGAGGGAACCGGGTGCCCAGGCGGTCCTCGGCGGCGGTTATCTCCGCCTCGGCCGCCGGCGAGGCGGAGAGCGTGAGGTCGGCGAGGGTGAGGCCGCCCTCCGCCAGGTCCTCCGCATCGTCCTCGTCCGGGGTCCATTCCTCCTGCCAACGGCGGAGGAACTGCTGCCAGTCAAAGCGGTTCTCGATCACGGGCCGATTGTGGCAGCGACCACCGACAGCGGGCCCGTGCGCCCGACCGGCCCGGCGCCGTCCTGAGCTCTTCAGCGGACCGAGGTCCCTGCTGGTCGCCGGAGACAGAACGGCTCATCCTCGTGATGATCCAGGCCGGACAACGGCACGGGACGGGCAGCGTGCGGGATCATCGGCGGCGCCGGCCGTAGAGCGCGGCGGTGAAGTCGTCCAGGGCCGCGAGGTTGTGGGCGCTGACGACGGCGTCGCAGTAGGGCAGTGCCGCAGCCATGCCGGCCACGAGCGGACGGTAGCGCGGGCTTGCCGTGCGCGGGTTGACCCATACGACGCGGTAGGCGACCCGGGACAGCCGCGCCATCTGGGTGGCGAGGTCGGCGGGCGCGCCGGTGTCCCAGCCGTCGGAGATGAGGGTGACCACGGCGCCGTGCGCCATGCCACGCCGGCCGAACCGCTCGTTGAACTCCGCCAGGCAGTCCGCTATCCGGGTGCCCCCGGACCAGTCCGGAGCCGCCCGTCCGGCCCGTGCCAGGGCGTCGTCCGGCCCGCCCCGCCGCAGGACGGGCGTGAGCCGTGTGAGCCGGGTGGCGAAGGTGAAGACCTCGGCGCGGGTGGCACGGGCGGCGCAGTAGAGCAGTTGGAGCATCGCGCGGGCATAGGGCTCCATCGATCCGGAGATGTCGCAGAGCACGATGAGGTCGCGGGGGCGGTCGCGGGGCGCGAAGCGGTACAGCCGCAGCGGGTATCCGCCGGTGCGCCGGCTGGCGGAGAGGGTGCGGCGCACGTCGATGCGCGCACCGTGGTGCGCTGTGCGGCGTCGGCGGGACGGCCGGGTCGGAGTGCGCAGGACGAGGGTGCGCATCACCTCGGAGAGCCGCGCCAGTTCCTCGGCGGACAGGTCCGCGAAGTCGCGGCCCGCGAGACGGTCGAGCGGACTGGCGGCGAGGGGCACGGGAGCCGTCCGCGGCTGTGCGTCGGCGTCCCGGCCTCGTCCGTCCGCGGTGTCCTTCCGGGTGCCGGGGACGCGGCCGGGAACGGTGTTCGGGAGCGATCGGGGCGGGTCACCGGGTTGCCCGCGCTGTGCCTCGCGGTCGGCCGGGCCGGCGAAGACCTCGTGGAAGACCGTGTCGAACAGCTCGATCTGCTCGGGGTCTGACACCAGGGTGGCGAGCGCGCAGTGCCGCAGTTCGCGCGTCGTCGACGGTGCCAGCAGGGTGAGCGCCCGTGCGAAGCTCCGGGTGCGGTCGGGGCCCACCGCGATCCCCGCATCGTGCAGGGCGGCGGTGAACGAGGCGACCAGTTCAGGCAGGTCAGGCAGGTCAGGCATCGGAGCGGGCCTCCGCGTCGACCAGCTCCGCCAGTCCGGTCCGGCGCACGGCCTCCAGGTCCTCGGCGTACTTGAGGACCGCCCCCAGGGTGCGGTCGGCGGCGTCGGCGTCGAGAACGGAGAAGCCCAGCGTGTGCAGCGCGCCCGCCCAGTCGATCGCCTCGGCGATGCCGGGCGGCTTGGTGAGTTCCTGGCGGACACGCAGGCGCGCCACCCCGCGCGCCACGCGTTCCGCCAGCCACTCGGCCGACTCCGGTACCCGTCTGCGGATGATCGCGGCGACTCGTGCGGTGTCCGGGTAGGCGATCCAGTGGTAGAGGCAGCGGCGTTTGAGCGCGTCGTGCAGATCCCGGGTGCGGTTGGAGGTCAGTACCGCCACCGGCGGCACCACAGCCGTCCGGGTGCCGAGTTCGGGGATGGTGACCGCGGCGTCCGCGAGCAGTTCCAGCAGGAACGCCTCGAACTCGTCGTCGGCGCGGTCCACCTCGTCGATGAGCAGCACCGCCGGCCGCGGTCCCGGGTGGCAGATCGCGGCGAGCAGCGGCCGTGGCAGCAGGTAGTCCTCGGTGAACAGGTCGGCGTCCCGCAGGGGCTCTCCGCGGGACTCGGCCAGCCGGATGGCCAGTAGTTGCCGTGGGTAGTTCCACTCGTAGAGAGCCTCGGCGGACGACAGCCCCTCGTAGCACTGCAGCCGGATCAGCGGGGTGTCGAGCACGGTGGCGAGCGCGCGGGCCGCCTCGGTCTTGCCGACGCCGGGCTCGCCCTCCAGCAGGATCGGCTGCCGCATGCGCACGGCCAGCAGCAGCGCCGTGGCCAGATCGTCGTCGGCCAGGTAGCCGACTGTGCCGAGCTGCGAGCGCAGGGCGGGGACATCGGGTACGAGGGGGTCGAGGTCAGGCATGCGCGTAATGGGAGGGATCGTCGGCGAAGGCGTGCCGGCACCCCGGCCCGCAGAAGTACACCCTGCTGCCGGCCCGGTCCAGCGCGAGGGTGTCCGGTGTGATCGCTACGGTCATGCCGCACACGGGATCCACGTCCTCGGCCAGGGTCTGCGGCGCGGCGGATTCGGCTCGGCGGCGCGCGGCTCGGGCCGCCGGGGGCCGCAGTGCGATGATCTCGGCGTACACCGACAGCGCGATCTCCGCCGCGGTCCGCGCGCCGATGTCGAGCCCGGCCGGGGTGTGAACGCGCGCGCGTTGTTCCTCGGTGAGGTCCAGTGCGGTGAGCACCCCCGCGCCGCGCTTCGGGCTGGCCACGAGCCCGATGTACGGGACCCCGGCGCGTGCGGCCTCGACCAGTACGGTCTCCTCGTCACGGCCGTGCGTGGCGATGACGACGACGTCCAGATCGGGCGGCAGCGGCCTTCCGGGCGAGGCCGGTCGGGCGTCGAGGCCGAGCACACGGCCGAGGTCGAGCAGAGCGCGGGCGATGGGGGCGTGCCCGTAGACGTACGCCAGCGCTGGAGGGAGGTTGGCCTCCAGGAAGATGTCGAGCGTCCCACCCGACAGGCAGGGATTGACCACCGTGACCAGGCCTTCGGCGGGCTCCTGCGGGCCTTCGGTGCCGGTGTCCG
Source organism: Streptomyces sp. 6-11-2 (assembly GCF_006540305.1). Classification (GTDB taxonomy): domain Bacteria; phylum Actinomycetota; class Actinomycetes; order Streptomycetales; family Streptomycetaceae; genus Streptomyces. The sequence goes on along the minus strand of NZ_BJOR01000002.1, from coordinate 431,315 downwards.
CGCCGGGCGTGATTCTCAGCAGCAGCGACTCGCCGGTCCGCAGTACGCGCAGGCCCTGCAGTTGCACCGTCGTCTCGGCGCAGCTGCCGCCCACGAAGCCCTCGACGGTGCCGTCGGGCAGCACGAGTGCGCTGTCCCCGGGTTTGGCGCTCGTGGGCCGTTCCACGTGGACGACGGTGGCCAGGACGAATGGGGTCCGGCCGTGCCGGAGTTCGTCCGCGCGGGTCAGCAGTTCGGTGTTCGTCATCACGGGGCCTCAGGTGATGGCCATGTCGGTGCGCAGCGGCCGGCCCTGGGCGGCCCGCCACACCGCGGCGGGCGTCAGCGGCATGTCGACGTGGCGCACGCCAAGCGGCTTCAGCGCGTCGACCACGGCGTTGACCACCGCGGCGGGCGAGCCCACCGTGGCGGACTCGCCGACGCCCTTCGCCCCGACGGGGTGGTGCGGGGAGGGGGTGACGGTCTCGCCGAGCTCCCACGAGGGGCATTCGACCGAGGTGGGCAGGAGGTAGTCCATGAACGACCCGCCGAGGCAGTTGCCGTCCTCGTCGAAGGCGATCACCTGCATGAGCGCCATGCCGAGGCCGTCGGCGAGTCCGCCGTGCACCTGACCTTCGACGATCATGGGGTTGATCCGGTTGCCGCAGTCGTCCACGGCGATGAACCGGCGGACCTTCACCTGGCCGGTGTCCGCGTCCACGTCGACGACGCATATGTATGCGCCGAACGGGAAGGTCAGGTTCGGCGGGTTGTAGACGCAGGTCGCGTCCAAGTGGCCCTCGACACCCTCCGGGAGTTCCAGGGTGGAGTGTGCGGCGAGCGCGATCTCGGCCATGGTCCGTCCTTGGTCGGGGTCGCCCGTGACGTACCAGCGGCCCTTCTCCCATTCCAGGTCGTCCGGGTTCACTTCGAGCATCGCGGAGGCGACGATCTTCGCGCGTTCGCGTACCTTGCGGGCGACCAACGCGGCCGCGGCTCCGGACACCGGAGTCGAGCGGGATCCGTAGGTGCCGAGCCCGAACGGGGTCTGGTCGGTGTCGCCGTGCACCACCTCGACGTCCTCGGGCGGGATGCCCAGTTCCTCGGCGACGATCTGCGCGAACGTCGTCTCGTGGCCCTGCCCCTGGGTCTGCACGGAGATGCGCAGGACGGCCTTGCCGGTCGGGTGGACCCGCAGCTCGGCGCCGTCGGCCATGCCCAGTCCCAGGATGTCCATGTGCTTGCGCGGGCCCGCGCCGACAGCCTCGGTGAAGAAGCTGACCCCGATGCCCATCAGCTCGCCGCGCCGGCGTTTTTCGGTCTGCTCCCGGCGCAGGTCCTCGTAGTGCGCGATGTCCATGGCCAGCCGCAGGGCGCGCGGGTAGTCGCCGGAGTCGTACTCCCATCCCGTCTGCGTCCGGTAGGGGAACTGCCCGGGCCGCAGCAGGTTGCGCATCCGCAGCTCGGCCGGGTCCGTGCCGAGCCGGTCCGCGAGCACGTCGACCATCCGCTCGACCAGGTACACGGCTTCGGTGACGCGGAACGAGCAGGCGTAGGCGACGCCGCCGGGGGCCTTGTTGGTGTAGACGCCGGTCACGGCGCAGTGCGCGGCGGCCAGGTCGTACGAGCCCGTGAAGACACCGAAGAATCCGGCCGGGAACTGGCTCGGCTGTGCGGTGGCGTTGAACGCGCCGTGATCGGCGATGACATGGACGCGCAGGCCCAGGATCTTCCCGTCCTTCGTCGCCGCGATCTCGCCGTGCATGTGGTAGTCACGGGCGAAGGAGGTGCTCATCAGGTTCTCCGAGCGGTCCTCCACCCACTTCACCGGCTTGCCGGTGACGATCGAGCCGACGACCGCGCACACGTAACCGGGGTAGATGCCGACCTTGTTGCCGAAGCCGCCCCCGATGTCCGGGGAGATGATCCGGATCTTGTGCTCAGGGATGCCCGCCACCATCGCGTAGATCGTGCGGTGGGCATGTGGGGCCTGGGTGGTGGACCACACCGTCAGCTTCCCGGTGATGGCGTCCATGTCCGCCACGGTGCCGCAGGTCTCCAGCGGCGCCGGGTGCACCCGCGGGTAGAGCATGTCCTCCTCCACCACGACTCCGGCCGCCGCGAAGACCTCGTCGGTTCGCTCCTTGTCGCCCGCCGACCAGTCGAAGATGTGGTTGTCCGTCTGCTGGTCCTTGTCGTCGCGGATCACCGGCGCGTCCGGGTCGAGCGCCCGGCGGGCGTCGACGACCACGGGGAGCGGTTCGTACTCCACGTCGATCAGCTCGAGGGCGTCCCGGGCGGCATAGCGGTCCTCGGCGACGACGAAGGCGACCTCCTGGCCCTGGAAGCGCACCTTGTCGGTGGCGAGCACCGCCTGCGTGTCGTACGAGAGCGTGGGCATCCAGGCCAGCCCGAGACCGGCCAGGGTCTCCCCCGTGATCACGGCCTTGACCTTCGGATGCGCTTCGGCGGCGCTGGTGTCGACAGACACGATCCGGGCGTGCGCCAGCGGGCTGCGCAGGATCGCGCCGTGCAGCATCCCGGGCAGCCGTACGTCGTCGACGTAGGTCCCGTGGCCGCGGACGAACCGCGCATCCTCCTTGCGGGGCATCCGCCCGAAACCGACCGGCCGTTCCTCGGTGGTCGTCATGCCCGCACCTCCTCGCGGCCGGGCGCCGCCTCGGTGGCCGTGTCCGCGGTCCGCGCCCCGCCTCCGTGCTCGGCAGCCCAGCGGATGGAACGCACGATGTTCTCGTAACCGGTGCAGCGGCACATCTGTCCGGAGATGGCCTCCCGGATGTCCTCCTCGGACGGGTCCGCGTTGTGGTCGAGCAGCCAGCGGGCGGTCATCATCATCCCCGGCGTGCAGAAGCCGCACTGCAGCCCGTGGCAGGCGATGAATCCCTGTTGCACCGGGTCGAGTTCGGTCCCGTGCGCCAGTCCTTCGACGGTCCGCACCTCATGGCCGTCGGCCATCACCGCGAGCACCGTGCAGGACTTGACCGGCGTCCCGTCCAGCCAGACGGCGCACACCCCGCAGTTGGAGGTGTCACAGCCCCAGTGGGTGCCGGTGAGTCCGAGTTCGTCGCGCAGGAAGTGCACGAGCAGCAGCCTGGGCTCCACGTCCCTCGTGTGCTGCTCGCCGTTCACGTTCACGGTGATCCGCATGTCACGCCTCCTGCCCCCGGGCACGTGCGGCGGCGACGCGCAGCGCCCGCGTGGTGAGCTCCCCGGCCAGATGCCGCTTGTAGTCGACCGGGCCGCGCTGGTCCGCCGTCGGCCTGCACTCCTGCGCGGCGGTCCGGCCTGCCTGCGCGAAGCTCTCGTCGTCCGGCCGTCCGCCGCGCAGGAAGTCCTCGGCCTGCTCGGACACGAACCGGGGGGCACCCACCGCGGTCAGCCCGATCCCGGCCTCGGTGACGACCCCGTCGGTGATCTCCAGCACCGCTCCCGCGGCGACGACCGCCCAGTCGCCGACCCGGCGCTCGACCTTGCGGTAGGCGCTGGCGTGCGAACGGATGGGCACTCGGATCTCCACCAGCAGCTCCGCTTCGGTCAGTGCGGTCTCGTACGGACCGAGGAAGAACTCCCTGATCCCGATGGTGCGCCTGCCGCCGGGGCCCTGAACGACAAGAGCCGCCCGCAGTGCCGAGAACGCCGCGGACAGGTCCTCCGACGGATCCGCCTGGCACAGCGAGCCGCCCACGGTGCCGCGGTTGCGTACGAGCGGATCGGCGATGACCCGTTCCGCGTCCCGCAGGATGGGGAAGTGCTCGCCGACGACCGGCGAGGCGAGCAGCTCCGCGTGGCGGACCATCGCTCCGACGGCCAGGTCGTGCCCGTCCACCCGGATCAGCGCCAGCTCGCCGAGGCCGTTGATGTCGATCAGGGCTTCGGGCTGCGCCAGCCGCAGCTTCATCATCGGCAGCAGGCTGTGTCCGCCCGCCACCACCCGGGCCTCGGGGCCGTAGCGTGTGAGCAGCTCGATCGCGTGCTCAACGCTGGTTGCCGTCTCGTACTGGAAGGCAGCTGGAACCTGCATCGGGCCCTCCTGAAACGCTGTGCCCTTCAGGCTGCGCTCTTCCGCACCGGCCGGGCAATGGGTCGATAAGCATTCACTTATCCGTCCGAACGCAGGAAAATCGGGTAGTGACCGTCACACAGCTCAGCACCTTCGTGCTGGTCGCCCGGCTCGGTTCGGTCGGCGCCGCGGCGCGAGCCCTGGGCGTGAGCGAGTCCGCCGTATCGCAGGCGCTCACCGCGCTGCGCACCCACTACAGCGATCCGCTCATCCGGCGCACCGGCGGCGGCGGGATGCGTCTGACGCCCGCGGGCGCGCGGCTGCTGCCGGTCGCGTCGCAGATGGTCGCGCTGAACGCGGACGCCGAGGCGGCGGTACGGGCGGCACGGGGTGCACCCGACGAGCTGCGGGTCGTCGCCACGAGCACGCTGGCCGAGTTCGTGCTCCCCTCGCTCGTGGAGGCTTTCGCCGGCCGCTCAGGGCACAGGACGGAGACCTCCTTCGGGGTGGCCGCCGGCAACGAGATACGGGTGCTGGTCGAGAACCGGCTGGTCGACGTCGCGCTCGGGCCGTATCTCGGCGCCGGCCATGGGGGCGAACTGGTCAGCGAGCCGCTGTTCCGCACCCAGCTGGTCGTGGTGATCGGTGCCAGGTCGCCGCGGCCGCCCGGTCCGCCACCGCGGTGGTCGTGGCTGGTCGATTCCTCCGGGACCGATCCGGACGCGGACTCCGGGCGGCTGCTGCGTCGGCTCGGAGTGGCCGAAGGGCACGTGTGGGTGTTCCCCAACCAGGCCGCGACCTGGGCGGCTGCCGCCGAGGGCGCGGGGGTGGCACCGGCGTTGGCCCATCTGGTGTCGCCCCGCATCCGGCGTGACGAGCTGCGCGTGCTGGAGACCCCGGCCACGCCGTCGGACGCCATCTGGCACGCCACCGCCCTGCGGGCCGAGCGTCGCTCCCCGGCCACCGACGCGTTCCTGCACTTCCTGCACACGCCCGCGGCGACCCGCATCATGCGCGCGCCCGGCGTGGGTGTCCCGCCCTCCCGGTTCCGGCCCCCGGTGTACGTCACGCTCTGGGGCGCGTGACAGAACAGGGACCGGGACAGCAGTGCGCCCCGTCCGCCGGCCGGCCATTTCGCCCACCAGTCCTCCGCGGCTCCGACCGACATGAATCTTCTCGGATCAAAAAAATTCCCCCGGTAAGTTCCAGGTGAGGCCCATAATAAATTCTGTGTGAGCAGCGCCCCGGTTCCACGAATCTCCTGAAAATTGATTCAGGTGCATTTCATCGGGGTCTCATACGAATTGCCCTTTCCCGGCCCGGGGATCCCGTAATGTCTTCCATGTCGAAAGCGAACACCGCTTACGGCAGAGGGAATCCACCCGCAGGCAAGTGAGGAGAAGCCCATGAGCTTCCACAAGATCGTCCCGGTCAGGAAGCACCGCAAGCCCGTCCCGGAGCCCAGGAAGCCTGCCCCGAAGAAGCACGCGCGGAAGTGCCCCATCGGCCGCGAGCACCAGCGCTGAGCCACCTGCGCAGGGCGCCCGGCCCGCCGGGTCGAACCTGACCGGGAAAACCGACCGGCGCCGGTGTCATGAATTCAGTTCACACCTGGTGAGCGGTCGGCAAGAAATTCACTCCCGGACGCTGTCCGACCATTCACCGAAGAGGGAGAATCCCATGAGCTTCCACAAGATCGCCCCCATCAAGAGGACCGAGAAGCCGGCCCCGAGGAAGCACGCCCCCAAGGGGGACACCCGGAAGAAGCACGAGTGGTGCCGACCGGTCGGCCACCAGCGCTGACGACTCGCCACGAGGCGGGGTCACCGGAACACCTCCGGGGCCCCGCCTCGGCCATGTCACCGGCGACCGAATGACGAGAACCCCAAGAGCCGAAGAGGAGCTGATGCCGACATGCGCGACGTCAAGGACGCGTTCGCCCGGTTCTGGCCGCTGACCCGCGGCGACCGCAGATGGCTGGCGCTGATCATCGTGTGCGTGATCGTGTCCGCGCTGGCCGAGACCGCGTCGATCCTGCTCTTCGCCCAGCTCACCGACCACGCCCTGAAGGCGGGTTCGCTCGCCGCCTTCTGGGGGCCGGCCGCGGCCTGGCTGGGTGCTGCCGCGCTGGGCGCGCTCGTCGGCTACCTGGGCAACTCGCTCGCCGTCCGGACGGCGGAGAGATTCGTCCTGCGCCTGCGGGCGAAGGTCTTCCGCCACGTCCAGGACCTGCCGCCGCACTTCTTCCAGCGACACCGCCAGGGCGATCTGCTGGCACGCCTGACCGGCGACGTCGAGGCCATCGAACAGATGGTCGTGTCGGGGCTCGTCGGCACGGTCTCCGCCGGTTTCTCCGCGGTCTTCTACGCGACGGCGGCGTTCTGGCTGCGTTGGGACCTGGCCCTCGCCACGTTTCTCCTGGCGCCGCTGTTCCTCCTCACGGCGCGCCGCTTCTCCGGCCGCATCAAGGAGGCGTCCCAGGACGAGCGGGCCGCCGACGGCGCGATCACCTCGGTCGTCGAGGAGTCCCTCGGCAATGTCGTCCTCACCCAGGCGTACAACCGCAGGCGGGCGGAGGAGGAAAGACTCGAACACGAGGCGCGCGCGTGGATGCGGGCATCCGTCCGGGGCGCGCGGGCGAGCGAGATGTACGCACAGTTCGTCGAGGTCGTCGAGACGCTGTGCGTACTCGCGGTGATCGGGCTCGGGGCGTGGGAGATTTCCCAAAGCCGTATGACGTTGGGCCAGTTGCTGGCCTTCGCCGCCTTCCTCGGCTACCTCTACCCGCCGCTCCGCAGCCTCGGCCAGCTGGGTCTGACCCTGACCGCCGCCACCGCGGGTGCCGAACGCCTGAACGAGATCCTCGACGCCGAGCCGGCGGTGACCGACCCGGCCCGGCCCGTCGCCCCCTGGCCGGTGCGCGGCCGGGTCACCTCCCACGAGGTGTCCTTCCGCTACCCGGGTGCGGAGCACGCGTCCCTGCGGGACATCACGTTCGCCGCGAGCCCCGGCGAACTGGTCCTGGTCACGGGCCCGAGCGGCGCGGGCAAGTCCACGCTCTCCACACTCCTCACCCGCTTCTACGACCCCACGGCGGGCGTGATCCGCCTGGACGGCGTCCCGCTGACGGACCTGCCGCTGGAGTTCCTGCGCGAGAACGTGACCCTGCTGCCCCAGCAGACCCTGGTCCTCAGCGGCACGATCCGCGAGAACATCGAGGCCGGGCGGCGCGGTGCGAGCCGCGAGGAGATCGAACGCGCGGCCGGCGACGCGGCGGCGCACGACTTCATCGCCGCGCTCCCCGACGGCTACGACACGCACATCGCCCCCGGCACGGCGGCCCTGTCCGGCGGACAGCTCCAGCGCATCGCGATCGCCCGCGCGATGCTGCGCTCCGCCCCGGTCCTGATCCTGGACGAACCCACGGCCGGTCTGGACGGCCTGGCCGCACGCCGGGTCGTCCAGCCACTGCGCCGTCTGATGGCAGGCCGTACGACGATCATGATCACGCACGATCTGAGTCTGGCGGCGGACGCGGACCGCATCCTGGTGGTGGAGTCCGGGCGCCTGGTGGAAGCGGGCACGCACACGGAACTCCTGGCCCGTAATGGGACGTACGCGAGGCTGGCGGCGCTGCTGCCGGCGCCGACCGCGGGCGGCCGGACGGCACGCCGGCCCTGCGCGCTGTGTGACCACGGTGGCCTCACACCGTCCGCGGGCCGTACCCGCGACCGCACGATCTTCTAGAGTCCGCACAGCCCCGATGATCACGCGGTGGCCGCACCTGTTCCCGACCGACCCGGCCACTGCTTGCTGGCGGGCGTCTTGTGGGTGACGTGAATGTCGAGGATTCAGGTGAACATCGATGATCGACGGCGTTCAGCCTGCCCCACGAGCCGCGGGCCCGCGTCGGCGGCGACGATGAAGGTCCGGACGGCGCCGAGGTCCATGGCGACACCCCGTGGTCACAACCGCTGGTTGTGGCTGGGTCGTCCTGTGGTTGTTTGATCCCCGGGCATGGTGCTCGCTTTGATACTTCCGATCGCGGATCGATTGTGCGGGTGAGTGACGAGGGGCGTCGGGCATGAGGAACGGGCACCGGTTGGGCCGACGGTTCGGGTGGCTCTGGGGAGCGTACGGGACCAGCGCGCTCGGCACGTGGCTCGCCTTCGGCGCGTTCCCGCTGATCGCCATCCGGGTGCTGCACGCCGGACCGGCAGAAGTCGCCGCGCTTTCCTCCGTGGGGACCGCGGTGGGCGCGGCCGTGGCGGTGCCGCTCGGCCCGTGGGTGGAGTTCCGCCGCAAGCGGCCGGTGCTGATCGCGACGGACCTGGTCCGGTTCGCAGCGCTGCTGACGATCCCCACCGCGTTCGTGTTCGGCGTGCTCACCTTCCTTCAGCTCCTGCTGGTCTCGGTCGTCGTCGCGGCGGCCGACATCACCTTCCGCGCCGCCTCCGGCGCGTACCTGAAGACGCTGCTGCCGGCCGAGGACCTGCTCATCGCCAACGCCCGATTCGAGTCCACGTCCTGGACGACCACGATCATCGGACCGCCGCTGGGCGGCGCCGCGATCGGGCTCCTCGGCCCGGTGGCGACGGTGGTGGCCGACGCGGTCAGCTACCTGCTCTCGGCCCTGGGCATCCGCGCGATGGGCGGGCACGAGCCGCGGCCCGAACGCCGGGAGACCGCGCGCATGCGGGCCGGGGACCTGCTCGACGGCTGGCGGTACATCCTCGCCGACGCCACGCTGCGCCCGCTGTTCTTCAACACCGCCTTGTTCAACGCCCTGGTGATGGCCGCCCAGCCGCTGCTGGCCGTCCTGATGCTCGGCCGACTCGGGTTCGCGCCGTGGCAGTACGGCCTCGCCTTCGCCGCACCCTCGATCGGTGGACTGCTCGGTTCACGGCTGGCCCGACCACTCGTCACCCGGTACGGACAACACCAAGTCCTGGTCGTGACCGGAACGCTGCGCGCACTCTGGCCCCTCGGCCTGGCCTTCCTGGGGCCGGGCACCGCAGGGCTGCTGCTGGTGATGGGCATCGAACTCGGGCTCATCTTCTGCTGCGGAGTCTTCAACCCGGTCTCCGCCACCTACCGCCTCGAACGCACCACGACCGACCGGGTCACCCGCACACTGACCGCCTGGACGGTAACGACCAAAGCCACAACCGCGCTCCTGACAGCCGCATGGGGTGTGCTGGGCGGCCTCCTCGGCCCGCGCACAGCCATCGGCCTGGCCGGCGCGCTCCTGCTGGCCACGCCGCTGCTGCTCCCCCGTCGCGCGGCGGCGCCTCTCGCCAAGCCGGAACCGGCACCGAGCCGCACCTGACGGGCGCCACGGCGCTCTCGCTCACGTCCCGATCACACGCTCGACCTGATCAAGCCCACGGCCCGAGAAAGGTCGCGCCCTGGCCTCCATGACGCGCACGCGAGGGCTCCCGCGGGCATACGGGCGCACGCTGATCGCCCTGAAGTCGGCTCATGACGCGCTACACCTGACACACATATATGAACATTTGAGCCACATGAGAAATCCATTTGCATTTCGCAATAGACAGTGTTTTTCGGCATTTCGGGGGTGTCGCGAAGTGGAGGATCGGTGCGTTCCCGGCCGAAGCGGTCCGGGAAGTGACGGGGCGTCAGCCCCGACTCGTACAGAGAGGCCTGAACATGATCAACGGGTTGAAGAGGGCTGCGGCCCTGGGTGCAGCGGCGGTGGCCCTGGCCGCGGGCGCGGTCGTCGGCACGGTCGGCACCGCGTCGGCCGCGCCGCAACACCACCAGCCGCCGGCGCCATCGCGCCACTGCGTGGAGGCGCCGGGCCACTGGGCACGGCTGTGGCACCCGGGATACCAGGACCGGCACCACCGCGCCAGGCACGCCGGCTACTGGACCCGCGTCTGGCAGCCCGCCCACCGGGACTGCCGCCGCTGACCCCGCAACCACCGCCGACGCCCACCGACAGGAGCGACGGCGATCCGACCGGCCTCCGGCACGTCCTTGAAGGGACGTGCCGGAGGCCGGTCCGTTCGGTCACATCCGCTCTTATCAGCCAGGTGCGTGCGGGAGCAGAGCTCCCACACCGCGAACGACCCGGACGATGCCTACTGCCGGGCCTCGGCGTGATACCGGGTACAACCGCCTTCCGTAATCTCGCACAGTCCCTAACCTGATGCGCATGGGTGCAGGGGGAGACCTGGTGGACGGACGCTTCCAGCTGATCGAACAGCTCGGCAGCGGCGGAATGGGGACGGTGTGGCGGGCGAGGGACTCGGTGCTGCAACGGGAGGTCGCGCTCAAGGCCGTGCGGTCGGACGCGGAGGTGTCGGACGTCTCGCGTGAGCGCGTGCTGCGCGAAGCGCGGGCGCTGGCCCGGCTCCATCACCCGAACGTCGTGACCATCCATCACATCGTCGATACGGATCCCCACCCGTGGCTCGTGATGGAGCTGGTGCCCGGGCCCTCCCTCCAGGAACGGCTCTCGGCCGGCCCGCTGACGCCCGTGGAGGCGGCCGGCCTGGCACGTCAGGTGCTGTCCGCGTTGCGGGCCGCCCATGCGGTCGGCATCCACCACCGGGACGTCAAACCCGCCAACGTTCTGCTGCGCGCCGACGGAACGGCCGTGCTCACCGACTTCGGCATCGCGGGGATGCGGGGCTCGACCTCGCTGACGGCGACGGACGAACTCGTCGGATCGCCCGAGTACATCGCTCCTGAGCGCATCCGCGGCCGCGACGACGACCCCGCGTCCGACCTGTGGTCGCTCGGCCTGCTGCTGTATGTGAGCGTCGAGGGCGTCAGCCCACTGCGGCGTGCCACGACACTCGCCACCCTCGCCGCGGTGCTCGAAGAACCCGTGCCGCCGCCGGTGCGCTCCGGCGCCCTTGCCCCCGTGCTCCGGGCTCTGCTGGTACGCGACCCGGCGGCCCGCCCGCACGCCGAGCGGCTGGACGCGATGCTCGCGCGGGTGGAGTCCGGCTCGGCCCCTCACTGGGAGCAGCCGACGCTCACCGCGTCGGTGCCGCCGGCCCCGGCGCTTCCTCCCGGGTATCCGCCCACCCAGGTGGACACCCCGAGATCCGCCCTCGCGCCCGGCCTTCCGCGGAACCGGAAGCCGGCCGTCATCGCGGTGGCCGCGGCGGTGCTGGCGGCCGCCGCGGCCGTGACGACCGCGCTGGTGCTGACACTTCGCGGTCCGGGGAACGACGGGGCGAACAGTGCGGTGGGCACCTCGCCGAGCACGGCGTCCACGCGGCCGGCGACCACTGCGGCGAGTTCCCCGCCCGAGCGGACTGCCGGGGCATCGCCGGCCCCGACGAAGGACGCAACATCGGGCGCGACGACGGATCCGACGGGACGGCCAACCGCTGAAGCGACGCATTCGGCCGCCCCGGCCGAACAGCCTCCCCTGCCTGACGGCCGCTGGGTCGCCCAGCTCTACTCCGATCCCGTCAGCGCGGGCATCGCCGACCGTGACAAACGGCTCGCCACGATTCGGCGGTCGGTGCCCGAAGCGGAGGTGCTCCGCAGCGACTCCTATGCGTCATTGCGCCCGGGCTACTGGGTGATCTACGTTCCGGGCCCCTTCACCGACGGACGCTCCGCACTGGCCTTCTGCGCCGCGCGCGGCAGAACCACGGCCAACGCGTGCATCGGCCGCTACCTGAGCACGAGCGCCGCCGACTTCCCCCTCCAGTGCCGCCCACCCGCCGACCGGCCGACCGGCCGCTGTACCCGTTCCTAGTGGATGCGGGAGGCCGTTATGGCGGTGCCATCGAGACCCCTCACAGCCTGCGCTCCATCGCTGTCGAGCCCTTTTCTCCTGTGCTCCCGGAGCACAGTTCGCCTCTCGCGCCGGAATCCGGGCTCCGGAGCCACGCGATGCTAGAAAAGAAGAGTGGTGGGACTTTCCAGGCTATTGCCGGTCTCATGGCCATGGTCACTGCGCCGACGGCACACGTGTTCCTCAATCCCCGGCCCTGAGCTCGCCCATCACGAGTGCCCCCGGGAATCTCCCCGCCGCGCCCCGTCCTGGTGGTCGCGCGTACGGGGGCTTGGGCGCAGCGTCGCCGGGCAGGTGTTCCTGCTGCAGGCGGCGGTCGTGGCCGCCCTGGTCATTGCCGCGGTCGCGGCCTTGGTGCTCCAGGCCCAGCGCGACAGCCTGCAGGACGCCCGTGCTCGCACACTGGCGGTCGCCCACACGTTCGCGAGCGCACCGGGGACGGCGCGGGCGCTGACCGGTCGCAATCCCACCGCGATCCTGCAGCCGCGTGCCGAGCAGGTACGTAAGCAGACCGGCGTCGCCTTCGTCGTCGTCTTCGACCGCGACGGAATCCGTATCACCCACCCCGATCCCTCCTTGATCGGGAAGCGCGTCATCGGCCCGTATCAGCAGCAAACGGTCCAGGGCCTCACCGTCACGAGAACCTTCACCACCTCCCGCGGCCCGGCCGTGGACTCGGGCGTGCCCGTCATCCGGGCGGACGGGAAGATCGTCGGTGCGGTGTCCGTCGCGATCACCGTCCAGCGCGTGAACGCGGTCGTGAAGCGGCAGGTGCCGGTGGTACTGGGGGCGGCCGCCGTCGCGCTCGCCCTGGGTACGGGCGGATCGGCGCTGGTGAGCCGACGGCTGCGCCGGCAGACTCACGGCCTCGGCCCGGCGGAGGTGACCCGCATGTACGAGCACCACGACGCCGTGCTGCACGCCGTCCGGGAAGGCGTGCTGATCACCGCCGGAGACGGGCGGCTGATGCTGGCCAACGACGAGGCCCGGCGGCTGCTGGATCTGCCCCCGGACGTGGAGCGGCGCCCCATCGCCGCCCTGGGCCTGGATGCGGGCATGGTCGACCTGCTGACGGCGGACCGTCCGGTCACCGACCAGATGCACTTCGCGGGGGAACGGCTGCTGGCCGTGAACGTGAGGCCCACCGCTCCCTACGGCGGACAGGCGGGCTGTGCGGTGACGCTGCGGGACGCCACCGAGTTGCGGGCGCTCGCGGGCTCGGCCGAGCGGGCCCAGCAGCGGCTGCGGCTGCTGTACGAGGCGGGCATGCGGATAGGCACCACCCTGGACGTGAAGCGCACCGCGGAGGAGGTCGCCGAGGTCGCGACTTCCCGCTTCGCCGACTACGCCACCGTCGAGCTGCTGGAGCCCGTGCTGCACGGCGCCGAGCCCGGGGACACGGCGGGTTTGCTCCGCATCGCGTGCCGCGGCGTGAGGCAGGAACCTCCGTTGCCCGCGGCCGGCGAGCGCGTCGTCCGGGACGCGGCCACCCCGATGGCGATGGCCCTGGCCGGCGGGCACGCGGTGCTGGAGCGGGATCTGACCGTCTCCCCCAGTTGGGTCGCGCGGGTACCGGAGCTTGCCCGTCTGGTGCCCGACCTGGGGCTCCGTTCGCTGATCAGCGTGCCGCTCAAGGCCCGCGGCGTGGTGCTGGGCCTGGTCACCTTCTGGCGCTCGGAGCACAGCGGCCGGTTCGAGGAAGAAGATCTCCCGGTCACCGAGGAGCTGGCCGCTCGCGCCGCGGTATGCATCGACAACGCCCGCCGCTACACGCGCGAACACATCGTGGCCGTCGCCTTGCAGCGCAGCCTGCTCCCCCGCGTTCTGCCCGAGCAGAACGCGCTGGAGGTCGCCCACCGCTACCTGCCCGCCCAGGCCGGGGTGGGCGGCGACTGGTTCGACGTCATCCCCCTGTCCGGAGCCCGCGTGGCCCTGGTGGTCGGTGACGTCGTCGGCCACGGCCTGCACGCCGCCGCCACCATGGGGCGCCTGCGCACCGCGGTGCACAACTTCTCGGCCCTCGACCTGCCCCCCGACGAGCTGCTCGGCAGTCTCGACGAGCTGGTCACCCGGATCGACCAGGACGGGCCAGAGGGTGAGCAGGACGTCACCGGGGCCACGTGTCTCTACGCCATCTACGACCCGGTGGACCAACAGGTCGCCCTGGCCAGGGCCGGCCATCCGGGACCCGCCCTGGTCCTTCCGGACGGCACGGTCGTCCTCCCCGACATACCGGGCTCCCCGCCCCTGGGCCTGGGCCTGGGCGGCAGCCTGCCCGTTGAAACCGTCGAACTGCGGCTGCCGGAAGGGTCCAGCCTGGTGCTGTTCACCGACGGCCTGATCGCGACACGTGAACGGGACATCGACACCGGCCTCGCCCTGCTGCGGCAGGCCCTCACCGAACCCGCGCACACCCCGGCCCGCGATCCGGAGCACACCTGCCAGGCAGTCTTCGACGCCCTGCGACCGGACCACCCCCGCGACGACATCGCCCTGCTGGTAGCCCGCGCCCGCCTGCTCCACCCCACCAAGGTCGCGGCCTGGGACGTACCACGGGACCCCGCGGCCGTCCGCCGTGTCCGCGACGGTGCCGGCCGCCGGCTCGAGGTGTGGGGCCTGGAGGAGATCGCCTTCACCACCGAGTTGATCATCAGCGAACTGATCACCAACGCGATCCGCTACGGAACCGAGCCCATCCGCCTGCGCCTGCTGCGCGACCGCACCCTGATCTGCGAGGTTGCCGACGGCAGCAGCACCTCTCCCCGCCTGCGCAGGGCCACCGCCACCGACGAGGGCGGACGCGGCCTGTTCCTCGTGGCCCGATTCGCCCAGCGCTGGGGAACCCGCTACACCCCCCGCGGCAAGATCATCTGGACCGAACAGGCCCTCCCCGGCACGCCGGACGGCGCCGGCTCCCTCCTGGCCGACGCGGCCCCCGTGCAGTGAGACCGGCACGATGCCCGACCCAGGACCTGGTCGCGACCGTCTCCACACGAGCTCGCCGACGGCCGCCGCGGCGGGTTCCCTCCATCGCTGCCGCGACAAGAAGCCCAGCCGGGTGAGGAACATCCGCCGCCTGCCCAGCAACTCGGCGACGCGGCCGCCGAGCAGGTTGAAACCGGCCGTCCGGGAACGGTCACCCGGGTCCGTGGGTGCTGCATGCACCTGCGGTGCCGCCCGGGAGGGTGTAAGTAGAAAATATGCGCCTGCGGCAGCGGTTTTCACACCGCCCTCGCTCACGGCAGGCCGGTGACGCTCTGCTGGCGCTTCCGCTGGGCTTGATCGTGGCGATCGTGCTGGTCGACGTACTGGCCCCACATGGTTTGCCGCTGGGCCCGTCGCTACTGATCGTGGCGCCCGCGCTCGCTGCGTCCTTCGCCTCCACCCTCGTCACCGGGGCGATTGCCGCTCTGACTGTGGTGGGCATGCTCGTCATCGGTCTTCAGAGCGGCCACCTGCTGGGCGGCACGATGTCCTTCGGCTCCCAGTTCATCGCCCTGCTGGTGGTGTCGGTGATCGTGACCGTCTTCCGATATCTGCGCGAGCGGCACGCCCGTGAGCTGGCGCTGGTGCGGATGGTGTCGGAGGCCACGCAGCGGGTGGTGCTGCGGCCGCTGCCGCGGCGGATCGGTCCGCTGCGGGTGGGATCGGTGTACATGGCGGCGCAGCAGGAGTCCCTGATCGGCGGCGACCTGTACGCGGCCGCCCGCACTCCCACGGGTACCCGGCTGATCATCGGCGATGTGATGGGCAAGGGCCTGACCGCGATCAGCGACGCCGCTTTGCTGCTGGGAGCCTTCCGGGAAGGCGCACACCGTCAGGCCACCCTCCCCGACCTCGCGTCCTACCTGGACCACAGCGTGTACTGGAACCTGACCGACTCCACCGAGTCGGGGGCGGCCGGGGAGTCGTTCATCACCGCCGCCATCCTCGACATCCCCGACGCGCTGCCCCAGGTGCACATGGTCACCTGCGGGCATCCGCCACCCGTACTGCTGCACGGCCGGAACGTCTCCACACTGCACGCCACCTGCCCCGCGCCACCGCTGGGACTGGGCGCACTGACCGGTCACCGCTACCGCGTCGACACCTTCGCGCTCGAACCCGGAGACACGCTGCTGCTGCACACCGACGGGGTGATCGAGGCACGGGATGCCCGGGGCGTCTTCTACCCGCTGGCCGAGCGCGCCGGCTCCTGGGGCCACCACAGCCCCTCCGTGCTGGTCCATCACCTGCGCACCGACTTGCTCGCCCACGCCGGTGGACACCTGGCCGACGACGCGGCCATGGTTGCCGTCCAACGCAGCCGCCGGCCAGTGTCCACCGAGGAAGCCGACCGCCCACCTGCTCGGCCCGCCAGAGAAGGCGACCGGGCACCCGACTCGGAGACCATCTCCGATCCCGGCATGACACGTTGAGCGGGTCGGTGCGGATCAGCCGGCGATCCATCCGGCACCGCGTGCACGAGGAATCGATCCGTGAACGGAGTCGCACATGGTCAGGAGTGACTGCTGAAACACACGACGAACGGTGCCCCACCGGGGCGCAGTTGACTACGCGATGTACAGGTCGGCAACGACGTCGTCAGAGAACGTAGTAGGTCAGGTGCGTCGCGGTCGATGTCGAGGTCACACTTCGCCGCACCAGTGTGCGCGGCGCTCCGCCGGGGAACAGTGGTCCCTGCGCCCAGCAGGACGGGCATGAGGTGCAGCGTCAGCACGTCGACCAGGCCGGCGCCGAGCGCCGCGCCGATCGTGGCGCCGCCGCCCATGAGGACGACGTCGAGGTCTGTGCCGCTGTCCGACGACGCCACCTCGGCGCGCTCGCGGGCCGCATGCGTGCGGCTGACCGTCGAGGCCCGCGCAGCGCTGCTCGGCCGACGGCTGCTGCGTCACGGACCCGGCGTCCGCCCCGGACAGCCGGGACAGCAACCCGGCGAACCTTCCCGGTCGGAGCACTGGGTGACGTTGCCGGCGAACGACCGGATCGTGTTACGAGCCCTCAGCAGTTCTCTGACTGATCCGGCGGGCGGCCTCGACGACTGCCGAACGGTGCAGGGCCAGTCGCTCCGGCGACCAGGACCGGCTGACCTGTCCGGGATCGACGTCCTCGGCGGCCCAGAACCATGCCTGGGCCATGGCGAGGACCATGGTCAGGAGATCGTCCGGCCGTATCTCCGGGGCGAGATCGCCGCGCTGCTGCGCGTCGGCCACTTCCGCGGTTTTGCGTCGGAAAGCGTGCGGTTCGAGTCCGGCGACGGAGGGGCGTTCCAGCAGCCTCCACAGTCGCAGGCGCATCAGGTCCGGCCGGGCGACGAGGTGGTCGAAGATCGCGCCGGCGTATCCGGGCAGGTCCTCGACGTCGAACGGGACCGACTCGGCGCCCTCTGTCATCGCCCGTTGCAGCACCTCGTCGAACAACTGTTCCTTGTTGCCGAAGTAGACGTAGATCAGCCGCTTGTTCGCACCCGCCGCCTCGGCGATCCGGTCCACTCGGGCGCCGGCGATGCCGTAGGCGGCGAATTCGGTGAAGGCGGCGTCGAGCAGCCGGGCCTTGGTGGCACTGGAGTTCCGTGGCATGTTCGCCACCCTAGCAAGTAACTATCTAGTTATTGACACCCGCGGGCAGTCGCCCTACGGTATGTATCTATCCAGTTAGATACCTGTCGGAGGAACTCTTATGGAACACCGCGCACTGGGCCGCCTGGGACTGACCGTCGGCATGCAGGGCCTCGGCTGTATGGGGATGAGCGTGTTCTACGGCGCCATCGACGAGACCGAGGCGCTGGCCACGATCGACCGCGCGCTGGAGCTGGGCGTCACCCTGCTGGACACCGCCGAGAGCTACGGCCCCTTCGCCAACGAGCGGCTTCTCGGCAAGGCGCTGGCCGGGCGCCGGGATGCGGCCGTCCTCGCCACCAAGACCGGCGTGGAGATCACCGATGAAGGCAACGTGCTCGACCTGAACGGCCGGCCCGAGTACGTGCGCCGGGCACTCGATCGTTCGCTGCGGCACCTGGGCACGGACCACGTCGACCTGTACTACCTGCACCGCATCGACCCCAAGGTGCCCATCGAGGAGACCGTGGGCACGCTGGCCGAGCTGGTCGCCGAGGGCAAGGTCCGCCACATCGGCGTGTGCGAGGCGTCCGCCCAGACGATCCGGCGTGCCCACGCCGTGCACCCGCTCACCGCTGTCCAGACCGAGTACTCGCTCTTCCAACGCGACATCGAACACAATGGCGTGCTCGACACCCTGCGCGAACTGGGGATCGGGCTGGTCGCCTACTCCCCGCTGGGGCGTGGCTTCCTCTCCGGCGCCATCACCAGCCCCGACGACTTCGCCGAGGACGACTGGCGCCGGACGGACCCCCGCTTCCAGGGCGAGAACTTCGAGCGCAACCTCGACGTCGTCCGCGAGGTGCGCCGCATCGCCTCCGCCAAGGACGTCACGCCCTCCCAACTGGCCCTCGCCTGGGTCCAGCATCAGGGCGCGGTCGCCATCCCGGGCACCAAGCGCCGCCGCTATCTGGAGGAGAACATCGCCGCGACCGATGTGACCCTCTCCGCCGAGGACCTCTCCGCGATCGAGACGGTGGCCCCGCACGGCGTGGTCATCGGCGACCGCTACGCGCCCGAGTTCATGGGCACGCTCAACGGCTGAGACCCGACCAGCGCCCCACTGAACTGAACGACGCGCCGTGGCTTCCTGGCGGGCGGGCGGATCGAGACGACCTCGCCTCCGATGCGCTGCCCGCTGGGGAACTGCGTGACCTCCTGCCCGTGCTTGCCCTGAGCAGCACCCCGCTCACGCCCGCCATGGGCGCCGGATTTGACCGTGAGCACCGGCGCGCCACCGTCGTCGACCGCCACCGCGGTATCGCGGACCTGAACCTTCACCCTCTACCTGGAGTCTGCCCGTGAAAGTCGTCATCTTCGGCGCGTCCGGCATGATCGGACAGGGCGTACTGCGCGCCTGTCTCCTCGACCCCGCCGTCACACGTGTGCTGGTGGTGGTCCGCAGCCCGCTGGGCATCAGCCATCCCAAGCTGCGGGAAGTCATCCACCAGGACTTCACCGATCTGTCCGCCATCTCCGGACAACTGGCCGGTCACGACGCCTGCTTCTACTGTCTCGGCATCTCCTCCGCCAGCCGCAGCGAGGCCGAGTACACCCGCATCACCTACGACTACGCCCTCGCCGCCGCACGTGCCGTCTCCGCGTCCAACCCCGCACTGACCTTCACCTACGTCTCAGGAGAGGGCACCGACAGCAGCGAACGCGGCCGGACCATGTGGGCCCGCGTCAAGGGCCGCACCGAGAACGCCCTACTGGCCATGCCGATGGACGCGTACATGTTCCGCCCCGGCTATATCAGCCCCCTCCACGGAGCAGTCTCCAAGACGCCGGCGTACCGGGTCTTGTACGGCCTCACCTCCTGGCTCTACCCGCTGCTGCGCCGCCTCTCTCCCGGGCACACCACAACCACCGAACACATCGGCCGCGCCATGCTCGCCGTCACCCGGCCCGGAGCAGTCGAGCAGCGGATCCTGTACAGCCCGGAGATCAACCGATTGGGCGGCGAGAGCGCAGCCACAGCGACGAAGACGGGGTGATCGACCGCCACTTCACTGGTACCGCAAACCCATGATCCGGCGGATCCTGCCCGCCGAACGCGCTGGCCTCCGGCCGCCGATCCTCACGTCCACGGAGCCGCTGACGCTGCCCGCAAGACGACTGGGACGCCGCGAGTTCCGCGATCAACGGCTCACGGCGCCAGGGGTGTTCACGTGATCCACGGGAAGGGTGTGGCCGCGCGGCCACACCCTTCCCCATGCCCAGAACATCGCACCGCGCGACTTTTGTTACCCATTCGTCAAGTATTTACCCGAGGGAGAACGACATGGCTTCCCATTCCGCTCTTTCACCCCAGGAGGCCGCCGACCGGCTGGCCATCCGTGAACTGATCGACGCCTATGCCCACTGTGCGGACCGCCGCGACGCGAAGGGGCAGCTGGCGCTCTTCACGGACGACACCCGGTTCCTCGTTTTCATGGACGCCACGGCTGCTGAGCCGACTCAGGAGCTGCACGGCCGCGACTCTCTGGCCCCGGTCTTCGACAATCTGAACACGTACGAAACCACCACTCACTTCAACGGGCAGAGCACGATTTCGCTGGACGGAGTCCGGGCAACGGCTGAAAGCTATTGCCTGGCTTATCACTTGTCGGTGGATGGGGACGGGCAGCGTACGCTGATGATCGCCTCCATCCGCTATCTCGACGAACTCGTCAAGCAGGACGGCGGGTGGCTGTTCGCCGAACGCAGACTGCTGGTCGACTGGACGGAGACGCGCCCCTCCGTCGCCTGACCCGGCCGAGCTTTCTCACCACAGCTTCGAACTGGCCAGAACAGGCAGGGACCGGCCGTCGAGCTGATCGAGGACACGCTCACGGGCAGGGGTACGCAGCCTGGAGGCGCTTCAGCCCGTCCGGTCAGCGAGGCCACCCGGCGGCCCCTCCAGGCGAAGACGAACTCGGCCGGCTCGTCGGCCGGCAGCGCCTGACCCCATGCGTCGTGTCGCCCAGAACGGCTCACCGCCGGAACTCACCATGGAAGCCGCGAGGCGCTGTAGACGTACGCGGTGTCGGCCGGCCAGCGCGCCGTCATACCCCCGGGTGCCGGGGGGCGTGTGGCGCAGCCGACTGGCCGCTCGCGGGCGCGCGACGCTGACCGGGGCCGCTGAACATGGGCGCAGCAGGCGGGAATCGCCCCCGTTCAGGGACGAGGATGTCAATGATCGACCGTGAAGATCGCCACCCGGTCGTTCTGCGCTGCCGTGTGGCAGAAGTTTTTCAGTCCTGGCAGGAATGTCCGGGTGTAGGCGATGTCCTGCGCGTGGCCGGTGCCGTGGTCAGCGTCGAACGTGAGCGTGGCGAAGCAGTCGCGCAGGCACTGCCCGTCACGTGGTTCCGAGGCTGCCGCGACCTCGCTGACCTGCTCCGCAGAGTGACGTAGCAGCCGATGTAGTTGTCGCCTTCGTGCAGCGGCACCCCGCCGAGGATGACGTGCGCGACAAGGGGAAGTCACCGTCGCGCCAGGAGCCGCAGGCCCGTCCACATCAGGCTGCGGTCGACCCGGTCCACGTCGGCGGCGAGCGGTCCGACGCTCTCACGGACGACGGCCTCGAGCTCGCCGGACCAGGGGTACGGGGATCCTGCCCTGCTCGCCTGCGTATTGACGCACCTCGATACGAGTAGTCACCAAACGCCCTGCGCTGCCCTGGAGTCAAGCACTCCGCCCGGCGCGACGAGAGCAGCACGCGCTGCCACCGCGTGAAAGAGACGAAGCACGTCGGAGCCACCACTGGTGTGATCGAAGTACCCGCTCAAGGCAAAAAGTCGCCCTTCGGGTCTGGTCAGGCTGGCGTGATGTTCGGTAGCGTCACGCCCACATCACTGACATGTCAGTGAAATTCCACTGACGTCGGGGGCTTGGCGTCGGTTGCTCCGATGTCGCCGGAAACGGCCCCACGAGACGAGGTTCTAGTGAAGAAGTCGCTTTGGCGCGGCAGCGCCGCCGCGGTGGCCGCGGGGCTGTTCGCCCTCACCGGCTGCTCGAGCACACAGGGTTCGGGGAGCGCGCAGGGGGGACGTCCCTTCGGGGACTGCGCGGTCACGAAGAATCCGACGGTGCACAGGATGGAGACCCGTGAAAGCGGTGCGCTGACCGTGGCCGCCTCGCTCCCCTACCCGGCCGGCTACCGCGGGAACACGCTCGACTCCGTCAACGGCGGCTACATGTACTGCCTGGACGCGGAGATCGCCAACCGGGCCGGACTCAAGAAGATCAAGCTCGTCAACGCCTCCTTCGAAGCGCTGGTGACCGCCAAGACGTCCAACTTCGATTTCGCCCTCTGGGACATCTACGACACCCCCGAGCGGCGCCGGGCGGTGGATTTCTCCACCCCGTACAACACCTATGAGACGGGCGTCCTGGTCAAGAAGGGCTCCGCTCTCACCAAGTCCTCGATCAAGAACGCGACGGTCGGGGTGCTCGCCGGGTCGGTGCAGCTGAACTACGTGAACAGCACCCTCAAGCCCAAGCAGGTGCGGGTCTTCAACTCCAACGACGACCTCTTCAACGCGGTCCTGGCGGGCCAGGTCGACGCGGCACTGAACGACACCGCCACCGTCATGCCGAGGGCCGCGAACTCGGGCGGCAAGCTCGAAGTGATCGGCAAGTACCCGGTCGGCGGCAATGTGGCCGCGCTCTTCTCCAAGGGCTCCCCCAACGTGAAGGTCGTCGACCAGATCCTCGCCGACATGAAGAAGGACGGCACCCTCGACGCGATCATGAAGAAGTGGCTCAACCCGATCCTCGGCGGCGATCCCCACCGGCTGTCCGACTGGAGCGCCTGACCATGGCCACCAGAGCACCCGGCACAAAGGCCGGGGCCACGGGATCGCAGACCGCCGCCGCGGAGCCCACGCCCGCCGCCCCGCTGGCCACCTCCGGTTATCTGGGCGCCGCCGCGGTCCTCGCCCTGCTGGCGACCGTGCTGTGCTACCAGTTCACGGGCACCGCGGTCACCCGCTCCCAGCCGCTGCACCTGCTGCTCGGCGCCGTGCTCCCGGTGCTGGTGCTGGGCGGGCCCTTCCTCCTCTCCTACAGCCGCAGCAAGCAGTCGGAGCGGGAGTGGGAGGAGGGACGGTACGCCGAGGCGCGGGTCGCCGCCTCCCGGTCGCGGGACGCGTCGGTCTCCTCACTGGGACTGACCGGGTTCGTCGCCGTCGCCGCCCTGGTGGGGCTTCTGGTCTTCACCAACGACGGCGCCGTGCAGAAGACCTTCTTCAACGTCTCCTACATGACCAAGAGCCTCGGCGACATCTTCGGGGCGCTGGTCGTCAACATCGAGATCGCGGTCGGCGCCCAGCTGCTCGCCATGCTCTTCGGACTGCTGCTGGCCGTTGGACGGCTGCTTCCCGGAAAGGGGTTCTGGCCGGTCCGCGCGCTGTCCATCGCCTATATCGACGTCTTCCGCGGCATCCCCTCGGTCGTGCTGATCTACCTGGTCTGCTTCGGCCTCCCGCTCACCGACGTACCGGTGCTCAGCAAGGGCGACCCGATCGTCTACGCGATCGTCGCGCTGGCCATGACGTACAGCGCGTACAACGCCGAGCTGTACCGGGCCGGCATCGAGTCCATCAACAAGGGGCAGACCTCCGCGGCGCTGTCCATGGGGCTCTCCCAGCCCGACGTCTACCGGTTCGTGATCCTGCCGCAGATGGCCAGGAACATCGCCGCGCCGATGCTGAGCCAGTTCATCGGCCTGCAGAAGGACACCGCCCTGGTGATCGTCGTCGGGATCATCGACGCGTTCAGCCAGGCCAAGATCTACTCGGCGAACGACTTCAACCTCTCCGCGGTGACCGCGGTGTGCTTCGTCTTCGTGCTCATCACCATCCCGCAGACCCGCTTCGTCGACTACCTGCTGGCACGCTCCGGCACAAAGCTGAAGAGAGTCTGAGCCATGACAGAACCCTTTGTCCTGCTGGACCGCGTCACCAAGAGATACGGTGACCACACCGTGCTCGACGAGGTGGACCTCGCCGTCGCCCGGCACGACGTGGTCACCCTCATCGGGGCCTCGGGCTCCGGCAAATCCACCCTGCTGCGCTGCGTCAACGGCCTCGAACCGATCCAGGGCGGACGCATCTCGCTCGCCGGGGACGTCATCTCGGGCGAGGGCGTGGACCTGGTCGGGCTGCGCCGCCGGGTGGGCATCGTCTTCCAGAGCTACAACCTCTTCCCGCACATGACGGTCCTGCGCAACTGCACCCTCACCCCCGTCAGGGCCGGCATCGCCTCCAAGGAGCGTGCGGAGGCCGACGCCCGGGTGATGCTGGAGCGGGTCGGGCTCCGGGAGAAGGCCGACGCCTACCCCGACCAGCTCTCGGGCGGCCAGCAGCAGCGGGTGGCCATCGCCCGCGCCATGCTGATGCGTCCCGAGGTACTGCTGCTGGACGAGATCACCTCCGCGCTCGACCCGGAGCTGGTGATCGAGGTGCTGAACCTGGTCCGCGAACTGGCCGGTGACGGCATCACCATGATGATGACCACCCACGAGATGTCCTTCGCCCGGGAGATCTCCTCCAAGATCTGCTTCCTCCACCAGGGATCGATCCTGGAGGAGGGACGCCCGGAGCAGATCTTCGACCAGCCCGCCACCCCGGAGTTGAAGACGTTCCTCCGCCGGATCCATGAAGCCGGCCGGGACTGACCTCTTTTCTAATGGAGTTGACGATGAAGCAGAACTACGACGTCCGGGACTTCTTCACCTACCTCGGGTACCCCAGCGGCGATCAGCCCTACTGGTCGGAGAACCTGCGCAGCCTCTCGGTGTACTGCAAGGGCGACGCCGACAACCTCCGGGAACTGCTGGAGCCGACCCCCTTCGAACTGGCCGACGACCGCTTCGTGGTGCAGATCGCGGACTTCGCCAACGCGACTCCGGGCGCCTTCTACGACTCCGGCGTCGTCATCCCGGTCCGCTACCGGGACCACGTCGGGGTGAACTACTACTTCGAGTACGAGGACCAGCCCTGGAGCGTGGCCTTCGGCCGCGAGGTGTGGGGCTACCCCAAGCACTACGGGGAGATCCAACTCACCGACTCCGCAAGCCGGGTGGCCGGAACCGTACAGCGCGCGGGCGAGCAGATCTTCGGCATCTCGATGGTGCCCCAGGACGGATACTCGAACGAGGCGTGGGCCGACATGGCGCTCTACCCGCACCTCCAGGTGCACGCCCTTCCGGAGGCCAACGGCCCGGGCTTCAGGACCTTCGAGATCGTCTCCCGCGACACCTCCAAGGACTTCGTCCTGCGGAGCAAGTGCTTCGGTCCGGCGGAGCTCGAACTGGGATCCGCGCTCAGCGTCAACGGTGTGCAGCTCAAGGTCGTCGAGGTGCTCGGCGGCGAGTACTCCGTCGGCGACTACGCCTGCACCGTGGAGAACGGCATTTCGACAGTGATCGACGACCTGCTGGCGGACGGTCCGGAAGCGCGGCCGCAGCGGGCCTCCACCGTCGCCGAATAGCCTTTCCCCGTCATCCATTTGGTGGCGCCGACGGCCTGTCCGGCGGCGCCGCCCACAGAGAGGGTTGGACACAGTGCGTCCTGCGTACGTCCCTGGCAAGCATGCGGCCAAAGCCGAGGCCGGATCAGCGAACCTGCTCAGTGAGTCGGCCCACGCGGCCCTGCGCTCACGGCTGGTCAGGTGCGAGATCATGCCCGGCGAGCGGCTCAGCGAGGCGGAACTGCGCAGCAGCCTCCAGCTCGGCGCCTCGCCGGTACGGGAGGCGATCCGGCGACTGGAGTTCGAGCAGCTTGTCGTGATCTTCCCGCGCAGCGGAACGTTCGCCACCGAGATCGCGCTGAAGGACTCCCGCTCCGTGATGGAACTGAGGCTGCAACTCGAGGGCCTGGCCGCCACCCTGGCCTGCACCCGCGGTTCCAAGGCCGAGAAGGACGACCTGGTCGCCCTCGCCGAGCGGCAGTTCGGCACCACCGATCTCCAGGAATGCATCGACCTGGACGCGGAGTTCCACCGCAGCGTCTACCGGATGACGCGGAACGACTACCTGATCACCACTGCCGAGATCCATTTCAACCTCGCACTGCGCCAGTGGTACTTCTGCTCCAAGGTGGTGCAGACCCCCGACTGGACCGGCGTCGACCACCGCCCGCTCGCCGCGGCCATCGCCGAGGGCGACGCCGCCACCGCCGACGCGCACATCCGCGAGCACGTACTGCACGACTCCCAGCAGGTCGTCACCATCCTCACCGACTACGGACTCTAGGAAGGACCCGCCCATGCGGGGCAGCGACGCCACCGTGCACTCCCTCTTCTCCCTCACCGGCCAGACCGCCCTGGTCACCGGCGCGGCCGGCGGCCTGGGCCTGGCCCAGGCACTGGCACTCGGCCGGGCCGGAGCCAGGCTGATCACCTCGGACGTCAGCCATGAGGCCGCCAAGACCGCCTGCGACCGCCTGCAAGAACACGCAGTGGACTGCATCCCCCTAGCACTCGACGTCACCTCCAAGGCGAGCATCGACGCCGCCTTCGACACACTGGAGGCCAACGGCTACAGCCCGGACATCCTCGTCAACAACGCGGGCGTCTCACTGCGCAACAGCGCGCTGGAGGCCACCCTGGAGGAGTTCGACACCACCCTCTCGATCAACCTCCGCGGCACCTACTTCACCGCGCAGCGCGCCGCCCGGGCCATGCGCCGCCGTGGCCACGGACGCATCATCAACCTCGCCTCCATCGGCGGTCTGGTGGTGGACGGTGAACGCTCCTCGGTATACGACGCCTCCAAGGCAGCCGTCGTCCACGTCACCAGGAACATGGCATACGAATGGGGCCCGCACGGCATCCGCGTCAACTCCATCGCCCCCGGCTACATGCGCACCAACATGACCTCCGACCTGCTCCCCACTCCCGAAGCAGAAGAGCGGATCGTTCGCGACCACATCCCACTCGGCAGGGTCGGCGAGCCGAACGACCTCAGCGGCGCAGTCGTCTTCCTGGCCTCCCAGGCGTCCTCCTACGTCACCGGCCACACCCTGACGGTCGACGGCGGCTGGACCGCGGCGCTGTAGCAATCACCCCCACCCGCGACCGCCCCCAAGACCCGCCACCCCCTCGGCCCGTACGGCTGCCACGGGACGGGGCGGGGACAGGGTCGGCTGCACGGGGGGGCGGGCCGGGTGATCCCGCCCTGAGCCACCGGGCCGGCGAGCTGCTCCGGGCCCCTCAGCGGGAGCCCCTCAGTGTCCTGGCAGCGGATGCCGCGACCGTTGTGGGCACGGGTGAGTGATTCCGTATACGGACCACCGCATTGTCGGCAGCGCGCCTGCTGTCGCTCGGCGAGGGCCTCCTGCGCTCGGTCGCAGGGCTGCGGGGAGCCGTGCAGGACCGGCAGCCCGTACGTCAGCGCACAGTGATCACGGTCTTGCCGCGGGAGTGGCCCTCCTCCACCTGGCGCATGGCCTCGGCCGTATCGGCCAGGGAGTAGGTCCGGCCGACCACGGGAGTGACCTGACCGGCCTCGATGAGCGCGGTCACCGCGAGCAGGTCCTCGTGGGCCGGACCGCCCGGGGTCGCCGGGATGATCGGGCGCAGGCTGTGCCGGGTGACCGCGTTGACCGCGGTCAGTTTCAGCATGGAGCCGATCGCCCCGAACACCCGGCCGGGTGAGCCGCCGCCGTTGGCCACCAGGACTCCGGTCGGGGTGAGCACCCGACGCAGCCGGCCCGGCGGAAGGTTGCCCACGTTGTCCAGGATCACGTCGTAGCGGGCGCGTCCGTCGGTGAAGTCCTCGCAGGCGTAGTCGATGACGTGCGCGGCGCCCAGTGAGCGCACCAGTTCGGTGCTGCCGGCGCTGCACACGCCGGTGACCTCCGCGCCCAGGCCGGCCGCGATCTGAACGGCGAAGGTGCCCACGCCGCCACCAGCCCCGTTGACCAGCACCCGCTGCCCGGCCCGGACCCGGCCCACCGTCCGGATGCCGCGCAGTGCGGTCACCGCCCCCATCGGCACGGCCGCAGCCTGCTCGAAGGACAGACGCTCGGGCTTGGGCACCACCAACTCCGCCGTGGCGCACGCGTATTCGGCGAACGCCCCCGCGCAGAAGCCCAGTACCGGAGTGCCCGGCCGGAGCCCTCCTACGCCGGCGCCGACAGCCTCCACCACTCCGGCCGCGTCGATGCCGGCCACCCGGCACTTCGGACGGCTCAGTCCCATGCCTCCCATCAGCCGCGCCGCGTAGGGGTCGCCGCGCATCATGTGCCAGTCGTAGGGGTTGAGCGCGGCGGCGTGCACACGAACCAGCACCTGGCCGGCCCCGGCCCGGGGCCGGTCGGCTTCCTGCAGCCGCAGGATGTCCGGCGGCCCGAACCGCTCCTGGAGCACTGCCTTCATCGCCCTGCCCCCATCTCCTCGGGACCCGTCACGACCGACACATCTCCGCCGCGCGGGTGAGGGCAAGGTAGGCGTACGCGGTACAGCCGTCAATGGTCGTCGACCGGCGGAACGGGGCGCTCGGCCCACGGGGAGCCGTACCGACATCGATCACCCTGCGGCCGTAACTCCCCGGCTGCCACGCCGTGTCCGGGTCGCCGCCCACCGCGGCGTCACCCGATCGAGCGCATGGTAGGAGCCGCGGTCCACCGCCCACCAACTGTCCGTGCGCGGCCTGTTGTCGCGGGAGACCCGCCCAGCGCGTCGGTCGCCGCCTCCGGGTGCACGGCGACATGAAGCCGGTCTCCGGGTGTTCGGCGAGGGCGGCGCGCACCCGCTCCGCCGTGACCGCCGTGCGGAACAGCACCGCCAGGCCGTGCACCGCAGTCCCGCCGTCCCGCCGTCCGCCGCCCCGCCGCCCCGCCGCCAGTCGCCAAGGGCCAGTCGCCAGTCGGCGAAGCACGGACGGAGTCGAGGGTAACCAGCAGGACCCTTTCCTCATCCGGCCGTTGACGTCCCGGAGGGCGATACGCGCCCGGAATCACCTATGTCTCAGGTTCTTTTTGAGAGGGTCAAAGATCTCCTTATAATCTGCATGCGCATGTCCCCCACAGAGAGGTCCCCCGTGAACACGCTCCTCGGACGCCGGGTCCGCATCCTGGCCGCCATCACCGCGACGGCCGGGGCGGTGCTCATGGCAGGCTGCACGTCGAGCGGCAGCGGCGGCACGGGCAAGTCGGCCGATGGCGGGGTCGACCTCGTCAAGGCGGGCCGGCTCACGACCTGCACGCATCTGCCCTACCCGCCCTTCCAGTCGGAGATCGACGGCAAGGTCCAAGGCTTCGACGTCTCCCTGATCGACCTGGTCGCCAAGGACCTCGGGGTGAAGCAGCAGATCCTCGACACGCCCTTCGAGAACTTCAAGACCGGCGCGTTCCTCAACTCCGGCGAGTGCGATCTGGCCGCCGCGGGCATGACCATCACCGCCGAGCGCAAGAAGAACGTCGACTTCTCCGCCCCGTACTTCGACGCGACCCAGGCCGTCCTGGTCGACAAGAAGAGCGGCATCACGTCCCTGGCCGATGTGAAGGCCAAGGGCAGGAAGCTCGGTGCCCAGGCGCAGACCACCGGGGAGGACTATGTGCGGGGGCAGGGCTTCGACCCCGTCTCCTTCGAGTCCTCCGACGCCGTCCTCAACGGCCTGCGCACCGGACAGGTCCAGGCGATCGTCATCGACTACCCGGTGGTCCAGGGCTGGCTCAAGGACAAGCCCAACGCCGACGCCTTCAAGGTGGTCGGCAACCTCGACACCGGTGAGCAGTACGGCTTCACGGTGAAGAAGGGCAACTCCCAACTCCTCGCCGCGGTCAACAAGGCGATCAAGGACGCGAAGGCCGACGGCACCTACAAGAAGCTGTACGAGCAGTGGATCGGCCCGTACACCCCGTCCGCCGCCTCGCCGTCCGCCTCATGAGCGACACCACCGGCACCGCCGGCGCCGAGGTCCCGCCCCGTAGAAGACGTCTGACCCGGAGCCGGCGGCGCACGCTCTCGCGCGGCGTCCAGTACGCCGTCTTCGTCGCCGCCGTGATCGCCTTCGCGGCCACGGCCGACTGGGGCCGACTGCAAAACCAGTTCGCGCAGGCGGACATCGCGCGGCGGATGTTCCCGGACGTCATCACCCTGGCGCTGAAGAACACCGTGCTGTTCACCCTGACCGGCTTCGTCGTCGGCCTGGTCCTCGGCATGGTCATCGCGCTGATGCGGCTGTCGTCCGTGGGCCCCTACCGCTGGGTCGCCGGGGTCTACATCGAGATCTTCCGCGGTCTGCCCGCCCTGCTGATCTTCATCTTCGTCGGTGTGGCCGTGCCACTGGCCTTCCCCGGCACGGAGATCATCGGGGGAACATACGGCAAGGTGGCCCTCGCGCTCGGACTGGTCTCGGCCGCGTACATGGCGGAGACGATCCGCGCGGGCATCCAGGCCGTGCCCAAGGGACAGATGGAGGCGGCCCGTTCACTGGGCTTCTCGCCGGCCCGGGCGATGATCTCCATCATCGTTCCGCAGGCGTTCCGGATCATCCTCCCGCCGCTCACCAACGAACTGGTCCTGCTCTTCAAGGACTCCTCGCTGGTGCTGTTCCTCGGCGTCACGTTGGAGGAGCGTGAACTGTCCAAGTTCGGCCGGGATCTGGCCAGCCAGACCGCCAACTCCACACCGATCCTGGTCGCGGGCCTGTGCTATCTGCTGGTCACGATCCCGCTCGGATTCGTGGTGCGCCGCATGGAGGCCAAGGCCCAGGGAGCCGTCAAGTGAGCATTGCCCCCGAGATACTCGTCCGCGGCCTGCACAAGTCCTTCGGGGACAACGAGGTGCTGCGCGGCATCGACCTGGAGATCGGCCAGGGTGAGGTGGTCTGTGTCATCGGCCCCTCCGGCTCCGGCAAGTCGACCCTGCTGCGCTGTGTGAACCTCCTGGAGGAGCCCACCGAGGGCCAGGTCTTCGTCGGCGGCACCGAGGTGACCGACCCCGATGTGGACATCGACGCCGTACGCCGCCGTATCGGCATGGTGTTCCAGCAGTTCAACCTCTTCCCGCACCTCACGGTGACCGAGAACCTCACACTGCCGCAGCGCCGGGTCCTCGGTCGGGGCAAGGCGCGGGCCGCGGAGATCGCCGCCGAGAACCTGGAACGCGTGGGCCTGTCCGAGAAGGCGGATGCCTATCCCTCCTCCCTCTCCGGCGGTCAGCAGCAGCGCGTCGCCATCGCCCGCGCGCTCGCCATGGGCCCCGAGGTGATGCTCTTCGACGAGCCCACCTCCGCGCTCGACCCCGAGCTGGTGGGCGACGTCCTCGCCGTGATGCGCATGCTCGCCGACGAGGGCATGACGATGATGGTCGTCACCCATGAGATGAGCTTCGCGCGGGAGGTCGCCGACCGGGTCGTCTTCATGGACGGCGGGGTGATCGTCGAGGACGGCACACCGGACCGGGTCATCGGGAACCCCGCTCACGAACGCACCCGGCACTTTCTGTCCCGGCTCCTGGACCCCGCGAAGGCACAGGTCGAGGAGGAGAAAGCGGGCCGGGCGGGTGAGAGCGGGTAGCACCGAATCAAGGTGCGGTACATGAGCGATCGCGCGGTGCCGCACGTGAAGGGACGGATGCGCGTCTCACCGCAGCGGGTCCGCGACGAGCCGCGGGTGGTCGGCGGCCGGATCTCGTACGACCGGCCCGTCGGCGCCCGTGCCATCCGTAGCCGTAGCGCTCTGTCTACGGGACGTCCCTGACGAACACGATCGCGTCGCTGTCCGCCAGTTGGGCCGGGTCGAGTGGGGAGTAGCCGAACCAGGGGGATACGCGGGGCGCGGGCGGGGTGTCGCCGAGGACGGTGGCCAGCCGCGGGGCGTCGATGACGCAGCGGTCCTCCGGGAGCGCGTACAGAAGCCCTTCGACGGTGTCCGCGGACGGGGCGTCCACGCCCTGGTGCCGGATGGTGCCGAGAGCCGTGGCCACGAAGGCGTACTCCTCACCGAGTTGGGCGCTCACCAGCGCACCGGCGCTCCACCACTCCACCGGCCCCTGCCACATCCGCATCGTGCTCTTCTCCCGCTGGAGGTGGGAGTTGTGGGCGTGGACGAGTGCCGGGCCGCGAGCGGCAACGGCAAGGAGGTTGTGGGCCATCATCACATCCCGCAGCGCACACAGCCGCGTCATGCGGGCCGGTGAGGTGTCGGCCATCCAGTGGTGATAGCGCAGCAGGCCGGTGGCGGTGCGCCCGTAAAGGCGTGCCCGGTCCCAGTCGTCCTGCGAGGTCGCCGCGAGCAGGTGGGGTGTCTGCGCGTCGAACAGCGCCGCCAGATCGTCGGCGAGCAGCCGTAGCTGCTTGGCCTCGGCC
Source organism: Streptomyces sp. 6-11-2 (assembly GCF_006540305.1). Taxonomy (GTDB): domain Bacteria; phylum Actinomycetota; class Actinomycetes; order Streptomycetales; family Streptomycetaceae; genus Streptomyces. The sequence goes on along the minus strand of NZ_BJOR01000002.1, from coordinate 399,609 downwards.
GACTGCCCCACGGAGTGGGCCGGTTCCATCATCGCGGCGGGATTGGTCCACCGGTCGTCGGCGCCGAGCAGGCGGTCGAGTGTTTCCGCGGTGCAGGGGAGCAGGTCCGCGTCCACCCGAACCGAGAGGTAGGTGTGGAGTGCGGTGAGGGCCTGCCGGGGGCTCGCGGCGCCGGTGATTTCCAGCGGGCCGTCGAAACCGGCGAAGCGGAGCCGTTCGGACGCGGGCCGGCCGTCGTTGTAGGCGCGCATCCAGCGCACCAGCTCGCGGTTGGCCTCAAAGGTGCCCCAGCCGTGGCTGAATCCGCGTTCCATGGCCTCGTCGAGGGTGCCCGTTCCCGTGGTGACGTGGTCGTCAACGACCAGACCCTTCAGGCAGTCGCTCTCGATCGCGATCGTCCGGTACCCCTCCTGCTCGACGAGTTCCTGGAAGAGCTCGTTGCGCAGGGTGAGCAGAGCGTCCTCGCCGTGGGTGGGCTCGCCCAGGGCGAGCAGCCGCGGCCGGGCCGGGAGCAGCCTCATGACGGCCGCCGCCTCGACGGCATGGGCGGTGTCCTTGATGTCGGTAACCATGCCTTCAACGGTATCGTCGAACTCTCGATTGAAACTTTTCCTCGATATCGTCGGCTCCATGGGGAGAAACTCTCAAAACGGCGAGCGGCTCAGGCCGGTTGATCTGGCACGCGGGCACGGTCTGTCCACGCAGGCGATCAGGAACTACGAGGAAGCCGGTATCCTCCCGGCCGCCGGTCGCACACCCCACGGCTACCGCACCTATACCTCGCTGCACGCGGGGGCCCTGCGCGCGTTTGTCGCCCTGGTGCCCGGCCACGGCCACCGGACGGCGACGTCGATCATGCGGGCGGTGAACGAGGGCGCGGCCGACGAGGCGTTCCGTCTCATCGACGAGAGCCACGCACAGCTCCTCGACGACCGGCGGACCCTCCGAGCCGTGGAGAACGCCCTCCGTGACCTGGAGCCCACCACGGCGTCCGAGCAGGCCACGGTGTCCGGGCCCGGCGGCACGTTCATCGGACCGCTGGCGGAAAAGCTCGGCATCCGGCCAGCGACGCTGCGTGCTTGGGAACGTGCCGGGCTGGTGCGCCCACGCCGCGACCCGCGGACCGGGTACCGCGTCTACGACGAGGCCGACGTACGGGACGCCCGGCTGGCCCACCAACTCAGGCGCGGCGGCTACCTGCTGGAGCAGATCGCCCCGCTGATCGCCCAGGTGCGGGCGGCCGGCGGGCTGGAGCCACTGGAGGCCGCACTGAGCGACTGGCACGGCCGGCTGTCCGCCCGCGGGCGGGCGATGCTGACCGGGGCCGCCGAGCTGGAGGCGTACCTGCGCAAGCACGGATGAGACTACGGCCGTCAGGTGAAGAGAGACTCCCAGGGCAGACGTACTCTGGCGTGCCATGTTGCAGGGACGGTCTTGGCCCTGTCGTCCATCTCCGGACTAGGGAGGTCAAGTCCACCCAGGCTCTCGTGCGTTGCGCGCCCGGGTGCTTCCGCCTGGAACGGCGCCGACCGGGAATGCCCCGGTTGTCACCTCTGCGGCTCGATAAGGATTTTCCCTGCGGGTCCGGCTGCCGGGTCTTTGAGGTGGCCGGCGAGTTCGCTGAGCCCGATGCGTTTCCCGACGGCCGTGCGCAGGCGTCCGCGGCGCAGGTTCTCGAAGACCGGCGCGAAGAGCCCGGACAGGTGCTGTCCGCCGTCCTTCTGAACGGTGTCGCGCAGACGGAAGAGTTCCACGCGTACGTCCCTGCGGCCGTTGAGGCACTCCACCGAGAGCGGCGTTCCCGACAGCAGGCCGTAGTGGACGAACACGCCACCGCCGGCCGTCAGCGTGAACACCTCTTCGCCCACGCCGCCACCGACGCAGTCGAAGGCCACATCGACGCCGTGGGGGCCGATCGCCGACCGCAGCTGTTCGCGCCACCCGGGCTCGTTCGTCCGGATCACGGCCCGCCACCGGGACGGCTCGGCCACAGTCCGCCCCGGCGTTCCCCGCACGACCCCGATCGGTGTGACACCGCGATCGGTCAGGAGTTCCGCCAGGTGTCGCCCGATGGCCGATGTCGCCGCTGTGACCACCACATTCCGCACGCCCGGCCGACAGAACCGCTCGACCATCATGACGGCGGTCAGGGGGTTGACGTAGGCGAAGCAGGCGACCTCATCGGGAAGATCGTCCGGCACAGGAACACACCAGGAATGGTCGAGTCGCTTGTACTGCTGCCGGGCCCCAGCAGACCCCAGCGGCAGGACACGCCGGCCCACCGCCGCAGCGGGCACCCCCGGACCGGCAGCGTCGATCACACCCACGCCCTCGAACCCCGGGACCATGGGAAACGAAGTCCGCGAACCGTAGGCACCCGAGACAGTGATCTCGTCCGAGGGGTTGACGGTCGACGCGACCATGCGCACCACGACCTCCCCCGTGCCAGGAGCCGCAGGCCCGTCCACGTCACGCAGCGTCAGGACCTCGGCGAGCGGTCCGGGCGAACCGGCAACGGCAGCCAGCACCAACAGCCTCCCTACCGTGTGCACCCGTCAGAACACCTCATCCTACGAACGAACCTCGACGGCACGAACTCAACCGTTCGGGGTGCGCATGCTCGTCCTGGTGTCGAGCATTCCCGGAGAGGGACCCGAGAGCTACCACGCGGGCGATCCGCCCTACGGCGAGAGCCCTTCCGGGGCCGCCCGCGACGCCCTCGAGGAAGGACGCCAGAGCGTCGAGCGGGCGCTGCCGCGAGCCCGGGGCCCCGAGTGCAGCGGCGCCGGACGACCGCGCACAGCGTGAAGGGCGGGCCGTACCGGACCCGCGACCGCGCCGCGTATTCGTCGCCACACACGGGGAGCCCGTGCAGCCCTGTTCACGTCACGCTCTGCCCCCGCGGACGGCCAGCCTATTGCTGGTGTCAGTCCGCCAGCGCCGCCGCGGTGGCGCGGGCGAAGCCTTCCGGATTGTCCAGCATGATGTTGTGCCCGCAGTCCGGGATCGGGACCACGGCCACCCCGGCTTCGGTGAGCGCGCCAGTACCCGGGAGCGGGCCGTCGGCCTCGGGCAGCAGGTAGGTGCGGGGAATTTTCAGGTCCAGCAGGAGCTCGCGCATGGTGGGGACGGTGCCGCGGGTGAGGTGGACCGCGCTGCGATGCAGTGCCTCCCGGCCGGCCAGGCGCATCGTGGACCACCAGTGGGAACCGGCCCGGTCACGGATGTCTTCCCGGCCGCCCGCCAGGAACTCCTGCTCGGAATACGCGGCGATGCCGCTGCTGCCCGCGGAGGTGGGGCTGGGCGGGATCGGGTCGAGGTTGGCGTCGACCAGGACCAGGCGGGAGACCAGCTGGGGGTGCCGGGTGGCCAGGACGATGGCCACCGAGCCGCCCATGCTGTGCGCGATCACCTCGGCGCCGGCGACACCGGCGGAGGTCAGGGCCGCGGCGAGGGCATCGGCGTGCGATTCCAGCGTGTAGTCGAAGCCCGTGGGCCGATCGCTGATGCCGTGCCCGAGCAAGTCGATCAGCAGTGAACGGCGGCCGGCCGGCAGAGCATGGACCGCGACCTCCGTGAAGTAGGCCGGCGCCGTGGCACCCAGGCCATGGACGTAGACGCGTGACGGTTCGTGCCCCGTCAGCTCGACCCAGCGGATCCGGTCCCCCTCGGGCGTCACGGCGGCGTTGCGCACAGTCTGCTCCCTCCACTCCGGACCGACGGAGAGACGGAGAGACGGAGAGACGGAGAGACGGAGAGACGGAGAGACGGAGAGACGGAGAGACGGAGAGACGAGGGTAGCCACCGGAGCTCGACGCATAACCACCGCCCCCAGCGCAGGATCCTGCGCGAGCACCGGAAGTCTCAGGCATCGGTCGTGACGCCTCACTTGATTTCGTTCACATCACCGTTGGCGCCGGGCCAGCGCCAGCACGCTCAGACCGAACATCAAGACACCCAGGGGGAGATGGACCGACGGGACGTGCGCGATGCCGAGGACGACCTGGACCGAGGCGAGTACGAGGAAACCTGACGCGTGCCAGATCGGCCGGGGCGAGCCGCCGCCCGGCTTCCAGGCCAGCACCGCCGCGAGCACGTACAGCATCGACGCCCCGTACATCACACGGGCTCCGACACTGTGGAGCGTCTCTCCGTAGGACGAGGTCAGCACCAGTCCGGCGGAGACCGCCTGAAGGAAGATGGTCAGGGTCTGCAGGGCGATCGCGATCTGCAGGAACGAGGGGCTGCGCTTTGCGTTCGCCGTCACCTGAGTGGCCATGTCGCAGTTCTCTTTTCCGCCCTCGGGCAGTAGATCGATAAGGTCTCACCAGGCCGACGACACAGGCCTGCGAAAGGTAAGGCGAGGGGGCGGCCGAAAGCATGGGGACTGTCGGGACCAGCACAAATGACATAACCGGTGAACGACGCCAACTGATCAATGTCGCTTACCGTTTGCTCGGTTCGGTGACCGAGGCCGAGGACGCAGTACAGGATGCCTACGCACGCTGGTACGGACTGCCACGTAGCCGGCAGGAGGAGATCCTGTCCCCCGGCGCCTGGCTGACGACGGTGACCAGCCGCATCTGCCTGGACGTGCTCGGCTCGGCGCGTGCCCGCCGTGAACGCTACGTCGGCGCGTGGCTGCCCGAGCCGCTGCCCGACCGCACCGAGTGGGACCACGCGGGCGGCGCCGGCCCCACCGGCCCGGCAGACCCCGCCGACCAGATCGTCCTGGACGAGTCGGTGGCCATGGCCTTCCTCGTCGTCCTGGAGTCGATGACGCCCGCCGAGCGAGTGGCGTTCGTCCTGCACGACGTCTTCCGGTACCCGTTCGCCGAGATCGCCGACGCTCTCGGCCGGACCCCTGCGGCCTGCAAGCAGTTGGCAGCCTCCGCCAGGCGGCGGGTGAGCGTCGCACGCGCTCCGGTGACGACGACCGGCCAGGCCGACGTGGTGAGGCACGTCAAAGAGGCATGGGAGACCAAGGACATCGCAGCCCTCGTCGGTCTCCTCAACCCGGCCGCCGTGATGACCGCCGACGGCGGCGGCTTGGCCGGCACCGTCCTGCGCCCGGTCGAGGGCGGGGCGCGCATCGCCCAGTACATGGTCGCCATTGCCGAGAAGGCTCCGGGGCTCGAACTCCTGGAGCGGTCGGTCAACGGTGCGCCGGGCCTGGTGGCCCAACGTGCCGGCGTCGTCTTGACCGTAGCCTCGTTCGCCGTCTTCGACGGGCGCGTCACCCGGATCTGGGCAGTCCGCAACCCGGAGAAGCTGCGGCCGTGGGCGCGGGAAGGCTAGGGACGTCTTGCCGATCACTGGTGGAGCGAAGGTGCCCCCGCCGCGCCCTGGTCTTTTCGTATTCGATCTCGACGGAGCGATGATCGGCGTGATCACGCTCGATCGGCGCGACGCAGAGCGTCCGGGTCACGTCCGGCATGGTACTGGCGACGAGGTCGGCAGCGGCAACTGCATCGACGTTCCCACGCACGGCTCCTGCCATCGGTGTCTCCGACGGAGGCAGCATTCCAGTCGCCGCTGACATCGCTCATGGGGCGAGGAGGGACGCGTGCGAAGCAGCGTGCGCGTATCGAAAGTGGTTGGTTGTGGCTCTGCGACCTGTGCTTCCATACCGAAGTGGACATCGCGAACTCCGGGGCTGGTGTGGAACGGTCAGATCTCCGGATCCGGCCGAGGGCTGACAGCGCTGTCGAGATGTGTGTGCGGGTTCTCGAGGAAGTCCATCAATGTGATGGTTACCCGGTGAACTGGCCCGACCAGCCTGATGAGTGGCTGTCGCAGGCTTCCCTGCTGGAGGCCTGGGTCGCTGAACTTGGCGGCCGTCTCGTTGGCCACGTCAGCTTGTCCCGCAACAGTGAAGGCGATCTGGCCCCCGGCTTGTGGAGCGAGCGGAACGGGACGGCCAAGGCCCTGACCGCAGTGGTCAGCCGGCTGTTCGTCGCCCCGCAGGCCAGGGGGTACGGCATCGGTGCACTGCTGGTCGGCCAAGCCGTGGAGGGGGCACGACGTCGTGGCCTGCATCCGGTGCTCGACGTCGTGGCATCCGATACCGCCGCAGCAGCCCTGTACGAGCGGCTGGGCTGGGAACTGATGGCCACGGTCGAGCAACGATGGGGCCCGTCTCAACTGGTGACCATTCACTGTTATGCGGCGGCATCGTGAAGTGGCCGGTCACAGCCACTCGTTGACGCACTCGACCGCGTGCCGAGCCTCGCAGTCCCCCGGGGCGACCTTCGACGGACGGCCACCACAGGACGCCGGGGTTCGAGAGATGGCCACGGTGTGTGCCGAGCCGCCGTTCGGTGGTGGAGTGTGTCGTATCGGGCACGGAATGGTTGCGGCGCGGAGTTCTCGCGGCGTGGAGGTCGGGCTTCGGGCAGCATGACGAGGCATGGGCAGAGACCGTTACGTCGACTTCTTGCGCGCGTGGGCGATCGTCCTGGTGGTGCTCGGCCACTGGCTGATCACCGGCCTGGTCAGGGAGAGCGACGGACGGATCACCGCGCCTGAGCTGTTGGCGACAGTTCCTTGGACTCAGTGGCTCACTCTGGGCTTTCAGATCATGCCGCTGTTTTTCCTGGCCGGCGGCCACGCCGCGGGGGGCTCCTGGTCGCGGGCCCGCGCGGCGGGTGGTTCCGCGACTGGCTGGGTGGGGCAGCGTGCCTTGCGGCTGTTGCTTCCGACGGGCGCCTACAGCGGTCTTGTGCTGCTCGCCGTCGGCATCTGTGCGGCGGTCGGTGTGGACCCGGGCACGCTTGCACTCGTGGGCTGGGCGATGGCCATGCAGTTCTGGTTCCTGCCGGTGTACTTGTTGCTCAGCGCCCTGACGCCGCTGCTGCACGCGGCGCACCGGCGATGGGGTCTGCGCGTTGCCATCGTCATGGGCACGGTAGCCGCGGCCGTTGACGCGCTGGTGGTGACGGTGCACGCTCCGTATGTCGGGCTGGCTGACTACGTGCTCGTGTGGGGTGTGGCCTATCAGTTGGGCTTCTGCTGGCGGGACGGTCTGCTGACTCGTCGTCGGCTGTTGCCGGCCGCGATGGCGGTGGGCGGTGGGGCGGCTTTCGCGGTGCTGATCGCTCTCGGGCCGTTCCCGGTCAGTCTGATCTTTGTGACTGGGCAGGCGCCCAGCAATACCGACCCACCGTCGGTGGCGATGCTGGCATGGGTAGTGGCCCAGACCGGCGTGTGTCTTCTCGTCGCGCCGACTGTGCGGAGGCTTCTGGACCGCGAGTGGGTGTGGCGTCTGGTGCAGCCGGTCGGTGGTGCGAGCATGACGCTGTATCTGTGGCACATGCTGCCGGTGCTGATCGTGGCCGCCGCGTTCTACCTGACCGCCCTCGCACCTGAGCCCGCCTTCGGGTCCGCTGGATGGTGGGCGCTGCGGGTGCCGTGGCTGCTGGTGCTCGGGCTCGTTCTCGCCGGCTTGGTGGCGGCGCTGCGACCGCTGGAGCGGAATCTGGCCGCACTGTACGAACGGACGCGTCCGGACGCCGACCGGCGCCGCTCCTGGATGCCATGGCTCGGCCTCGCCGCGAGCGTCGCCGCCCTGTCCCGCTTCGCCGTGCGGGGTTTCGCGTACGACGGGCGGTTCCCGTTCCTGCTCTCGCTGGGCCTGGCCCTGGGCATCGGTCTGTTGCTGCTGCCTGGCCGGACAGCACCGGATCATCCCGCGCAGCACGAGGACGCCCTGGAGGAGGCTGCCTGAGCCGGGGCACGGGGACCCCCTGTATCCGGGGTCTCAGCCGGTGGTTGCCCCGAGCTTTGTCGACGACGGCGAGTGGGAGGCGGCCACGGACGCCGTGACATCCTCGCGAGCCAGGGCCTGCGGGGCACCCTGCCGACCGCGCACCGCCGCCGGATCGGCAGCTGGGTGGCGATGTGACCTGCGCCGATACCGCGGGCTGGACGGATCGCGCGAGCACGCCCCGACCGGGTGAGGGGGCGTCATGGGGCCCGGGCTTTGGGGCTCTCACCCTCTTGGGACGGTGGCCCGGTCCACACCGGATGACGGCCGGACTGGGCGTAAGGCCCTGACAAGGCGGGGTTGCCGTGATCCGGTACGTGGCCAGCTTGTCCCGAGATCTGATGTCGTCCGCGGCGGCATATCCAGGCGACCCGCTGCCGCATGGGTGAGCAGGCGTCAGAGATCACCTTGAAGGCCTAATGCCTCATCAATCTCTCTGATATTTGAAGAAAATTGACGACTCATCAGCAATCGGTGAGCCGGGCCTGGGGGTGCTCTGGGTACCCCGTTCGGCTCCCCCGCGCCAGCCCTTCCGATGCGCCCGAAATGACAGCTTTGGGGGTGGTCATTAACTTCAATCACACGTCGGCTTTCACAGCCGGCCCCTCAGAGAGAGGAGCAAGACATCATGATCATGACCCGTTCCACCGCCGTCACGGCGGCCATCTCCGCCGCTTCCGCACTCGCCGCGACCGGCATCACCTACGCCGCCGCCACCCCCGCATCGGTTCCCCAGATGGCCCCGGCCGTCGCCCAGCAGGCACTCGCTCCGGACTACGCCCCGATGGGCGGCGAGGGCGGACAGGGCAAGGGCAACGAGGGCGGCGGCCGCGGCGGCGAAGGCGGCGAGCGCGGCGAGGGTGGTGAGCGCGGCGAGCACGGCAAGCGCCGCCACCACGAGATCGGCAGGATCTTCATCAACGAGCGGACGTACTCCGCCGCCCCGGACGGCTGCATCACCGTGGTGAGCGGCCTGGGCTCCAAGAGCCTCAACGTCCGCAACGAGAGCAAGCGGACCGTCGAGGTCTTCCGCGGCGCGACCTGCGACAACGGCGCGCCCCTCGCCACCGTCGGCCCCCGCAGCGAAGCCAACGGCGTCAAGGTGCACCACACCAAGGGCGTCCACGTCAAGGACGGAATCGTGGCCAGCATCCGAGTCGTCGGTCACCACAAGGGCGACTTCGACTTCGACGACTTCGGCTTCGACGAGTTCTAAACCCAACCGCATCAAGCGAACCATCTAGAATCCCGGCCCGCCGCAATCGGGCCGGGATTCTGGTCTCCGTCCCCCGGGCACCGGCACGTGGCGCCCACACCCGACCGCTGCTTCACGGTCCACGCGCCTTTCACGCCATACTAAAACCGGCCCGAAGGCAGTGCGAGGCTGCCCGCGCCGGCCACCTCCCGCCTCATCGGTGCACCTCCAAGCAGACTCCCGCTGGAACACACCCCGTTGGCGGTGTTCTCCCATAGCGTCCACCGCTCTCCCCCGCGGCGCCCGGGTGAGCCCGAACGGGTGACCAAAGGCGAAAGCCGCACACCCGGTGCCCCTCCCCCGGCCCCCGCAGGTCGCTGCCGACCGGGGAGCCGGCCTGGGCCGGTCATGATCGAACGGACCACGCGGCAGTGACCGCCCAGCGGGCTGGGCTTCAGACAGCGGCCCGGCCAGGGCCTGCGCCCGCCGTGCGATCCGGACGCTCCAAGCGATGACGACGGCGAAGAGACGTAGGGGGCCTGGGGGCAATGAATACAGCGTTGGACTCTCCCACGGTGGGAGAGTCCACCATGATGGCGTGCAAGACGAACGACGAACTGCCCGTACTTGAGGCCTATCTCGTCGGGCCGGCAGAGGCACCACAAGAAGAACTGATGGCCCGGCTGATCATCTCCATCCAGGAAAGCATGGCATGACCACGGTGATAGACATTGATGCCCGCGGTACGCAGCACTGTGAGACGACAGCTCTGGGGGTACTGCTGCGACACCAGGGACTCGATCTGACCGAGCCCATGCTCTTCGGCCTCGGTTCCGGTCTGTCCTTCATCTACTGGGACAGCAAGAACATGGGCTTCCCCTTCCTCGGGGGACGGGTCAGGCCTTTCGACCTCACCAGAAACCTGGCCACCAGACTCGGGCTGGAGCTCCTGGTCCAGGAGACCACCTCCCCTCGCAAGGCTTGGGAGAACGTGGTGGCCCCCATCGACGCCGGCCACCCCGTCGGACTGCAGCTCGACAGCTACCACCTGGACTACTTCACCTCGAAGGTGCACTTCGGCGGCCATGTTGTCGCCATGTACGGCTACGACGACCGCGACGCCTACCTGGTGGACACCGACCAGCAAGGCGGAACGGTATCCACCGCCCTGACCAGCCTCGCCCAGGCCAGGGCCGCACGCGGCCCGATGACCGCCAAGCACCGGTCATTCACCCTCACCGCTCCGAGGAACCTGCCCTCCCCACAGGGCCAGATCATTCCCGCCATCACCGCCTGCGCCGACGCATTCCTCAACCCGCCCATCGCCAACCTCGGCCACCGAGGCATCGAAAAGGCCGGCGAGCGGGTACGCACATGGCTCCAGCGAACCGACAGCCCGCAGCGGGACCTACCGCAGGCCGCCCTCCTGATGGAGAAGGCCGGCACCGGTGGCGCCCTGTTCCGTAACCTCTACCGCGACTTCCTGGCCGAATGCACCGAACAGTTCGACAGCAGCCACCTGCGCACCGGCCACGGGCTGTACGCCGAGGCAGCCACCCTGTGGACGGAAGTCGCAGCACTGATGACCAAAGCCGGCGAATCAGGCAATGCGCAGTTCCTGGCACAGGCAGGCCTCATCCTCCGCGAACTGTCACGCATGGAGCACGAGGCCATGCAGGCGCTGAGCTGTCTGGGAGGCGGCCCCTGAGCCGCCAGGCCATCTTCGTCGGCGGCGGCAGCAACGGCTCCAGCCGCTCCTCCTGGTCGTCTGTCAGATCCCCACGAGCCACCTTGAGATCACTCCACGACCTTGATCAACATCTGGAACAGACCCTCCTTCCAGTAATGACGAGTTGGCCGGAGGCGGCCGAGACAGACACTGTCCGCCACCGCATCAGCGACCCGTCCTCGCCGCCTCCGGCAGGCGGATGCTGTGTCCGTGGCCACCGTGCCGGCCCACCGGGGCCGCCGGCCCCCCGAAAGGGGCAGGATCTGGCCGGGCGGGTGCGCCATCTGTAGGTTCAGGCTTTGCACAGCGGCAGCGCGGTTCTCATTCGGCGGCTCCTACACCTGCAAGCCCCACGCCCTTGCGGGGAGGCGATGCGGGAGCTTTTGACCTCCTGGCAGATGTGGCATCCCATCAGCCCCGGCCGCCCCGACGGTGGCCCTGGCCGACACTCGCGGACATCGCCCCGCACACCGTGGTGTGGCTGAACGAAGCCCCCCGCTCCTCGACCCGGACCCGCTCCCGCGAAGAGGGATGCGGCAGGCCTGCCAAGCCCGCCCGCGACCCGAACCCCGGTGCTGGCGCCGGCCGCCTTGCGGCCCAAGCACTGGCGGACCCTGACGGCCCGTGGCCCCGGATCGGCATGCTCACGCCCGCCGACCGCCGCACAGTCATGAGATCGAGGTGCCGGACGCGTTCACCGGCGGGCGCCGACCTGGCCGCGCTCACCGGCACCGCCGACGCCGACGCCCGCCGGGTGAGGGGTCGTCATCGGCCCGGCCTTCGGGCCCTTCGGACCCTCACCCCCTTGACCACAGCATGATGGCCCAGCCCCCCACCGGACGGCGGACGGCAGACGGCGGACGGCGGACGGCACAAGGCCCTGGCGGGGCAGGGCCTACTCGATCCGGCCCGTGACCCGTCCTCCCCGAAATCCGGTGAGTCTTTCGGGCCGGTAATTCCAGGCGACCCGCTGCCGCACGGGTGATCAGGCATCAGAGATCACCTTGAAGGCCTAATCCCTCATCAATCTGCCCAGGATTTGCGAGAGATTGACGCGCCGTCAGCAGTGGGAGAAACGGGCCTCCGGGTGCTCCGGGTACCCCGTTCGGCTCTCTCACACCAGTCGTACCGATATGCCCGAAATGACAGCTTTGGCGGCGATCAGTACGTTCATTCACACACCGGCTTCCAAAGCCGGCCTCTCTCAGAAGGAGCAAGACACCATGATCATGACCCGTTCCAAGGTCGTTACCGCGGCCGTCTCCGCCGCTGCCGCACTCGCCGTGACCGGCATCACCTACGCCACGGCCGCCCCCGCTCCCGAGGCGGCTCCGGCCGTCGTCCAGCAGGCCCCCGCCCCGGCCTACGCCCCGTTGGGCGGCGAGTCCGGACAGGGCAAGGGCAACGAGGGCGGCGGCCGCGGCGGCGAAGGCGGCGAGCGCGGCGAGGGTGGCGAGCGCGGCGAGGGTGGCAAGCGCCACCACGAGATCGGCAGGATCTTCATCAACGAGCGGTCGTTCTCCGCCCACCCCGACGGCTGCATCACCGTGGTGAGCGGCCTGGGCTCCAAGAGCTTCAACATCCGCAACGACAGCAAGCGGACCGTCGAGTTCTTCCGCGGCGCGACCTGCGACAACGGCGCCCCCGTCGCCACCGTCGGCCCCCACAGCGAAGCCAACGGCGTCAAGGTGCACCACACCGAGGGCATCCACGTCAAGGACGGAGTGGTGGGCAGCTTCCGGGTGGTCAAGCGCCACCACGGTGAAGACTTCGACTACTAAACCCAACCGCACCATGAGCACCATATAGAACCCCGGCCCGCCGTAATCGGGCCGGGGTTCTGGCCTCACACCCCCAGGGCACCCGGTACGCGGCGCCCACCTGCCCTTTGCCCAACGGTCCACGCACCTTGCACGCGCCCCAAAACCCGCCAGAAAGCGCCGCGAGGCCGCCCACTCCGACGTCCTCCCCCACACCGGTTCACCCCCAAGGGGATTCCCGCTGGAACACACTCGGGTCGGCGGCGTTCCCCAGCAGCGGTCGCCGGCCCCCGCCGCGGCAGCCGGGTGAGCCCGAACGAGTGACGAAAGCGCGGAACCCGCACATCCAGTACGACTCCCGCCACCTGGCCCGTGATCGAAAGCCAAGCACATGGCGCCAGGGCAAAGCGGCAAGCCACGCGACCACAGGGCACATTCCGCACCCAAGACACCACGGGGTGACTCCTATGAACAACCGCCTGGTGGAGGACTCGAGCGACGACAGCTACGTCATGGACGTCCTCGACATCACATGCACCCCGGCACTGCCACGCCTCGGAGACCAAGTCCGCTGGGACATGGAGTGCCACCTCAAAGAGACGGTCGACCTGACCCAGGTCACCTGCCGGGTCATCATGAAGATCGGCCCCATGAAAATACTGGAAAAGAGCTACAAGCTGCCCGACCTGCTGACAAGCATGGGCACCAGCCTGTCGGGGGACGCCCAACCACCCGCCGGACCGTGGAAACAGACCTGGAACCTCCACATTCCCCAGACCGTCCCCGTCGCCAGACACCGACTCCACCTACGGGCCCACACAGCGGACGGCAAGAACTTCCTCGCCCTCGACATCCCCGTCGCCTTCAGCCACAGATGGACCACCACCAGCGACAACATCGGCTCACCCAGCCACCACGAATTCGACAGGGACCTCAGCCGGGCAGTGTGATCAAAGCCCCCACTCCCTGCACGCACCACCAACAGCAGCACGGCCCGCAACCTCACGAAACCCGTCTGCGTCATTCCGGTCGTGGAGGCAAGCAACATGGCCGCCGGTGGCCAAGCGGACTCACCGCGCTGCACTGGAGGTTAGTTCACCGGCTCGCGCGGAGTGAGCCGCGGGAGTCGGCGCCGGCGTACATGCATGGGCTGCCCGTACGCGGCCAGCGTTCCGGCGAGGTTCGTGATCGTCGTCCTCTTGCCGACGCCGCCCTTCTGGTTGCACATCACGATGGTGCGGGTCACCGTGCCCGGCTGAAGGAACGGGAGGGCCCCGTACGTCACTCGTACGGGGCCCAGTGGCTTGCCCAATCGGGCGAAGTTGATCTCGGTTAGGGGTTGGCGGCGGACCGCTCGTCGTCGGTGAGGGGCGGCTTGGACAGGAACGGCCGCTTCGGTCCGAGCAGCATCGGGACGAGCATGTCCGGGGAGAGCAGGCGGGTTGCCGGTTTCTCCATGCTCATGACGTCCAGGAGGGCGCCGAGCGCGCGCGGGTTGCGGGCGCCGGTGGCCACTGCCCGGTCGACGAACGCGGCGAGGTAGCGCTCCACGGCGGTGGGCGGGGTGGCGCTGGCGCCGGGGTAGAACGCGTCTTGGCCGACGGCCAGGTCCCAGGCGGCGGCGACGGGCCGGGCCGCGACGCGCTGGAGACGGCGCGCGAGCCCAGGAGCCGTGACCGGGGTGGTGCGCAGGACGTCGCGGACGGCGAGGGCGCCCTGAGCGGCGACGGTGAGGCCGTGGCCATAGACGGGGTTGTATCCGGCGATGGCGTCGCCGAGGACGGTGAACCCGTCGGGCCAGTGGGCGAGTTTCTCGTAGTAGCGGCGGTGGTTGGCGGTGCTGCGTGTGGTGGCGACGTCGCCGAGCGGCTCGGCGGTCTTGAGAAGCTCCCCGATGACAGGGTCGCCCAGGCCGAGCGCGAAGTCGACGAACGCATCCGGGTCGCTAGTGGGCTCGCCGCCGCGAGTGCCGGAGAGCGTGACAACCCAACGGCCGCCCTCCACGGGCAGGATGATTCCGCCCTGGCCGGGAGCCTTCGCCGGGTTCGCCTGGACGTTGACGAGGGGGAAGTCCGTGTCGGCGGTGGTGCCCGGAGCGCGGTAGATGCGGGTGGCGTAGGCGACTCCGGCGTTGACTTCTCGCTCGGTGACGCGGGGCAGGCCGAGATCTTCGAGCCACTGGGGGGCGCGGGACCCGCGGCCGGAGGCGTCGATGACGAGGTCGGCGGTGAGGACGGACGTGTCGTCGCCCGTGCGGACCTGGACGCCGGTGACGCGGTCGGCGTCGCCCACGAGGGCGAGAGCGGTGGTGTCCTGACGGAGGGTGATCCGCTCGTCGGCGAGGACGTGCCGGCGCAGCACGGCGTCGAGGAGGTCGCGGGAGCTGACGAGGTTGCGGTGGTGCGTCGACGTGAAACGGCGGAACCACACCTCGTTGGGGGCTCGGGAGACCATGTCGCCCATGATGTGGACCAGGCGGCCGCCCTCGGCGACGACGCTGTCCACGACGCCGGGCACGAGGTCGTTGACAGCGCGTACGCCGCCGCTCCACACCAGGTGAGCATGCCGGGCTTGAGGAACGCCGCGGCGGGGCTCGGGGCCGTCGGGCAGGGTGTCCCGCTCGAGGAGGGTGACGTCGGCGTGTTCGGTGAGTGCCGCAGCGGCGAAAAGACCCGCGGCGCTGGCGCCGATGACGATGGCGGTAGGTCTGCCGGTGGCTGTGTCAGGCATGTGCGGTCACGCTCTCTGTGCTGGTCACCCGCTGGCGGATGCTGCCGATGAGGCGGGGGCGGTACAGGGCCCGGGAGACGGCGTCGATGTGGTCGGCGATGTCGGTTGCGGCCTGCGGGGGTTGGCCGCTGCTGGTGGGGGTCTCGTTGCGGTACGCGTCGGTCGCGGCCTGGATGGCGACGGCCCCGGCGATCCCGTGGGCCTCGTCGGCGCGGTGGGCGGCCGCGACCGCCTCGTACGCCTGCCGGTAGAGGACCTGGTCGAGGTAGGGGGCGAGCAGGCGCAGCGCGTCATGGATGCGCTGCCGGCGCTGCATCAGCCGCAGATCGAGCGGGGCCCAGAAGCGGAGCCGGACGGCGACCGCGGCGGGTTTGACGACGCGGACCACGCGCCACAGGGACCGAAGTCGCCAGTAGTCACGCTGGTCCCGGCTCCACCGTTGCAGGACAGGCCCGGCCTGCGGGGCGATGAACCCGAGGGCGACCAGGATGGCCTCGATCAGCGCGAAGGGGGGCGCGGCCTTGGTGCTGAGAGCGTCGAGGTCGACGCCGAACCAGCGGGCGCCCACCGCGATCAGCTTGGTGACGTCGAAGAGCAGCCCGGAGGCGAACCCGAGCTGTAGGAAGATCACGTCGGTCTTCAGCCACCGGTTGGTGACTTCGGGCAGCCATCGCCACAGCATGTAGGTGGCGACCAGGGACGACACCATGTGCGCGAGCAGGTACAGCAGGATGTGCTCGCGCATCCATGGCGTGCCGGCGTAGTAGGTGTCGAGGTCGTAGATACGGGGTTCGGGGGCGTCGGCCAGGAGGAACGTCGCCCAGAGGCCGACGCCGACGGCCGCGTAGATCCAGTAGATGCGGATCATCCGCCGCCGCCGGCCTTCGGAGGGTGCTTCCCGCCACCGGATGATCATGGTCAGGCCGGTCGCGTTGAACGCGGTGAGGAACGAGTACGCCCATGGCGCCGCGATGTTCGGGACGCCGGTCAGCACGTTGAGCCGGTGAATGTTGATCGGGGTGATCACGATGAGCACGGCCGTGGCCCAGGTCAGCAGCAGGGTGGTTGCCCTGACGTCGGGGTCGCGCCAGGCCCGGAAGAAGGTCGGCGCCTTGAAGGTGAGCGCGATGGCGAGCAGAACGGTGGGGAGAAGGTACGGGACGTGGAAGTGA
The DNA here is from genome assembly GCF_006540305.1 of Streptomyces sp. 6-11-2. Taxonomy (GTDB): domain Bacteria; phylum Actinomycetota; class Actinomycetes; order Streptomycetales; family Streptomycetaceae; genus Streptomyces. Next base: position 383,258 of record NZ_BJOR01000002.1, on the reverse strand, counting down.
GGGCTCATCAGAGAAGGCGTCCACCCCGGTTCAGCAGCGACAGGTTCAGACGGCCCTCCACGGTGGTCGCGCTGACCGGGCTCTCCGCGTACCGGCCGGTCACCCACGTGCGGACCTCACGGCCGAAGAGCAGGCCGAAGGTCTCGGCGTCCACTTCGTGACTGTCGACCGAGTCGGATCGGGCTGCGACGGTCAGGAGGGCGTCCCGTGGGACTTCCTCCGTGGTGAGGATCTCCTCGACCGCTCGCTGCACGGCTTCGGGCGCCTCGCTGGTGGTGGCGCGGGCCACCGCGTTCATCCCGGCGACGTGGTGACCGCAGTCGCCGTTCTCCTCGTGCCACAGCTCGTGCCCGAGGATGACGAGCTGGGCCTCGGGGTGCATGCTCTGCTCGACCACGATGACGGAGCGCTCACCGAAGTCGATCCTCATGCCGGAGACCGGGACGGGCAGATCCGCGGGGAACGCGCGGAAGGCCAGTTGGATGGGGCGGCCCGTGCGCGCGCTCATGGCCTGGCAGAACGCGTTCATGACGGCCCTCGGTTCGTCCGGCCGCTGGATGGCCTTGGAGGCTTCCCTGCCGAGGGCGGTGAGCAGAGACTTCATGGCGCGGGTACTCATCGGCCGTTGTCCTCCTGTGGGGGCATGACGGACTTGATGACGCCGGCGAGGAGCGTCTCGAGCTGCTCGGCGGTCGGGCTTCCGTGGTGGCGCATGTCTGTGGCGACGACGCCGTACTTCTTCAGCAGGGCCTGGACGTGGTCCTGTTCGGGGTGCTCGTACTTGTCCAGGGTCGGCAGGAGTGCCCGGTTGAGGGCGCCGGGGGCCTCGTCGGTGAAGAACGCTTCTCTCGCGTCCCTGAGGTCGAAGAACTTCACCAGGTCGTGGAGGAGTTCGGCGGAGGGAACCTTCTTGCCGTCGATGATCTGTCGGGCCCGGGCCTCGGAGATGCCGCACCGCCGGTGCACGGCGGCGACCAGCTCGGACTTTCGTCCCCCGGTCCGGGCCAGGTGGGCGTCGGCGAGAGTTCTCCCACGTGCGCAGACCCGTTCATCCACCTCTTCTTGGGGTGGTGTTCCGCCGGCGAGGAGCGTGCGGACGGTGTTTTCCGGCAGAGCCGCCTTCCCTGCCGGCCGGCGCGGGTCGAGGAGTTCCGCACGGCTCAGCTGCTGATCTTCGATGAGCGCGTCTAATCGCTGAAGCGTCTCGGGGAGGGATGACATGGGCTTCACCGATGCTCTCCCGGTTCTCATCAGTTGTGGTGTGGCGTGCAGCCTATGCGGACGATGCCCGTCGTACAAACGATCGTTTCAGCGCGGATAACGATCGTTGGCTGCTGATGCGGGAGCCTTGTAACCGGCTCTTGATCCAGTCGGCCGTGATCGTGACGAGGTCCGCTCCGATCTCGGTCTGCCGAAGCGACTGCTGCCTGCCAGAGCACTACCTTCAACCGGCGTCGCAACCGTCCGGGGGACCTTGCCCAGCACGAGACCGGTATCGCGGTCAACGCCAAGCCGTTGATCACGGCCCGGCTCCGCTGCCCGGCCCAGCCGCGTCTCGCACTGGGCTGCTGTTGTGGCACGCATTGGGCGGGTGCGACGATGCAGGCCGGCGAGCGAAGGGACACCGACGTGAGGCACGAAGACCAACGGCCCTCTGCCGCTGTGCTGTTCGACGCGCTGGGCCCCGCCTACGAGAAGGCGTTCGCCCATGCCCCCGCACACCTGTCCGCGCTGGAGTGGCTGATCGAGCGGCTGCCGCCCGCTGCGCGGACACTGGACGTGGGCAGCGGCACCGGGCGACCCACCGCGGCCGCGCTCATCGCTGCAGGGCACTCGGTGCTGGGCGTCGATGTCTCTCCCGTCATGGTCGAACTCGCCGCCCGTCAGGTCCCCGAGGCCGAGTTCCGGTGCGGCGACATCCGTGATCTCCCGATCGAGGCGGACTCGTTCGACGGCGTGTGCGTGTTCTTCTCGCTGCTGCAGATGACCCGCGCCGAACAGTCGGCCCTGATCCGGCGGCTGGCCCTGGCCCTGAGGCCCGGCGGGCATCTGGTGCTGGCCACCGTGCCCGCGGACGTGGAGGACGTCGAGGTGGTCTTCATGGGCCGGCCGGTCCGCGCGACGAGTTTCGCGGAGGAGGACGTCACCGGCATGGTGGAGGCGGCGGGGCTGACGGTGCTGTCCCGGCACAGCACCGTCTTCACCCCGGACCACCCCGGCGCCGGGCCCGACCCCCACCTCTACCTGTACTGCCGCCGCGACGAGAGCGGGCGCTGACGCTCAGGGGTTTCCACCAGAAGGTCACCGCCCTCTGCCTGCTGGATCCGGCCCACAGCAAGCCACGTGACCGCACCGGCCTGCCGATCTCGGTGGGCATGCACCCTGCGCCGCGTCGTGCTGCGCGAACGCGACCGGCCCGGCGCGGCCAACATCGGCCTGATCGGCATGACAGCTCGCTACGCGCTGGACGCCGGATTCCACACGGTCGTCGAGGGAATCCTGTATGCCGACCGTTACGGCGCGATGCTTGAGGACCTCGTTCGCGACCACCGGGGCACCTCTCGCTGCTACTACCTGGACGTGCCGCTCCAGGAGACGCTCGTTCGGCATGCAACGAAGCCGGACCCGGCATACCTGGTCCAGGTCACCGACCAGCACCTGCGTGATGGGTACCGCGAGCGGGACCTGCTGCGCAGCGGGACCGAGACCCTCATCGACTCCAGCGGCACCCTCAGCGAGACCGTGGAGCGGATCACGCGCGAGACCGGCCTGGACCGGGTGCCGGCCATCGACCGCAGAAGAACTTCTCGACCGGGCCGGCTTCGCCCACGACCACAAGGACCCCAGGAAGATCACCGCGAGAAGGGGCACGGCGACCAGCTCGAGGTACACGACGTGAACATCGCCCGGCGGCAGGAGACCGTGATCAAGGGCGCGCACTTGGCGTCGCCGCACCTTTCCTTCAGGCCTGCGCCGGACGGGTCTGCCCGCGCTCGAAGTACGCGATCAGCTCGGGGGCGAGCTCCGGGATCTCGCGGGGCGTTCCACCGGCGCGCAGCGACTCGGTGGCCCGCACGCCGGCCGCGACGGCCATGCGCGCGGCGACCGGCGAGGTGTCCGTGACGCCGCCCTCGCGCACGAACCGCACGAACTCGTCGATCAGGAGCGGGTCGGCGCCGCCGTGTCCGGCGTTGTCCACGGCGTCCGGGACGGCGTACTCGGCATCGGCCTCGACCCGGTGGGTGGAGCGGCGGGAGTTCCACACCCTGACCACTCCCCCGGGCCCGTCTCCGAAGTTCTCCAGCCGGCCCGCGTCCCCGATGACGGTGTAGTTGCGCCAGTAGTCCGGCGTGAAGTGGCACTGCTGGTAGGCCGCGAGCACCCCGTTGTCGAGGCGCATGTTCACGAGCGACACGTCCTCGACGTCGATGACGGGGTTGAGAGCCCGCTGCGTGTGCGGCGGCCAGTGACCGTCCTTCGTGTACCAGTCCTCGTGCTTGGGCTCGCCGGGTGCGCGCCGGTGCGGATTGTCGCCGTAGACCATGAGGTCTCCGAGGGCCTGGACCTGCCGGGTGTAGCCGCTCGCGAGCCAGTGCAGCACGTCGATGTCGTGGGCGGCCTTCTGCAGCAACAGACCGGTGGTGTACTGCCGTTCGGCGTGCCAGTCCTTGAAGTACCAGTCGCCGCCGTAGCCGACGAAGTGCCGCACCCACACGGTCTTGACCTCGCCGATCTCGCCGCTCGCGATGATGTCGCGCATCAGCCGGACGACGGGCATGTGGCGCATGTTGTGGCCGACGTAGAGGCGGACGCCGGTCTCGTAGGCGGTGCGCAGGAGGTCGTCGCAGCGCTCGATCGCGATGTCGAGCGGCTTCTCGACGAAGACCGGTTTGCCCGCCTCGAGCGCCTCTCGGGCGACGTCGGCGTGCGTGTGGTCGGGGGTGAGGACGAGGATCGCGTCGACGTCCGGGTCCTCGATCACCTTCTTGTGGTCGTTGGACATCACCGCGCCGGGGAACGCCAGGGCCGCCTCCTCCCGCGCGGCGGCGTCGTGGTCCGCGAGGGCGGTGACCCGGGAGCCGGCTCCCGGCCGGTGCGCGGTGCGCGCGAGGGAGCCGCGCAGTCCGTAACCGATGACGCCGAGGCGCAGGTCGCGGGGGGCGTCGGTCATGGCATAACCGCCTTTCTCTTACGTGGTGTTGGTGCGGCCCGCAGAGGCATGGAAAAGCACGGGGCGGCCGCGGACCCGCTGACTGGTCCGCGGCGCGCCCTCCGGTGCTCCGGGCTACGGGTGCACCAGTACGTGAGCGAGGGCCACCCGCCCGGTGCCGGTGACCCGGATGCGGACGTAGCGGGCCTCGGTGTCGGTGTCGAGGAGGGTGGGGCGCAGCGCCTTGCCGGTGACGTGCGCGGTGGTGGCGTCGGAGAAGTCGGCCGAGGCGGCGAGCTGCACGTCGAAGTCTGCGGTCGTCATGGAGGTGTCGTTCCAGACCTCGACCTGTCCGACGTGGTGGGCGGCGCCGAGGTCCACCTGCCACCAGGCGCCCGCCTCGGAGAGGGTGCGGGTGTCGGTGGAGGTGTCGCCGTCGATGGCGTTGGCCGCCGTGGCCGTGCCGTCCGTGGAGGACTGGCTCACGGTGCCGGTGCGGGCCAGGTCGGGACGGAGCTGTTCGACGCTGCCGCGGCCGTTCGCGCCGGCGGCTGCGGCGACCTCGACGGCCTCGGCCGGGAGCCGGTCCAGCTTCGTGTGGTTGCCGGCCATGGTCGAGCCGGTGCCCGCGAGGGCCGGGGCATCGGTGTCGGTCCAGTTGCCGGTGGCGTGGTTGTCGATGCCGTAGTCGGCCCAGTTGGAGACCCACTTGTAGCCGATGCGCGTGATGACGTTCTGGGTGACGGCGATGTGGCTGGACTGTTCGTCGAGGTAGATGCCGTTGCCGTCGCGTTCGGTGTTCCCGTACGCGCTGCGGTTGATGTAGTTGCCGGAGATCACGGTGCCGGGCTGGGCGCCCTGGGTGTAGATGGCGGCGCCGTCGTGCTGCTCGTGCTCGGCCCGCATGACGTCGGTGATCCGGTTGTTCGTGATGCGGTTGTCGCGGAGCACGGACTGCCGGGCCTCGGGCTGGTCCCAGCCCCAGCCGACGGAGATGCCGGAGTACGGCAGGTCGTCGAGGGTGTTGTGGTCGATGACGGTTCCGGCCTCGTAGCCCGCCCAGATGCCGACGGCGTCCGTGTATTCCACACCCGTATGGCGGATGGTGTTGTACGAGACCGTGTTGCGGGCTCCTACGAGTTCGGGGGCCGGCATGGGTTCCGTGTCGCCGATGTACGCGGCGCCGGAGGAGAGGTCGGTGAAGCGGCAGCGGGTGAGCGTGGAGTCCTGGGTGCCCTGTTCGAAGATCGCGCCCGCGCCGCCGAGGTGGGTGAAGGTGCTCTGGTCGACCACCACGTGGCGGCCGCCGCGAACGGTGAGGGCGGCGGCAGGCTTGGTGTAGTAGCGGCCCGCGTGGTCGACGGGGCCGGTGGCGCCGGTCAGGGTCAGGCCGGCCTGCGTGCCCGCGTAGCCCTCGTCCGTGTTCGGCTGCTGGTAGGCGGCGTAGGCGAAGCCGATTCCGGTGACGCGGACGTCGTGGGCGCCGTCGAGCACGAGCAGCCCTTCCGAGGTCGGGGTGACGCCCTTGGAGCGGCGCGGGTTCTCGCCCTCGCGGGGCAGGTACGTGACGGTGCGTGCGGCCGAGTCCCAGACGAACTCGCCTGGCTTGTCGAGGAGTTCGCGGGCATTTTCGAAGAAGGCGACCTTGGAGTAGCGGGACGAGTCGACGGTCGTCGTGTCCCAGGCGGGCCCTGTGCGGTCGGTCCCGGAGGCCGAGTTGGTCCAGCAAGGCTGGGCGAAGGTCATGACGTCGCCGGTGACGGCGGCGATCCGGCAATGGTAGTTGCGCCAGCGGACACTGATGACGGCCTCGGCATCGGTGGGCCGGGTCCAGTCGGCGATGCCGGTCTTCTCGGCGCCGGTCATGCCGGTCTTGGTGGCGTCGCACACGGCGGCGGCGCAGGGCCCGCCCCGGGCGCGCAGGGCCCGTTGTCCGTCGACGAACAGCTGGCGCGGGGTGATGCCCTCGGGCACCTTGGCGGTCCAGGTTCCGTCGCCGTTCACGGTCCAGCCGGTCAGGGGCCGGCCGCCGGAGAGCACGGGCCGTGCGCCGCGGGCCGCGGCCCAGGTGACTCCGGAGTCCTCCGCGCCGAGCTTCAATGGGGTGCTCAACTCGTATGTTCCGTCGATGAGTTCGACGCGCACGTCGCGTCCGGTGACGGCGCGGGCGGCGTCCCGCGCGCCCTCGAGGGAGCAGGGACGCCCGAGGGTGCAGTGGGACCCGGAGCCGTGCGGCGCGGCGTACAGGACCTTGGGGGCCGAGGCCGCCTCGGCGGCGGGCAGCGGGCTGAGGAGCAGCGCCGCGCCGACGAGGAACGCGGATCGGGCGGTGCGAGTTGTGCGGGTGCGCGGTCTCATGCGATGACCTTCCGCTCGAACGGCCCGCCGCTCGGGGCGGGCCGGGGAATGGGGGTGCGGCTCAAGGGCTGATGTGTGCGGCCGACCGTGGTCCGGCCGCCCCTGGTCAAGCCGTGGCAGCCCAGTCCGGGTGGCCCGGCATCGGCGGGTTCTTCGCGCCGAACAGCCAGTCCCGCAGGAACGGATCCAGCGAGCGGTCGCCCGCCACGCTGACGGCGTGGGCGATGAAGTCCTCGCTGGTGACCGTGCGGTCCTTGAAGCGGCGCGGCCACAGACTCATGATCCGATCGAACGTGCGCTGTCCCGCGTGGAGTTGGAGCGCGTAGAGCACCAGCGCGCCGCCGTCGTAGATGTTGGTGCCGCCGAGGGCCTTGGGCAGCCCGGGCGGCCCGTCGGTCGCGCGGATCGCGTCGAGCTCGGCGTACGTCGCCTTCATCCTGTCGGCCATGACGGACCAGCCGCGCTCCTCGCTGTAGAGCGCGGAGTAGTACACGGCGGGGCCCTCGTTGAGCCATGCCTGCTGCCAGTCGTTCGGCGTGACGCTGTCGCCGAACCACTGGTGGGTCAGCTCGTGCACCATGGTGTTCTCGTACGTCGGGTTTCCGTCGGCGCTGGGCCTGAACCAGTTGGTGCCCATCAGGGTGAGCGTCGTGTTCTCGAGGGCGTCGGTGTACCCGTCGTAGATGTGGAGGCCGTACACGGAGAACGGGTAGCGGCCGAACTTCGCTTCCAGCCAGGCGAGATGGTCGGGAGTTCGTGCGACGATCGGGGCGTACTTGTCCTCCTGGCCCCGCGGGACGATGTGTCGCAGCGGCAGCCCGGTATGCGAAGTTCCGTACAGATACGTGCCGTTGACGACGGCGATGCCGAGCAGTTCCGTCGGCATGCGCTCGCGCAGCGCGAAGTGCCAGACGGCCGAGCCGTCGGCTTGCCTGTCCTTCCCGGTCAACTCACCGTTGGCAACGGCGACATAGCCTTCGGGCGCGGAGATGTGGAAGGTCCAGGTGGCCTTGTCGGACGGCGTGTCGTTGCACGGCAGGAACGTGTCGGCCCGTGACGACTGCACGGCGGAGGCGAAGCCGCCGTCCGAGCCGAACCTCCAGCCGGTCAGTCCTGCCCGCGGCGCCTTGCCGTTGCCGCGGTAGGCGACGGTGACGTCGAACGGGGCGCCCTTGTGGAGCGGCGCCCCCGGGGTGACGGTCAGCTCCTGGCCGGACTGGCCCAGGGACAGGGACAGGGCGCAGGACGCGGCGCGGCCGTTGACCGTGATCGAGTCGATGGTGTGGCCGTCGGTGTCCAGGTTGAACGCCGAAAGGTCCTGCGTGGCCCGCGCGTTCAGCTTCACCACGGCCGTGAAGTCGTACGTCACCGGTGTGAAGTCGAAGGTCAGGTCGTAGTGGACGACCTGGTAGCCGCCGTTGCCGAGGGTCGGGAACAGCGGGTCGCCGACCCCGTCGGAGCCGGGGCGCGGGTCGAACCCCGCGGCGCCGGCGGGCGAGCCCAGGACCGGTACGGTGATCGCGGCGGCGACCGCCGCCTTCGTGAGGAACGCGCGTCGGCTGGTGGTCACTTCTTCCCCTTCTGCGAGGCCTGCTCGAACTCGGCGCGGCACTTGTCGCCCCCGGCGTTGCGCCACTGCTTGACGATCGAGTCGTACGCGGACAGCGGCTTGCGCCCGGTGACCAGGTCCTTCAGACCGTCGAGGTGGATGGTGTAGAGGCTGCCGAGCCCCTTGGAGTCCCAGGTCGGCGAGGAGTAGCTGAGGGTCGGGTCCTCGATGAGCTTCGGGATCAGTACGGAGTACGCCTCGTGCACGTAGCGGGCGGCCTCCGGGTGCGTGGCGCTGAAGAACGCGGGTGTCGCGGAGGCGAGCTTGCCCCACGGCACGGTCACGTCCTGGGTGCCCTGTTTGGTGAGGACGGGCGTGCCGTTCTCGTCCCGCTGGTAGTCGACGTTCTCGACGCCGTAGTTGACGAGCGTGTATTCGAGCGACCCGAAGGGCGAGGCGGCGAAGTCGGCGAGCCGCAGCAGTTCCTTGACCCGCTGCTCGCTCGCCCTGCGGATGTAGCAGTTCTGCAGCGAGACGTTGTCGGTCCAGGTCACCGCGTCCTTGCCGACCGGGACCATGGGCCGCACGTCGAACGACTTGTCGATGGCCGCCATGGCGTCGACGTAGCCGGTGGCCGTGGTCAGGTACGCCGGCATGCCGTCGAAGACGTAGGCGGCCTTGCCGTTCTTGAAGAGGTCCGTGTACTGGGCCTTCTGGGCTCCGGACATCTGCACGGTGCCCGGGTAGTAGCAGCCCGCCTTGTAGAGCTTGGCGGCGGTCTCGACCGCGTACCGGTACTTGTCGTCCTCCAGCTGGTACGTCCACTTGCCGGACTCGCGGTCGAACTTCCAGAAGTGCTGAGCCCCGGCCGACATGGCGAGCAGGGTGGTGCCGCCGCCGGAGAAGAAGTACTGCTTGTTCCTGGCGTCCGTGAGGTCCTTGGCGAGCTCGACGAGCCGCTCGATGCTGTCGATCTGGTCGAGGCTGGTGACGCCCGCCTGCTTGAACAGGTCGGCCCGGTAGAAGCCGGCGCCGGCGCTGCCCGAGCGGGCGATCGGGACGCCGTAGAGCTTGCCGCCCTTGATGGCGTCACGCCAGGCGTACTGGGGGATGGCCGCGAGGTTGGGGTAGTCCTTGACCTTGTCACCGGAGAGGTGGGGGCCCAGCTCGGCGCACTTGGCGGCGAGGAACGAGCCCATGTTGTCGACACCTCCCGTCTCCGGGTACATGAAGATGTCGGGCAACTGGTCACCGGCGACCATCGTCGAGAACTTCGCCGGGTAGTCGTCCGCGGGCACGGCCGTGAAGTCGACCTGGGTGCCGAGCAGCTTCTCGATCTCCCGCCAGGCGGCGTTCTTGCCCCGGCCGGGTGGCAGCGGCGCGAACGTCTCGGTGACCGCGGTGATCTTCTTGGCGCCCTTGAGGGGGGTGCCTTCGGTGGCTCGGGCCAGTACGCGCGGGTACTTCAGGAAGGCGTTCGGGACGCCCGCCGCGGTCCCGGGCAGGTCGGCCTTGATGCCGATGTTGCGCACGGTGGTGGTCGGCAGCAGCTTGGCGTTCTTGGCCTCGGCCTTGGCGGCGGTGCCGCCGTCGCCGCACGCGGCGAGCAGCGGCGCCGCGGCGACGGCGAGACCGGCGCCCGCACCCCAGCGGAGCAGGGTGCGTCGGTTGACGGATGTGGTGCCGGACATGGGGGGACTCCTCAATACGAGGGGAAACGGGGAGAGGTGGGGGGTGCGGGTGCGGCAGATCGGAGCGCGGGTCAGCCCTTGACGGCGCCGGTGAGGACGCCCTTGGTGAAGAACCGCTGGAGGAAGGGGTAGACGAGCAGGATCGGCACGACGGCGATGACGAGGACGGCCATCTGCACGGCCTGCTGCGGGGCGACCACCTCGCCGGCTGCCGCGGTGTCGAGGCTCTGGCCCTGGAGGATGAAAGTGCGCAGGACCATGGGCAGCGGCCACTTGTCGTTGTCGCCGAGGTAGAGCAGGGCGTTGAAGTAGGCGTTCCAGTACGCGACGGCGTAGAAGAGGCCGACGACGGCGATGACCGCCTTGGACAGCGGCAGTACGACCCGGATCAGGGTCCGGAAGTCGCCCGCGCCGTCCACCTTCGCAGCGTCGTACAGCTCCTCCGGCAGGTTCATGAAGAAGGCCCGCATCACGACGAGGTTGAAGGCGCTGACCATGGTGGGCAGGACGAGCGCGGCGAAGGTGTTGTAGAGGCCCAGCTCCTTCACCAGGAGGAAGTTCGGGATGACGCCCGCGTTGAAGAGCATCGTGAACAGGGAGGTCATGAGGATGAACCGGCCGCCGACGATGCCGCGCCGCGACAGCCCGTACGCCATGCCGATGGTGGCGAGGAGGCTGCAGGCGGTGCCGATGGCGGTGACGCCGATGCTCACGAACAGGGCGCGGGTGACGCGCCCGCCGGTGAACGCGGTGCGATAGGCGTCGAGGCTGGGGTGGTCGGGCCACAGGACGAGCCCGTTGGACTTGATGATGTCGGTCTGCGAGGCGAAGCTCGTGCCGATCACACCGATCAGCGGGTACGCCACCAGGCCCACGACGATCACGAGGGCGAGACCCTTGAGCACGAGGCCGAGCAGGGTGGGTTTCTCCATCCACGGGGGCCGGGCGCCGGAGAGGCGCAGTTCTCCCGCCGCAGGCACGGGGCGGGTGGCGCTCCCGCGGCGCGTCTTCACAGCGGACGTCTCAGCGGTCAGCACCGCGGTACACCCCTTCATGTCCGAGCCGGTGGGCGAACTTGTTGGCGCCGATGACGAGGACGGTGCCGATCACCGCCTTCACCAGGCCCACGGCGGCCGCCGTGCCCCACTGGTTGTCCTTGATGCCGTGGAAGTAGACGTATGTGTCGAGGACTTCACCGGCGTCGGGGCCGACGGCGTCGCGCTGGAGCAGGATCTGCTCGAAGCCGACGGTGAGGATGTTGCCGAGGTTGAGGATCAGCAGCAGGACGAGCACCGGTGACAGACCGGGCAGGGTGACGTGCCAGAAGCGGCGCCACCTGGCCGCGCCGTCCATGGCCGCCGCCTCGTACAGGCCGCGGTCGATGGAGAGCAGTGCGGCGAGGATGATGATGGTGCCCCAGCCGGCGTCCTTCCACATGACCTGGAGCGCGAGCAGCCAGGGGAAGGCGTTCGGGTCGGTCGTCATGTCGTAGCGGGGCAGACCGAGGGATACGAGCAGGTCGGGCACGACGCCGGCGCCGCCCAGGATCTGCTGGAAGATCGAGACGATGATGACCCAGCCGATGAAGTGGGGCAGGTAGACCACGCTCTGCACGAAGCGGCGCAGCTTGTCGCTGACGATGCTGTTGAGCAGCAGTGCGAGCGCGATCGGCACGGGGAAGAACAGGACGAGCTGGACGAGCGCGATCTCCAGTGTGTTGCCGGTCGCCGACCAGAAGTCGGGGTCGGCGAAGGCCGTCGTGAAGTTGGTGAAGCCGGTCCAGGCGCTGTGCATGTAGCCCAGGTAGGGCTGGTAGTCCTGGAAGGCCACCATGTAGCCCAACAGCGGCACGTAGTGGAACACCACGAAGTACAGAAGGCCGGGCAGGCACAGCAGCAGCATCACTCTGTCGCGCTTGAGACGCTGCCAAAGGGTCTTGCGGGGAACGCGGTCGACGGCGTTCGGTGGTGCGGAGACAGTCATGGAACGGTCCTGTTCGGCCGGTTGGCGCAGGAACTGAGTTTCTGCGGCGGCAAGTTAGTAAGCGGTTAACCCCATCGTCAATAGATCCGGAGATTTGACCGAGCAAAGAAGCGCTGCGAACCGGCCACTTCAGACCATCATTTCCGGCTGTACCAGGGCAACTTGACCGCCATACATTCTCTGTGACCTTGACGGTCGAGCAACGTGCTCCCTAGCGTTCGGTACCGCCATAGAACACGTTTACTGTCCGGAGGCAGGGTGCGTACCACTGACGAGGCGCCGGTCGAGGCCAAGGTCACCGACGCCACACCGCCCCCGCGGCGGCCCCGTACGGTCCTCGCGATGGACTCCTCGGTCGTGGACGACGTCTTCCCGCCCGCGGTGCGGGCGCGCCTGGAGGAGATCGCGGACATCCGGCCTCCGCGTGTCGTAAGGGAGTTCACCAGCCCGCAGGCGCAGGCGGCCCTCGCCGAGTGCGAGGTCCTGCTCACCGGCTGGGGCTGCCCACCCGTCGACAGGGCCGCGCTCGACCGGGCGCCCCGGCTGCGCGCGGTGATCCACGCGGCCGGCACCGTGAAGACGTTCCTGAGCCGGGATGCCTACGAACGCGGCATCGCGGTCTCCTCGGCGGCCGCGGCCAACGCCGTGCCGGTCGCCGAGTTCACACTCGCCGCGATCATCCTGGGTGCCAAGCGGGCCTTCCCGCTCGCCCATCTCTTCCGCAGCCGGCGCACCCACCGCACCGAAGCCGATCTGGAGCGCCACCACTGGCTCGGCACCCGCGGCATCACCGTCGGTGTGGTCGGCGCCTCGCGCATCGGCCGTCGCGTCGCGGAACTGCTGCGTACTCTCGACGCCGAGGTGCTCCTGTACGACCCCTACGTCGGCGACGCCGAGGCGGAGCTGCTCGGCGCCACCCGCACCGACCTGGACACCCTGGTGGCGACCAGCGACGTGGTGACCCTGCACGCGCCGGACACCGCGGAGACCCAGCATCTGCTCGATGCCCGCCGACTCGGCCTGATGCGCCCGGGCGCACTCCTGGTGAACACCGCCCGCGGTCCACTCGTGGACACGGAAGCCCTCACGGAACACCTGGTCAGCGGCCGTATCGACGCCGTGCTCGACGTCACGGACCCGGAACCGCTGCCCCCGGGACACCCGCTGTGGGACCTGCCCAACGTCTTCATCACCCCGCACATGGCGGGCGCCCAGGGCAACGAGGTGGGCAGGCTCGGCGCGCTCGCCGTCGACGAGCTGGCCCGGTACGCGCGCGGGGTGCCGCTGGCCCACGCCGTACTCCTGGAGGACCTGGAGCGGATCGCGTGACCAAACCACCGCCGCACGCCATAGGCTCTGGGGCGGACCGACCACAGGCAGACCAGCACGACCATCAGGGGGTGGGCCGGATGTCCCAGCAGAGTTCCACGGCACCCGGGCCGGATGGGCACGGCGAACGACAGGGAGACCGGAGCGGGCAGCGCCGCGCGACGGTCGTCGACGTCGCGAAGCGCGCCGGGGTGTCCACGGCGACCGTCTCCCGCGTGATGAACCGCAACTATCCGGTCTCCGCCGCCACACGCGAGCGCGTCGAGGCGGCCATGCGTGAACTCGGTTATGTGGTCAACGCCCATGCCCGAGCGCTGGCCGGCGCCTCCGGCCGCACCGTCGGCATCATCGTCAGCGAGCTGATCGATCCGTTCTACGCGTACATCGCGCGCGGCGTCGAACGCGAGGCCACCGACGGCGACCGGCTCTGCCTGGTGTGCTGCACCCAGGGCGATCCGCAGCGCGAGCTCGCCTTCATCGAGTTGATGCACGAGCGGCGAGCGGACGCCGTGGTGCTGGTCGGCGGCAGTGTCGAGGACCGCGCCTACAAGGCCGAACTGGCGCGCCGGGCCCGGGAGCTGGACGCCGGCGGTTCGAAGCTCGTGCTGTGCGGACGGCCCTCGCTCGGCGACGACGTACCGACGGTCGGGGTCGAGTACGACAACGAGGGCGGCGCCTTCGCGATCACCGACCACCTGATCAGGCAGGGCCATGAGCGGATCCTCTACCTGGGCGGGCCACCCGGCCTCTCCACGGCGCGGGACCGGCTCGCCGGGCACCGGCGGGCACTTGAGCTGCGCGGCATCGCGCGGGATCCGGAGCTGGAACAGCCCGGCGCCTTCAGCCGCGCCTTCGGGTACCGGCGCATGGCCGAACTGCTGCGTGGCGGACCCCAGTTCACCGCTGTTTTCGCCGCGAACGACATCGTGGCGGCGGGTGCGGCGCAGGCTCTGGAAGAGGCCGGGGTGCGCATCCCGCAGGACGTGTCGCTGGTCGGGTACGACGACATCCCGGTGGCCCAGGAGCTGCGGCCCCGGCTGACGACCGTGCGGATCCCGCTGGAGGAGATGGGCCGGCAGGCGGTGCGGGTCGCGCTCAACGGCGGCGACGAGGACGACTGGCGCGCCCCGACGACCGGCACGCTGCGCCTCGGCACGCACATCGTCGTGCGGGAGTCGGTGGCGGCGCCGATGAACACCCCCTCGGGGAGCGGCAAGCCGCGCCGGAGCTGACGCCGGACGGCGTGCTTGATTCTGCTCGCAAGAGGCCCGATCCGCATAGTAACGAACAGAAACTCGCCGAACCCTCTTGCGGTCATGTAGCAAACGCTTACATGCTGGCGCGCAGCCCCACCGCTCGTCCCGCCCATCGCTCCGACGTCGTTCGTCTCCATGGGAGTCCCTGGATGCGCCCTGCCCACAAGCCTCTCCATGTCCCCGCCGAGCCGTCCGGCCCCGGCCGCCGCACCGTGCTCGCCGCACTGGCAGGTGCCGGTGCGGCCGTCGCCCTCGGCACCGGAACCGCGACCGCCTCCGCCACGTCGCCCGGTGCCGCGAGCGGCGACACGCTGTTCGTCAAGGCGTTCCCGGACGCCGAGATGGAGCGGCTGCGGCTCGACCGGTCGCTGCGGGCCAGCGACTTCATCCCCACCGGGCGCTACGCTGCGCCGGGCACGCCCGTCACCGTCCGGGTGCGGTCGGCCCACGGGGTGCTCCCGGTTCTGCACATCGGCACCTTCGACGACTACCAGACGAACACCGACCTGAAGGCGCCGCGGACGTTCCGGCTCCGGCCGGGCCTGAACAAGGTCGCGGACCTCTACGGCGGCCCGATGTACCTGAGTTTCGCCGGCCACGGTCAGCGTGCCGCCGTCACCTTCGTCTCCGGCGCCGAGCGGATGGCGGTATTCGAGCTCGGCCGGACGAGCGAGGCCGAGTTCCAGCGGCGGCTCGACACCCTCACCGGCGTCCCCTGGGTCGAACTCGTCACGGACCGGGCCATCCTGACGCTGACCCGCGAGGGTGCGCTGCTGTACCGCGGCGAGGACCACGCCGCCCTGATGGCGCTGTTCGACACCGTCATCGACTCGCACGACCGGATCAGCGGCCTCGACAGCGGCCGGCCCCTCGACCGGCCCAAGGCGGGCCGCTACCACTTCATCGAGGTCAGCACCGTCCCCAAGGGCGTCACCGCGTACGCGTGGCACGGTTTCAACGGCTTCCCCCGCGCCTACATGGACCGGCTGTGCACCGTCGACGGCCTCACCACCCGCGGCTGGGGCCTGTACCACGAACTCGGCCACCTCAACCAGCAGGCCGCCTACCAGGCCGGCAGCCTCACCGAAGTCACGGTGAACATCTACTCGCTGGCGGCACAGCGCACCCTGGGCCGCCCCTCGAACCTCCTCACGGTCGACGCGAGGACGGGCCTCAACTGGTTCCAGTCCGCCCGGGCCAAGCTCGGCACCCCCGGTCTCTCCTACGTCGACGACTTCGGCGCCTACGAACAGCTCGTCCCCCTGAGGCAGCTGGAACTCGCCTTCGGTGACGACTTCTGGCCCCGCCTGCACCGGCTGGTCCGCGCGGAACGCCAGCACGACGCCCCGGTGGAGGACTACGACCACCCGCCGGAGGTCGAAGCGCGCCAGTACCGCGCCCTCGGCACCTACGCCTCGCGCACGGCGGGCCGCGATCTGACGGAGTTCTTCGTCGACAAGTGGGCGATGCCGATCGACGCGCGGGGCGTCGCGGAGATCGCCGCCCTGAACCTCCCGAAGCCGGACACGGACCCGAGCACGCTCACGGACTGACGGCGCGAGCCGCACCGTCGGGCCTCCGGCCGTCGGGCTGCCCCGGCCGGTCGGGGCGGTGGCGTCCGCCCACGGCACGTTGACGGCCGGCCGAGGCCCGCGCCCCGCAGGCACCGGCCGCACCGGCGGCTCGCGCCGCCGCACGCACACGACAGCACTCGTCCTCGGCCGACACCGCTCGCTCGGCCGCAGCTCCCCCCTCACCGTACGGACCGCCAAAAGGAGACGACGCCTCATGCGCACCCCCGCATCCCCGTCCCGCCGTTCCGTCCTCGCCACCGCCGCGGCCACGGGCGCCGCGCTCGCCGTCGGCGGCCTCGGCGCCGGCACCGCTCGGGCCGCCGGCGACCTCACCGTGCCGCTCGTCGCCCGCCCCTCCGCCGAGGCGGAACGGCTCCGCCTCGGCCAGGCCCTGCGCGGCTCCGAGTTCCAGACGACCGGCCGCTACGTCCCGCCGGCCACCCCCCTCCGCTTCGACGTGCTGCCCTACGACGGCGTGGTGCCGACCCTCTGGATCGGGCAGTGGGACTACTACGGCACCGTCACCGAACCGCGCAGCCATCAGTTGAAACCGGGCGCGAACACCGTGACCGATCCGTACGGCGGACCCGTCTACTTCACCCTGGAGGGCCTCGGGCAGCGCGCCGCGGTCCGGTTCAAGAGCGGCTCCGTACCCATGCCGGTCTTCACGCTCGGGCGCACCACCGAGGCCGACTACCAGGGCCAGTTGGACACGTACACCGATGTCCCGGTCGTCGAGCTGCACGGGCCGCGCTCCATCGTGACGCTCACCCGGGACGGCGCCCTGCTGTACCGGGACGAGGACCACTCCGCGCTGCTGCGCCTGCTGGAGCAGATCATCGAGGCCGAGTCCGACATCAGCGGCCTGGACGGCTCGAAGCCGGTGCACCGGCCCAAGGCCGGCGGCTACCACTTCACCGAGGTGTCGGTGGTGCCGTCCGGCGTCGGCGCGTACGCGACGCACGGCTACAACGGATTCCCGCGCGCCTATCTCGACCGGGCCACCACGGTGGAGGGCCTGCGCACCCGCGGCTGGGGGCTGTACCACGAACTCGGCCATCTCCACCAGCAGATGGCGTACAAGCCGTCGGGGCTGACCGAGGTCACGGTGAACATCTACTCGCTGGCCGTGCAGCGCGCCCTCGGCCAGCCCTCCAACCTGCTGACCGTCGACCCGAAGACGGGCCTCAACTACTTCCAGTCCGCCCGGGCCAAGTTCGGCACAGCGGGGCTGACGTACGAGAAGTCCTTCGGCGCGTACGAGCAGCTCGTGCCGCTGCGGCAGCTGGAGCTGGCCTTCGGCGCCGACTTCTGGCCCAGGATGCACAAGCTGGTGCGCGAGGAGAACCCTCAGTCGGACTACACCGAGACGGCCAAGCGGTACCGGGCACTGGCCACGTACGCGAGCCGTGTCGCGGAGCGCGACCTCACCGACTTCTTCGTCACCACCTGGGCCTTCCCCATCGACGCCGAGGGACGGGCCGAACTGGCCGCGCTCCATCTGCCGAAGCCGACGGCCGACCCGGCCACGCTGACCGACTGACCTGGAGGACGAACCCACCATGGACCTGAGCAGACGCCGGACCCTCGCGCTCGCCGGAGCGGGCGCGGTCGCCACCCTCATCGCCCGCCCGGGAGGCGCGAGCGCCGCCACCGGCGACGCCGACGACCCGTACGAGCCCCTGCTCGCCCGCGCCGCACAGCAGTTGACCGGCGGCGCCTTCGACCCCAAGGACCCGGACTTCGCCGCCGCGCTCACCGCCCTGGACACACAAGCCTCCACGTGGTGGCGGCAGATCGACACCTCCGCGGGCCGCAAGGCGCTGTGGGCCGATCTGTCCCCGGCCTCCGATCCCGGCATGTTCGGCCAGAGCTATCCGCGACTGCGCACGCTCGCAACCGCGTGGGCCACCCCCGGCACCTCGCTCACCGGGCAGGCGACCGTGCGCGACGGGATCCTCGACGCGCTGTGCTTCCTGCACACCGTCGGCTACAACGCCTCCCGTTCCGAGACCGGCAACTGGTGGTTCTGGGAGATCGGCGCGCCGCGCGCGCTGATGGACATCTGCGTGCTGCTGCGCGCCGATCTCCCCGCGGAGGACCGCGATGCCTATGTGAAGACGGTGGCCAGGTTCGTCCCCGACGCGGATCGCCGCACCAACTCCCCGACTCTCGCCGAGACCGGCGCCAACCGCTCCGACAAGGCCGTCATCCTCGCTCTGCGAGGACTGCTCGCACGCGACCCCGCCGCGCTCGTCCTGGCCCGCGACGGCCTGTCCGACGTCCGCGACAACGGGAAGAACAGCCTGTTCCAGTACGTTACTTCGGGTGATGGGTTCTACCGGGACGGCTCGTTCGTGCAGCACTCCGACGTCGCGTACACGGGCACGTACGGCAGCGTCCTGCTGGGCGGCGCCGCCCAGCTGATCGCGCTGCTCGCCGGCTCCGACTGGGCCGTCACCGACCCCTTGGTCGAGGTGCTGTACGAGGCTGTCGAGCGGAGCTTCGAGCCCTTCCTGTTCGACGGTCTGATGATGGACGCGGTGCGTGGCCGTGCCATCTCCCGCGAGTTGGCCCGCGACCACGACGACGGCGCGTCCGCGGTCTCGCACATCCTCCAACTCGCCGACGGCGCACCACAGGCGTACGCGGACCGCTGGCTCGCGGCGGCCAAGGGCTGGATGCTGCGCAACACGAGGACGCCGTACAAGGAACTCGTCGGAATCCCTGCCCTGGCCCGCGCGAAGGCCCTCCTCGACGATCCGGCGGTGCGGCCCGCGGACCGCCTCACCGGGCACTACGTCCTCGCAGACATGGACCGCGTCGTACATCGGCGGCCGTCCTGGGCATGCGCGCTGTCGCTCTCGTCGAAGCGCATCGCCGCCTACGAGATGGGCAACGGTGAGAACCTGCACGGCTGGTACACCGGCGACGGCATGACATACCTGTACGACGGCGACGACCCGGACGCCTTCGGTGACTCCTTCTGGCCGACCGTCGACCCGTACCGGCTGCCGGGCACGACGGTGGACACCCGCGCCCGGGCCGATCTCGGGACCGGCGGCGGGACCGGCACCGTCCGCCCGAAGAACGCGGTCGCGGGCGGCGCCGTGCTCGACGCCCGGTTCGGTGCCGCCGCGATGGAGCTGATCGCGGACGGGTCGACGCTGCGGGCCAGGAAGGCGTGGTTTTTCCTGGACAACGCGGTCCTCGCGCTCGGCGCCGGGATCACGGCGAGCGACGGCAGGACGATCGAGACGGTGGTGGAGAACCGGAACCTGCACGCCGAAGGGGCGCCGCTGCTCACCGTCGACGGGCGTCGGCAGCCCACGGAGCAGGGGTGGTCGGCCGAACTGGGCGACGCACGCTGGGCCCACCTGGAGGGCACGGGCGGCTATGTCTTCCCCTCCGGCGGACCGCTGCGCGCCCTGCGCGAGGAGCGGACCGGCACGTGGGGCGCCCTCAACACCGGCGCGGACACGGCCGGCAGCACCACTCCGGTCAGCCGCCGCTACGCCACCCTCTGGTTCGACCACGGCCCCTCCCCCACGTCCGCCTCCTACGCCTATGTCCTGCTGCCGGGCGCGACCGCTGCCGCGACCCTGGCCTGGTCCCGCTCCCTCCCGGCGCGCGTACTCGCCAACAACACCACCGTCCAGGCGGTCGCCTCACCCCGTCTCGGCCTGCTCGCGGCACACTTCTGGGCGGCGGGCTCGGTCGACGGGCTGAGCGCGGACGGCCCCGGCACCGTCCTGGTGTGCCGCCACGGCGAGGCCATATCGGTGGCGGTGGCGGATCCGGGCCGTACGACGACGACCCTGACCGTCCGGCTCCCCTTCCCCGTGAGCAGGGTGGTCAGCGCCGACGACACGGTGTCCGTCACGCCGGGCCGACAGCCTGTGCTCACCGTCCGCGTGGGCGGCTCACGGGGGCACACGCACACCGCCCGGCTGCGCTGAGCCCGTAGCCACCGACCCACCCGTACCGCCCGCCGTCCGACGAAGGAGCCAGCGAACCGCCATGCCCGCCCCGCACTTCCCCCTGCCGCCCACCGACCGCGTCCGCTCCCCCCTGACCGGCTGGACCCGGGCACACTGGGAGGCCCTGGCCGACCGGCAGCTGTCGGCCCTGCTGCCCTACGCCACACCGGGTCTCGCGCAGTACCGGCTGCCGGGGCGGGCCAGCTGGTCCGGGGTCGTCTCGGACGGGCTCGAAGGGTTCGCTCGGACATTTCTGCTGGCCTCCTTCCGGATCGCGGGCGCGGGCGGCAGCGACGGAACGGATTCCGCAGCCGTTTCCCACCTGATCGAAAGGTACACACAGGGTCTGACAACGGGCACGGACCGTGACAGCACCGAGGCCTGGCCCGAACTCACCGACTGCTCCCAGCAGATGGTCGAGGCCGCCTCCATCGCGCTCGGCCTGCACGAGACCCGCCCCTGGATCTGGGACCGGCTCGGCACCCGGGTCCAGGAGAGGGTCGTCGACTGGTTCTCCGGGTTCGTCGGCGCGACGACCTGGGACAACAACTGGCGTCTGTTCCAGGTGGTGTCGGAGCAGTTCCTCGCCTCGGTCGGCGCTCCGTACAACCAGGGCGACATCGATGCGGGCCTCGACCGGATCGAGGACTGGTACGTCGGCGACGGCTGGTACACGGACGGCGACGGCCGCAACTTCGACTACTACATCGGCTGGGCCATGCACCTGTACCCGCTGCTGTGGGCCCGCATGGCGGGGCCGGACGGGGACGGCGGGCGCGGCGCCGTCTACCGGGAGCGGCTGGCCCGGTTCCTCACCACGTACCCGCAGTTCTTCGGCGCGGACGGCGCGCCGGTGCACCAGGGCCGGTCGCTGACGTACCGCATCGCGGCGACGGCTCCGGTGTGGCTGGGCGCGCTCGCCGACTGCACCCCACTCGCGCCGGGCCTGACCCGGCGCCTCGCCTCCGGCGCGGCCCGGCACTTCGCCGAGCGCGGGGTGCCGGACGAGCGGGGGCTGCTGCCGCTGGGCTGGTACGACACGTTCCTGCCCGCGACACAGCCGTACTCGGGGCCCGCGTCGCCCTACTGGGCGAGCAAGGGGTTCCTCGGTCTGCTGCTTCCCGCCGACCACCCGGTGTGGACGGACCGGGAACTCCCGCTGCCCGTCGAGCAGTCCACGCAGTACACGGCGCTGCCCGCGCCCGGCTGGCTACTGCACGGCACCCCGCACGACGGTGTCGTCCGCCTGGTCAACCACGGCAGCGACCACAACCCGCCGGACGGCCCGGCGAGCGACGACCCGCACTACGCCAAGTTCGCCTACTCCACGGCCACCGCCCCGGAGTCCGCACCGCACGCCTGGGCCCGCGCGGTCGACAACCACATCGCGCTGCTCACCGCCGACGGCACCCCGTCGCGCCGCCGCCGCATCCACCCCCTCATCTGCCAGGGGCGCCGCGCGTCGTCCCGTCACGACGTACAACTCCCGGGCATGGAGGACGCGTTCCCGATCGAGTCGACGAGCGTACTGCACGGGCCGTGGGAGCTGCGGGTGCACCGGGTGCGGGCCCCTGAGGGCGTGACGGTCCGCGAGGGCGGGTACGCGGTCGCCGACGTGGTGCGCCCGCACTCGGAGCAGGGGCCCGGCTGGGCGCTGACCCGCACGGAGTCGGGGCTGACCAGCGCCGTGGCCGCGCTGTACGGATGGGACGAGGAGACGGGCGTCGCGCGCGAGGTCGAGGCGAACGCCTACGGCCCGCACTCGGCGACCCCGTACCTGCGAGCCGTGCGCCATCCGGGCGGGGAGAGTGTCCACGTCACCTTGGTGGTGCTCACCCGCGACGTCGTCCACCCCTGGGCCCTGCGCGAGTCGATCATGTGCACGCGCGAGGACGACGGGCGGGTGACGGTCACGTTCCCGGACGGCGAGGCGGTAACGGTTTGACAGGGGCAGGTCGGCTCAGGCGTTGGGACGCTTGCCGTGATTGGCCTTCTTCTTCTTACGGCCGCGTCGCTTGTTCCCTCGTTTGGCCACGGTGCACATCTCCCTAATCCAGGACATTCCATGCCTCGCTCAGTCTAGATTCGGCCCGGAGTGTCCGCATCAGCGGTACCGCGGGCGCAGCGCTCATTGCCCGCTCGGTGAACTTCCCCATCGCCCACGCACCGGCCATCCGCGCCCAGGAAGAACTGAGCGGCGTTCCGGCAGTACCGAGCCCACAGCAATCTGCGGAGCGGTCCTATGCGCCGAGGTCCTTACGGAAAACTGTGGAGCTGTGCCGAACTGTCATGCCGACCCGTAGATAGAGGTCGAGTGCGCCGGTGTCCGAGTGGGTCCACAAGGTGCAGGAGCAACGGCCCGTGCGGTGGAAGGCGCGGAAGGTATGGCGCAGCAGGAGTCGGGCTACGCCGCGGCCGCGGTGGTCACGGCGTACGGCGACCTGTTCGAGGTAGCCCTCGTTCGTGCCCGGCACGTCCAGCGCCAGGGCGGCGCCCACCAGATGATCACCGGCGAAGGCCAGGGCCGACCGCTGAGGAGCGAACGTGGGCCGCTCCACGGTGTGGGCGGCCCACTCCTCGTACGACTGCCGCCGCTCCTGCCACTCGTCGAACGCGTCCTGGACGAGGACGTGCGTGGCGGGCCCGTCGCCGGTGTGGAAGGGCCGCACCGTGATGCCCTCCGGGGGCTCGGGCACCGCGGGCTCGGCCGGCATGGCGAACTCCAGCAGCCAGGCCGTCACCAGCGGCTCGTACCCGTGCGCGCGCAGTAGCGTCACGGCACGCGTGTCCGCGTCCGGCACGGTCTGCACGATGCGGACGGCACCGGCCTGCCGTGCCCGCGCCAGCGTCCAGCCGAGGAGTGCGGCGCCCAGGCCCCGGCCTCGGTGCTCCGGATGCACGTCCACCTCGGAGCGCCGGTCCACCCAGGCGCGGGCGGCGAGTCGTCCAGCCGGGTCGAGGACGAGGACGGTGTCCGCATCCGGCACCAGGCCCGGCCGCGCGAGATCGGCGGCTATGGCCCCGGCGTCGCTCTGCCCCCGTCCGTACACCTCCCGTTCGCAGGCCGTGACCAGCGTGTGAATCGCCGGGACGTCGTCGGTGGTCGAGGGCCGCGAACGATAGCCGGGCGGCAGGAACGGGACTGGGAAGGGCACCGGCGGAGGGTAGCCGTGCGCCGGATCTTCCCACAAGAGGGCGAACGCTGCCCGATAGGGCACCAGGTCGCTTCGCGCGGGCGTGGAGTCGTGTTCAGGCGGGTGATCAGCTCACGGTTGGCGTCGCGAGCCGCGTCGAGTTCTTGCCGGCGTTCTTCGAGCTGGTGCGTGAGGTCCACGGCATCCGTCGAACGCAACTGGTCCCTGGAAAATACCGGTGAGCCTCTGCCTGTGCCCAGTTATCCTGCCTTGTCCTGAACAGGCCAGGGAGAGGTCCCCCACCATGAGCAGCGCCACGTCGTCGTTTCCCGAGCGGATCGAGCTCTCGGGGGAGGGTCTCGTCCTCCGCGACTGGACGGAAGCGGACCTGCCCGCGATGCCGGAGCTGCTCGACCACCCCGACATCGCGTACTGGACACCGATCGTGTCCCCCTTCGACGAAGCGGCCGCCCGCGCACGCCTGGACCGGGCCCGGCAGCTGCGGGCGGAGGGCACGACCATCCTGCTCGCCATCACCGTCGACGGCGGTGCTCCGCTCGGCGAGGTGATGCTGCGGCGTGCACCCGAGGGCACGGAGCTCGGCTACGCCGTCGGCCCGGCGCACCGTGGACAGGGGCTGGCGGCGCGTGCGGTGCGGGTGATGGCCGCGTACGCCTTCGAGCAGTTGAGCGCGGGGAAGGTGATCCTGGAGCTGGAGGCCGAGAACGCCGCGAGTGTCGCCGTGGCGACCAAGGCGGGCTTCGGACTGCTCGACGTGCCGCTGATCAGAGGTGAGGAGAAAGGACGGCCCTACGCCCTGCAGACGTGGGGTCTGAACCGCCCTTGATCCTCAGCCTCCACCACGAGCACCCGATCGCACGCCCACCCCATGCCCATGACCGCCGGCGACCGGTCCAACAAGCCTCAATGCGATCTGTTCCGACGTGAGGGCGGCGCCCGGCGCACCCGCCGCATGTCACCGTCACTGGTCCAGACGCCTTGGTGTGGAACACGCATCTCTCCCAGGAGGTGGACCCGACGGCTGATAACGGAACAGGCCGTGCTCGATCAGCGGGACGCGGGCGGAATGCTCTGGTCGTACTGGAAGACGTTGTGCGGGTCGTACTTCGCCTTGATCTTTCGCAGTCGGCCGAAGTTGGATCCCCAGTAGGCGGTCTCCCAGTCCTGCATGCCGACGTTCGGCACGTTGACGTAGGCGCCGTCCACGTAGGGGCGCAGTGCCTGGCTGAATTCGGCGATCCAAGTCTGGGCCTGGGGGGTGAGCGGGTCGCAGATGCCCGGCTGGTTGGAACGGGTTCCCCAGCCGACGCCGGGCTCGGAGTAGAAGAGCGCGTCGCGGTGCGGGAACGCCGTGCCGCCGCGGGGGCTCCTCCTGACCGCCCCGCCGAACGCCTGGGTGAAGAAGTTGCTCTCGTCCGTGGGCGCGTCCTTCATGAACGAGGAGATCACGTCGATCGCCTTGCTCGGGAAAGGCTTCCTGGTGAACTGCGAGTAGAACTTCCAGTTCGCGGGTTCGACCGCGATCGGGGTCTGGAATCCCGAATACACCTCGCCCCAGTTTCCCACCTGCACCGACACCTTGGGGCTGTCGATCGACAGGATGGGGGCCAGCAGCTTCTTCGCTTCCGCAGGTGTTCCTTCCGCGAGAACCGCGAACAGCAGGATCTGGTTCCGGTGAACTTCGAGCTGGGTGCCGAGGCGGTTGTCGGCGTACGGCGCAGTGCGCTGCCAGGCGTCGAAGACCCTGCGCACGTCGCTGATTCCGTCCCATGTGGCCTGCACATACGTGACGCTCTTCAGCGGGGCCACTTTGTAGGTGAGTGAGGTGACGATCCCGAAGTTGCCGTTGCCCGCTCCGCGCAGCGCCCAGAGCAGGTCCGAATTGTGGTTCAGATCGGCCTTGATCACCTTGGCGCACTCGTCGCCTTCCGCGACGACGACCTCGGCGCCGACCAGGCTGTCGCAGGCCATGCCGAGCCAGCGGGTGAGGAAGCCGAAGCCGCCGCCGAGCGTGGCGCCGGCGAGGCCCACGCTGCCTTCGGTCCCAGTCGTCACCGCGAAGTTCCGCTTCGCGAGCGTGGTCACCGCTTCCAGCTGGTTGAGTCCGGAGCCGACCCTCGCGACACGGGCGGCGCCATCGATGTGGACCGACTTCAGCTCGCTGATGTCGATCAAGAGGCCGCTGTCGACGTTCGACCAGCCCTCAAGGCTGTGGCGGCCGCTCCGGATCCTCAGCGCGACGTCGTTCTGCCGCGCCCAAGTCAGGGCGTTGACTACGTCCTGGGTGTTCTGAGCGAAGACGATCACCAGTGGATAGTGAGAGAAGAGCTGGTCCCAGCCGAGGCACGCGTCCGTGTACCCGGGGTCGTTGGGGCGGACGATGCGGCCGGTCAGCTTCGCCGGCGGGCACTTCCCCCCGTGCGCCTCGCTCATGGAAGCCTCGGTCATGGAAGCCTCGGTCACGGCACTCGCACCGGGGGCTTCGGCGTCCGCGACGCCGGGTACGACGATCGCGCCGGCACCGCCGACGGCCGTCGCCTTGAGCAGCCTGCGACGGGAAAAGTCGTTCATGGTCCGTGTCCCCTCAACCAAAAGCGGGTGCGAATCGGTCCTTTATGGACTATTTATGCGAAGCGGACGTTAGCAAGGGCGACCACGGTGGCTGTCTCGACACGCTCGCAACCACGACCGAAGGCACCTGGCGCCGTAGATCCGGCACGGCCTGTCCACCCCTCGGTCGCCGGAAGCCGTGGAGGCAGGCGTGACGGTCGTGGTGTGCTGGTGCGAGTGCGGGACTAGCCTGGGAAGTATTCGGGCGGCCGTTCGGGCCAAGGGGCTTTCCTGGTGTCGATCTTGTGGCCAAGCGGGCGCGCGGCCCGCGTCCAGGGCCCCGTGTTCCTCATGAGGTCGAGGCGCCACTCAAGGTCGGCGCCCTCACCAGGTCTTTCGCTCTGTCGGCCGAGCCCCACTTCGCATCGCCGACAGGCGCGTGACCCAGCCGCCGGCAGGAGTACAGAGATGGCTTGGAATCTGAACGGTACATACCTTGAGAGCTGCAACTGCGACACCGTGTGCCCGTGCACCACCTCAGGTATGACCGCGCCCGCCGACAACGAGCGCTGCCAGGTGACTCTCGCGTTCCACGTCGCACGGGGTGAGATCGACGGCGTGGACGTGTCGGACCACAGCGTCGTTGTCTTCGCCGACGCGCCCCGTGTGATGGCCGACGGCGGCTGGCAGGTCGCGCTGTACGTCGACGCTTCGGCCGACGACAGCCAGGCGGACGCGCTGGGCAAGGTCTTCTCCGGGCAGGTGGGCGGACCGATGGCGGCGCTCGTCCCCCTCATCGGCGAGGTCCTCGGCGTCGAACGTGTTTCCATCGACTTCCACGACGACGGTCGCCGCCACACGGTGCAGGTGGCGGACGCCATCGACATCGAGATCGAGGACCAGGTGGCCCCACAGTTCGGCGAGGAGGGTCCTGTAATGGGGCTGACCGGCATGTTCCACCCGGCGAACAGCACGTTGACGATCGCCCGATCGACGCGGGCCATCGGCAATGGCGTACACGGCCGTTCATGGGACTTCACCGGCCGCAACGCACACTCGGCGCCCTTCTCATGGTCGGCGTGATCAGGCCAACGATCGCAGTCCGGCACAGCGCGCGCTATTCCGGGCTGGTGCTGCTCACAGCGGCCGCGGCCTGGGCATGGGCGGTACTGCGCTGGGGGGACATGGGCTTGCGGACCATGGCCGGGAATCTGCCCGCCTTCATGGGCATGTGGACGATCATGATGACCGCGATGATGCTGCCGGCCACGGCACCCGTCGCCTCGTTGTACGCGCGGACGGCCCCCATGCACCGGGCACCGCGCATGATCGCGTTCACCGCCGGCTACGTGCTGGTCTGGGCCACCGCAGGGCTGCCGGCATACGCCTTAGCCGTCGTAGCGACGCACGTCGCAACCACACATCCCACGACAGGGACGGCGGCAGCCGCCGCCGTTTTCGCCGTCAACGGTGTCTATCAGCTCACCGCCCTCAAGGATTTCTGCCTCACCAAGTGCCGCTCACCGATCGGCCTGTTGCTGCGCTACGCGTCGTACCGCGGCCCCTCACGCCATCTACGTGCCGGAGCGCACCACGGCGCGTTCTGCCTGGGATGCTGCTGGTCCTTGATGCTGCTGCTCATGGCGTTCGGTGTGATGAATCTGTGGGCCATGGTGGGTCTGGCCGCCCTCGTCACCGCAGAGAAACGCTTGCCGCGGGGTCGTCTTGTCGCCCGCGTCGTCGGCCTCGCCTCGCTCGCGCTCGCGATCACCGTCTTCTGGGTGCCCCTGCTGGCCCCCAACCTCACAGGAGGCGGCATGACCGAGATGGGCCTCCGTCACCTGTGACGTGCGCCGTACAGCCGCACGCGCCGTACAGCCGCAGGAGGTACCAGACCCGTGCCGGATCGTGCAGGGAACCATGAGGACCATCGGGGAGCGAAGTCCACAGCCATCGGCACCGGCACCGCCACCGTTTCTACGCAGGTCACCAAGATCCCCGGCGTGACTCAGGGCAAGAAGAAGCAGGCCTGCGCGATCAACCGTCTCGACCAGGCTGATCATCAACGGCCTGGCACATACACGTGTGGCTCAGTCGACCGGTCAGGAAGGCGCACCCGCCAGGACTTCTACCTTTCCGGTGTCGAGGGAGTAGTACGCGCCGACCACGGCAAGACTGCCCTTTCTCACGAGTGGGGCCAGGTCCTGGTTGGAGCGCAGGTCGGCTGCGGTCAGCTTGGCCTGCGCGCGGGCCATGGTCTCGACCGGATCGGCACCGCCTTCCTTGACTGCCTGGTCGTACGCCGGACGCAGAGCCTTGGCGATCGCATCGAGATTGCCCGGCAGCGGCTTGCCGCCATGGAGAGACTTGTACGCCGCCTCGATGGCTCCGCACCGCTGATGCCCGAGGACCACGATGAGCGGAGTGCCACTCGTCATGGGCCCGTACTCCACAGAACCCGTGACCACCGGCTCGACCGCCTCTCCTCCGGTGCGCATCACGTACAGGTCACCCAGCCCGGTGTCGAAGAGAAGTTCAGGCGGCACCCGGGAGTCGATACAGGCGAGGATCGCCCCGAACGGCTTCTGCCCCTGGGCAACGAACTGGCGCCGGTTCGGATCCCGGTCGGGGTGTTGAAGGTCTCCGCTCGCCCACCGCTTGTTGCCGTCCATCAGCCTCGCGAATGCTGCGGCGGGCGTTGCCGGGCCCACTTCCGGCGAAGCACCGGTCGCCAGTGGGGTGGCACTCGTCGACGAGCACCCCGCAAGCGCGGCCGTGGAGAGTGCGAGTCCACCAGCGAGCAGAGCCCTGCGATTCGGGTGTTCCGCTGCGACCATCGGTCGTTCCCCTCACTCCGCCGAGACGCGTGAATAAGCCATGACCAGGCGATTGTTCAGCGCGGTGAGGAAGCCGGACCGCAGGCACACGCAGGCGGTGACCGCTTTCCCGCAGACGGCCCACAGAGCCGACAGCCGTCGTTGCCGACCGTCCCTTCAGGAGCGGTGAGGTTCGCTCGCCGTCGGGAGGTGACCGCGGCTGATCGCTACGCGGAGTACGTCTCGCAGAGCCCCTTTCAGCTTGTCCGCCAGGAGGCACACGCCCTCGGGGGCTGAAGCCTCATCGCCGAGTGACCGGGGACGGCCCGTGGAGACGGGGGACATCGTGGTGCCCGCCGCGCACTGCGAGATCGTCCATGAGATCGAACTCCTACAGCGGGTGTCACTTACCCTCATGGCTCGGCAGGCATAGATGGGGCGGCCCCCTCCACAACGGGTCGGCACTGGGGAAACAGCCACCGACCGACGCGAGTCGCGTCAGTCGTAGCCGCGCTGCCGCGGTTGTTGGCGCGCCAAGTAGGGTGCCGCGCATGACCACTTCTCCCGATCACATCAGCAGCAGAGAGGAGCACGCGCCCTGCACGCGACGGCCATGTACGAGTAGGCCGGCGCACCACAGTTGGGTTGTTCCCCGAGTGTCTGACTGCGTGACAACGCCGACGGACAGCCGCGGACGAGAGCGGACGTCTGCTGGCCTCGTTCACTTCGAGCAGCAGCGTTTTCAGGCGGTTGGGTAGCAGTTAGTGATCTTGACACCCCTGAATGATCATGAGAAGTGACGTCAGGGCGCCCACATTGCCGGGTGTCGGAAAGCAGTCGCGCAGGTCGTCTGCCGTGCCCGGCAGGTGAGGGGCCGCGACCGGGCCGTCATCATGATCAGTCGGAGGCCTGGCGTGGTGGGGTCTGTCGGAGGTAAGAGAGGAGCGCGAGGGGGATGGGGACCGTGACAGAGGTGTTCGACAGGGGCATGGACGTGCTCACCGTGGCCTTGGGGCTGTGCTGCGTGGGGTTGGGATGGTGGGCCCTGCTCCGGCCACGTCGGCCACCAGAGCCGATAAAGGGCCCGGTGTGGGTGGTCCGCACCTGGGGGCTCGGCTATGTACTGCTGGGGATCTCCCTCACCATCGAGTCGGTGACCCTGATGGCCGGCGGGGAGCCGGGCCGGCCGGCGGACCTGACCCGCTGGGTTGCCGGACCGCTCGTGGTCGGCTCGCTCCTGGCGGCGTTCCTGTCCCGGCGGTGGGAACGCCGTCGGGCCCGGGCTACGAACGAGGGGCGGCAAGCGTGAAGTGCGCCGTCCCCTGGAGTGAGGCAGCGCTCGTGGCCGTTGCCTGCTGGGCGGTCAGCGGTCTGGGATACGGCGTGCTCGCCGCCCTCGACGAGCCGCACCTGCCCGTCGCGCCCCTCATCGGCATGGGGCTCGTCCAGTGGTTCTGGGCGCGCCACCGCTTTTGGCCGGCCGCGGTCGCGGCGGGCCTCGCGGGGGCTGCCGTGCTGTTCGCTCTCGTCGACGTCCTGCGTCCGGGTCTGGGTCGGTCCGTTGCGGACGCCCTGGCCACGGGGGCCGCGGCGACGGTCGCCCTGGCCGTCTTCACCCTGGTCGGCCGCGGAGCGGGACGCCATCGTGACGCAGCACACTGACCCACTCGTGGGCCACCGCCTCTGGAGGCCTGTCCGGTGCCGGAGTTGTTGCTCTGACGTCCAACGTTGACATCAACAACCAGGGACAGCGGTGACAATCAGCAGCCAGATGCGGTACCCGTGCGCGCGGTGGACCGCGGCCACGCCGGGGTGGGATCGAACTCCTCAAGCGGGTGTCGCAGGTTCGAATCCTGCCGGGGGCACCATGCCTGACCAGGTGCGATACACCAGGAAGGCATCTCGGAAGTGATCTCCGAGGGGCTTTTTGGCCTTGCATGGGAACGAATGGGAGTGCGCCATCAGGCAGGCGCGGACAGCGAGCCCCGTGGCGAGGTGTGTCTTGCCGGTGCCCGGCGGGCCGAGGAAAACAGCGTTCTCCTTCGCCGCTATGGCGCCCTAGGCGCTGATCTGCTCGGCGTGATCGGTCTGCGTGTGCATCGCATCGGCGGTGATGACGTGTCCCCGCAGGTCGAGCCGTTCCAGCAGCGGGGCGAAGGCGGGGATCTCGTTGCTCTTCGCGGCAATCTGCCGCTGTGAGATCACCGTCTGGTTCTCATGCAGGACGGCGGCGAGCAGGTGGATGGCGCTCTTGCCGCCGTCGCGGCTGCCGCGCACGGCTTTGCCGTCGACGACCAGTCCCACCAGTTCGGGCGGACCGGTTTCGACGGGGTCACGGGAGTGCCGGGCAAACCAGGCGCCCACGGCGTCATCAAGGGCGTCGCCGTCGACGCGGGAGAGAAGGCGGCCCAGGGGTGGTGGCACGCGGAAGACGGTCCAGCCCGATCCGTTTGCGCACCTCAGGGGTGGAGTCGATGGCGAACCGTGCGATGCCGGCCAGTGTGGTGGCCCCGCCGAGGACCGCGAGCAAGCACAGGGCAAGCAAAGAGCCCAGCCGGTAGCGGCGGCCTCTTACGCGCCGCGGATCGGAAAGCCGGTCCAGGACCGTCGACAACGAGGTCAGGTCGGACAGTTCGGCGGGTGAGCAGGACAAGTCGACGTCCTCGCGGTGACGTTGCAGGACACCGATCAGGGAGGATGACACGCGAGCGCGACCCCTTTTCGTGATCAAAGGCTTCGACAACCTTGATCATCGGGGGTCGCGTTCGTCGCCTCCAGCCCGGACACCTCGGACCGCCTCAGTACGCACGCGCCTGATCAGTCCATCTCGCCAAGCGGGAACCATCAGTCCTGGTGACGCACCCACCAGCCATCGTCACGTGCCCGCGATCAGCACGTCTATAAAGATCAACCCGACTGTGCAATCGCTCTGTCAACGGGGGAACTTCATTTTCGGGCTGCAGAGTTGGCGGTGGTGACCTCGGGTTTCACGGGGTGAGTTGTTTGGCGATCTTCAGGAGTTCGGCCGTGGTGCTCACGATGAATGTGTAGGTGCCGTTCGTCCATGTCGCGGTGTTATTGGAGTGACGAACATCGCCGCCGCCACCGACCACTACCGATCACCGACCGACCACGCACTCCAACCACTCGATCTTGAAACTTGAGAACACATCAGCTCTGTCCAGGCACGTGCCTCTCATCAGCGGAAACGTCTACGCGCAGGACTTTGCGGCAGCCCTGGGACATCAACACCCCCGTAGAACTTGATTGCTCCCTTAGGGTGAAAAGAGGAGGAGGTGGAGAGGTGCGCAAGAGATCCGGGTACTCATGGTCTACCAGCAGTTAATAATCAAGGAATCCACTTCAGGCAGGGAAACTCTCCTGTGTGACATTATTACCCTTATGCGAATTATCGCTTCGTCTGAAATCAGGGATCCTATCCACTTCTAGCCGAAAGCAGCATCGCTATGCCTGATGGTTATCACTGGTCGAGGCCGCAGTACCTCCATGAGGCCGTAACCAACCCCAACATTCACGTGACAGGAACCCGCAGTTACTACAGTCACGCCTGGTCCGGCGACTTCGAGGGGTCCGTGGTGCGTTACCTCCACGGAGATGCCTACAGCCGAGCGAACCGGAACTGGACGCCACCCTGGCCCATCGACCAACTATATATCGGCGACTACGTGTGCATTGGAGCCGAAGCTGTAATCCTCATGGGCGGCAACCATCTTCATCGCACAGACTGGTTCAGTCTCTATCCTTTCCGTGACGTTCGCGCCGACGCTTACCAGGGAAAGGGAGACACTGTGATCAAGGACGGTGCCTGGATTGGCATGCGCGCCATGATCATGCCTGGCGTAACTCTAGGCGAAGGCGCCGTAGTCGCTGCTCAAAGTGTAGTCACCCGCGATGTGCCGCCCTACACCCTTGTGGCCGGCAGTCCTGCACGGGAAGTCCGGAAGCGCTTCGATCCGGAGGTCATCGACCGGCTCCTCGCACTGGACATCTACAAGTGGAGCGACGAGAAATTCGACTCTCTGCGTCCGGTTATCTGCGGATCAAGCATCGACGCCCTTGAGGAGATGTCCCAGGCGTGGGATGTCTCAATCTCAACAGTTCATAGAAATGCAGCCGCTGCCCCTGTGGCATAACCCAACCAGTAAATGCATGCAGCCGGAATCGGAATCGCCGAGTGCGGGTCTCTTTAAGGTCCCGTATTTCGTTAAGGAGGAAACGGGAATGTTCCAGAGTCCTTACTCCCGTGTCGCCCTCGTCACTGGCGGGTCCGGCGGGATCGGCCGCGCCATCGTCAGACGGCTGGCGGAAGACAAGTTCTGTCTAGGCGTTCACTATGCAGAAAACAAGGAAACGGCCTACAGCCTGGTGGAGGAGATCACGTCGAGTGACGGTCGGGCGATCGCAGTCGCCGGCGACGTCGCTGATGAGGACGCGATGGCCGCAGCCTTCGATGAAGTCGAAGTTGAATTCGGGGGAATCGACGTCCTCGTGCACACCGCCGGTGTCATGCGGCCTGGACCAATCGCGGCCCTGGACCTGACTGAGCTCGACCAGATCCACCGCACCAACATCCGCGGCACGTTCGTCGTCGACCGGCAGGCGGCCCGGAAACTACGCGCCGGCGGAGCAATCATCAACTTCTCCACCTCCATGACCCGCACACAATACCCCGCCTACGGTGCATACGTCACGAGCAAGGCGGCTGTCGAGGCAATGACCCTGGTGCTCGCCCGCGAGCTGCGTGGCAAGGACATCACGGTCAATGCTGTCGCCCCCGGCCCCACTGCCACCTCGATGCTTTTCGGTGACAAGAACGAGACAACCATCAGCAACCTCGCCAAGGCCGCACCGCTCGAGCGTCTGGGGCGCCCCGAGGACATGGCCGAGATCGTGGCCTTTCTCGCAGGGCCGGGACGCTGGGTAAACGGCCAGGTAGTGTTCGGCAACGGCGGTCTTGCCTGAACTGAATCCTTCCCGATCACACAGCAATCACAAGATCGCTGGTCAGGCGTCTTTGACCAAACCTCAGAGGATCTGCACCGTTTTCGGATTACAGGAAAGCAGCATCCCACGTTCAGTTGATCGGGAAACTCGAATGCAAGCCCCTCAAAGAAGGGTTAGGGAATCAGAAAGTGAACAAAACGAGAACCATTAGCGTGGTCGCCAGTGCGGCATTTGCTTTGATGGGCGTGCCGGCCACCGCCTCGCCAGGAACAGCTGCTACCAGGGATGTCGGTACAGAGAAGCTATACCTGACGGTCACTGGAACCACGCAGTACGGGTATCCGTTTACATCAAAGAAGGCGGGGGACGAATTCGGCGGCAGCGGGAAAGTTAGTGAGAGGAACACCAGAGTAGGCGACGGAAAATTCTCGTACTACTGCAAAATCACTGCTGTCAGTACCGCTCCCAACACGCTCACCAGCATCTGTCACGCCGCGCTGGACCTGCCAAAAAAAGGTCAGATCATGCTGGAGGCACTGGTCACCCAAAAGGCTGGCACTTCGGGTTTCCGGATGGCGGTCACGGGTGGAACAAACGACTACGAA
This sequence comes from Streptomyces sp. 6-11-2, assembly GCF_006540305.1. Lineage (GTDB taxonomy): Bacteria > Actinomycetota > Actinomycetes > Streptomycetales > Streptomycetaceae > Streptomyces. The sequence continues at coordinate 349,297 of NZ_BJOR01000002.1, read as the reverse complement.
TTTGTAAGGGGTCATGCTGACTTCACTGAAAAACCAGCACCCGCGAGAATCGTCGTCTCTCTGGTCCATCCAATGAAGACGCCGGTGGTAGCGCCCGGCGTGGCAGCACCTCGCTGACCGGCACTGTCAGAGGCCGTTCTCTATCCGAACCTCGTGTGCGGCTTCTGCTGGTCGGACATGAGATCGCAGCTGTCGCGGAAGTCTCAGGCCGTTACTGGCCGAGATGTCGTAGGGGTGGCAGATGCCGTCGATGCGGGCGGTTTTGGAAGCGCGGCAGAAGCTGGTGGCCGAGTTGCACGACCGGCTGCGCGGAGCCGTCCGTGGCGCCGAGGGCCGTGAGGAGGAGGCGAGTGCGGCGGTCGTGGACTCGCAGTCGGTGTAGGCGGACGCGACCGTCGCCCACGCCTCGCGGGGTTTCGACGCCGGGAAGAAGATCAACGGAGGCAAGCGCCACCTGCTCACCGACACCCTCGGACTCCTCCTGGGCGTGCTGGTCACGCCGGCCTCCACGACCGACCGAGACGCCGCCCGCATCCTGTTGTCCGCGGCGAAGGGCCGCTTCCGGAGGCTCTCGCGGGTCTGGGCCGACGGCGGTTACACCGGCCACCTCACCGACTGGACCACCCAGCTCCGCTTCCAGTTCCTCCACCAGCACCGCCGCAGTCCAGTGGATCCCGCACCAGTGCCCACTCGGCATCGCTCATGTCCGAGCCGTACCGGGGCCGGCGGGCCGGCTGGTCGGCTGCGTTCCCGAACCGATGGGCGAGACAGTCACACCCACGGATGGACGAACTGGACTCGGCGACCGCGACCACGCGACACTTCAACAACAGGGCCTCTTGCATCTCGCTGGATTCGACAACCGCGAGCTACCAAGAGGCCCTTCTTCCATGCATCCGCACCGGCCGACTCACCCGAACCAGGCCCTTGTTCGACTCCCACCGACCACACGGACGGATAGAGAACGGCCAGTCAAGGACTGCAGCCGGAGTTCGGCTTGCCTCGCCGAGGGCGGGGGTCACGAATTGGTGTTGAACGCGCGCATCACGCCCAGCAGGACTGTTGCAAGGTCGGATTTCAGGGGCGAATGTGCAGGCAGGGCTGATGTGTTCTCAGGTTTGAAGATCGAGTAGTTGGAGTGCGTGGTCGGTCCGTGATCGGTAGTGGTCGCTGGCGGCGGCGATGTTCGTCCAGCCGGCCTGTCGGATGAGGCCGATGGCGAGGTTGCGGAAGGTTGCCATCGCGCGGGGCGCGTTTCCGGTGCGGACGCGCGAGGCGTCCTCGGCGAAGGTTACGTCCCGCACGTGGTACAGGGCCTCGACCTGCCAATGCCCACGGATCAGTTCGGCAAGTTGGGACGCGGTGGCCTGCCCGGAAGTGAGGCTGGTGACCGCGTAGATCGTCTTGACGGTGGTCTTCCCGGTCGTGCGATTCGTGCGACGGCGCTTGACCTCGACGGCCTGTACGGCGTGCGGAAAAGCAGACCCGGCTGGACCGTGCAGACTTTGAGGCGGCGTATCTCGCCGCGCCCGTGCGCCCGTTCGCGGATGCGGTGCTGAAGCGGGACCTCGCGCCAGGCCAGTCGCCGCAGCTGACTGCGGAGCTTTTCTGGTTGCCCCTGACGACGAGGATGTAGTGGGCACCCGGGGAGGTGATCTGCTCGGCGTGGTCGGTCTGGGTGTGCATCGCGTCGGCAGTGATGACGTGGCCGTGCAGGTCGAGCTGGTCCAGCAGCGGGACGAAGGCGAGGATTTCGTTGCTCTTCGCGGCGGTCTGCCGCTGGGAGATCACTGCCTGGGACTCGTGCAGGACGGCGGCGGGGAGGTGAACGGCTTTCTGGTCGCCGCTGCGGCTGCCGCGTACGGTCTTGCCATCGGCGGCCAGGCCCACCAGCAGCTGGTTGTCCTCGACCGGGTCGGCCGCGTGGCGGGCGAGCCAGACACCGATGGCGTCGTCGAGGGCGTCACCGTCGATGCGGGACAGCAGACGGCCCAGGGTGGTGGCGCGCGGGAGGCCGCACGCTGACCCGCAGTGCGGCAGCGATCTCCCTGTTCTTCTGCCCGTCTTCGAAGCGTTCCGCGGCCTGCAGCCGGACCCACTCCCTCGTGGCCCTCACGGCGTCGGTCAACCCGCCACCCTGCGCGTATCTCACGGTCCAGGGCTACCGGAGCGGACCAGCCGCCGTCATGCCGCACAGTCCGCAGAGCCGCCCCCGTGCCGGACCGTGCGAAGAACCAGGGGAACACGAGGCATTGGGACGACGGTGATGCGGCTCCGGCAACGATCTTCCGCTGTGCGGATCAACAGCAGAGGACCTGTGCCACTGCCTTGCTGAAGTCGCCGGTCGCGAGTGCCTCGACCGGGATCGTGAAGTACAACGTTCCGGCGTCCCCCCACCCCCATCCAAGTTCGGTGTCCTCGGCAAGCTGGAGCAGATGGACTGCGGGGCCGTCGGCGCCGCGGGACGACACCTTGATGGTGTACGAGGTGTCCGGCCAGCCAAAGGCGCAGTGACTGCCGGCGGTGTTCCCGTCGAGATCTCCCATCTCGCCGAGAATGAGCGATGCCGCTCCCCAGTGCTGGTCCCTGTCGAACTCCACGTCCTCGTCCTCGACGTCCCAGCAGTCCGGGAGCATGGTCACCTCAGCCGCGTGGACGGGCATCGCCGGGTAGCTTCTCGCTGGTTCGGGCGCCGTCGTCTCGACTGCCCGTGCCGGGTCGGCGGGAATGACGCGACATACCTCAGATTCGAACATGTCCAGTTTGCAGTACTCTTCGTACGGCAGGTCTGGATCGAGGTAGAAGAAGTTGAGCAGGCCAGGCCGTATGGGCAGTTCATTGCCGAGCCATGCAGCGAGGGCGTCGGTGTCCAGTACGGCGTGCAGGGACAGCGGCACCCCACCCTGTTCGGGCCAGCGGGTCGCCGGTTCGAGGAGAGCAGGCCCACCGAGTCGGCATTGACCAGTGGCCTGGGTACTTTCCGTTGAGCGGACCAGCCGAAAGCCGCGGCGGGCCATGGCAGCAAACTGCCGGCCAGCCTTCTCACCGAGCCGTTCTGTGCATACGCGGCTCAAGCCGACAGGGTCGTCAAACTGCATGCCAGGATCTTCTCAACCTCCGTTCGGGCTCGGCCACCTTGAGTCCGAGACACGCCACTTGCCCGCTGACGGAGCCTGACACCCACGACTGGCATCAACGGCGCCGGACACGGGTGTACACGAGCACTCCCGTCTGGCCGCGGTAATGCCAGGCCTCCCCGCCAGGGGCAGCCACGGATCGAACTCCTGAAGCGGGGCTCATCACCAGGCCATGTCGCCCAGGACCGAGGGTCGGCCTCAGTCGGGATCGGCCCACGGTCCGCTGGTTTCCTCCTTTGAGATCCACAGAAGAGGCTGGCTCGCGCGGCAGTAGTCTTCGACCTGGTCGTCCCAGGGGAAGCGGCCTTCCTTGTCCGGCCAGAACAGTTGCATGACCGGAAGCGGAGGAGCCTGGTAGTAGTCGATCCCGGCACCGAAGAAGTCCTGGTACCAGCTCGGGTGGACCGGCCGGACGGTCACCGGGTAGCCGTTCAGGACGTCGTCACGCACCTGGTCGGCTTCCAGTGGGTGACCGTTACGGATCTCTCCGCCCGCAACGTTGAGGATGGGCATCATCGTCTCGACCCGCAGGCCGAAGATGCAGACCTCAGGGCTGCGCAGGGTGTGCCACAAGCCGATCGAGTAGGCCCAGTCCGCCGGCGCATCGCCCCCGGCGCCGACACCCATCACGTGCCAGCCGAACTCGGAAACGCTTGCGGCTATGCGGCCATCACGTTCCTCCCAGGCCGGGCCGTCCGGAGGAGGGGCGCACAGGAGGCAGAAGCAGGAGGAGTCGTCCACCCGAGCAGGTTACGACCCCTGCGATCACGGCTGACGCCGGGCCCGTCCCCCACCACCGTGTCTTGCCCACTCCGTCTCTGAACCGTCGCTGACCTGCACGAACACGCCCCACCGGACCAGACGGGGCGTCACTTCTGCCCAGGGCTCTCACTGTCAAACGCAACGTGACGCAGATCACATCACCCTGCCTTTTTTGCGCATGCCCGCGCTTGATACAAATTGCCTCGCGTTCCTGTCCGTCGACGGTCGCCCATCCCCCCTTCTTTCTCCACCCTCCCCCTGTCGCTTTCGCATGCCCTGGGAACGCCCGTGTCCTCCCCCGCGCCCGCGCTCTCGCGCGGTTCCTCCTGGCCCCTCGTCGCCCTTTTCATGGCGGGATACCTCGCGCCCTATTTGCTGCCCACCGTCGTCGGCCGCCTCGGTGACCGGCTGGGCCTCGGGCCCGCGCAGGCAGGGCTCGTCGGCAGTGCGCTGCTGCTGAGTTCGGCCACGGCGGGCTTCACGCTCGCGGCACGCGTCGAGCGGTTCGGGCCACGGCGTCTGGCCCGCTCCGGGCTGCTGCTCGCGGCGTTCGGCTACGGCTGTGCGGCCCTGTCGGACAGTGTGCCGGTGGTGGTCGCCGGGGCGATTGCGGGCGGCTTCGGCTCGGGCACGGCGACGACGGTCGCCGCGTCGGGCATCGCGGCCCAGCGCGACCCGCACCGCACCTCGACCTTCGGGCTGCTGAGCGTCTCCGGGCTCGCCGGCACCGTGTATCTGACGATCCCCCACCTCGGGTCCGGACACGGGCTGCCGTTCGCTGCGATCGCGCTGACCGCGCTGCTGGTGTGGCCCGCGACGGGCCGACTCGCCGGTGCCGTGGCGCCCGGTCACTCGGCGGCGCCGCGTGGCCCGCTCCCCTACCGCCGCGCGGGACTCGTCCTCGCCGGCTCGATGCTGTTCTGGTCCATGGCGCAGAACTCGCTGTGGGGTGTGAGCGGCCGCATCGGCCTGGATCAGGCAGGGCTGAGAGAGGTCACCGTCGGCGCGGTCTTCGCCACGGCCCTGGGCGCCGGGCTGCTCGGCGTCATCGGCGCGAGCGCGCTCGGAGCGCGGCTCGGGCGGGCACTGCCGATCGGAGCGGGCACCGCACTGATCGCCTGCTGCATCGCGGTCAGTGCCTCGGCGGACGACCTGCCGTCGTTCGCGACCGGCGAGATCGCCTGGAACACCGTCTACCCGATCGTCCTCTCCTACCTCATCGGACTGGCGGCCTCACTCGACCCGCGCGGCCGCTGGGCGGTGCTGGCCGGATCCGCGTCCTCCCTGGGCACCGCGTGCGGCCCGCTCGTCGGAAGCCTGCTGTCCGCGAGCGCCGGCTACCCGGCGATGGGCCTGGTGCTGGGCGCCGGGCTGCTCCTGCTTGCGCTGCCCTTGACGGCGGTCGCCCTGCACGCCGGCGGCCGGCCGCTCGTCTCCGGTGCGGTCCGGCGCCGGGGCGGCGCCCCGGCCGCGGTGGTCGCGGCCACGACAGGCACCGCGTCCGGCACGGTGCCCCAGGTGGGTGCCCCGGAACAGCCGGTCGTCGAGATCGAGGTGCCGGTCGCCGGACCGGCGCCGGACCGGCAGGCGTTCGGCACCGCGGGCCCTCGCGGACTCGCCCCCGTGGAGGCGGGCCCGGGCACCCGCTGAGGAGCCGGAGCGCTACTCCGCCCCGGCCGCCTCGAAGACGTGGCCTCGACCTCGGCGAGACGACGTGCACGACGCGCCTCGTCGTCGTCAAGGAAGGGCGCCTCGAAGGAGTCGCGGGCCAGGGCGCGCAGCCGAGCCGCTGTCATGCGAGAGGGCGGGCTCCCTCCGAAGCGTTCGCCCCAGGACTGGGCCGCCGGCCGGCCGAGTCGACACGCTGCCCGGCACCCGCACAGACGGGTGCCGGGCAGCCGCTGGGTCATCCGTTCTTTGATATGCCCAGCGGGAAGGTGGGGGTGCCGACGTTGTTCAGCGTGGTGGTGTTCGCCCTCACATACGTGTCCAGGTACGGCGAGCGGTCACCCTGGGTCGGCGAGTCGAACCGCGGGTCCTGCACCTGAAGGCCGAGCCGTGCGTCGGAGACCGTGATCGTCTCACCCGAAGGAACGCTCCGCCAGCCGTTTGAGGTGATGGTTCCGATCTGGACCCCCAGCCGGTGTCCTTGCTCGAAGGTCCAGTCCGTCGCCTTCAGGGCGAAGGAGGTTGATCCGCTGCTTTCCAGCAGTGCGACGTTCTCGTTGAACATCGTCGCCTTGCCGTCCGGCGCGACGTCCCACAGCCGGGCCCAGACGTTGCCCTGACCCCTGGTCTTCAGCGTGATCTGCGGGCTGCCCGTGATCCGCACCTGTTCAGCGGCGGGCGTGGACCAGGTCCAGTAACTGTTGGCGGGGGCGTCGGCGCTGAGCCCAGTCGTCTGCTCAGTCGTCAGCGAGCCGGCCTGAGTTGCGTCCTCGATGTCCGCGCCCTGAGACTCCGGCGCCGTCATCGACAGGGCGGCCTTCTGCGCCTTGCCGCCGTCGTCGACGTACCGCCCGGGCGCCAGCCGCACCTTGTACGAGTCGTTGGTCACCGGCCAGGTCGGCTGGGCGCGCCAGTGGCCGAGGCTGTCCTCGAGGGAGAACGCCGGGTCGGTCACCGACGGTTCGATGCCGCGGAGGTACTGCTCGTAGAACCGCATCACCTCGTCGAACCAGCCCGCCCGTCCCATCTTGAGCTGGCCCTTGGCATTGGTCTCGTTACCGCGAACGTGTTCCCATTGGCCGAGCCAACCGCGTTGCGGACCCTGGTGGTTGGCCAGGTACTTCTGCATCTCCTCCGGCTTGGTGTTGTCCTCGATGAAGCCCGACGTGACGAACAGCGGCGTCTGGGATCCGGCGGCGCGGGAGGCGAAATCGCGGGCCCGCCAGAACGGCGACTTCGGGTCGGGGTTCTGGGTGTTGGTGAGGTTGTCGGTCTCACACTCGGGGTGGTTCTTCTCGTACCCCGCGTTCGCCTTGTAGTGGTCGCTGTCGTCGGCCAGCGGCGCCATCGTCGCGATCGAGTAGTAACTCCGCGGGGTGCTGGTCACGTTGGACCGCGGCACCCCGTTGCTGTACAGGTAGTTGTACCTGTTCCACGTCGGTTCTTGGGAGACGATCGCCCGCAGCGGCTTGAGCTTGAGGGTATTGGCCGCCAACCCGGTGTTGGCGTCGTACGACTTGCCGTACATGCCGACCTTGCCAGTCGACCACGGCCGGCTCGCTGCCCACTCGACGGCCGCCTTGATGTCGGCCTGCTCCCCCGGGCCGAGAAAGTCCAGGCACCCGGTGCTGCCACCGAAGCCGCGCAGGTCCACCATCACGAAGGTGTATCCACGCTCCATGAGCCGCGCCCCGTCGATGAAATCCTGAAAGCGCGCCGATGGCCCGACCCGGTCCCACCCCGCGGGAGAACTCTCCCCCGCGTGGGAGAAGTACGGGCCCACCGACAGGATCACCGGCGTCTTCGCGTCCGCCGGCAGGCCTGCCGGCCGCAGCACGTCGGCGTGCAGTTCGACCCCACTGCCGTCCGAGGAAGGGAAGTAGTGCTGCGTCCAGAGAGAGCCCTCCGGGACGCGGTCGTTCTCCTCGTGCGTGACGGGGTCGGTCGCGGTGGCCACCTCCGACCGGTCCTGCCCTGCGGTGGAGGACCCGGATGTGGTGTCGGGTGCCGCGGTGGCGGGTCCGGCGAGCGTGCCGGTCATTGCGAGGGTGGTGATGGCTGCTGAGGCGGCCCAGGCGGCCGCACGACGTCTTCTCACTTGCTGCTCCCGGAGTCGTCGGTACGGGGCGGTGCAGGTGGTGCTGTCGAGCAGCGGCCCCGGACCCGCCGTCGACGGGTCGACAAGGGGCGGCCGCGCGCAGACGGACGGAATCCGGATTCCGGGTGCGCGCCGGAGCCGACGGCGAGGGAGCCTATGATCATCATTGACACGCGTCAACAGGACGGTGTGAGCGACGTGTTGCTGGTGTGGCCGCAGATGCCCAGACCGGGGCAGCTCACGGCAGCTCACGGGAGCGCGTAATGCGCTGCAGCCCGGGCGTGCCAGAGGGCAGGGTCGTGAGGGCAGGGTCGTCGCATGTGGTCGGTGTCCCAATGGCGTTCGGCCGTCGGGCGTGCCCTCCCCCGCAGCACGGCCGGCGCTGGCCCGGCACGGCACTCGTAGCAGCGGACGCGGGACCGGGCCTGCGCGGCTGCGGGCACAGCGCCCGCGGCGGCCGGCTATCCGCCGAACCGGGCGGCGAAGGCGGCCCGGTTCGGCGACTGCGGCGTACGGTCCCACACCGCGAAGACGACCTTCGCGAACACGTCCCGGTACGCGCCCGTGTCGGCCGCCAGGTGCGCGTGGAAGGCGTCGGCGACCTGTTCCGGGTCGTTGCGGAACACGCCGCATCCCCACGCACCCAGCACCAACTCGCTCACCCCGTGGTGGGCGGCGACCGCGAGTACCAGCCCGGCGCGCTCGCTCAGCGCCCGGGCGATCCCCTCGCCCGCGCCCGGGTCGCGCCGCAGTACCTGCCCGGCGTTGGGTGCCGGGCAGGTCAAGAACGACACGGGGTAGGGCTCGGTCAGCAACTCACCGCGATCGCCCCGGTGCACCGGGACCGCGGGCGACCAGATCACGCGGTGGCTGTAGAGCAGGTCCGTGGACGCGCGGTGTGCCTCGTAGTAGTCGGGAGCCTCAAGCAGGCACGGATACAGCAGAGAGGTGCGGCACAGATCCTCCTCCTGCGCACGTGCGCCGCCGAGGTAACCGCCGCCGGGGTTGCGGGCGGAGGCGAAGTTGAGGACCGCGATGTGTCCGGACCCGGCCAGATGCAGTCGGCGTGCCGCCTGCAGGCTGCTCTCCGCCGTGACCGTGAAGGCGGTGCGGTGCGTCAGCGGAAACCGCTCGGCGGCGAGCTGCCGCAAGGCGGCGGGGGCGTAGCTGACGGTCCCCGAACGGGCCGCGGCGAGCGTCTCACGCACCTCGACCCTGCGACCGTCCTCCAGTCGGTAGGAACCTTCTTCGGCGATGCGGGCGTTGCGCGCCGCGACCTCACGGAGTCTGCTGCTCACAGCCACGGACGGTAGTGGACACACGAGGCGTCCGTCGACCGCGTTTCCACACGCGGCCATCCGGGACGCGAACCACTCCCACCGGCCGTCCAGAGGGGCGAAGGGCTGCGGGTCGTCGTCTCGGGCCGTGCCCGGATCGCGCGGAGACGTGCCGCGCACGCGCACTCGGCACCGGTTTCGAGACCGGACCGAAGCCGGGGTCTGGCCGCGCATGCGCGAGACCCTACTCGCCGAACTACGCGGGGCGGGCCTGCTGGAGGTGGACGACTGCGCGTATGACGGCTTCCACGTCCGGGCGGCCGTCGCCTGCCGCAGCGAAGTCCACTTCGGACATGGGCAGTACACGAATGCTCCGCCCGGGAAAGTCGATGTGCCGGTAGATCTCGATGTGGTGCGCGATCGACTGCTTCGGCGAGACGTACTCGCCCGCGCCGGGCCGGTCGGACGTGGTGTGCCCGTCGGCGACCAGTACCAGGTCGTACCCATGACTCAGCGCCTGCCGCGCCGTGGTGTCCACGCAGATCTCGGTCGCGAACCCGGTGACGACGACCTCGGTCACACCCAGCGCTTTCAGCGTCTTGTCGAGATCGGTGTCCAGGAAGCCGTCCGCACTGGTCTTGTGGACGACCGCCTCGTCGGCGGCGGGCGCGAGTTCGGGCACGAAGCGCCAGCCCTCGCTCCCGGCCTCCATCTCGGGGCCTTGGTGCTGGACCGTCACGATCGGTACGCCCGCGGCTCTGGCGCGCTCGCGGAGCCCGGCGATGGCGGCGACGGTCTCGGCGGCCCGGTACGCGATGGCCACCAGGGCGTTCTGCATGTCGATGACGAGGAGCGCGGAGGCGTGGGGCATGGGCCCACGGTAGCGGCCCCCTCTCTGGGTGTGACCCCGGCACATGGCCCGGCGTCGGCCAGCCGATCCACGGCACCGGTTCGGTTGGTCGGCGGTGACGGTGAACCAGTCGCGCACCACTGTCGCCGTACAAGTCAGCGGTTCAGTGTCAGGACAGTGACCCCATTCCGGCCCGGGCCACTAGCGGGGCGAGACCCATTCCGGCGGGCCCGCCGCCCACCACACAGCACGTGGTCCACCCCATCAGGCCCTTTCAGCGCGAATCACGGAGTCGCCATACTGGGACATATGCACTGAAGGTCTGCTGAATCCGCCGCGCAGTCCGTGGCGAACCCAGACGTTCCGTGAAGCAGCACTTCGACGTACTTCGGGAGACGACGATGAGCGAGCAGCCGCTCCTGCTTCCCTATGCCGATCCGGCCTTCGCGGCAAACCCGTTCCCGTTCTACCGACAGCTGTGCGAGGAGGGCCCGGTGCGGCGCGCGGTCATCGTCGGCGGCCTGGAGGCCTGGCTGGTCACGCGCTACGAGGACGGCCTCGCCGCGCTGCGCGACCCACGCCTGAGCAGCGACGTCCGCGACGCTTCGGACCCCCGGCTTCTGCGACAGCTGCCCGCGACGGAGCGTGAGTCCATGCTGAGCACCATGCTCCGGGCGGACCCGCCCGACCACGCCCGCCTGCGTCGCCTGGTCTCGAAGGCGTTCACCGCGCGCCGGGTGGCCGAGCTGCGGCCCCGTGTCCAGACCATCACCGACGGGCTGCTCGACACGATCGTGCCGGCCGGCTGCGCGGATCTCGTCGCCGGCCTCGCGCTGCCGCTACCGGTCGCCGTGATCAGCGAGCTGCTCGGGGTGCCCACGATGGACCGGTACGACTTCCAGCGGTGGACCGACGACATGATCCTCCGGGGTCCCGAGCTGCCCGACCCGGCCGTGGTCGACGGCGCCTGGCAGCACATGCGCGCGTACCTGATCAAGCTTCTGGAAGCCAAGCGAGCCAACGCCGGAGACGACCTGCTCAGCGCTTTGATCATCGCTCGGGACGAGGAGAAGCGGCTGGACGAGGACGAGCTGATCGCCATGGCGTTCCTGCTGCTGGTGGCCGGATACATCACCACGGTCAATCTGATCAGCGGCGGCATCGCCGCGCTGCTCGCCCATCCCGACCAGCTTCAGCTGCTGCGGCACGATCCGGCGCTGCTGCCGGACGCGATCGAGGAGTTCCTGCGCTATGACGGACCGGTAAACCCCGGCATCGCCCGCTTCGCGCGGGAGGACGTCGAGATCGCGGGCGTGAGGATCCCGCGCGGCGCCACCGTGCTGGTGGCCTCCGCCATCGCCGACCGGGATCCGGCGCGGTTCCCGGAACCCGATCGTCTGGACATCACCCGTCGGGACAACGCCCACCTCGCGTTCGGGCACGGAATCCACTACTGCCTGGGCGCCCCGCTGGCCCGGCTGGAGGGTCAGGTCGCCATCGGGAGTGCCCTGCGCCGCCTCCCCGGTCTCGCCTTGGCCGTACCGCCGGGCGAGCTGCGGTGGAGTTCAGGCGGTCTGCGCGGCCCCGAACGCCTGCCCGTCACGTTCACGCCCGGTTTCACGCCCGACGGCACGGGCCCGGCCGCTCCGGCGTAATCCGGACCAGGCTTGCCTGCCCGGCCGAGCAAAAGTTCGAGGTCTGGCGTGAGCTGATCGCCGGCCGCGCCCTGCGCGTGAACTCGTGATTGAAACCGTTCAATCACCTCGCGTCCACGTCACGCGCCGGCCTCGCTCGGAGTGGCAGCGGAACTTAGGACGCTTGCGAAAGTACCTGCACACCGATTGACCTTCACCTCGCCCGCCCTTACGTTACCCACACTCAACGCCACTGAATCGATTCACCCATTCCTGGACGAGGAGTCGTAGTGATCAGTAGGAGGAGTGTTCTGGCGGGAGCGGCCGCCACAGTCGCGGCGGCGACCTTGGACTCGGTACCGGCGGCGGCCGTGCCAGTGTCCGAACCTGCCCAGGCGCATGCGCACGCAGGGCACGACGGCCTGCGCGTCACGGCGCCGACCGTGGAGTACGTCCAGCACCCCCTCGGTCTCGATGCGCAACGCCCCCGGCTGAGCTGGCCGTTGACCGCCGACAAGCCCGGTATGCGTCAGAGCGCCTATCAGATCCGGGTCGCCACCAGCGCAACGGGCCTGCCCCGTCCGGACGTCTGGGACAGCGGGAAGGTCGCGTCCGGCGAGTCCGTCCTCGTACCGTACGCGGGTCCTGGGCTCGAACCCCGGACACGCTACTTCTGGTCCGTACGCGTATGGGACGCCGAGGGCCGGGCCTCCGGCTGGAGCGAGCCCTCGTGGTGGGAGACCGGCCTCATGGATGCCGGGGAGTGGACGGCCGACTGGATTTCGGCTCCGGCGAGCCTCACGGACGTGCCGTCCCTGGAGGGCAGTTCCTGGATCTGGTTCCCCGAGGGTGATCCGGCGAGCAGTGTTCCGGCGGTCACCCGTTGGTTCCGCGGGACCGCGGAGCTGCCCGACGGGATCACCGCGGCCACACTCGTCATCAGCGCGGACAACGTGTACGCCGTCTCCGTGAACGGAGTCGAGGTGGCCCGCACCGACCTGGAGACCGACAACGACGGCTGGCGCCGCCCGGCCGTCATCGACGTACTGGACCGGGTGCGCACCGGCGACAACGTTATCGCCGTCTCCGCCACCAACGCGTCCCCGGGCCCGGCGGGAGTCATCGCCGTTCTCACGGTCCGTACCGCTTCCGGCGAGCAGAGGACGGTCACCGACGCGTCCTGGAAGGCCACGGACCAGGAGCCTCCGGCCGACTGGCGCGGGCTCGGTTTCGACGACGGCGACTGGCCGGCGGCGAGGGTGGCGGCCCCGTGGGGCGGTGGGCCCTGGGGAAGGGTCGCCCCGGTGACGTACGCCGTCACCCAGGTGCGCCACGAGTTCCGGCTCCGGAGCCGGAAGGTGTCCCGCGCGCGGCTGTACGCCACGGCGCTCGGCCTCTACGAGGCTCACCTCAACGGCAGCCGTGTGGGCCGTGACCATCTCGCCCCCGGCTGGACCGACTACCGCACCCGCGTCCAGTACCAGACGTACGACGTCACCACGCTCCTGCGGCCCGGCGCCAACGCCATCGGGGTGTATCTCGCACCCGGATGGTACGCGGGCGACGTCGGCATGTTCGGTCCTCAGCAGTACGGCGAACACCCTTCGCTGCTGACGCAGTTGGAGGTGGAGTACGCGGACGGGACGAGTGAGCGCATCACATCGGGCCCCGCCTGGCGGGCCGCCTCCGGGGCGATCGTCGCCGCCGACCTCCATGGTGGCGAGACGTACGACGCGCGCAAGGAGACCCCCGGTTGGACCTCGCCCGGCTTCGACGACGGGAGCTGGTTCAGTGTGCGCGACGCCGGCGACATCGGCCCCGGCCTGATCGTCGCGCAGGAGGCCGGTCCGGTACGCGTGGCCGAGGAACTGACACCGAAGAAGGTGACCGAACCCAAGCCCGGTGTCTTCGTGTTCGACCTGGGCCAGAACATGGTCGGCTCGGTACGCCTGCGCGTGTCGGGCGCCGCGGGAAGCACCGTCCGGCTCAGACACGCCGAGGTACTCAACCCCGACGGCACCGTCTACACGGCGAACCTGCGGAGTGCGTCGGCGACCGACACGTACACCCTCAAGGGCCACGGGGAGGAGAGCTACGAGCCCCGCTTCACCGTCCACGGTTTTCGCTATGTCGAGGTGACCGGATTCCCCGGCACTCCCTCGCCGAGGGCCGTCACCGGGCGTGTCATGCATACGTCAGCACCGTTCACACTCGACTTCGAGACCGACGTTCCGATGCTCAACCAACTGCACCACAACATCACATGGGGGCTGCGCGGCAACTTCCTCTCCGTGCCGACGGACACGCCCGCGCGGGACGAGCGCCTGGGATGGACGGGAGACATCAACGTCTTCGCGCCCACCGCCGCCTACACGATGGAGTCGGCCCGCTTCCTCTCCAAGTGGCTCGTCGACCTCCGGGACGCCCAGACCGCGGAGGGCGCGTTCACGAACGTGGCACCGGATGTCGGCGGACTCGGCGGCGGCACCGCCGGCTGGGGCGACGCGGGCGTCACCGTCCCCTGGTCCCTCTACCAGGCATACGGCGACCGCCAGGTCCTGGCCGACGCCTGGCCGTCCGTCCAGGCCTGGCTGAGGTACCTGGAGAAGCACAGCGACCGGCTCCTGCGCCCGGCTGAGGGATACGGCGACTGGCTGAACGTCGACGACGAGACCCCCAAGGACGTCATCGCCACCGCGTACTTCGCGCACAGCGCCGACCTCGCGGCTCGGATGGCCACGGAGCTCGGCAAGGACCCCGCCTCGTACCTCGACCTCTTCGGACGAGTACGCGAGGCGTTCCGGAACGCCTACGTCACCTCCGACGGCAGGGTCAAGGGCGACACACAGACGGCTTATGTCCTCGCACTGTCGATGGACCTGATGCCGGACGGGTTGCGGAAGGCCGCGGCCGACCGGCTCGTCGCCCTGATCGAGGCCAGGGACTGGCACCTCTCGACAGGTTTCCTCGGCACGCCCCGGCTGCTGCCCGTCCTGACCGACACGGGGCACACCGACGTCGCGTATCGCCTGTTGCAGCAGCGCTCGTTCCCCAGTTGGGGCTACCAGATCGACAGGGGCTCCACGACGATGTGGGAACGCTGGGACTCCATACGGCCCGACGGCGGTTTTCAGGACCCGGGCATGAATTCCTTCAACCACTACGCCTACGGCTCGGTGGGAGAGTGGATGTACGCGAACATCGCCGGCATCTCGGCGGGCCGGGCCGGCTACCGCGAGATCGTCATCCGCCCCCGTCCGGGCGGAGCCGTCACCTCCTCCCGTGCCACGTTCACCTCGGTCTACGGGCCCGTCTCCACACGATGGCGGCAGCAGGCCGGCCGCTTCACCCTGACCTGCACGGTGCCGCCCAACACGACCGCCGAAGTGTGGATCCCCGCGTCCGCCCCGGAGGCGGTCACTCACACTCAGGGGACGTTCCTGCGCCAGAAGGACGGCTGCACGGTCTATCAGGTCGGCTCCGGCACGCACCACTTCACCGTCTGACCGTCCCGCAGACCCACAGGCGATCAGGCGTGCCCGCCTCGCGAGGTCGGCAGGTCGTCCGATGAGACAGTCAGTGCTGCCTCATCGGACGACACCCGCCGACCTCGCCTGCTGCGCAGGACGGTGCCGTCGTCACCCCGGGCACGCCGCACTCCCGTGAAGGTGAGCCGCTCCAGCGGGATCCGCATGCTGGACGGCTCCGAACTTTCCGGCCTGGACTCTCTACGAGATGACGTTCAGTGAAGGGGACTACAGCGGCGTGACGTAGGCGCCCGAGATCCCGCCGTCCACGAGGAAGTCGGTGGCGTTGACGAAGGACGAGTCGTCGCTCGCGAGGAACGCGACCGCGGCCGCGATCTCGTCGGCCTCCGCGAACCGCCCGACCGGGATGTGCACGAGGCGTCGCGCCGCCCGCTCCGGGTCCTTCGCGAACAGCTCCTGGAGAAGCGGGGTGTTGACGGGCCCCGGGCAGAGCGCGTTCACGCGGATCCCCTCGCGGGCGAACTGCACGCCCAGCTCGCGCGACATGGCGAGCACGCCGCCCTTGGACGCGGTGTAGGAGATCTGCGAGGTGGCGGCGCCCATGACGGCCACGAACGACGCGGTGTTGATGATGGAACCGCGGCCCTGACGCTGCATATAGGGGATGGCGGCCTTGCAGCACAGGTACACCGAGGTCAGGTTGACCTCTTGGACCCGCCTCCAGGCGTCCAGGCCGGTCTCCAGGATCGAGTCGTCGTCCGGCGGCGAGATGCCCGCGTTGTTGAAGGCGATGTCGACGGAGCCGTAGGTGTCGAACGCGATCTTGAACAGCGCCTCGACCTGCTCGGTGTCGGTCACGTCCACCTTCACGAAGGTGCCCCCGACCTCGTCGGCGGCTGCCTTGCCCGCGGTGTCGTCGATGTCGCCGCAGACGACGTTCGCGCCCTCGGAGGCGAGGCGGCGCGCGGTGGCGAGGCCGATGCCGCTGCCCGCACCGGTGATGACGGCGGTACGGCCGACGAGGCGGCGGCAGACGTTGCTGGTGTCGGTCATGAGTGCTCAGCCCTCCGTGCTGTTCGTGCTGGTGGAAACGCTGCTGATGAAGACGTTCTTGGTCTCGGTGAAAGCGGCGAGCGCGTCCGGGCCGAGTTCGCGGCCGAGCCCCGACTGCTTGTAGCCGCCGAACGGGGTCCAGTAGCGAACGCTGGAGTGGGAGTTGACGGAGAGGTTCCCGGCCGCGACGGCGCCGGACACGCGCAGCGCACGGCCCACGTCCCGTGTCCAGATCGATCCGGACAGGCCGTACTCGGTCGCGTTGGCGAGCCGTACCGCGTCGGCCTCGTCCTCGAAGGGCAGGACGACGGCGACCGGGCCGAAGACCTCTTCGGCGGCGATGGGCGCGGCCGGGTCGACGTCGGTGACGAGGGTCGGCGGGAACCAGAAGCCGGGCCCTTCGGGCGCGCTGCCGCGGATCGCCTTCAGGTCGTCGCTGACATACGACCGTACGCGCTCCAGCTGGACCTTCGAGATCAGCGGGCCCATCTGGGTGCGCTCGTCGCTCGGGTCGCCGACAACGACGGACTCGATGGCGGGCGTGAGCAGGTCCAGGAAGCGGTCGTAGACCGAGCGCTGGACGAGGATGCGGGTGCGGGCGCAGCAGTCCTGCCCGGCGTTGTCGAGGAACGACATGGGCGCGGCGGCGGCCGCGGCCTCGATATCGGCGTCGGCGAAGACGATGTTGGGGCTCTTGCCGCCGAGTTCGAGGGTCACACGCTTCACGCGAGCGGCGCACTTGGCCATGATCGCCTTGCCCACGCGGGTGGATCCGGTGAACACGATCTTGGCGACGCCGGGGTGCTCGACGAGTGCGTTGCCCGCCACGTCGCCCGCGCCGGGCAGCACCTGGAAGAGGTGTTCCGGAAGGCCTGACTCCAGGGCGAGTTCGGCGAGCCGGCGGGCGGTCAGCGGGGTCGTCTCCGCGGGTTTGAGGAGGACGGCGTTGCCGGCCGCGAGTGCGGGTGCGGTCCCCCACGCGGCGATCGGCATCGGGAAGTTCCACGGCGCGATGACACCGACGACCCCGAGGGGTTCGAGGATCGTGATGTCGAGTCCGCCGGGGACGGGGATCTGGCGCCCGGACAGGCGTTCCACTCCCCCGGCGGCGAAGTCGAGCAGATCGCGGGCGTTGCCCGCCTCCCAGCGCGCGTTGCCGATGACATGCCCGGCCTCGCGCACCTCCAACTGCGCAAGTTCTTCGAGGTGTTCGTCGACGGTGGCGGCGAAGCGGCGCAGCAGCCTGGCCCGGTCGGCGGGCGCGAGGGCGGCCCAGCGGGTCTGGGCCACAGCCGCGCGGGCGACGGCCGCGTCGACGTCCTCGGGAGTGGCGGCGGGGACGGTCGCGATGACTTCTTCCGTCGCCGGGTTCAGTACCTGGTGCTCGTGCACGTACGTGTCCCTGTCCTCGTGGTCCTTGTGCTCGTACGACAAGAAGGGCCTCACATGCGTTCGAAGGAGCGGCGGAGTTCCCAGTCGGTGACCGCGGCGTCGAAGGCGTCGAGTTCGACGCGGGCCATGTTGCGGTAGTGCGCGACCACTTCGTCACCGAAGGCGGCCTTGGCGATCGGGCTGTTCTCCCAGAGCTCGGCGGCCTCGCGCAGGGTGCTGGGGACGTGTTCGTAGCGGGCGGTGTAGGCGTTGCCCGGACATTCGTCGGGCAGCTCCAGCCGCTGCTCGATACCGTGGAGACCCGCGGCGATCAGGCCGGCGACCGCGAGATGCGGGTTGACGTCTCCGCCGGGCAGCCGGTTCTCGAAGCGCAGCGACCGGCCATGGCCGACGACGCGCAGCGCGCAGGTGCGGTTGTCGTATCCCCAGGCGACGGCGGTCGGCGCGAAGGAGCCGGGCTGGAAGCGCTTGTAGGAGTTGATGTTGGGGGCGTAGAGGAGGGAGAAGTCCCGCAGCGCGGCCAGTTGCCCGGCGAGGAAGTGCCGCATCACGGGGGACATTCCGCCGGGTCCGTCCCCGGCCATGAGGCTGTTGCCGTCCGCGTCGGCGAGGGACAGGTGGATGTGGCAGGAGTTCCCCTCGCGCTCGTTGTACTTCGCCATGAAGGTGAGGGCGTAGCCCTCCTGTGCGGCGATCTCCTTGGCCCCGGTCTTGTAGACGGCGTGCTGGTCGCAGGTGACCAGGGCATCGTCGTAGCGGAACACGATCTCGTGCTGGCCGGGATTGCACTCGCCCTTCGCGGATTCGACGGTCAGGCCCGCCGCGCTCATCTCGTTGCAGATGCGGCGCAGCAGCGGCTCGATGCGGCCGGTGCCGAGGACCGAGTAGTCGACGTTGTACTGATTGACCGGGGTGAGGTTCTGGTAACCGGCGTCCCAGGCCTGTTCGTACGAGTCCTTGAAGACGATGAACTCGAGCTCCGTGCCGACGTTGGCCGTGTAGCCGAGGTCGGCGAGCCGTTCGAGCTGGCGGCGCAGGATCTGGCGGGGCGCGGCCACGACCGGTGATCCGTCCTCCCAGGCGAGGTCGGCCATCAGCATCGCGGTGGCTCGGTTCCAGGGCACCCGGCGCAGGGTGGCGAGGTCGGGGAGCATCGCGAAGTCGCCGTAGCCGCGGTCCCAGGAGGACATCTCGTAGCCTTCGACGGTGTTCATCTCCGCGTCGACGGCGAGGAGGTAGTTGCAGCACTCCGTGCCGTGCCGGAGCACTTCGTCGAGGAAGAAGCGTGCGGCGAACCGCTTGCCCTGGAGCCGCCCTTGCATATCGGGGAAGGCGAGGACAACAGTATCAATCTCGCCGCTCGCGACGAGGGCGCGAAGCTCCTCGACGCTGAGCGGGGGTGTGCGGTCTGCCACGGGAAAGCCTCCTTCGGTCAGCCGAGACCTATAAGGTATTGCCGAGAACCATTGCTTGGGAAGGGGTGCGGTCGGATGTCGCAGACGGACGCGGGCGAGGGTGCCTTCACGGACGACCCGCTGACTCCGGTGCTGCGGCCGGTGCGGGCGGGGAACGGTTTCGAGGAGGCTCTTGAGCAGATACTCCAGGTCGTACGGCTGGGCCTGGTGCCCGGCGGCGAGCGGCTGCCGTCGGAGCGGGAGCTGGCGGACCGGCTCGGCATCAGCCGGGTGACGCTGCGCGAGGTGCTGAAGGTCCTCCAGGACCAGGGTCTGGTGGAGTCGCGGCGCGGCCGCTACGGCGGAACGTTCGTCCTGCCGAAGGCGGCCGCCCCCGGCGAGGACGAGCTGCGCCGCCGCATCGAGGAGGTCGACGTCGAGGATGTCCTGCGGTTCCGGGAGGTGCTGGAAGTGGGCGCGGCCGGGCTGTGCGCGGCGCACGGGCTCACCGCCGAGCAGGCGGAGCGGCTGCGGGACGCGCTCGCCCGCACGCACGACGCGCCGCTCACCGAGTACCGCCGGCTCGACACGCTGCTGCACCTCACACTCGCCGAGCTGTCCGGATCGCCGACGCTCACCGCGCAGTACGCGGCCGTACGCGCGACCGTGAACGACCTGCTGGACTGCATACCGCTGCTGGTGCGGAACCTGGAGCACTCGCAGCGCCAGCACATCGCCCTGGTCGAGGCCGTGCTGGACGGGGACGTCGACGGCGCCCGGGAGATGATGCGCGAGCACTGCGCGGGCACGGCCGCGTTGCTGCGCGGCTTCCTGACGTGAGCGGACGGTTCACGGCAACGTCACGCACGGGGCTTGATTTCCCGCCACCGTCGACACAAAGGTATGAATCCGTTCCATGGAGCGCTTTGTGGCGCTCGCGGCGGCGCAAGCCGCGTGGGAACGCGACTGAGGACCATGAAGGAGCACACAGTGGGCGAGCCGCTCATCGGCGTCAGCACCTATCTGGAGTCCCGGGCGTCCTGGGGGGTCTGGGAGCTGCCCGCGGCGCTGCTGCCCGCCGTCTACCCGCGGCTGGTGCAGGCCGCGGGCGGGCTCGCGGTCATGCTGCCACCGGACGATCCGTCCCACGCAGCGTCGGTGGTCGCCCGCCTCGACGGGCTGGTCGTCGCGGGCGGCCCGGACGTCGAGCCGGAGCGCTACGGCGCCGAGCGCGAGCCGCGCACCGGGCCGCCCGCGCGGGAGCGTGACGCCTGGGAACTCGCCCTGATCCGGGCGGCGTTGGACTCGGGCACGCCTCTGCTCGGCATCTGCCGCGGCATGCAGCTGCTGAACGTCGAGCTCGGCGGCACCCTCGTCCAGCACATCGACGGCCACACCGAGGACGTCGGCGTCTTCGGCTCCCACCCGGTGACCCCGGTGGCGGGCACGCGGTACGCGGCCGTGGTACCGGAGAAGACGTGCGTCCCGACGTACCACCACCAGGCGGTGGACCGCCTGGGCGAGGGCCTGCGTACCTCGGCCCGTGCGACGGACGGCACGGTGGAGGCGGTGGAACTGCCCGGCGACCGTTTCGTGCTGGGCGTGCAGTGGCACCCGGAGATGGGCGAGGACGTACGGGTGATGGCCGCGCTGGTGCGCGCGGCGTCGGAGGGCTGAGTCCGGGCGCCGGGCCCCCACGCGTCAACGCGAGCAGGTCGCGCGCCGAAGCCCGTGGGCCGGTGTGCCCCGCTGACGGCCGCGGCCTTCACCGCCCTGGTCGACGACAGCTCGACGAACTCTCCGGTGGAACAGTGGTGCCGGGTTCAGCTGTCCTGATTCCCTCTCCCGTGCTCGCTCCCGGTCTCGACCTCCCAAATGCTGGCATCGACGAGGCCGAACGCGGTGTCAACGGCCTTGTCGACCTCTCGATCGCGGATCGCTCTGAACAGTTCCTTGTGCAGCGCCTCGCCGCCCGCGGCTTCCTCAGTCTCAAGGCATGAGCCTCGACGCATGGCTTCGGCCAACGTGCCGACCAGGCTGCCGTACAGGTCCGAAAGGACCGGGTTGTGTGTTGCCACGGCCACTTTCAGATGAAAGGCGACATCAGCGGCGACGAACGCCTCGACATCGCGCGTGGCGAAGGCTTCCACTCGCGCCTCGAGGTCGGCCGTCATGCCGCGCAGATCACGCTCGGTACGGTTGAGCGCCGCGAGCCGCGCGGCAGCGACGTCGAGCGCGTACCGAACCTGCAGAACGTGCTCCTGCCTGGCCTTCTCCAACCGCCGGCGCAGCGCCACGTCGGTCACGTCCGTGGCAACGACGAAGGTCCCGTCTCCTTGGCGGGTGGCCAGGAGGCCGGCATGCACCAGTGACTGCACACCTGCGCGAACGGACACACGGCTCACGCCCAGCAGGTTGACCAGCTCCGACTCCGGCGGAATCCGGTCGCCGACCTTCCAGCGACCCGCCTTGATCTCCGCATGGAGTTCGTTGACCACAATGTCGACGAGTGACATCCGCGAAGCCCTCTGCATGGTCAACCTTTCCTCTGTGTGAGACGTCCGTTGAATTCACGTGTGCGCCAGGCTAGCCAACTGTTGCTTGCCTCTTGGACTCAGCTTCGGACCATCCTGGCGGTGGTCTCCCGGTGGGCGACCACTCGGCCCCTCTTGAGGGTGGTGCGCGTACCGGGGGCGCCTCGCATGACGTCGCTGAGGTTGTCCGCACTGAACATCACGAGATCCGCGTCATTGCCCGGAGCGATGCCGTAGCCGCCGAGGCCGAGGTAGGCCGCCGCTCGGTCGGTCACCATGGCGAAGCCGTCGAGCACTTCTTGGTCGGTGCGCAGACCAGCGGCCAGGCACGTGATCCGGCTCGTCTCCACGGGGTCGAGGTTCCCGAAGCGGAACCACATGTCGTGCAGGTTGTCGGTTCCGGCGGCCACATTCACGCCGGCGGCCAGCAGTTCCTTGGGACGCGAGCTTCCTCGACCGCGCGGTGTGACGTCTCCCCCGACGAGCTGAAGGTTGCCGATCGGGCAAATACAGATCTGAATGCCCGCCCGGGCGACCTGCTCGATGACACGGTGGGCGAGGTCGTCCGGGTACGCCGCGAGCGCACAGCAGTGCACAGCGTTCACTCGGCCCTGCCAACCATGGGCGAGGGTTCGCTCCGCGATCAGTTCCAGCGCGCGCCTGCTGGGGTCCTCGTCCATGTCGGCGTGCAGGTCGAGGTCGACGTCGAACTCCGCCGCAAGCTCGAACAACTGGTCCAGATGGGCACGGTGGAGGGCCGGGTCGCCCTCGTTGTCGGGACCGCCTCCCAGGACGTCCGCCCCCATGGTGAGCGCCTCCCGGAGCAGGTCAAGGGCACCAGGATCGCGGACGACTCCTTCTTGGGGGAAGGCGACGATCTGGAGGTCGACCACGTCGTGAAGCTCCGCCTTGACCTTGAGGATGCCCTGGAGGCCCGCCAGTCCGATGGCGGAGTCGACGTCCACCTGTGCTCGAATCGCTCCGACCCCGCTCGTGACGGCGGCCTCGATGCCCCGCCTGGCCCGATCGGTGACGTCGTCGACCGTGAAGGCTGCCTTTATACGTGCGCCGACGGCCAGGGAGTCGACTGGGGAACCCTGTCCCATGGGTCCCACCCGGGGGAACGTCAGGGCCTTGTCCGGATGGAAGTGCGCGTCGACGAAGGACGGCGTCACCAAACCGCCCTGAGCGTCGAGTGCATCGGTGGCACTGCCCCCTTCCCCGGCCGGCGTGATGCGGCGGATGCGGCCTGCCTCGATTTCGATGTCGTGCTGACCCGGCTCGTTGACGAAACGGGCGTTCTTCACCACGACGGAGTTCATTCAGCCTCCCAGGTAAAGCGAGATCAGGTCGGTCCGGCTCAGGATCGCGTCACGGCTGCCCTGGTCGGCGATCCTGCCGAGCCTGAGCACGTAGGTGAAGTCGGCGAGTTCGATGGCTCGCGTCGCGTTCTGTTCCACGAGCAGCACGGTCACGCCTCGGTCACGAAGCCCGTCGATGACGTCGAAGACCAGGTCGACCACTTGGGGAGCGAGACCGAGCGACGGCTCGTCGAGGAGCAGTACGCGGGGGTTGGACAGCAGGGCCCGCGCGATGGCGAGTTGCTGCTGCTCGCCTCCGGAGAGCTTCCCCGCCGAGGACTTGAGGTATTTCCGGAGCACCGGGAACTGCTCCAGCACCTCCTCGGTGGCTTCCCTGGCGCTGCCACGGTCGCCGCGTCCCAATGTGCCCAGATGGAGGTTCTCCTCGACCGTGAGGCTCGCGAAGATCTCGCGGCCCTCGGGAACCAGTGCGATCCCTCTGCGTACGACGGTCTCGGGCGGCAGCCGCGACAGCTGTTCTCCGTCGAGTTCAACGCTGCCGCTCTCCGCCTTCACCAGACCGGAAATCGCCGCCAGTGTCGATGACTTGCCGGCGCCATTGACTCCGACGAGGGCGATGACCTTGCCCTCGGGAACCTCGAGCGACACGCGGTCGACGGCGGTGACCGCGCCGTATCGGACCGTCAGGTCATTCACCCTGAGCATGTGGCACCTCCACGGGGCGTCCGAAGTACGCACGCTGTACCTCGGGGTTGAGCTTGATCTCTTCGGGGGTGCCCACAGCAAGGGTCCTGCCGAAGTCGAGCACGTGGATTCGCTGACTGACGGACATGACGACATGCATGTCGTGCTCGATCAGAAGGAGCCCGACTCCGAATTCCGCGGGCATCATCCTGAGGAGCTCGACGAGGTCCGCACTCTCGCTGTCGTTGAGGCCGGCGGCCGGTTCGTCGAGGAGGATGAACCGTGGTCGTGTCGCAAGGGCCCGGGCGATGCCGAGCCGCCTTGCCGCGCCGTACGGCAGGGCGCGGGCCTCCGTGCGCGCCCAGTTCGTCAGGTGAGCGGACTCGAGGAGAGAGGTGGCCAGGCGCAGTCCGTCGGCCGTCCTCCGTCCGGTGCCGAGGGCCCCGAGCAGGATGTTGTCCAGAACGGACAGTTCGGGAAAGAGCCGCACGTTCTGGAAGGTCCGGACCAGGCCTTCCTTGGCGCGGCGTGCGGGCCCACGGCGTGTGAGGTCGGTGCTGTTGAGCCAGACCCGCCCCGTGGTGGGGTTCTGGTAGCCGGAGAGCACGTTGACCAATGTGGTCTTCCCGGCCCCGTTGGGCCCGATCAGACCCAGGATTTCGCCCTGGGCGAGCTCGAGGTCGACGTCCTGGAGCGCCTTGACTCCGGCGAAATGCACGCTGACCGCTTCCGTGCGAACCGTGGCGTTCATGCCTTTGCCTCCGCGTCGCTGTTGCTCCTGGTCTCGTCGGCATGCCGGCTCGCTGCATCGTCGCGGCGCCGGACAAGGCCTCGGACCGGACGCCACAGGGAACTCGTACCCATGTGCAGGATCTCCCGTCCTTCGGTCAGGCCTCGGGGCCGCAACAGGAGCACCAGGAGAAGGACCACGGCGGTGCCGAGCTGCTGCAGCCCGTCGAACCGCGGGATCGCCACCCCTCCGACTTCGACGCCTCGTTCGACCATGCGAAGCAACTCGCGCAGCGCGGAGACGAAGATCGCTCCGAGGACTGCGCCCGACAGGGATGTCACACCACCGACGACGAGCATGGCCAGCATGATCAGCGTGATCGAGAGGTAGAACGCGTCCGGGTTGAACGACCCAAGGTACATGGCCATCAGCGAGCCGGAGATCCCGGTGAGGAAGGCACTCAGGGTGAAGGCGCCCAGCCTTTCCCAGAGCACGTCGATGCCGATCGACCTGGCGGCGACCTCGTCCTCTCTGGAAGCCCTCAACCGCAGGCACAACCGGGTCTGGGCGAATGCCCAGGCCACCAGGATGGAGAACAGGACCCAGGGCAGGACGGTGAGCGAGTTGGTTGTCTGTGGGACGCCGAAGACACCGCTGACGCCACCGGTGACCTTGCGAGTGTTCGACGCGATGACATACACGATCGAGAGCAGGGCGAAGGTGGACAGACCTGCTGCGAGGCCGTTGAGTCGCATCAGCACCAGACCCACGGTGAACGCGACGACCGCCGCCGCGAGTCCTCCCAGCAGGACGGCCAGAAACGGTGTCGTCTGAGGGCCCGGCAGGTCGGGAAGCATCGCCTGTTTGGTGGCCGCCGGAACCCTGACGGCCGCCGTCACATACGCACCGATGGCGAGGAACGCGGCGTGCCCGAACGAGGCCACGCCGGAATTCCCGATGAAGACGTGCAGACCGACAACGGCGATCAGGCTCACCATACCGAGCGCGACTGCTCGATTGAGTGAGTCGTTGCCAAGGGCGACCGAGCCGTAGACGGCGATGGTCACGATGGCGCACAGTGCCACCAGTGTCGTGAGTGGGACAAGTGGCTGCCGCTTGATACTGGTCGGATTGGGCATCTGCGCTCCTTAGACTCGCTGCTCCGTCGCGACTGCCCGCAACAGTCCGTTCGGCCGTGCGACCAGCACGAGAAGCAGGGCGCCGAACACGAATGCGTCACGGTAGGAACGGGGGCCCACCGGCAGGAGGGCCTGGAAGGCGACCGTCAGGCCGGCCAGGAGGTACGAACCGAGCACGGCCCCGCTCAACCGCCCGAGACCACCGATGATGTTCGCGACGAAGGCCGCGAACACGGGTGTCACACCCATGACCGGCGAAGTCAGACCGGTGCGGGTGACCATCATGACCGCGCCGAACGCGGCCAGCAGACCACTGATCGCGAACGCAGTGGCGATGACCCGGTTGGCGGGAACACCCAGGCAGCGGGCCATCCGGAAGTTCTCGGCCGACGCACGCATCTGGATCCCCAGCGACGACCGGGTCAGGAACAGGGTCAAAGCCGCGAGGCTGAGGAAGGTGACCATGATCGTGGCGGCGTCGAGCTTGCCGATGGAGACCCCGAAGACATTGAACGAGGAACCGAGAGCGGGGAGTAGCAGAGTGCCCTGGGGCAGCGCCCCGAACATGACGATGAACAGGTTCTGCAAGAAGAAGCTCACCGCGAACGACGTGATCAGCAACGTGTCGTCCTTGGCACCTCGGACGGGCCGGAACGCGAGCCGCTCCATCAGGACGGCCGCGATCAACGCAGCCACACAGGCCGCGGCCAGCCGGAGAGGCAGAGGCCAGCCGTCGAGCAGCAGCAGGGTGAAGCCGGCGATCATGATGAGTTCGCCGTGCGCGAAATTGATGAGCCTGGCGA
Organism: Streptomyces sp. 6-11-2; assembly: GCF_006540305.1. Lineage (GTDB taxonomy): Bacteria > Actinomycetota > Actinomycetes > Streptomycetales > Streptomycetaceae > Streptomyces. Next base: position 323,332 of record NZ_BJOR01000002.1, on the reverse strand, counting down.
TGCCGAAGACAACGGCGATACCCAACGAGTACAGGGCGTAGAGGCTGCCGAGGCTCAATGTGTCCACAACGTACTGGAGTATCTGGGTCACAACTTCTCCGTCCTTCCGCGTGGGCCGAGTTGGCGCCCGGCCCACGCGAATGCGTTTCTAGTTGCCCGCGGTTTTGACTGTGGTCACGAACTTCGGACGCCCGTTCACGACCTGCAGGATGCGGTACTCCCGCGTTCGGTCCATGTGGAAGTCCTTGTCGAAGGTGAGGGGAATGCCCACGTCCTCGTGCTTGAACGAGTTGAGCGCCGCGGCCACCTTGTCGCCGTCGGTGGAACCGGCCTTCCGCATGGCCGCCGCGATGGCCTTCACCGCGATGTAGCCGGTGACACCGAACTGGTTCTGCGGTTGGCTGCCCTGCGCCTTCGCCAGATCCTTGACGAGCTTGTTGACACCAGGAGCCGGGTCATCACCCCAGACCGAGGCCCAGTCCACCGTGTAGACACCGGACAGGTTCGGCATGGAGTTCTTGAACCAGAAGTCTCCGTCCATTCCGTTGCTCGAGATCAACGGCGAGTCGATGCCCGCATCGCGGAGCTGCTTGACCATCAACGCGCCACCAGGAGGAAAGGAGCAGTTGGCGATGATGCCCGGCTGCCGGGCGGCCGACTTCATCCGGGTGATCTGGGCACCGAGCGAGGTGTCCTTGTTGTTGAACGTGTCGCTCCCGAGGATCCTGCCGCCGAGCTCTTTGAACCGTGTCTTGAAGCCGTCGCAGAGCTCCTGGCTGAAGTCCGAGATGGTGTCGACCATGAGGTAGGCGTCCTTGATCCCCTTGTCGTGGGCGAACTGTGCCATCGCCGCACCGTCCGAGGTCGCCGTAGTGCCGACGTTGTAGACGAGCGGACCGAACTTCGCCCACTGGGTGCTGCCACCCCCGACCGACATCGCGATCTTGCCGGCACCTTGGATGACCTGCGCGGCTCCTCCGCCGTAGTTGAGGTCCACGGGAACAAGGGAAGCGACCGCTCCATCGTCGAGGATCGCCTGTCCGGCACGCGCGCTCTCGTTGATGTCCGACTTGTTGTCCTCGGTGACCAGCTTGAGCCGGCGGCCGTTGACTCCCCCAGCCGCATTGATCTCCTTGACGGCCAGTTTGGCGCCGTCGAGGGCCGGCTTCTCGTACGGGGCGAACACACCGCTCATGCCGCCGATGAAACCGATGGTGATCGGCCCGGTCCCGTCGTGGTTGCTCGAGGCGGTATCCGTGCTCATGGTGCAGGCCGACAGCGCGAGGCAGAGAGTGACCATCACCCCCGCCGCACGCTTGCGCGTTCCACGAATCATCCTTGTACTCCCTCATAGGTGCCACCGCCGCCAAGGGGGCGGCCGGTCTCTCGCCCGTCCGCCGTCGTGCGGTCGGTCCTGCTGCTTTCTGCGAGCACAAGGCGGAGGTGATCCGCGCTGAGCCGAAGGTGTTCCAAGAACTCCCGCTCCCCTCGCGCTTGTGGCTCCGGGGAGAGCTGCAACCACGTCCCGTCCCCGTCCTGACGGGCACCGCGCACCGCCTCGGCCACGAGCGCGAGCACTCCGGCCGGCTCGAGATCGGGATGCGCGCCGACCCAGATGGGGTCGAAGACTTCGATGTCGAACTGGCCCCTGTGCTGTTCGACAGTGAGGTTCGGCGGTTCCGCCAGCGCGCCGAGTACGTCGATGACCTCGGCCCAGTCGGTGATGCCACCGCCGCATGGCGCCAGATGCCGTCTCAGACCGGTTTTCGTCAGGCTGAGGGTCACGTCCTCGAGCTGCGTCTGGCGCACGTACGGCCCGAGCTGTTCGAGCACATGCAGCGGGTGCTCGCCCCGTACGACGGCGTTGGCCAGGTCGAAGGTCACGCCCACCACGTCCGGGCCCACGGCCTGCACCACCCGAAGCACATCGGTGGACGTGAGGTCCTCGTGCGTCTCCAGGTTGAGGTGCGCATGTGCGTTCCGTGCTTTCGCGGCGAGCCCCGTGAGGAGCGTGACCACGCCGTCCAGCTGAGCCGCGAACGAGTGCCCGGGGTCGAAGCGATCGAGCTTCGTGTAGGCCGTGATCTCGGTGCTGCCCAGGACCAGACAGGCATCGAGCAGTGACTCGGCCTCGACCGCCGGGATCACACGGTCCGGTGTCGCGATGGCACCGATGCCGACTTCGAGGTACAGGCCGAGATCGGCCGCCAAGTCACGTATCTCCACCAGTTCATGACGATCCAGCCGGCTGCTCACCAGGAGGGGAGTCGCGAACGCGACGCCGTCCAGGCCTTCCTCGGCCACGCGATGCAGGGTGGCACGAGCTGAGCGGTCCCGGCTGCCCGGGAAGTACTCACAGGAGAGTCCGACCCTCATCAGCAGTCGCCTCTCCCAGCCACCTTCGCCAGCGTTTCGCGGATGAACGCCGCACTCTCGGTGATGAACGCGAGCTGGTCTTCCGACTCGCACGGCGCGGCGTACACCTGCTCTCGGGTGGGCGCCAGCCCGTCGCGGATCCTGCTCTCGTGAACGACCGTCATCTGAACGATCGCCGCGAGCTCGTCGGTCGTCAGGTCGGGGTGCGCCGCGCGCCAGGTCGGGTCATAGACGTGCAGCGGCATCTCGAAGCGCAGCTGGGGATTCTCGATGGAGAGGTTGACATGTGGCGCTTCGAGCCGGAGAACGCCGAACACGCCTTCCCAGTCGATGACGCCTTGGCCCACGGGGACGAGTTGATGACCGATCCCGAAATCGGTGAAGTACAGTCCGGCGTCCTTGACATGGGTCATCCGCACGTACGGGGCGACGCGCTGGGCGGCCTTCACGGGGTCCTCTGCCCGGACCAGCACGTTTCCGATGTCGAAGGTGATGCCGACGGTGTCCGGGCCCACCTCCTCGACGATGCGCACGAGCTCGAAACTGGTGATCTCCTCGTGGGTCTCGAGGTTGAGATGCGAGCCTGTCTCGTTCAGCACGGGGGCCAGGCTCCTGAGCACCTTGACGGTCGCGGTGAGCTGGTCGGGCCACGGGGCATCCGTGCGGAACCGGTCGAACACGAAGTAGCCGGGCAACCCGAACTTGTAGTTGGCGGTTCCGGTCCAGAGTTCGTGAATGCCGATCTCTGCCGCAGCCTGGATCATGCGTTCCATCCCGCGCAGATAATCCCCGTCCCCGAGGATCCGGATCTCCGGCGTCTCGGGAGTTGCGTACGGGTTGACCTTCCCCACCCCGGCTTCCAGGTAGAGGCCGAGTTCGTCGGCGAGTGCGCGCACCTCGCGCAGCTCGCCCGGATCGAGTGTCTCGCTCATTTCGAGTATCGAGCGGAAAAAGACCCCATCGAGGCCGAGTTCGGCGGCGTGACGCAGCCGGCCGAGCGCACCGGGTTCGGCTCCCTCAGGCAGTTTCCGTCCGTCGACTCCGACCTTGGGACTCGTGCGAAGGATGGTTGATGCGTTCACGGTTGACATCGGGTCCATTCCTCTCTTCGATCAGGTCAGTAGGAGGTGCCCGGCTCGGCCAGCTCATGCAGCAGCTTCGGCAGCCGGATCGCCATGAGCTTCTTGAGCTCGCTCTTGATCTGCTCTGTCTCGGCTGCCTCGTCGTTTCCCAGGCGTGCCCGGATGGCTTCGACGATGTCCCACCCGGTGAGGCCGGTGGCGCTGATGAGGAACACGTGGCCGAAGCGCTCCTCGTATGCCTCATTGGCCGCCGCCAGACGTGCGAGCAGTTCCGTTTCGGTTCCCACGCCTGCTGACTCCGAGCGTGACCAGCGAGCCTCGGCGTCGGTGCCGGCGATCGGGGCGCCGATTCGGGTCAGGCCGGTGTGTGCGGCGACCACCTCCTCCGGGCTGAGTCCGTCGACTGCGCTCGTGGCCCGGCCGAGCAGACTCTCAACGGTGTCGTAGGGCCGCGCGGCTTCGACGTTCTCGGCCCACGTGAGCACCGGCAGGTGGCAGGAGTCGAAGAGTTTCTGGACGAATTCCTCACGTGGCATCGAGTTCACGATGGCCAGGCCGCTGTCGGTGACGCCGGCGGCGCTGTTCATGACTGGCTCCTTGCTTCACGAAGGGTGTCGGAAGGGGATGAGAGCGAGCACGCCCTCGAGGGCCTCATCGATGCCCGCGGCATCGGGGCCGAGTTCGGTTCACAGGGGTGCAGGAACGAGCCGAGGCGGTTCGGCTGGGCCAGGCCTCGACGATCCGGTTCCTGGAGAAGGGGGCCGGCCAGGACCTGACGGGCACGATTGGGCTGGTTTTAAAGCCGGTTCCAGCCAGCCGGAAGTAGTTGCGCAGCTACCGCGCTGCCGGGTGGGCGTAGTTGAGCGGAATCGATGAGTACGTCATGGGGCCGAGCGCCGGCGGCGGCCCGTATCGGGGCCGGAGTCTCGACGGCGTTCGTGATGATCAAGCGCTACTTGAGTTCAGCCTCAGCCGTCGATGTTCAACAGAGCGTCGACGGCGGCGTCGCGCGCGGTCAGAAGGTCGGCCTCAGCGCCGGCTGATGCGGATCCCTCTTTCGCACCAGCCCAGTCACAGGTGAGACCTACGTAGTCGGCGGCCGAACTTCGGCAGCACGGGCGGCACTTCCTGTGGCGATGGGCACCAGCTCTCCGGCTCGGGAGCCACCGGAGATGAGGGGTTTGCCTAACGGCTGGCCCCTGACGTCAGAGTCGTACACGAGCATGTAATTTGAGCCATGCAGGCCCGGCACTTTGAGGGTGGAGATCGCACAGCCGATCACCTTGGCGATCACCGTAACAGCCCGGCGATTCATCATGTGACATGATTAGCAGACGTCTAACATCTGTGGGAAGACCTTTGGCGCGAGCGGGTGCATCAAGTTGGCCTCGCGCTTTCATGAAGCGAGCTGCCCGACGGGCGGTCGGACCGCAAAAGGCGCCTCTGGCCAGCAACAATGAGGATTTTCCAGGTCCAGGCCAACTCCGTGGCGCTCGCCTCCTGGCGGCAGCCGCAGGCCGTCCACGACCCCGGGCAAAGTCCTCCTGGATCTCACGCCGGTCGTCACAATCGGCAGGAACTGCCTCGCCGACATGGCACTGCTGCGGCCGACGGGAGCACCGTCACCGTTTGGCGGGTCTGCTGTGGCAGACGAGTGTTTCGGCCCTGTTCCCCGAAGATGCCGCCAACCGGGCCGCGGGTGCCGTGGCGGCGAAGTTCAGCGGCGTTCGCGGTAGTTCATGAACCAGTGGGTGTCGAAATAGCGGGCCATCGTGAACGGGTGGCGCGGGTCGATGAGGATGCGGCAGACGAACTCCGCGGTCCGGCAGTCGAAGTGGACGTCCTCGCCGTCGAAGGACCGGACCACGACGGGCCAGCGGTCGGGGTCGTCACCGTCGGTCCTCCAGCAGTACAGGTCCTCGTGCTCAGTACCCGCCCAGATGAGCAACCCGTCCTCCATGAGAGACGTCCACGGCTCCTGGTTCAGGTTCAGATATCCGTCGAAGGCGCCCTCGCCGAACGTCTCGGCCATGTGTTTGTAGTCGCTCGGCAGCGCGGTGCCCAGGCGTGACTCCACCTCCGCCCAGTCCACGTCCGGCCGCCGGGCGGGCTGGGTCCACCCGGTGATCCGTATGAGCCGCTCCATCCAGTCGGTGTCCTCCTCTGGAGCGACCGCCAAGGGCTCGGGCACCTCTCTGTGAGCGACCACCAGCACGGGCCGCTCGATCCCCTCGGCGTCCCGCGCCGTACCCGTGCCGACCCACTGGTCCCCGTACGCCCACGCCCGTATCGTGACGGCCCGGTCCTCGAAGGGCACGAGGAGGGCCGCGCCCCTGGACTCGTCGACCGTCGGATCGGTGAAGCCCTCGAGGACGAGGGTGCGCGGGGCGCCGTACCTGCTGTCGAGCAGGTCGGTCAGGCGCCGCGAATCCAGGTCGCTGGGCAGGTACATGTATCCGTCCCCCGAGCCGAGTTGGGCCAGCAGGTCGTTGACGGTCGCTTGCGTGAGCTCCATGGCGGACAGTGAAACGCACCGCACCGACCATGGACGTGCTCACAGAGGGACCTGTTGTCAACTGGAGGTGCGTTGGACCCGACACCTCCCGGAGTCGTTGCCCGGGCCGCGGGCCCAGCCGGCACCGGACTGGTCGCCGACGTGGCAACGGTGGTGGTCATGGGCCCTCCGTGGGTCAGCCGGCCCGGACGGTGAACGGCACGGTGATCACGTCTCCGTGAGCGAGCCGAAACTGTGCCCACAACTGATAGGTCCCGGCGGTGGGGAACTCCGCGTGCACGGCGAGTTCGGGGCCGAACGTCTGGGCGGGCAGGGCGAAGACGGGGAGTCCGTCGGCACCGGTGGCCTCGGCGTGCTCGTGGGCGAAGGTCTGCCCATCGGCGCGCATGACCACGATGTGGCCGGCGGCAGCCAGATAGGGCCGCAGGTCGTCAACCGGGTGACCCGTGGCCGCGTCGCTGAATGTGTAGTGCAGGTCGCTGCGCCCACCGACCTTGGCGTCGCCGTCGAGCCGCACACGGACGCCGTCCACGACGGTGCTGCGCGGACCTTCGGTGACGGTCACCGGCGCGGGCGCGGGGCCGGCGACGGTGACCACCTGCCGGGAGTGCACGTCGGCCATCTGGCCCTGCCGGCGGAACTCGGTGTTGACGATGTACTGACCGGCGGTGGGGAAGGTGATGTCCACCGCGAGCTGTCCGGGCCGACCGGTCGGCAGCGGATGCACGTGGGCGAACGTGCCGAGGTCGGCGCGGGTGGCGATCAGGTGCATCCACGCCTCGTGGCTGCGGGTCAGATCCTCCACCGGCTTCCCCGTCCGGCTGTCGACGATGGTGGCCACCAGCCGGGCCGGCACGCCGGGCCGGACGCTCACGGGCAGATCGAGGTGGACATCGAGCCCTGCCTCGGCGGCATCGGTCGCCGGGACGTCGGCGGTCATCATCACGCTCATCGCGGGGCGCATCGGCATGCCGGTGCCCTGCACCCAGGCCAGCTGGCCGTTCATGCCGCGCTCGGCGAAGTCCATCCGGCTGACCGCGGTCAGCCCGGCGCCAAGGGCCAGGGCGACGGCCGCGATGCCGGTCAGGTACGCGCACTGGCCGGCCCGGGCGCGCAGCGGTGGGTGCAGGATCTCCCGAGCCGTAGCCGGGCGGCGGAAGCGGCGCAGCCGCAGCGCGTTGCCGACCACGCTGACCGAGCTCATCGCCATCGCCGCACTGGCCAGAACCGGGTCGAGCAGCAGGCCGTTCCACCAGTACAGCGCTCCAGCGGCGACCGGGACGAGGAGCAGGTTGTAGGCGAACGCCCAGCCCAGACCCTGCTTCATCGTCGTCACGGTGCGCCGTGACAGCGCGATCGCCGAGACGATCCCGCGCAGGTCGCCACCGACCAGGGTGATGTCGGAGGCGGCGATCGCCACGTCGGCGCCGGTACCGACCGCCAGGCCGATCGCGGCTTCACTGAGGGCGCCGGCGTCATTGATGCCGTCCCCGCAGAAGGCGACGATGTCCCCCCGCTCTTGCAGTTCGCGCACCTTCGCCGCCTTCTCGGCCGGCAGCACCTCGGCGAGCACATGCTCGATGCCGACCTGCTCGGCGATCGCCGCGGCGGTGGCGGCGTTGTCGCCGGTGAGCATCCACACCTGCAGCCCCAGCGCCTTCAGCTGGGCGACCGCCTCGGCCGACTCCGCCTTGACCGTGTCGGCCACGGTGAGCACGGCGGCCGCGGCTCCGTCGACCGCGACGAACATCGGCGTGCGGCCGGCCGCGGCCTCGGTGGCGGCGGTGACCTCCAGCGCGGCGACGTCGACGCCGCGGGCGGCCATCAACGCGGCGTTGCCCACGAGAACGTGCTTCTCGCCGACGACGGCGTCGACGCCGTGCCCAGGAACGGCATCGAAGGAGCGCAGCGCCGGCAGGTCGAGGGAGCGAGCGGTGGCGGCGACGACGATCGCCTCGCCGACCGGGTGCTCGCTGCCGGTCTCGGCGGCCGCCACCAGAGCCAGAACGTCGTTCTCGGTCCAGCCGTCGGTGGTGGTGATCCCGGTCAGGGAGGGCTTGCCCCGAGTGATCGTGCCGGTCTTGTCGAGCACCACGGCGGTGACGCGTCGTGCGGTCTCCAGGGCGTCACCGTTGCCGATGAGGATGCCCAGCTCCGCGGCGCGGCCGGTGCCGACCATCACCGCCGTGGGCGTGGCCAGACCGAGCGCGCAGGGGCAGGCGATGATCAGCACCGCGATCGTGGTGCTGATCGCCGTCGTCAGCCCTCCGGTGTCCGGGCCGAGCAGCGCCCACGCGACGAAGGTGGCCGCGGCCAGGCCGAGCACGATCGGCACGAACCAGGCCGAGACCCGGTCGGCGAGGCTCTGCAGCGGCACCTTCGCGCCCTGCGCCTCTTCGACGAGCCGGACGATCTGCGCCAGCGCGGTGTCCGGGCCGACCGCGGTCACCCGCAGCACCACCGTGCCGGTGCGGTTGATCGTGGCGCCGATGACCTGGTCGCCGACGGCTTTGTCCGCCGGCAGGCTCTCGCCGGTCAGCATGCTCTCGTCCACCGCGGTGGCGCCGTCGGTGACGACGCCGTCGACCGGTATCTTCTCGCCGGGCCGGACCCGCACCAGGTCGCCGACGACGACCTGTTCGACCGGGATGTCGACCGCGGTGCCGTCGCGCAGCACACGGGCGGTCTTCGGCGCCAGCCCGACCAGGGCGGTGATCGCCGCGGTGGCCTGCTTCTTCGCCTTCGCCTCCATCCACCGGCCGGCCAGGACGAGGGCGAGGACGACCAGCGAGGTCTCGAAGTACACGTGCAGCGGCAGGCCCCACCGCTCGGCGGCCGCGGGCCAGAGGGTGACGAACGTGCTGTAGGCGTAGGCGACCCCGGTGCCCAGCGCCACGAGGGTGTTCATGTTCGTGCTGCGGTGCCGCGCGGCTGCCCAGGCGGCACGGTAGATGTCCCACCCGGCCCAGAACTGCACAACCGTGGCGACCACGAGGATGGCCGGCATCAGCCAGTCCATCGCGTCGAGGTAGAGCGGCACGTACATCAGCACCATCAGCCCGAGGCCGGTGGCAAGGGTGATCTGCCACGTGCGCTTGAGTGACGTCAGGTGTGCCTCGCCGTCCCGTTCTTCGCTCGTCGCGGGGTTCGCGACGTTCCCATCGTTCGCGGCGTTCGCGGCGGCGGGCCGGGTGGCGCGGCGCGGGGTCGCGGTGTAGCCGGCCCGGGTGATCGCCGCGGTCAGCTCCTGCAGCCCCGCCTGTGCCGGGTCGAAGTGGACGGTGGCGACCTCGGTGGCCAGGTTGACCTCCGCGGCCGCCACCCCGTCGACACGGCGAAGCGCCCTCTCCACCCGGCTCACACACGAGGCGCACGTCATGCCGCCGATGTCGAGGGTGCATCCGGCGGTCGCCTGGGGCGCCGCGGTGGCGGTCGGCGCGTTGATGGTCATTGCGGTCTCCTGGTCGGGCGGGGCAGGGGGCTTCGGCTGATCGTTCCCGGGTGCGGCCCGGCTTCGGACCGGCGATTTCGCCGGGTTCGTGGCCGGGTCACCGGCCGGCGGCCGAGTCGGCGTACGCGCTTGGGGGCCAGGAGGCGAGGATCTTGGGCCGGAGTGTGGCGCCGAGGCGTTGGTAGAAGCGCTGCGCGTCGGCGTTGTCAACCTCCATGCCCCAGCGGATGAGCAGTCGCCCTGGCGCGGCCGACGCGGCGAGGGCGGCCATGAGACGGCGACCGGTACCGGCGCCGCGGTTCCCGGGGCGGACGTAGAGGTCGTCGAGGTTGAGCACGTCGCCGCCGGTCCACAGGTGCAGTTGGCGGACGGAGGAGACGTAGCCGACCGCCCGGCCGCCGCGCTCGGCCAGAAGGACGATCACCTCGGGGCGTGCGAGCAGGGCGCGCCACTGATCATCCGTGACGTGCACGTGCGCCGCCTGGTCCTCGTGGGCGGCTATCTCGCGGACCATCGCAGCTACGTCGACGGCGTCATCCGTCGTGGCCCGGCGGATCGTGACCTCGGACATCATGGGTCTTCCTTTCGTGGGGTGCGGCGGCGGACGGGGCGGACGGCTCCGACCGCCGCGGTCGGGTTCATGCGACGCCGCAGGTGTCTACGACGTCGCCGGGCCGGCGCGGGACCTCAGCAGTGGGCGTACTCGTGCGGGCGCAGCAGCATGGCCACGGCCATGGCCGGGAGCATGAGCAGGTGGCCCCACAGCATCAGGTCGCTGGTGTCGATGAGTTCGAGCGCCAACGGCACGAACAGCACCAGGAAGGGCACGTACATGGCCGCGCCCATTTCGGCGATGGGCCGCCGGCGGTGGCCACGGAACCTCATCCACGCGGACATGGCCACGGTCATGTTCGTCGCCATGATCAGCGCGCCCGTGTACGGGTTCTGCATCAGTGCGACGGCGCCGAGAGCGTCGAGGACGAACATCCAAACCGGGTGCAGGACGACCATGCCGACGGCCATCGCCACGGTCATCTCGGCGAAGTGCAGGGCGAACTTCTTGGCGCTCAGGCGATGGCCGTTGTGCGTCACGGCGTCGGTGGGCGCGGGGGCCGCGCTCGGGGTGGTGGCTTCGGTGTGCACGGTGTGTCTCCAGGGATGGGAGCGGGTCACGGGACGAGGGCGTAGCCGGCCTCGTCGACCGCGGCGGCGATGTCGGCGCGGTCGACCGGCTGGGAGGCGGTGACGGTGACGCTGCGGGTGGCCAGGTCGACGGTGACGGACTCGACGCCGGCGACGCTGGAGATCTCCTCGGTGACGGAGCGCGCGCAATGCGCGCAGGTCATGCCGCTGACCTCGAAGGTGGTCGAGCCGATGAAGGTGCGGGGGGTACCGGAGAGCAAGGGGAACTCCTCGAGTTGTTGGTGGTGGTGCGGTCAGGTGGAAGAGTCGGCCCGGGAGCGGGTGTGTCTCACCGGGGTGCACGGCGTGCTGCGATGAAGCAATCTCCGCCTTCGCTTCGGCGCGCTCGCCGGCGGTGTCGCAGGTGACCGGCGCCGTGCGGCCCACGCGTTCATCGGGTGGGCGGCGGGGACTGCGCATCCCGCGTCCGCCAGGCGACCACGGCCAGCCAGATCATCCACGCCACGTCCAGGACGAAGGCCAGAACGATGGCGATCGTCTCCGTTCGCGAGAAGCCCGCGGAGCCGACCACCCAGCCCTGCACCAGATAGGTGAGGCCGGAAAGCCCCATCAGGTGGCCGATGGGCCGCGGGACCCAAGCCGTCCGCATGACCGCGGCCGCGAACAGGAGCAGTGCGAGGCCCAGGGCGAAGTTCTGGTAGCTCCTCACCCCCCATTCGAGCCAGCGGATCGCCTCGGCGCCCGCGAAGCGCGCCGGCTTCTCGGCGTACGGGGCGCTCGCCCACGCGTTCACGGCCTGTTTGAGGGCGACCCCGTCCACGGCCTGGAGGACGCCGTAGAGCGCCAGTGTCGCCACCGCCGAAGCGGCACCGAATCGCCCCGCCCATCTGGCTGTTCCAGCCTGGACGTCCAGGGCGAAGAACAGGGCGACCAGTCCCGCGAGGAGCACCGCCATGCCCGCGAACTGGCCGAGGTGGACGGCCGTCCAGATCCCGCTGTCGGCGTACTCGGTGAACACGGCGGGGTGGTTGTTCGCGTCCCCATCGGTGTGGAACTGGGTGACCGCGATGTACAGGAGTTGTCCCACGAGCAGCAGCGTGGCGGGCAGACGCAGCGACGTGCGGCGCCCCAGGTCTTCGGTGTGGGCGGGGGTGGCGCTGAGAGCGGGCAGTGTGCTGGGCACGGCAGGCCTCCGGGTGGCGTGCGGAATGGGCGGAGTCATGGGACGAGGGCGTGGCCCGCCTCGTCGACGGCGGCGGCGATGTCGGCGCGGTCCAGGGGGCGAGAGGCGATGACGGTGAGCGTCCCGGGGGCCAGGCCGATGGTGACGGTGCCGACGCTGTCGATGGCGGCGAGCTGTTCGGTGACCGCGCGTCGGCAGTGCGCGCGGGTCGTGTCCTCGGCCTCGAAGGTGGTCGAGGCGATGTAGGTGCTGGACTGCAAGGGCAATTCCCCGAGGTGCTGGTGGTGGTGCCGGTCAGGTGTAAGCGTCGGCCCGAGGGTGGGTGCGTCTCACCGGGGAAATCGCCGGGTTTTCCGCCAGGGTCGGCCCGGTCGGGGACGGTGCGCTCCGTCGCTGCTGACCGTGGCGCAGGGCTTGCCACGGGGGACGGCGAGCGCGGTGAGGACGAGCAGGGTGGCAAGGACGCCGACGGTGACGGCGAAAGCCCGGTTGTAGGCGACGATCAGCCCGGCTTGCGTGGCGAGGTCGCCGGCTGTCGCGGTGAGCCCGGCGACACCGAGCGCGGCGCCGATCTCGTGGCAGGTGATCGTCAGCCTCGAGGACGGTCCGGGACCCGTGGCGGGCACGTCGCCCGTCGCAGCGACGTCGATGGCGACGGATATCGGCCCGATGCCTGCGCCGATGGGCAGGAAGCCCGGTGGCCCGACGCCGACGTCGGAAGTGCCGCCGGCGTCGGAGGTGCCGGCGGCACCGGCGGCCGGCAGCACGCCTGCGGCCGGCCAAGGCGCCGCCGAGGACCAGGGTGCGGGCGCCAGGGCGTCCGAGTTGTGCGCGGCCAGCGCATGGGGCGACCGAGTTGTGCGCGGCCGGCCCATGGGGCGACCGGTGCCTGTGCGAGGGGGTGCCGGTTGGCGGCGGGGTGGGCCGACGGGGCTCCTCCTCGGAATCGGGGTGATGGTCAGCTGCCACGCTCGCCGCAGGTGATCACTTGCGCCGGTGTCTTCACCGGCGCGTTCGGTACCGTTGGGCTCGTGCTGGCCGGACGGGACCCTGAACGCGCGGCGATCGCCGCCCTGCTCGACGCCGCACGCACCGGCAGCGGCGGCGCGCTGGTGGTGCGTGGCGTCGCCGGGGTCGGCAAGTCGGCGCTGCTGGCCGACGTGTTGGCAACCACGTTGGACCTGCGGGTGCTGCGCACCTCCGGCGTGGAGTCCGAATCGCCGCTGGCCTTCGCCGCACTGCAACGGCTGCTGTGGCCACTGCGCACCCGCATCGATGCCCTGCCGGCGCCGCAGGCTGCGGCACTGCGCGCGGCGATGGGTGAGACCGAGGGCGAGGGCGACCGCTTCCGCGCGTTCCTCGGCACGCTGAGCCTGCTCGCCGACGCTGCCGAAGAGGCGCCGCTGCTGGTCGTCGTCGACGACGCGCACTGGCTCGACGACGCGTCGGCCGCGGCGCTGCTGTTCGCCGCCCGCCGACTGCAGGCGGAGCGCGTGGCGCTGCTGTTCGCCGCCCGCGACGGCGACGCCCGCGAGTTCGACGCCGGGGACCTGCCCACCATCGTTCTCGACGGCGTGACCGGTGCCGACGCCCACGCGCTGCTGTCCGAACACACCGGGACCGACATCGATCCGGCGGCTCGCGACCAACTGGTGGCGGGCACCGGCGGCAACCCGCTCGCGCTGGTCGAGCTGGCCGGGGTGCTCACCGCGGACCAACTGGCCGGCCGGGCGCCGCTGCCCACCCCGCTGCCGCTGACCGGCGGTGTGGAGCGCGCCTTCCTCGACCGCTACCGCCGCCTCGACGAGACCGCGCAGCGGTTCCTGCTGGTCGCCGCGACCGACGACACCACCCGCCTGACTGTGGTCGGCGACGCCGCCGAGCGCCTCGACGCCGCTGATACCGCCCTCGACACGGTGGAGCTGTCGGGGTTGCTGCGCGTCGACGGCGACGCCGTCTCCCTCTACCACCCGCTGGTGCGCTCGGCGGTCTACCGGGCTGCCACCAGTGCGCAACGCCGTGCCGCGCACCGTGCGCTCGCCGACGTGCTGACCGGCGACCCCGAGCGGCGGGCCTGGCACCTGGCCGCCGCCGCCGACCGGCCCGACGAGGACGTCGTCGCCGCCCTCGACGGGGTCGCCGAGCGCGCTGCGGCCCGCGGTGGCCACGAGGCGGCGGCCGCCGCGTGGGCCCGCGCCGCCGAGCTCACCGCCGGCGGTGAGGCCCGCGGCCGGCGGCTGTACCGTGCCGCGTCCTCGGCCTGGCTGGGCGCGCACCCTTCGCGCGCCTCGGCGCTCGCCCAGGCCGCCGCGGCAGACGTGACCGATCCGCCGGCGCTTGCGCAACTGCTCGCGTTGCAGGGGCAGATCGAGTGGAACACCCGCTCGCTGAACGACGGCTACGACCTCATCCTGCGGGCCACCGAGGTCGCCGCCGACGGGGACGCGGCACTGGTGGCGCAGCTGGCGATGCTCGCCGCGTCGCTGGCGGCGTTCGGCGCCCGGTCCCCGCGCGCGGTGGACCCGACCGCGCTGGTGGCCGAGCCCGCGCCGGACGCGCCGCCCCAGGTGCGGGCCGCCTGGGCCCTCCTGCACGGCTTCGGCGCCGTCGCCCGCAGCGACTGGACTGCCGCCGCGGAATCCTTCCGGTCCGCGTTCGTCCTCACCGACGACGCCCCGGTCGAGGACCACCTGTTGCAGCCCAACCTGGGCATCGCCGCGATGCTGATCGACGACGACGAACGCGGACTGCGGCTGCATGAACAGCAACTGACCGCCGCCCGCCGCGCCGGCGCGCTGAACATGGTCGAGCACGCCCTTACCCGCGGGGCCCACTTCCAGATCGCTACCGGCGCCTGGCCGAAGGCGGCCAGTGCCGCCGCCGAGGCGCTGCCGCTGACCGTCGGCACCGGCCACCCTGGGTTGACCGCACTGCCCACCGCACAACTCGCCCTGGTCGCGGCGCTACGCGGAGACGACGTCACCGACCGCCACCTGGACAAGGTCACCGAGATCAGGGACAAGCACCCGGTCGGCATCACCGACGGCCTCGTCGCCGACCTGACGCACTGGACCCGCGGGCTGCGCGCGGCCACGCAGCCCGCATCGGCGCTGCACCATCTCGAGCAAATCGAGGGGCCGGCCTGCCGCCGTCTGGCTGCTCTCGACCTGTTCGACGCCGCCATCCGCGGCAACCGCCCAGGCCTCGCCCGCACTTGGCTGGCCGAGTTGGAGCAGTTCGCCGCGGGCACCGGGCTGCCGGCCGCGACCGCGGTCGTCGAACACGGCCGTGCGCTGCTCGCAGCCGACAGCGACGCCGAGGCCCACTTCCAGCAGGCACTGACCGCGCACGCCGGCTCGCGACGGCTACCCAACCGGGCCCGCACTCATCTGGCCTTCGGCGAACACCTGCGCCGCGCCCGCCGCAGGGTCGACGCCCGCGAGCATCTGCGCACCGCGCTGGCGCTGTTCGAGGGCCTCGGCGCTGCCTCGTGGGCTCAGCGGGCCGCGCAAGAGCTGCGCGCCTCCGGCGAGAGCGTCCGCCGCCGCGACGTCGCCACCGCCACCGAGCTGACCCCGCAGGAGCGCCAGGTCGCCGCCCTGGTCCGGCAGGGCCTGTCGAACCGGGACGTTGCCGCGCAGCTGTTCGTCAGTTCACGCACCGTCGACTTTCACTTGAGAAACTGCTACGCCAAGTTGGGCGTCGCCTCCCGCGCCGAGCTCACCGCTCTCCCCCTCGACCTGTGACCGGCACGGATCTTCACGGATGCAGGACTTCACCCCCGACCAGTTCGACCACGCACTGACCCGGCGGCACGTCGTGCGCGCCACTCGCCCCGGCAGACCCCTGCTGCCGCCGAGGCCCGGGTGGTGCAGCTGCGCCGCGAGCACCGGATCGGGCCGGTGCGGCCGGTCACCCCGTACTTCCGTCACCCGGCCCCCAACCAGCCGGATGGGCTCGCAGTCCTCGCCGCACGGGGCTCCTTGGGGAATCCGTGTGCGTCTGCCGTCTACTCCGCCGCTACGATGCGTTCGACCGCGGCCGTCACCAGTTGTTCACGCTCTGCTTCCGTGAAGACGTCCGGCAGGGTGAGCTGCTCGACGATCAGCCAGTTCAGAGCCAGTATGAGCAGCTTGACGGCCATGGCGTCGCCGGGGAGGCCGGAGGCCTCGTGGTAGGCCACGTTGGCGTCGACGTCGGCCCGGACTCGCTCGGTGAGGACCTTGCGCAATTCGGGGCGGCGGGTGGCCTCCAGGCGGAGTTCGAGCAACGCGAGGTAGCCGGTGCGGAAGCGGGCGATGCGGCCGACGAGTTCACGCATCAGCTCCGCGTAGGTTTCCCGGTCACGGCCGGCCGCCTGCTGGCGGGCGATCGTGGCGTCGTCGGGCTTGAGCCGCTCGTACACACGGGCGCCGGCCTGGGTGAGCAGGTCGTCGCGGCTGACGAAGTAGTTGGACGCGGTGCCGGCCGGTACGGCGGCCTCGCTGTCCACCGCCCGGAACGTCAGACCACGTGCGCCTTCCCTGGCCAGCACCTCGATCGCGGCGTCGACGAGGGCGGCGCGCCGCTGGTCGTTTCGCCTCACCATTGACATCACTCCATCTGTAGTACTACGTTCAAACCACTTCATCTAGAGTACTACGTATGGAGCCATCAGAGATGCGAAAGCTCGTGTACTACGTCGGTGTCACGCTCGATGGCCGCATCGCCGGCCCCGGCGGCGAGTACGACTTCTTCCCCGCCGGCGACGAACAGCAGACCGCCGCCTACTTCTCCTGGACCAACTCGCTGTACCCCGAGACCGTTCCGACCGCCCACCGAGCCGCCGTAGGCCTCACCGACGCGCCCAACCGGCGCTTCGACACCGTCGTCATGGGCCTCGGCACCTACCGCCCCGCCCTCGACGCGGGGATCACCAGCCCGTACGCGCACCTGCGTCAATACGTGGTCTCCAGCACCCTCGAGCCGGACACCGACCCCGCCGTCACCGTCGTCCCGGGCGACCCACTCGCCCTCGTCCGCGAACTCAAGCGGCAGGAGGGCACCGGCCTGGACATCTGGCTCTGCGGAGGCGGCAAGCTCGCGGGCGCCCTCCTGCCCGAGATCGACGAACTGGTGGTCAAGCACTACCCGGTGGTCGCCGGCGCCGGAATCCCGGCTTTCGACGGCGCCTTCAACCCCACCGTCTTCCATGTCGCCGAGCGCACTGCCTTCTCCAACGGCGTCACCCTCACCCACCTCACCCGCCGCTCCTGACTTCGGAAGCGTGATGTCGTTGGGGACTGACGGGGTGTGACCGTCACGGTAAGGATCTACGGGTGAGCGTGCGCTCGGTTCAGCGGTGGCGCCGAGCCTGGCAGGACGCCGGCACGGACGGTTCCGGAACCGGCGTCGTCCGTCACGGTGCGACGCGGGGCACGGCGGCGGGCTCCGGCGGGACCGGCCCGCGGCGTGCCCGGCGTCAGGTCAACGTCAGTTCCGGCTTGTACATGTCCAGCCACAGTGCCAGGTTCACGGTGCGTTCGAGGCCGCGCCGCGAGGCCAGCGTGACCTGCGGGGCGTCCCGGTGGGCGGCTTGGTGGACGCGGTCCCGGTCGAGCAGGTCGAAGACCGGGTGGGACGGGCGGGCGAGGATGTCCCTGACGTGTTCCTGGATGGCGACGGCGTACTTCGGGTCCTGGGTCGACGGGTAGGGGCTCTTGGTCCTGTCGTACACGGACCGCGGAAGCAGGTCGGCGGTCGCCTCCCTGAGCAGGCTCTTCTCCCGCCCGTCGAACGACTTCAGCGACCAGGGAGCGTTGTACACGTACTCGACGAGCCGGTGGTCGCAGAACGGCACCCGCACCTCCAGCCCGACCGCCATGCTCAGGCGGTCCTTGCGGTCCAGCAGGACCCGTGCGAACCGGGTCAGGTGCAGATGGCAGATCTTCCGCATCCGGTACTCGAAGTCGCTCTCATCGTCGAGGCGGCGGATGTCCGATACGGCGGCGCAGTAGCTGTCGGCGACGTACGTCTTCAGGTCCAGGGCTTCGGTGAGAGCGGGGCTCAGGACTCCGGAATCGCTGCCGAAGCGCTGGGCCTGGGCCATCCATGGGAAGGTGTCGGCGCGCCGGGCCTCCTCGTCGAAGAACTGGAGGTAGCCCCCGAAGACCTCGTCGGCCGACTCGCCGGACAGCGCGACCGTGGAGTGCTCGCGGATCGCCCGGAGGAGCAGGTAGAGCGAGGAGTCCAAATCGCCGATGCCCACGGGCAGGTCGCGTGCCCGGATCGTCTCCGCCCGTACGTCGAGGTCGGCGAGGGACTGCGCGTCGAGAAGGATGTCCTGGTGCTCGGTGCCGGAGGCGTGGGCGACGTCGTGCACGAACGGGCTGTCGGGTGTGGCGCGCAGCTCGTCGGCGATGAAGTCGTCGGTGTGTCCCACGAAGTCCACGGCGAAGCTGCGCACCTTCTCGCCGTGCTCGGCCAGTTGGCGGGCTGCCAGGGCGGTCAGCGCGGAGGAGTCCAAGCCCCCCGACAGCAGCATGCAGCGGGGGACGTCGGCGACGAGCTGGCGGCGGACGATGTCGTCGAGCAGTGAGCGCACGGTGGCGATGGTGGTGGCTCGGTCGTCGGTGTGCGGACGGGTCTGAAGTTGCCAGTAGACGTGTCGGCGCATCCCCTGCCGGTCGACGGTGACGACGGTGCCGGGCTCCAGTTCGCGCATGCCGTCCCACACGGCGTGTCCGGGCGTCTTGACCATCGCGAACACTTCCCGCAGGCCGTCGAGGCGGATCCTGGCGGGGGCCAGCGGATTGGCGAGGATGGCTTTGGGCTCGGAGCCGAACAGCAAGCCGTCGGAGGTCGGGTAGTAGTAGAACGGCTTGATCCCCATACGGTCGCGGACCATCACGAGCCGGTTGTGGCGGCCGTCCCACACCGCGAAGGCGAACATGCCGTTGAGCCGTCTGGCGAGCCCCTCCTCCCATTCGAGGTAGGCGTGCAGGACCACCTCGGTGTCCGAGTCGGTCGTGAAGCGGTGGCCCAGACCGGTCAGCTCTTGGCGCAGTTCGGTGAAGTTGTAGGCCTCCCCCGAGTAGACGAGCACCACGGTTCCCTCGGGTGTCCGGACGCTCATCGGCTGCCGCCCGCCGGGGAGGTCGATGATCGCGAGCCTGCGGTGGCCGAGGGCGACGGGCCCCTCGGCCCAGGTGCCGCAGTCGTCCGGGCCCCGGCAGGACATGGTCTCGGTCATCGCGTCCAAGGTCGCGCTCTCGGACCTCAGATCACGGTCGAAGGACACCCAGCCGGTGATCCCGCACATGTGTTACCTCCCGCGTCCGGCCTCCGGGCCGAGCCCGCTCACCTGCGGCCTCTCGCAGCCGATCCCGGCGAACCAGTTTGTGTTCAGCTAGGGGACGAGCGTGTGTCACGTGCGGAACAGGGTCAGCCCGTCCGCATCCTGGTCGGCGCCGCCCGCCCCGTCGGTTCGGACCGGCTTTGCCTTCCGGGTACACGCCTACGAGCCTCGCCCCGACCGCCGGGTTCCGGGCCGCGGCCGTCGACTCCCGGCCCGCTGTAAAGAATTACCCAAGTTCGCGCGCCGCGCGTCCGGCCCAGCGGTTTTCGCCTCCATTCGGGTGGAAGGACTGTCCAGCGAATGGCTCTGTCCAGAAATCGGTGGTCGCGCTGCGTGGCGGTCACCGCAGGAGGATGCGAAGGCGGAGGAGGGCGAGGCCTGCGCGGCCGGGCCGCTGCCCCGTGATCCGTTCGGTGCGGGTGGTGATCGGCTTCGGCCGCGGGCCCCTTCGGCGACGCCGAGCGGTCCGGGTCCGGGCACGAGCCGTCGGACCGCGGCGTCAAGGGGTTCTGCGTCATCACGACGGTGTGGATCGGGGCCTGACCCCGTCGCGGGCGCGGGTCGCCAGACGCGCTCCCGCGCACAGACCGTGCAGCAGGTCGCACCCCGAACTGTGGCCGACGGCGAGCAGGGCGGTGACCGGGCCGGACGGGTCGCCACCGGTAGCGGCGGCCCGCAGCAGCGCCGCGACCTGAGGGATGCACAGGCCTTCGGCGGTCTACCGGAGAAGGGCCGCGGAGACCGGCGGCGTCAGCCTGTCCGCCTCTGCCGCGATATGTGCGAGTGCCGCGAGCCAGTCCGGCGGGCGCCGCTGCACCTGGGCGGCGAGCAGCAGCCCGCACAGGAAGTCGTCCCCGGAGGGTGTCGCGCCGGGGCCGAGGCCGAGCAGGGCGCGGGCCGCGCGCCGCCGGGCCGCGGTGCCGCCGTGCCGCCGTGCCGCCGTGCGCGAGCATGCGAACGAGAGCACGGGCGACGGGGCGGACCTCGGGCGGCAGCGGCCGGGGCGGGCGGAGCGTGGCGAGCCGGTCGAGGACCGGGCCGGGTGGGGAGTCCTGGGCGCGGGGCGGCGCCCAGAACTCCCCCGCGGTCAGGCACAGGGACCCGATCGCGATCCGGCCGGCCCCGACGCGTCCCGTGCGGCCAGGGGTCAGCCCGTGGAAGGGCCGGTCCCCCGCGGCGCGCGGCAGGACGACGGCGGTCGGCACCCGCGCGGCGCCGGGCACCACCAGCGCGAGCGGATCCCGCTGTCCGTGCGGGAGCAGATACAGCGCCTGCCGGGCGACGGCGATGACGCGGGCGGGACGGGCGGGGCCCGCCAGGACGTCGCGGGCCAGCTCGCTGACCAGGCCCGGCAGGGCGGTCGGGCTCATGGCGTCCGTGTGTCCTCCTGTTCCTCGTCCCGCGGTACGGGGCGGCGGGCCGAACCT
Organism: Streptomyces sp. 6-11-2; assembly: GCF_006540305.1. Taxonomy (GTDB): domain Bacteria; phylum Actinomycetota; class Actinomycetes; order Streptomycetales; family Streptomycetaceae; genus Streptomyces. Next base: position 302,819 of record NZ_BJOR01000002.1, on the reverse strand, counting down.
CCCCGACGCCAAGCGGCTGTGGTCGGCCATGCCGATGGGTTCGACGTACGCTCTGGTGATCGTGTTGCTGGAGACCCATCAGGGCACGGCCTTCGGCGAGGGCCGGCTCGCCCGCAACGCGTTCGGGGCACTGTGCGTCCTCGTCGTGAACTCCGCGCTGATGTACACGGGCAAGCTCAAGCTGTTCTCGCTGATCCCCGGCATGTTCTTCGGCTTCGCCAGCTACTTCGCGACGTTCTTCGGCGGGTTCGGCTACGACGTCGGCAACCCGTGGGCGGCGTGGGTGTCCGTGATCGCCATGAACGCGCTGGGGCCGGTGTACGCGTGGCTGTCGATGTCGCTGACGTTCCCGGTGAAGGCACGGTCCTGACGCCTTCGACACCATCGCCCGCGCTCTCCCCCTGGTCCGCCGCGAAGCGCTCGCGACCGCCGCGGCGGCCGGGGCCGCGTTCACCGTGAGCCTGCCCCGCCCGGCGGCCGCCGCCTTCGGTGCCGCAACCGCGCAAGAGGCTTCCGCAGACGACGAGTTCGCGGCGCACGGCATACATATGAGGGAATCGCGCGCATCCAAGATCGCGCGCGTTCGTGGAGGAGATCCCCCGTGAACAGGCCTCAGCGGACTGTGCCGTCCCTTCCGACCGTCATCTGGCCGACCCAACCCCCCGCACGGTCTGGCGGTGTCCACTGGCGCGAAGCCTGTGCCCCGCACTGCCCGAGCGCTCGAGGTCGGAGCCGAGCCGGATTTCCCCTCCCTGCCAGCGCTCCCGCAGCCAGCGGTCGTGGCTGGCCAGCACGATCGCGCCGGGGCCGGTGCCCAGCGCCGCCTCCAACTCGTCGCACAGGCGCGGCGACAGGTGGTTGGTGGGTTCGTCAAGCAGCAGCAACTGCGGCGGTCGCGCCACCAGCAGCGCCAGCGCGAGCCGCCTGCGCTGCCCGACCGAGAGCCGGCCGACCGGCTTGTCCAGGTCCGCTTCGTCCATCAGACCGAGCGAGCCCAGCGGTACTGCCTCGGCCCGCTCGGCTCCCAGCGCCAGCTCATAGGTGTCCCGGACGGACCGGCCCGGCCGGGCGAAGACGGTGTCCTGGGCGAGCAGGCCCACAGTCAGTCCGCGTCGCCGCCGCACCTCGCCCTCGGGCGCGAGCCGCCCGGCGAGCACGGCCAGCAGAGTCGACTTCCCGGCCCCGTTCCCACCGGTGACCAGCAGACGGTCGGTCGCCGAAACCTCCGCACTCACCGGTGCGAGCCGGCCCGGTACCCGTACGTCGTCCAGGGACACCAGCGGACCGTCGTCCTCCACCCCCGGTGCCGCGAGCGCCGTGCCCTTGAACCGCAGCGGCTTCGGTGGCTCACCGACCTGGGAGCGCTCCAGCTCCTCCAGGCGGCGGACGGCGTTGCGCACCCGCCGGGAGATCTGGCTCTGGACCCGGCCCGCACGGTGGCCGTAGCCCATCTTCTCGTTGTCGCGCGGTCCCCGGTCCGGTGCGACGCGGTGCGCGGTGACCTGAGCAGAGACCCGCAGCGCGGCCACTTCCTCCTGTTCCTCGGCCCAGCGTCGCTCCCAGCGGTCCCGCTCGGCACGCTTCTCGGCCAGGTACGCGCTGTAGTTGCCGCCGTAGCGGACCGGGCCGTCCATCGCGGGGTCGAGGTCGATCAGGTCCGTACACACGGCGTCCAGAAAGGCCCGGTCGTGGCTGGCCACCACGACGACCCCGGGCAGGGCGCGTACCTGGTCCTCGACGAAGGCGACGGCACCGTCGTCAAGATGGTTGGTCGGTTCGTCCAGCAGCAGCGCGGAGGGCCGCCGGACCAGCAGCGCGGCCAGCGCGAGCCGGACGCGCTGGCCGCCGGACAGCGACCCGAGCGTCCGGTCGTGTCCGAAGGCGCCGAGGCCGAGGCCGTCGAGCACGAGCGCGGCACGCCGGTCGGCGTCCCAGACCTCCCGTTCCTGGGCCTGTTCGAGCCGGACGCCGTAGGCGTCGAGCAGGCCGGCGCACTCGGGCGCGTCCTGCGCGGTCCGCGCGACCAACTCGCTGAGCCGTTCCAGCTCGGCAAGGTCCTCCCTGGCCTCGCGCAGGGCGTCGTCGAGTACGTCGGCGATCGTCGCGTCGGTGTCGTACGGCATCTCCTGCTGAAGAAAGCCCAGGTCGGGCGGGCGCGTGACGCTGCCGACGTCGGGCTCGTCCGTCCCGGCCAGCAGGCGCAGCAGGGTCGACTTGCCGACGCCGTTCTCCCCGATCAGCCCGATGCGGTGCCCGGGCGAGGCGGTCAGGGAGACACCGTCGAACAGGCGCCGGTCACCGAGAGTGTGGACGAGGTCGTGGGCGAGCAGAGCCGGTTGAGGCATGGGGTCCGTCCAACGTGATCGGTGCTCGGCCCGCGGGGCGGCATGCCTCGGACGCGGGCCAGGTCGACACGCCGGCGGCTCACATCTCAGGGGCCCCCGTCTCCTTCAGCTCGCCGTCGGCCAGCCGCAGCCACCGGTTGACGCCGATCTCGCACAGGAACCGCTCGTCGTGGCTGACCACCACGAAGGCCCCCTGGTAGGAGTTCAGGGCGCCCTCCAACTGGCCCGCGCTGACCAGGTCGAGGTTGTTCGTCGGCTCGTCCAGGAGCAGCAGGTGCGGAGCCGGTTCCGCGCACAGCACGCAGGCCAGGGTGGCGCGCAGGCGCTCGCCTCCGGAGAGCACCCCGACGGGCAGATGGGCGCGAGGCCCCCGGAAGAGGAAGCGGGCAAGCAGGTTCATCCGCTCGGCCTCCGGCCGCTTCGGGGCGTGGTCGGCGAAGTTCTCGGCGACCGTACGGTCCAGGTCCAGCAGGTCGAGGCGCTGCGAGAGGTAGGCGATACGGCCGTCGGCCCGCTTGATCTCGCCGCTGTGCGGTGTCAGGTCGCCGTTGAGCAGACGCAGCAGCGTGCTCTTGCCGGCACCGTTGGGACCGGTCAGCGCGATGCGCTCCGGGCCCCGGACGGTCAGGTCGACCCCCTGGCCGGCGAACACGTCCTTCTCGCCGAGGCGGGCGCGAAGTTGCCGGCCGAGGAACAGATTGCGTCCGGCGGGCACGTGGGTGTCGGGCAGGTCCAGCGTGATGCGCTGCTCCTCGCGCAGCGCGCGCCCGGCCGCGTCCAGCCGGGCCTTCGCCTCGCTGACCCGGCCGGCGTGCATCTGGCCCGCCCGGCCCGCGGACTCCTGCGCGCCCCGCTTCATGTTGCCGGCGAAGATACGCGGCAGACCGGCGTTCTTCAGGTTGCGGGCGGCGTTGCTCTGCCGGCGTTCGGCGCGCTCGCGCGCCTGCTGCATCTCCCGCTTCTCCCGCTTCAACTCCTGCTCGGCGTTGCGGACGTTCTTCTCGGCGGCTTCCTGCTCGGCCCGCACGGCCTCTTCGTACTCAGTGAAGCTACCGCCGTAGAAGCGTAGTTCGGCGCGGTCGAGTTCGGCGACGCGTTCCATGCGGTCGAGCAGGGCGCGGTCGTGGCTGACCAGGAGCAGGCAGCCGTTGAAGTCCTCCAGCACGTCGTACAGCTTGTGCCGGGCGTCGAGGTCGAGGTTGTTGGTGGGCTCGTCGAGCAGCAGCACGTCGGGCCGCTTCAGCAACTGGGCGGCGAGACCGAGAGAGATGACCTGGCCGCCGCTGAGGGTGCTCAGGCTGCGATCCAGGGTGAGGTCGGCCAGACCGAGGCGGTCGAGTTGAGCGCGGGTGCGTTCCTCGATGTCCCAGTCGTCGCCGATGGTGGTGAAGTGCTTTTCGTCGACGTCCCCGGACTCCACGGCGTCGATGGCCTGGATGATCGCGGCGACGTCCAGCACCTCGGCGACCGTGAGGTCTCCGGTCAGGGGAAGGCTCTGGGGGAGGTAGCCGAGGGTGCCGGCCACGGAGACCGACCCGGTGCCGGGCCGCAGTTCACCGGCGATGAGCTTGAGCAGCGTGCTCTTGCCGGCACCGTTGGGCGCGACGAGGCCGGTGCGGCCGGAGCCGATGGTGAAGGACAGGTCCTGGAAGAGGGGAGTGTCGTCGGGCCAGGTGAAGGACAGGTTCGAGCAGACGACGGAAGCGTCGGACATGGAGGTGACCTCGTGAGGAGGGGGCAGGGAAGACACTTCTGCCCCGGCAGCAGACAGAGGGAAAGAGGGGACGACAGCGAGGCCACGTCGGCGGCGCTTCCACGCACCAGTCCGGTGGCCTGTCGGGTCCGGGTATCACCCGGAGATGTCGTCGTCCACCACCATGTCTCGGCTCCTCAACAAACGATCAACGTCTCTACCAGTCTAACAACAGGTTGCGTTGGACCGGAGACACGAAGGATCACCCGGTCCGGACCACGGCCGGCCGCCGCGCCCAGGGCCTGGCGGGCGGCGGTACCCGGTCCCGGATGGGCAGTCGCCGGATTCGCGGGCCACGGCACGTGGAGATCGCGGATACCCAGCGAGCTCGTGATCGGCAATCTGCGTCCCTGACAGGCGTGGTTCGGCGGGCCCGGTCCCCTGTCGCGATTGCTGATCGATCACGACGCCCGGGTCTGTCCGCCGTTCTCTCCCCCATCTCCCTGGGGGTTGGGAAGCACTGGCGGACCGTCGGTGTCCGGTGCGGCTCTGGCCACCATCTCGGCGAGCCGCCTGCAGGCCTCTTCGATCTTCGCCTGGGTCTGGTTCCGCTCGGTGATGGCCGCGGCGAGCAGCAGCGCGGTCAGCGCGGCGGCACCGTTGAAGGCCTGCAGTGAGATCATGTCGGTGAGCAGCGTGTGCCCGGCGAACGGGCCTGCCCTGCGCGTGACGGCGAGGATGGCGAACGTGGATACGGCCAGCGCGCAGGGCGTGGCTCCGGCGCGCTGGAAGCGGAAGGCTGCCCAGGTCAGCAGCGGGAACCCCAGGAAGAGCAGCGGCGCGGGGAAGGTTTCTAGGAGACCGACGGCGATGGTGGCCGCGACAAGCAGCGATCCCTCCGCCCATCCGGATCGGGGGATGTTCTTCGGCCGGCGCGCCGAGCGGAGGACGAGCAGCAGCGGCGCGACCAGCAGGACGCCCATGGCGTCGCCGGTCCACCAGACCCACCACGTGAGCCAGAATCCGCCGGGGGGCAGCGCGTGGGCGAGACTCAGACTGCTGCTGCCCACGGTCGCGCTGATGAGCATGCCGGTGAGCGCACCGAGGAACACCAGCGCGAGCGCGTCCTGGAAACGGTTCATCTGGGTGCGGAACCCGCTGCGGCGAAGGAGTGCGTAGGAGCAGAGGGGCGCGAGTGTGTTGCCTGCCGTGATGGCGAGCACGGCGGGGGTCGTCGGTCCCAGTGGGATGTCGATCAGGAGGGCGCCGAGCGCGATCCCGGGCCAGACCCGCAGTCCGAACAGGAGCAGGCCGGCCAGCGCGATGCCGGTCGGAGGCCACAGCGGCGTGACCTGGCCGCGCATGAACTGCTGGAGGAGTCCCAGCCTGCCGGAGACGTAGTACAGCGCGGCAACGGCGACGATCCGCAGGGCCGTCATGCCAACGCGCCGGAGCCCGTCGCGGCTCGCCACAGTCATCGGGAGGTTTTCCCCTCGGCTCTGCTCCCTCGTCCCCTGTTCGCTGACCCTCCCGGGTCCACGACACCGCCGCTCATCTGTATGACCTTTCGCCATGTGCTCTGCCGGGATTGCTTCGGGTGACCACTCGGAGCGATGTGCGACCCGAGGGGTCTGCCTCTCAGCCGCAGGGGCTCCGTGCGGCTTCAGCGCGGGGTGCGCACGGCGAGGATGGCCATGTCGTCGTGTGCGTCGCTGGGGTGGTGGTCGGCCAGGGCCTGCACGAAGTCCTGCAGAGGCAGGGCCGCGTGTGTGGTGGCGAGTTCGGCGAGCTCGTTCAGGCTCTCGTCGAGGGGATGGTCGGGATGCTCGATGAGGCCGTCGGTGAAGAAGACCACGGTGGTGTCCGGGGACAGGGGGTGGGTGTGATCGGGGCGGGACAGCCCGACATCGACGTTCAGCGGTAGTCCGGGCTCCTTGAACAGGTACTCCGCCCGGCCGCCCGGAGCGATCAGCAAAGGGGGGAGGTGGCCTGCCGAGCTCCAGTGCAACCTCCAGGCAGCCCCCGCGGGTTCGATGCGCGCCAGGCTCGTGGTGGTGACGGGGTTGTCGGTGATGGCCTCCAGGGTGCGATCGAGCTGGGCGAGGACCGCGCTGGGCGGAGTCCGCAGGGTGAACAGCAGAGCGCGCAGCATGTTGCGGGTGGAGGCCATGGCGGCAGCGGCATGCAGATCGTGACCGACCACGTCGCCGATGACGACGGCCACCGCGCCGTCCGGAAGGAGGATGGCGTCGTACCAGTCCCCGCCCAAATGGTGGGGTTTGGCGGCGGGCCGGTAGATGGCGGCGGCGTCGAAGGGCCGCATGTCGGGCAGCGCCGGCAGCAAACGCCGCTGGAACTGTTCGGATCCGGTACGGACCTGTTCGAAGAGCCGGACGTTGTCAATCGCGATACCGGCGGCACGGGCGAGGGCAACGACGATGGTCTCGTCGTGCACGTCGAAGGGCTGTCCGTCGCGCCGCTCGGAGAGGTAGAGGTCTCCGAAGATGTCGCCGCGGACGCTGACGGCGACGCCCAGGAGGGTGCGCATGGCCGGGTGGCCAGGTGGCAGGCCGACCGACGACGGATGCGAGGAGATGTCGTCCACCCGCAGGGGTTCGGGGTGGCGGATCAAGTGTCCGAGCACGCCCCGACCGCGGGGAAACCCCACCTCTGCCAAGGACGACCGTTCCTGCTCGGACAGGCCGACGACGATGAACTGCGCCAGGGACTCGCCGGACGCGTCGAGAACTCCCAGTGCCCCGTAGCGGGCGTCGACCAGGTCCATGGCGGTGGTCACGATGCGGTGCAGTACCGCGGGCAGCTCCACCTCCCGGGTGATGGCCACCACCGCCTCCAACAGACCCTGCACGCGGTGCTTGGCGCCGGCCAGAGCGCGCAGTTGCTCATCGATCCGGCCCAGTTCGCTGTCCAGACGCGCCAGCAGGTCGGGGCGGGGCGGCCGCTCCGCCCCTTCCCCCTTCTTGCCCGCCATCATCACGATCGCCCGCTGGACCGGTACTCGCCCTCGGTGGACTTCAACGGCTTGCCGCACGCGCTGCACGGGGCGGTGGAAGCCACCGCCGTGGCCTTGCGCTCCTCCCGCTCGGTAAGGATCTGGAGCAGCGGCTTGGAGCCCCCTGCTTCGGCGATCGCAGTGCCCACCCCGATCAGCGGGATCTCCGTCTCCGGCAGCGGCAACCGCCGCGGCGGCACCTGATACTCAAAGCCGGCCTCGGCGGCCTTGTCGGTGGGGGCGGCCTCAGCGGGGCTCATGCGCTCGTGCCCTTCTTCGATGTGGTGCGGGGTGACCGGCTTCGGCAGCCGGTCGTACGTGGTCATGTCCGCGAGCGGGCGCGGATCGGGTGGCGGTCGCCGGGCGTGCCGCGAGGTGGTCTTCGCCCCCTCAGTCGGACTGTCGCCCAGCTCCTCACAGGTGGCGTTGCACCGGCGGGCCGCGATGGCCACCAGGTTGATGCCGACCGAGTCGAAGCCGAGAACAGCCTGCATGCCGCCGACGACCGCCGCGGCCGGCGACTGCCGGCGCGACAGCAGCACCTCGATCAGCACCCGGGTGCCCTCATGTCCACCGGCCTTGGTCTTCGCCGCCGAACAGAACGCCTCACGAGTGGCGGTGAAGCCGCCCTCGGCCCGGGCCTGCGCCAAAACGGCGGCCCGGCGATCGCGCCGGGCCTGACCAGGAGAATCTCCAGGATGTCGTGGCAGGTGTAGCGGCGAGTCGGCCTGATGTGCCGGGCCGCGAACTGCCGCCCGCCCAAGACCGGCACCTCGTTCGCTCGCCGGACAGTGATCCGGCCATCGCGGTGCAGGGCCGACACCGGGCCCCGCCCACTGTCGTAAACCGGTGCCGAAACCGTGGGATCCGCCGGGTCGCCACGACGGATCCGTTCGTACAGCCACTCACGCGAGCGGTACACCCCGGCCTCCTGGCACGACCGTGATCAAACAAGACCACAGCCTGACACGGCCCACCGGCCCGGCCGGCTCATTACTCCAAAAGCGGCATGCCGCACCCGGGACGAAGGAGGCGGGAGGCCATTGCCCTGGACCGCGTGGGGCGGACGGTCGGTATCGACGCCGACGTCGTACAGCGGCGGCAGCCGCTGCGGGGCGCCGGTGGTCCTGCTGGTCGAGTCCAACGTTCCGCCGCCCCGGATGATCGTCTTCGGCGTCATCGACTTCGCCTCGCCCTCGTCCGGGCGGGCGAGTTCCTGAACTACCACGTCACCGTATGCGACGCCGTCCCGCCTTCGTGACCCCGCACGACTTCCCCGAGGCCGACGAGATCGTCGTCGACTGCGTCAACCCGCTCGGCTTCGACAAGCCGGGTGCGTACGCGCTGAGGCCGGAGAACGGCAGTGCCGCCCAGCGGGCCGCCTGCTCGTGCCCCCTCCTCGCAGCCGCTATCGACGAGCGGCAAGCGACGGAAGAAGGCGATGCGCGTTGTCGCGGTTGATGCAGCGGCGCTGTTGCTCGTCGAGGGCGGGGTCGTTGTCGAGCGCGGGTGCGGTGACACTCGTGACCAGATGAGCCGGGGTGGGGGGCCAGTCACTGCCGTAGAGGATCCGGGAGGGATCCACGGTGGACAGCAGACTCGGCGTGGCCGAGGGGGACATGGGGCCGGCCGTGTCGTAGTAGAAGCGGTGCAGGTAGTCACGGACCCGGGCGCGGTCCACCTTGGGCGTCAGATGGTCGCTGAACACCTCCACGCGGCCGGCGATGTAAGGAAGGAAACCGCCTCCGTGCGGCAGGATGAAGCTGAGGTTCGGGTAGCGGTCCAGGGTCCCGTTGATGATGAGACTGATCGCCGCGCGCGTCGTGTCCATCAGGAAGTCGCACAGGAACGGAGGCACACCCTCCAGCTCCGCGCCGCCTCCGGGTACGTCCATCGGGTGCGTACTGACCACGGCCGAGCGTTCGTTGAGCTCCGCCAGGATTCTGTCCTGGTCGGGGTGGCCCAGATAGACGCCCTTGGCGCTGGTCCGCACGCTGACGCCGATCGCCCCGAGGTCGTCCAGTCCATGGGTGAGTGACCACATCGACAGGTCCGGGCTGTCCAGGAACAGCGGTGTGTAGAAGGCGAAGCGATCGGGATGGCTCTGGACAAGGTCGCTGGCGGCTTCCAGGGCGACAAGGGCGCTTTCCTTGCGCACCTTCGGATCCTGGAGGCGGCCCAGCATCGCGACGGTGAAGACACTGGTCCGGATGCCTGCCTCGTCCATCATCCGGAGAGCTGTGCCGAGGTCCCACCGGGTCCACGGCGGCAGCTTCCGACGATGGACGATCTCTTGTTTTTCCGCCCAGTCGAGCCATTCCGGCGCGGTGTAGTGGTGGTGTACGTCCACACGCTCCCGGCGTGCGTCGCCCTCCCCCGCCGCCGTCGGCCCGCTGTCGGCTATACCGGCCAGTGGGGCCGTGCCCGCCGCCGTCTCTAGTGATGTCATGGACAGGCTCCCATTTCTGTGGTGACGCAGGAGAAGTCACTCCTGTGCGGCTCGGGTCGTCGAGCCGCGGTGACGGTCAGCGCCCGAGGATCTGCAGGAGAACGCCGGTCAGTTCCTTTTCCATGTCCGCCGTCTCGGCCTCGGCCCGCCAGGCCACGAAGCCGTCCGGCCGCACCAGCACCGCGCCTTCCGGTGCGACGCCATACACCGAGGACCAGTCCGCAGCGCCGCCGGTGTCCAGGTCGTACTCCACTCCGTCGCCGATGGAGTAGACGTCGAGCGGTACGTTGAGCCGCGCACCCACACCGCGGGCCGCGGTGCGCCAGCCGGGCCTCCCGCAGAGCAGGACGAAGGAGCGCTCGTACAGGTCAACGGTGGAGACCTTCGCCCCGTCGCGTGTGACCCAGAGATGCGGTGCACGGCTTCCGGGCTCGCCGTTCAGGCACAGGACGTCGGGGATGACGGGGTCCTCCGCGTTCGCGCCGACCACCGCCCGCGAGGCGTATCGGTAGCCCAGCGCCACGGTCATCAGATCAGCGGTGTCGTTCGACGCCGTCCTGGCGGAGTAGCCGGGGTGCTGTTCACGAGCGGCCTGAAGGGTCGCTCGCGCGCTGGTGGTCTGAGCCACCGGCCGGCGCTCGGCCTCATAGCTGTCCAGCAGCGTCGAGCCCGCCCAGCCGCGGAGGACCGCGGCGATCTTCCAGGCGAGATTGTGCGCGTCCTGGATACCGGTGTTGGATCCGAACGCCCCGGTCGGCGGCATCTCGTGGGCGGAGTCACCGATGAGGAAGACACGTCCGTCCCGATAGCTGTTCGCCACGCGGTCCGCCGCGTGCCACGGCGCCCTCCCGGTGATCTCCACGTCCAGATCGCGCACCCCTGCCGCCGCCCGGATGTGGTCGGTGATCCGGGCATCGGTGAAGTGCTCCAGTGTCTGCCCGCGCTCCGGGAACCAGGGCACATGGAAAACCCACTGCTCCTCGTTGTCCACGGGCAGCAGCACGCCTTCGCCGGTGGGGTCGGTGACGTAGCAGACGACGAACTTCTGCTCCCCCGCGACCTCGCGCAGCAGCTTGCTGCGGAAGGTGACGCTGACGTTGTGGAACAGATCTCCCGATCCCGAGTGCTCGATCCCCAGCCGCTGGCGGACGGGACTGCGGGGACCGTCGGCGGCGAGCAGGTAGTCCGTCCTCACCGTGTACGTCTCACCGGTGTCCCTGGTTTGCAGAACCGCCCGCACCCCGTCGTCGTCCTGGCTGAAGGACAGCAGTTCCGTGCCGAAGCGCACGTCTCCGCCCAGGTCGCGGGCGCCTTGCAGCAGGACCGGCTCCAGATCGTTCTGGCTGCACGCGCAGCGGATCGTCGAGCACAGGTCCGCCTCCGGCGGCCTGCCCGTGATCCGCGCCGAGAGCCAGCGCCGGTTCTCACCGCGCAGGGTGTCGACCTGAAGGATTCCATGGTTCTTCGACAGCGTGGTCGCGGCCTTCCGGATGTGCGGCTCCAGGCCGGCGGTCCGGAACAGTTCCATCGTCCGCATGTTGTTGCCGCGGCCGCGCGGATGTGCCGACGTGGCGGCATGGCGCTCGACGACACAGTGCTCGATGCCAAGGCGCCCGAGGAACACGGATGCGGACAGGCCCACGAGTGAGCCCCCCACGACCAGGACGGGCACATACTCGTTGCCGCGATCGTTCATCGCGTTTCTCCTCTGGGATCAGCATCTCCGCAGCGCGGTGGCCGATGGTTTCCATGACTCGCTCTCAGTTCTTTTGCCATGCGCGGCGAGCCGATAAGCAGCGATCACCCGATCAGCGGAGAATCCGCCTCGCCGCAGCCTGTGGACACGGACCCCAACGACCGCGCGAGAGGCCGGTGGGTGCGATCGGGCGAATTGCGTTTACGTACGGGATCCTTCAGGGGACCGGTGGATCGTAAGTCGTACATCTGCTGTCCCGTGGCCGGGGCGGAAGCTGCTGTGAGAAAGGCCGGGATGATGACTCAGCTCGACGAACGGGACACGACGGACTCGACAGCGGACGCGATCGCGGCGGCCTCGCGCGGTTCAGCGGCGTATCGCGCCAACCCCTATCCGGTGTACGCGTGCCTGCGCGAGTCGGCCCCGGTGTGCCGCCTGTCTCCCCCGCACGGGGTGGAGACCTACCTGATCACCCGGTACGACGACGCCAAGGCCGCCCTGACGGATCCGCGCATCAGCAAGGACATGTACGCGGCCATGGACGCGTACCACACCATTTTCGGCGACTCGTCCATCGCGCTCGACGACAACATGCTCTTCTCGGACCCGCCCAAGCACACCCGGCTGCGCCGTATCGTCAACCGCGCTTTCAGTCCGCGCCGAATCGAGTCCTTGGGTCCTCGTATTCAGCAGATCACCGACGAATTGCTGGATCGCTGTGACACCGACGCACCCATCGACCTGCTGTCGTCCTTCGCCTTCCCGCTCCCCCTCATCGTGATCTGTGAGCTCATCGGAATTCCCGAGGAAGAGCGCGCGGAAGCCCAGAAATGGTGCACCATCGTCGCACGCACCGGATTCAGCAAGAAGGACAAGGAAAAACTGGCGCAGGCCGAGGGAGCTCTGCGGGACTACTTCGCCGATCTCATCCTGCGCAAGCGCGAGAACGCGTCCGACGACCTTCTCAGTGACCTGATCCGGACGCAGGACGAGCAAGGCGCCATGACTGACGGCGAGCTTTTGTCGACCCTGTGGGTGCTGCTCTTCGCCGGCCACAAGACGACCGCGTACCTCATCGGCAACGCCGTCTTCGACCTGTTGACCCACCGCGATCAGCTGCAGGAGGTCCTGGAGGATCCGGAACTCCTGCCGAACGCCATCGAGGAGGTCATCCGCTTCGAAGGGTCGGTCGAGAACGCGACGTTCCGGCACGCGCTGGAGGACATCGACATCAGGGGAACGCTCATTCCCAAGGGGTCCCTCGTGCAGATCGCAGTCGCCTCCGCGAACCGGGATCCGGAGAGGTTCGCCTGCCCTGACACCTTCGACGTGAAGCGGGAGGGTCTGCAGAGCGCGCACCTCGGCTTCGGCAGCGGGGCGCACTACTGCCTCGGTGCGCCGTTGGCGAGAATGGAAATGCGAACGGCGTTGACCACGCTCTTCCAGAGGTTCCCGAAGATCGAACTCGATTTTCCGGCGTCCGAGGCCGAATGGCTCAAGGTCCCGTTCCCTGCCTTCCGGGGACTGGAGAGGCTCCCTGTCGCACTGGTTCCGTGACAGGTCCTCAGGTCCTCCACGGCCGGGCTCGAGCAGTTCGGTGAGGTGACCAGGGTTCGGGGGATTCCGGCTCCATGAGGTGAACACACTTCGGGCGGGCCATACGACCACACAGCGACGGGCCTTCGGCGCGCACCATGCCGAAGGCCCGTCGCTTCACCATGTGCGGAGAGCCGCCGGCGTCGCGTTCAGGTCGGTCACGCGCGTCCGGTGGTGGGGCTGCCGAGCAGCGCGGAGGTCGGACACCGCGTGCTGCCCTCGCGGAGGCGGTCGTCGGCGTGCCGCTCGCGACGGAGGGGACCGGCGCAGCGCCGCAGGCGTGCCGTCCAGCCGCAGACGCCGATCCGCCGAGCCGTCCGGCATCCACGCTCACCTCACCCGGTACGCACTCTGGTCACGGGCGTTCCCTGTGCGCTATACCTTCTCCGCGTGATTGGTTGTGCTTGATTCAGCGGCGTATCAAGCAAGTTCAAGCAACCGCCCCACGCCGATCGACGTGTGCGAAGGGATCGACATGAGCGCTCCATCCCGCAGACGCAAGGCTTTCCGTTCCAGAGGGGCGGTCCTGGCCGCCACGGCTCTGTTCGCCGTCCTGGCGGCCGAGATCGGACCGGCCCCACCGGCCGGAGCGGCGACGGCCACCGCGTCCGGGACCCCGACCGTCATCGGGGCGGTCACCGGGTTCTCCCGGTCCGGCGCCTCCTACACCTTCACGGCGGGCACGGCGAAGGCCCGGGTCGGTTTCGTCTCGGCCGACACCTTCCGCATCGAGGTGGCCCCGGACGGCACGTTCACCGACCCCGTCGGCGGCGACATCGTGCTGCCGCAGGGCGATCCACCGGCCACCCGCTGGACCGACCGCGGTGACCGCTACGAACTGTCCACGAACAAGGTGACCCTGCGGGTGTACAAGTCGCCACTGCGGTTCGCCCTGTACCGCGCCGACGGCACCCGCCTGTGGGAGGAGACCCGCGGCATCACCTGGGACGGCACCGCCACCACCCAGACGCTCGCACGCGGCGCCGACGAGCAGTTCTACGGCACGGGCGAGCAGAACGGCAGCGGCAACACCTCGCACCGCGGCAAGACGCTCAAGGTGGGCGTCGACTACAACTGGAACGAGGGCGGACACCCCAACTCGGTGCCGTTCTACCTCTCCTCGGCGGGCTACGGCGTCTACCGCAACACCTACGCGCCCGGCACCTACGCGTTCACCGACCCGGTCACCACCACCGAGCAGGAGAACCGGTTCGACGCCTACTACTTCGCCGGCGGTTCCACCAAGGACGTCATCGGCCAGTACACCAAGCTCACCGGGCGCCCCATGCTTCCCCCGGTCTACGGCCTGGAGGTCGGCGACTCCGACTGCTATCTGCACAACGCCAACCGCGGCGAGCGGCACACCCTGGACGCCCTCAAGGTCGCCGACGGCTACGTCAAGAACGACATGCCGCTGGGCTGGATGCTCGTCAACGACGGCTACGGCTGCGGCTACGAGGACCTCGCCGAGACCGCCAAGGGCCTCAACGACCGCACGATGCAGATGGGTCTGTGGACCCAGGACGGTCTGGACAAACTGGCCGACCAGGTCAAGGCGGGCCAGCGGGTGGCCAAGCTGGACGTCGCCTGGGTGGGCTCCGGCTACAAGTTCGCCCTGGACGGGTGCAAGGACGCCTACCGCGGCATCGAGGACAACAGCGACGCGCGCGGCTTCACCTGGGCCCCGGAGAGCTGGGCCGGCGCCCAGCGCTGCGGCGTGCAGTGGAGCGGTGACCAGTCCGGCAGCTGGGACTACATCCGCTGGCAGATACCCACGTACGCCGGCGCCACCATGTCGGGTCTCGCGTACACCAGCGGCGACGTCGACGGCATCTTCGGTGGCAGCGCCAAGACCTACACCCGCGACCTGCAGTGGAAGTCGTTCCTGCCGGCCGTGATGACGATGGACGGCTGGGCCGCCAAGGACAAGCAGCCCTACCAGTACGGGGAGCCGTACACCAGCATCAACCGCAAGTACCTCAAGTTGAAGGAATCCCTGCTGCCGTACATGTACACCTATGCGGCGCAGGCCAACCGCACCGGTGTGGGCGCCGTACGGCCGCTGACGCTGGAGTACCCCGACGACCCGAAGGCGGCGAGTGACGCCGCCAAGTACGAGTTCCTCACCGGCGAGGACTTCCTGGTCGCGCCCGTCTACAGCGACACCACCGTCCGCGACGGCATCTACCTGCCCAAGGGCGACTGGATCGACTACTGGTCCGGACGCACCTACCACGGTCCGACCACCGTCGACGGCTACCAGGCTCCCCTGGACACCCTGCCGCTGTTCGTCAAGGCGGGAGCGTCGATCCCGATGTGGCCCGGCATCAACTCCTACCAGGACCGCACCGCGGACTCCCCACTCGCCTGGGACATCTACCCGCAGGGCCGCACCTCCTTCACGCTGTACGAGGACGACGGTGTCACCCGGCAGCACCGGCAGGGCAAGTACGCCGAGCAGCGGGTGACGGTGACCGCCCCGGACAGCGGAGCGGGAGCGGTGCGCATCGCGGTCGGCGCCGACGCCGGTGACTTCGCCGGCAAGCAGAAGAGCCGCCCGTACCAGTTCACGGTGCACACCGGCTCCGCCCCGCACCACGTGGGCCTGGACGGTGGTGCGCTGTCCCAATTCACCTCCAAGGCCGCCTTCGACGCCGCCGACCGGGGCTGGTGGTACGACGCCTCCGACCGGGGCGGTGTCGTCCAGATCAAGACCCGCAGCATCAGCACCGACCGGGCCTTCCAGGTCGACGTGGACGGCGCGAGCGCGGTGGGCGGCAAGGTCCCGGGGGCGACGGGCACGGTCTCGGTCGCGCCGCCCGCCGAGACCGGCGCCGGCGTGTCCGAGAAGGTCACGGTCGGGTTCACCGCGGGTAGCACGGGCGCCGGGGCCACCGAGTTGTCCGTGAGCGCACCCGACGGCTGGACCGTCTCGCCGGCGCGGTCCGTCGGCCGTCTGGAGCCGGGGAAACGGGCGAGCGCGGAGTTCACCGTGACCGCGCCGGCCGACGCCGGTGTGGGCGAGGCCGTGCTCAGCGGCACCGCCCGCTACCGCGCGGCGGGGCAGGACACGGTCACCACGCAACGGACGGCGGTGCGCACCATGCCGGCCCCGCCCAAGGGTGACGCGTGGGCCAGTGATCTGCCCTGGCTGAACGCCACCAACGGCTGGGGACCGCCCGAACGCGACCGCAGCAACGGAGAGTCGGCGGCCGGCGACGGCCATACGCTCACCCTGAACGGCACCACCTACGCCAAGGGCATCGGCGCGCACGCCGACTCCGACATCGAGTTCTGGCTCGGCGGCCAGTGCTCCTCGTTCACCGCCACCGTCGGCATCGACGACGAGATCAACGGCTACGGCGGCGTGTCCTTCTCCGTCGTCGCCGACGGAAAGACGCTGTGGTCCTCCCCCACCGTCAGCGGCAAGTCCGACCCCGTGCCGGTGAACGTACCGCTGGACGGCGCCCGTCACGTCCATCTCGTCATCACCGACACCGACGGAACGAAGTCCGGCGACCACGGAGACTGGGCGGACGCGAAGTTCCACTGCGCCTGACACCGCCGCGGCGGCACCCCGACCAGTCGTACCCCCGACGCTGCCCGGCCCTCCGGGACGCTGTTGCCTGAGCCGGGGCACTGCGTGGCGTGACGTCGGCCGTCAAGACCGAGTTGTGGTCTTGACGGCCGACGTTGTCGTAGGGGGTGGGACGGACTCAGGGCGTACGGCGGCGGTCCGGCGACGAAGGCACGCCGCAGCGGGTGGGATTCGGAGGTCTCGGTGCTCCCGCAGGACTGGGGCTCGGCCCTCGGGTACGAGGCCGCCGCCCTGTGGGGCGCCCGGGTCGCCGGCCTGAACCACTCGACCGTCCGCTGGGGCCACTTCATGGCGGAAGAGGCCCCCGACGTGATCGCGAAGTCGCTGCGCGACCTGCCGGCGCGCTGAGCCCTCGACCGGCCCGAGAGCGCGGTGGCTCAGCGTCAGCGGTGGCTCAGAACATTGACCACGCGGCCGTTGGGGTCGCGGACGAAGAACCGCCGTACGCCCCACTCCTCGTCCTGCAGGGGGTGAACGATCTCCGCGCCGCTGTCCCGCATGATCGCGTAAGCCGCCTCCACGTCGTCGACTTCGACGCTCATATCGGGGGTAACCGGGGCGGTTCTGTCGCCGGTCATGAAGCTGACCTGGGCTGCCGGACTCGACGGCGAGGCAAGAGTCATGATCCAGCCGAGATTCATGACCTCTTCAAAGCCCAGCAGACCATAGAAGTCCCGGCTCTCCTTCGCAGCCTCTGACTGGATGATGGGCATGACACGGCGAACGGCCACCGACGACTCCCGAAGAGAACAGACATGGATCCAGGACTGTCCAGGGGTACTACGGCCGGTCCGTCACCGCACGCACTTCCGCAACACGCTTCAGCCCCCGGTCTTGATGAGCGGCGCATCTCGTGTGAACTCCCGGAACCCGACGCTGTAGTACAGCCCGCGCGCCTGGGGATGCCCCGGCGCCCCCAGACAGGCCACCGTCATGTGATGGGCCCCGGCCTCCCGTGCCAGATGCATCCCGTGCAGCAGCATCGCCCTGCCCAGTCCGAGCCGCCGGTAGTCCGAATGTGTTCCGACCGGCTCGAATTCGGCGGTCCTGTTCGCCTCGTCGAGCCACATGATCGTCGATGCGGCCATCGTTCCGTCCGGCGCCTCCACCAGGACGTGCAGGTCGCCGCGGTACGGCGGTGTCCGCCGGACGCCCTCGTAGCCCTCGGCTGTAAACGGTGACGGAGCCCAGGCGTCGACATGGGCCTGGACCGCGGCCTGTGGCCCGGCCTCGTCGGCGGTGCGGAATCGGAATCCGTCCGGCAGCACCGGCTGTTCCACGTCGTCGAGGTCCCGCTCATTGAGTTGAGTCCAGGAGCCCATGTCGCCGAGCGAGGCCGGATCGGTCTCATAGCCGTGCGCCGCCCATCGCTTCAGGGCGAACTCATCGGCGGCCTGCGGCATCACCGTACGCTCGATGCCGACCGTCACACCGTCGTACCAGTCGATCACCTCGTCCACCAGCTCGCGGTGGTCGGGATGGACCTGATGTCCCAGATAGGCGCTGGTGACGTCTTTCACCGACCCGTCGCTCCGCCTCACCCGGTGTGGCAGACAGGCCCAGCCCCACGCGACCAAATCGTCACCGGAGAACCACAGTCGCCGCAGCCAGCTCCCGCCGTCGGACGCGTGCCCCCTGCCCCAGTTCCAGGCCAGCTCTCCCCACGTCGCGTCGCTGTTCACCAGATCGGGACGGACAGCCGTAACCCGTTGCGCCAGGCCCTGCATGAGCCGCACGTCCGCCGCGGTCACGAGACCGGAGTCATCCATGGTGCGCCACTGTGGCAGGGCACCGCGAAGCCGTCGAACCATTTTCCCGGGGCAAGGATCCCAGCAGCCTGCGGCATCCGGTCCGAAGCTCCAACGGTCGGGGCACCGTCAGCCCGAGGGCGGGCTGCACCAGCAGTTTGGCCAGTGGATTCCTTTCGATTCTCAGACTGGCCGCGTCCTGTTTCCGATCCTTGCCGAGCTGCGCCAGCGGGGAGAGCGATACGCCCCGTCACGCCCAGCAGCCCTGGCTGACGAACGCGTTCGTTACGATCGGGGGATGACTGCCCAGCGAGAACCGATCAGCCGCCGTGAGCGTCCGGCCAAGCCGGCCCTGACTCGACGGGGGATCGTCGACACCGCCGTGCGGATCATGCGCTCCGAGGGGCTGGAAAAGGTGACCATGCGCCGTCTTGCGCAGGAGCTGGACACCGGCCCGTCCTCGCTGTACGTCTACGTGGCCAACACCGCCGAACTGCACGCGGCCGTCCTGGACGCGCTGCTGGGAGAAGTCGACCTGACCGCCGGTGACGCCGGAGCCGACTGGCGCGATCAGCTCGTCGCGGTGCTCACCTCGTACACCCGCGTCCTGTTCGCACACCCGCAACTGGCCCGCTCGGCTCTCGTGGCGCGCCCGAGCGGCGAGAACTACCTGAACCTCGTCGAGCGCGTGCTGAGCCTGCTCTCCCGCAGTGGCGCAGCCCAGGAGCAGGTGGCCTGGGGGATCGACAAGCTGCTGCAGTACGCCACGGCCACTGCCGCGGAGCACGGGACACAGGAAAGCTCCCCCGGACTCCAGGACGACTGGAACGCCCTCACCCGCGCCGTGCATGCCGTGGACGAGGCCACCCACCCGATGATCAAGGCGCACATGCCCGCCCTGCTCGCCGGTTCGGCCGAGCATCGGCTGTCCTGGGGCTTCGACGTTCTGATCAACGGCATCATTCACACCCCGCTTCCCGGCACCCCGGGCTGAACGCTCCCCGGCCTCCGGTCCCACCAGCCTGACCATTCACCTTGAGCGGCACCGCGTCCGCGAGGTGACGCGTTGCCGTGCCGCCGTGCCGCCCTTCGGCTTCCATACTCCATTCCGAACTTGTTCGTAACGAACGCGTTCGTTATCGTGAAGTCGTCGGAACAGGTTCGACACTCGCGCCCATCTGGAGATACGAGATGACGTCCCACCACCCCGTCGCGATCATCGGCGGAGGTCTCGGCGGCCTCACCGCCGCCCGCGTCCTGCACGTCAGCGGCATCGAGTCGACCATCTTCGAACTGGAGGCCTCGGCAAACGCCCGCACGCAGGGCGGCATGCTCGACATCCACGAGGACAGCGGCCAGAAGGCACTGCACGCCGCCGATCTCCACGATGGTTTCCGCAAGATCATTCACAGCGGTGGTCAGGCCATGCGCCTGGTCGGCCCTGACGGCACCGTGCACCTGTCCGCGGGGGACGACGGCACCGGGGACCGCCCCGAAGTGGACCGGGGCAAGCTGCGCGAGTTGCTGCTGGAGTCCCTCCCGGACGGGACGATCCGCTGGGGCACGAAGGTGAGCGGCGCCCGCCCGCTGGACGACCGACGCCACGAGGTGACGTTCGCCGACGGAACCACCATCACCACCGACCTCCTGATCGGGGCCGACGGCGCCTGGTCGCGCATCCGTCCGCTGCTCTCCCCGGCCAAGCCCGCCTACACCGGCATTTCCTTCGTCGAGACCGATCTGCACGACGCCGACACCCGACACCCGGGCAGCGCTGCCCTCCTCGGCGACGGGTTCTTCATCTGCCTCGGTGATCAGCGAGGTTTCCTCGCACACCGGGAGACCGACGGCAGCCTCCACGTCTACACCGCTCTCAGGGCCGCCGAGGACTGGATCGACACGATCGACTTCGGCGACAGCGCCGCCGCCAGGGCCGCGGTTCTGTCCCACTTCGACGGCTGGGACGAGAGCCTGCGTGCCCTCATCGCGGACGCCGACGGTGCGCTCGTTCCCCGCCGCATCCACGCCCTGCCCGTCGGGCACCGCTGGGACCATGCCCCGGGCGTGACCCTGCTCGGCGACGCCGCGCATCTGATGTCGCCCTTCGCCGGGGAGGGCGCCAACCTGGCCATGCTCGACGGAGCCGAACTCGGCCAGGCGATCGCCGGCCACCCCGGCGACACAGAGGCGGCCCTGGCCGCGTACGAGAAAGCACTCTTCCCGCGCAGTGAAGCATCCGCCGCCGAGTCCGCCGCCAGTCTGGAGACCATGTTCGGCGATCGGGGCCTGGAGCGAATGGTCGAGTTCTTCGCCTCCCACCAGGAAGCGGAGTGACTCCTCGACCAGATTCCCGCGTGAGGTGAAGCCGTCGCCGTCACTCCCTGTGGTGCCTGGCACTGGTGTCGACCGTTGGTCGTCCAGGCATAGCGTGTGAACCAAGTGACGGTGGTCCAAGACGGAAGACACGCGTGATCATCTGGGTGAACGGCGCCTTCGGGAGCGGGAAGACCACTTTGGTCGACGAGTTGCACCGGCGCTGGCTTCGACGCCGCCTCGGGTTCGTGCGAGATCGGTTGCTGGCTGGAGCCGGCCGCCGAAGGCCACGGCCTGGTCACGGAGGCGTGCCGCACCTTGCTGGAGTGGGCGTTCACCACCCGCGGGATGCACCGGGCCGAGTGGCACTGCCGAGCCGACAACGCGCGCAGCTCCGCCGTGGCCAAGCGGCTCGGCATGACACACGAGGGCGTGCGGCGCGAGTACTGGCCCTACGGCGGCACCCGTCACGACAAAGAGCTCTGGGCGATCCTCGCCCCCGAATGGCGTGCGCATCGCCAGTGACCGGCATGAGCGAGGCCGACTCCAACCTGGTGGTCACCATCGCGCTCACCTGCTCCATCGCCCTCATCCCCTGCACCGCGGCGCTGTCGGACCGGTTCGGCCGCAGAAGGATGCTCCTCGCGGCATCCTCCTCCTGTCCGTGCTCAGCCACCCGCTGAGGATGGTGATGTCCCTGGGCTGAATCGCCGTCTCAACAGTGGTGCTCGTCGTCTTCCTCGCCATCTTCTCGCTCAACGACGCTGTCTTTCCCGCCTTCTTCGCCGAGACCTTCACCCGCTACCCCGGCTTCGCCCTCCCCTTCAACGTCGGTGCCGCACTCTTCGGCGGAGTGGCACCCTACGCCGGGACATGGCTGACTCCTTTACCGGCAGCCCCTACTCCCCCGCCCACTTCCTCATCGCGGTCGCCGTCCCTCTCCCTGGCCGGCGTCATCGCCTCGCCCACCACCGCGCAGAACCAACTCCAGACCGAGAACTAGAAACCCAGGTCGCTCAGCCCCGGGTGGTCGTCGGGACGACGGCCACGGGGCCAGTGGTACGTGCGTTCCTCTTCCTTGATCGGGAGGTCGTTGATACATGCCAGGCGGACCCGCATCAGGCCCTGCTCGTCGAATTCCCAGTTCTCGTTCCCGTACGAGCGGAACCAGTTGCCCGAGTCGTCGTGGCACTCGTAGGCGAACCGTACGGCGATGCGGTTCTCCTCGAAGGCCCACAACTCCTTGATGAGCCGGTACTCCTGCTCCCTGGTCCACTTCCTGGTGAGGAAGGCGACGATCTCCTCGCGCCCGTTGACGAATTCAGCACGGTTACGCCAGCGACTGTCGACCGTGTAGGCGAGGGCCACACGCTCAGGGTCCCGGGTGTTCCACGCGTCCTCGGCGAGGCGGACCTTCTCGATCGCACTCTCCCGCGTGAACGGGGGAACAGGGGGCTTCGCGGCCATGAATTCTCCCAGAGCGTCACGGTTTTGAAGATCCGGTGCCCGCCTCCGGCTGTGCACCGGGCAGGCAGGCCATGCAGTCGGGGGCAAGCGGCGTTCGGCGATTCATTCCATACCGATCACCCGCGTGATCGCAACAGCGGCTCGGAGGCGGCCGGGCTGCGCAGTCAGGTCATTCGGCGGCCGTTTTTGTGCTCTCAGCCGACGAGTTGCCCGTCCGGAAACAGGGGGTGGAGGACCAAGCGCGATGAGAATGCGGCGTAACGCCCTCACCGCCATGCCGCCCACTCCTTCACCGCGAAACGGTCGCCGACGCGTCGCACTTCGGCTGCGCCCGGCCCGGGGAAATGCGCGGGGAACAGCAGGGCGCCCCGATCCGCGGCCTCCCCCAGCACCCGGCGTCGGCTGATCCGCGCGCGGGCTTCGTCCTCGTCGAAGCCGGGGCAGTCGTCCGGCTCCGCGATCTGCAAGGGGCTGTGCAACAGGTCCCCGGAGAAGACCGCTCGTTCAGCACCCGACCGCAGCCATACGACGGAGGAGCCAGGCGTATGACCGGGGGCGGGCTCGATACGGAGCTGGGTGTCGATGTCGTAGTGGTCGCCCTCCCACAGCACGGTCTGTCCGGCCTGGTGCACGGGGGCGACGCTGTCCTCGAAGACGTTGGCCATCTGGGCGCCGGAGCGGGTCCGGTGTCCGTTGGCCGGGTTCCAGTAGTCGAAGTCGGCGCGCGCGATGACGTACCGGGCGTTGGGGAAGGTCGGCCGCCACTCTCCGTCGTCGGTCAGGCAGGTGTTCCAGCCGACGTGGTCGCTGTGGACATGGGTGCAGATCACCGTGTCCACGTCCTGCGCGCGGACGCCCGCCGCGGCCAGCTCTCCGAGGTAGTTCGTGTGCAGATGGTGGAAGGACGGCATGGCCGGACGCTCCCGGTCGTTGCCGACACCGGTGTCGATCAGGATCGTCCGGCCCTCGCTGCGGATCAGCCAGGTCTGGATCATCATGTGGACCTCGTCCGCGGCCGGGTCCAGGAAGGTGGGGGCGAGCCACTTCTCGTGCGCCCGCCAGTGCTCCACGGGCACGTCGGGGAAGACGTAGTCGCGGGCGCGGCCTTTGGCGGGCAGCTCTACGACACGGGTGATCTCCACGTGTCCGAGCGTGATGGTGTCCATGCCCCCAGCCTGCGTGCCGCACGACGCGGGCGCCATCGGTCACGTGACCGCGCCTCGGAGGCCCCTGGTCAAAGCCTCGGTCACTCAGTCGGGCTCACGAGTACTCACAGGATGTCCGGCTACGGACGGTGATCCGTGGCGTACCTTCCACGACGGTTCGGGAGGTGGAAGACGGTGTACGGGCGGCGGAGCCGGGCGTCGCCGGACGGCACATGAGAGAGGTGTCCGCGGTTCGTCCAGGCAGACGCGGACGCTCAGGGCGTGGTCGACTGGAGCATGGCGCTCAAGGGCCCGCGATGGCTGCGTGGGCGATCTACAGGACAGCCTCAGGGGAACGTCCCGAGCGGATCGGGTGCCCCGGTCCGGAAGGCAGGAGGCGATTGCCGTGCACGTCCAACCCATTCTGGTCACTGGCGTTGGTGGCGGCGTCGGAGGAGTCGGGCGAACGGTTCTCGACCGGTTGCATGCGAAGGGCGTGCCGGTCCGGGCTCTCGTGCACCACGACGACGAACGGACCTCGGACCTGCGGGCCATGGCCGGCGTGGACGTGGTGGTCGGCGACCTCACCCGTGGCGCCGACGTGGTGGAGGCGCTGGCGGGCTGCCGCCGGGCTTATTTCGGGATGAGCGTGTCGCCCTCCTACCTGGAGGCCGCGACGACGGTCGCCGCGGCCGCTCGGGAGGACGACAACCTGGATCTGCTGGTGAGCATCTCGCAGATGACGGTCTCGCAGATGGACCTCACCAGCGATACCGAGTCCCACCAGCAGCGGCTGCACTGGCTGGGCGAGCACGTCCTCAACTGGTCGGGGGTACCGGTCGTCCACGTCCGGCCCACGGTGTTCATGGAGAATCCGCTCTTCGCCCGGGTCGCCGTCGCCTCGATCCTGCGGGACGGCACGATTCGCCTCCCGTTCGGGTCCGCCCGGACCTCCCCGGTCGCCGCAGCCGATGTGGCGGAGGTCATCGCACGCCTGTTGCTCGACCCGGCTCCGTCGTCCGGCCGGGTCCATGAGCTGACCGGGGCGCGCTCCCGTGACATGGCCGCGATCGCGGCCGAGTTCTCCACTGCCCTGGGCCGTACCGTGACCTATGTCGACGTGCCGTACGAGGAGTGGCTGGAACACGACCTCAAGAAGCTGGACCTGCCACCCCACGTCTTCGAGCACATCGCCACGATGGCGCGGCTGCACGCCGAGGGCCGGTACGACCGGGCCACGAACGACGTCGCCGAGCTCCTCGGACGCCCCCCGCTGGGGTTCGACGCCCTCATCAGGAACATCCCCGCGCTGCAGTCGTAGCCGGATTCTTCCTGGAAGGCCCGGTCAGGCCAAGGGTGTTGCGGTCCCCGCAGCACGCGGTTCCGCGTTCTAGGAGGCCGTCGGCGATGTGCGGGCGGAGTCGGCGGCCGCGGCGGCTTGGAGGACGAGGTCGGTGACCGCGTCGGGATGGGAGATCATGGCCACGTGGGAGGAGTCGATCTCCACCGTGTGAGAACCGGCGCGCCTCGCCTCGAAGCGTTCCTGGTCCGGGTTGATGCTCCTGTCCTGCTTCGCGACGAGGGCCCAGGACGGAATGGACCGCCAGGCCGCCGCCGTGGCCTTCTCGGAGAACGCGGTTGTCGCGACGGGCCGTTGGGTGGCTGCCATCAACTTCGTCGTGCTCTCCGGCAGGTCGGCGGCGAAGACCTCGTGGAGCTTGTCCGGCCGGATGTACAGGTCGGTTCCGCTGACGCCGTTGGCGCGGAATGGGACTGATGTGGTGGCGGAGGCGAGTGGAGAGGGGAACCGGGCGGACAGCGTATCGCCGCTCTCGCCCTTGTCGGGCATCTGCGCCGACACGTACACCAGGGACTTGACCCGTGGGTTGCTGGCTGCCGCCGAGCTGATGACGGCGCCGCCGTACGAGTGGCCCACCAGCACGATGGGGCCCTTGATGCTGTCCAGCACCGAGGCGATGTAAGTGGAGTCGTTGGACAGACTCCGCAACGGGTTGGCGGGCGCCACGACCGTGTAGCCGCGGCGTTCGAGTCGCGCGATGACACCGTTCCAACTGGAGGCGTCCGCGAACGCCCCGTGTACCAGGACCACGGTGGGCTTGCTGCCGCTCGCGTCGGCGTCGGCGGCGGCCGGGGCTGTCGCCGACGTACACAGAGCCACCGCGCACCCAGCGACCACGAAGGGGGTCCGACTTGTGCGACGTATGAGGCCGAGCACCACAGATGCCGTCATGCAGGCGTTCCTTTCCGTGAGGCCCCCACCGCCCGAGCATTACTCCATCCGCGGCGAGAGGCCCGACGGCAAGGGCCGACAGGGTGAGGCGAGCGGAGCATTCGAGTGAGAGAACGCGCCGCGGGTTTGCGAGAAGTCTCCGGGCTTCGGTAGCGCACCTACTTGCCGGTCGCCGGTTGCCCCATCAGCGGTCCCGGGTGGGTCCCGGTGATGGTGTAGGCGAAGGCCAACTCATGCAGGGACATGGGCACTCCTCGAGGGGGCCGGTCACCGCCCTGTCCGTCAGCTGCGAAGTCCATGCACCTGGGCCGCTGTGGGACCGTACACCAGCCATACGCCCCCAGCATGCCTGTCCAGCGGCAGTCCACAGCAACGGCTCTCCGTGAAGGATCCGAAAGCAGCGCCAGTTCCGACTGACATCCAGAAGTGACGTCACACCAGTGCCGGACGCGGCACCACGCACGGTCCGGCATGCCCGACCCGACCGCGCGATGGCGCCACTGAGCCGCGCTCGGATGCGCCATGTCGGCCGGTCAGCCGGCCACTGCCTGCGTTCAGCCGTTCAGCCGATGCTCCTCACCGGCGAGCCGAGGCCGTGGCCCCGTCTTCCGCCGCCCCACCGGCCACTCGGCATGGTTGCGGGCGGCATGCGCAGCGCTCGGCGCCGTAGCAACCTGGAGGCATGGCCGTGATCCGCCCGCGATCACGTGCCCGTGGTTGGCGACGTGGGTCGGGTCACTGTGCAGGGTGACGACCCGCGCTGGTGCGCGACGAAAGGTGACCCATGAAGTGCGCAGTGATCGGCGGTACCGGCCTGATCGGGTCGCAGGTCGTGAAGAAGCTCAAGGCGGCGGGACATGAAGCCGTGCCGCTCTCGCTGTCCACGGGCGTGGACGTGATCAGCGGCCAGGGCCTGGAGAAGGCGGTGGCCGGCGCCGACGTCGTCATCAACCTCACGAACTCCCCGACCTTCGACGAGGCTTCCCTGACGTTCTTCCAGACCTCCATGGACAACATCCTGGCCGCCAGTCACAAGGGCGGGGTCGGGCACGTCGTCATCCTCTCCATCGTCGGCACCGACCAGGTGCCCGACCTCGTCTACTACCAGGCCAAGACCCTGCAGGAGAACATCCTCAAGGCCGGGCCGATCCCCTACTCGATCGTCCGCGCCACCCAGTTCATGGAGTTCATCGACGCCATTCTCTCCTCGACCACCGAGGGCGACACCGTCCGCCTGCCCAGCACCCCCATCCAGCCGATCGCCGCCCAGGACGTCTCCGACACCGTCGCCGAGGTCGCGGCCGGCTCTCCTTTGAACGGCACCCGCAACATCGCCGGGCCCGACGTCTTCTCCCTCGACGAACTCGGCCGGATCACTCTGAACGCCCACCCCGACGGCCGCACAGTCGTCACCGATGACACCGCGGGCATGTTCGCCGCCGTCCACGGTGACGCCATCACCGCCAAGGGCGACGCCCGTATCGCCCTCACCCACTACAGCGACTGGCTCGCCTGAACCCACCCAGCCCACCCCGCCGGCGTCACGGTGGGTAGGCGCCAGGCACGCTGTATTGTGGCTGTGTTCGTGCTGGATCAGGGATTGAGAACCACCGAGGAGGTGAGGTTGATGACCGCGCTCCAGGCCACCGTGCGCAGCGCTCGGGTCTCCCTCACGTCCCGGGCCGTGGCCTGACCTTCCTGTCCGCCCTGGTTGAGAGCGTGAGCTCCCGGGGCATTCACACGAACATCTCCTGAAACGGATCTTCCATCGTCATGGGCAACACCTGGATCACACGCGGCGAAACCAGCGCCGAGATCGCCGCCGTCCGCGACATCAACCTCGCCGCCTTCCCCACGCCGGCGGAGGCCGGCCTCGTCGACGCTCTGCGTGCCGACCCGACCGCCTCGATCGAGGGCCTCTCCCTCGTCGCAGCGGACGAGGCCGGCCGCCCGGTGGGCCACGCCCTGCTGACCCGCTGCCACATCGACACCACACCGGCCCTGTGCCTGGCCCCCTGCGCCGTCCGCCCAGAGCACCAGCGGACCGGTGCGGGCACCGCGGCCATCAGCGCGGCCCTGACCGCAGCGAGGTCACTGGGTGAACACCATGTGGTCGTCCTCGGGCACCCGGCCTACTACCCCCGGTTCGGGTTCACCCGTGCCTCTGACCATGGCATCGGCCTGACCATCGACGTTCCGGACGACGCCTTGATGGCACTCAGCCTCGACGCCGACCATCCACTCCCCAGCGGAACCGTCCACTACGCCGCTCCGTTCGGTATCTGACCGGCCCCTGCCACGCCGGCCGGAACGCGTTCCGGCCGGCGCATTGAGTTCTGCGAGTGCTGCGGTCTTGTGCCAGCCCAGATCCCGGACGAAGAACCGCAGCGAGCTGTCCACTTCGAACGGCGGCACGGCGTCGTGTCTGCCAGGGTTGGCGTGGAGTGTCTTACCAGCCGAGGCCAAGGTGTCGAACAACGCCAGACTCCGGTCCGGCGCTGGCATGCAGGGAAGTCGGGGACGCCCGGTGCCTGCTTCGAGCGCCCCTGATTCGCAATCTGCCTCCGCGTTCCGGTCCTGCGCCACTGTCAACGGTGACCCGGGTGAAGATCAGCCGGGGAAGCGGACCGACTCCAGCATCCGGGCTGTCTCCGCGTGCCCCGTGTAGTCCAGGAAGAGCACCCGGGAGACGGGCAGGTGCCACGCCTGGGGTGAGAAGCGGTAGCCGCTCGTGCAGGCGGCCGTCCAGCGGTCGTAAGCCGCCTTGCGGCTGCCCACCGGACGCAGGCCCGACTCGACCGGCGGCGACGACGTGCCGCTGGTGATCCCGTTGAAGGAACCGTCCGCGAGGGTCGGGCGGACCGGACAGGGCTGAACGTCGGTGGCCGCGTACCAGCCGCCGGGCTGACGAGCCTCGTAGAGCCGCAGTTCGTTGCCGGCGATGGAGCCGGACTTGATGGCGATTCCGGCGCAGCCGAACGTCGTGGGCAGCCCGGCTCGGTATGCGGGCTGCACGCAGGCATCGCTGCCGTACTTCGTCAGCGTCCAGCCCGGAGGTATCTCGAACGTCAACCGGGCGAAGGTGACACGGGGCCAGGCGGCGCGCGTGCGGGGCGCGGCCGTGTGCTCGACGATTGCTTGTTTCGGTGGAGGCGTGGACGTGGTGCGGGCCGGGGTGGGACGCGACGATGCGGGCGCCGGGGAAGCCGCCGGCGAACTCGCCGATGCCTGCGGGGACAGGGGACTCCCGGTCGACGGCTCCGCGCCGGCGACCGTGGGCTTCGCCGACACGGCCGCCTCGTTGGCCGGACCGCACGCGCTCGCGGCGACAGTCACGGTCAGGCTCGCGGCCGCCAGCAGCAGGGGTCTGAGGCGCTTCTTCATTGAGGATCTCTTCATGGCACGCAGGAGTGTGCCATCCGTCTGCCGACCCGCGTCTCACACGTGCGTAACGAAAGTCCCGCCTCCCCTGTGGCTGAGGAGAGAGGTGGCGGACCCGCGGGTTCGGATCGCGCGGAAAGTTGGCTTCGGTGTCACATGACTTGACGCAGCACCATCGCTCCTGTCGCCAAGACCTCGCCATCGTCCGCGGAGCACAAGACCGAACACATCCTCGCCGTCACCAGCCTGCCCACGCCAACGCCACCGACCTGCACTTCCGGCTCCAGGTCGCCGCCTGATCGTCTCTGCTCGGGTCACCCGGACCCTCTTGACGCTTGTTCAGCGACGGGTGGTGAGCAGACCGAGGTCGAGCAGACTCTGCCCGCCGACGGTGACGGCGTCCTCGGTGGAACGCGGAGCCGAGGCCAGCCGGTGGCGGGCCCGGGCGGCGTAGACGTGGCTTACGACGCCAAGACTGCCACTCATCTCACGCAGCGCCGGGACGACGAGGCCACCCGGCCCGCACCACGAGGCTGGGCAGGCGCCGCTTGGGTACCCGACTCGCCTTCTCACCCAGGCATGTGCGCAGCGTGGCGCCGATGTAGGCGAAGCTCTCTCCAAGGGCGCCGATTCGTTTGGATCTACGTGTTCCCTCAAGGGCAGTTGCGCCCCTCCACCACGGCAACCGCCGGCGGCGGACAGCACTCGTCCCGTCTGAAAACGCGATCGCGTGGCGCGGCGCCCGCTGCATACACTGACGGGCATGGCATGCCGCATCAGTGAGCTGGTCATTGACGCCGCCGACCCCGACCGGCTCGCCGCATTCTGGAGCAAGGTCCTCGGGTACGTCGAACTCGGCCGGGAAGACGACGGAAGCATCGAGATCGGGCCGCCCGGCGCCGGCTTCGGCGGCCCGCAGCCCACGCTCGTTCTCAGCCCCAGCAGCAACCCGCGGACCGGGAAGCTCCCCCTACACATCGACGTCAGCCCCACCGACCGAGACCAGGACGCCGAGTTGGAGCGGCTGCTCGCTCTCGGCGCGAGGCCCGTCGACGTCGGCCAGACCGGCGCCGAGAACTGGCACGTCCTGGCCGACCCGGAAGGCAACGAGTTCTGTCTCCTGCACACCCGGCTCCAACCCCTCTGACCACGAGCGGTTGCGCTCTTCGTTCACGAAAGCGGCGCCACAACCAGCACCTGGCGCCGACAGGATATGTCCCGTGTCCGGCTACTCCCCGTGAGGGACGCGTACGAAGCCGTCCTCCCAAGTGTCGTCGTCCAAGGTGTAGGCGTCGATGACGAAGCACTTGGGCTCGTTCTGGAAGCCCGGCAGCAGCCGAGCACGCACGATGCGTTCCTCGGCCTTCTCCTCGGTCGAGTAGATGCCCAGCAGCTTGACGTTGTCGCCATCCTGCTCGTCGATGAAGACGCCACCCTCGTCGATGTGCACGGTTGCCCCGTCAGGGCCGGCCTCGTTCTGGTGGCCCACGTGCCACAGGGGATAGACGATCATGCGGCCAGGCTAGTGCAGTACCGCCCCGGGCTGGACATACTCGCACGACAGGTACTCGCCGAGCTGGTCGCCCACTTGGGGCCGGACGCCATGACCGCGCCCGAGGCGGACGGGGCGGTGGCCGTCGTTCCCCTCGCTGCGGGCGGGCCGGATTCCCGAGTGGGGGCGGAGAGCGATGTCCGCGGTGCCAACTGCGCCTGTTCGCGCCCGTCCTGCGCGGCAGTGGCCTCTCGGTCGGCGTCGGCAGACCGGGCGAGGGCGTGCGCGGCCTGCGTCGATCGTCGGACGAGGCGCACCAAGAAGCGCCAGCAGCGCAGCGACGGTCGTAAGGACTGAGCCTGGTGGGCATCGCATCCACAGGGTGGAGGAGCTCACCAGCCGCGGCCTGTCCCCATGCGGGACCGTCTGGACTGCCAACTGGCCCTCGGATCTCCCGCGATCGGCTCTGGGCCGACTGAAAGTGATGGTCGGCGGGCGGCGTCGCGGGCAGGATGGTCACCATGACGGATGAAGGCTCCTCCATCGACTCCACCAAGCCCAGCATCGCCCGCGTCTACGACTACCTGCTCGGCGGCAAGGACAACTACGCCGTGGACCGGGAGATCGGCGACGTGTTCAAACGTGACCTTCCAGGTTCGGTGGCCATCGCCTTCGCCAACCGCGCGGCGCTGACCCGGGCGGTCGGGGAGATCGTCGCGACCACCGGCGTACGACAGTTCATCGACCTGGGCAGTGGCCTTCCGACCGTCGACAACGTCCACCAGGTCGCGCAACGCCACGCTCCGGAGTCCCGGGTCGTGTACGTCGACACCGACCCCCAAGTGCTGGTCCACGGTCGCGCGTTGCTGGAGGAGAACGACCGGACCCGGGTCGTCCCGGTCGACGTACGGAACCCCGAGGACGTCCGTACCCACCCGGACACCCTGGAGCTGATCGACTTCGATCGCCCCGTCGCCGTCGTGTTCAGCGCCATCCTCCATCACGTCAACGACGAGGAGGACCCGGCTGGGATCGTCCGCCACTGGCGCGACCACGTGCCCTCGGGGAGCTACTTCTTCGTCAGCCACTTCCGTTCCGGCAACAACCCGGAGACAGCGGAGGCCGAGGGAGTCCTCCAGCGGACCTTCGGCCGCGGACGGTGGCGCTCCGACGAGGAGATCGAGTCCCTGCTGGACGGACTGGAGATCCTCGACCCCGGGATCGTCCCCGCACCCCTGTGGCGTCCCGACATGGCTGAAGGCCCGTGGAGTGGCAACGGCGAACGGGAACTCACTGTCTGGGAGCGCCTCATCGCTGCCGGACTGGCCCGGAAAGCGTAGGGTCCAGCCTCGCAATCGGGGCTCGGCCATCGGTCTGTGCGGCAACGTCGGCGCGGAGATGCCTGCCGAACGCCCATGGCAAAATCAGCGGGTGCAGATCGGGATCCTGGGTCCATTGGAGGTACGCACGGACGACGGCCTCTTGGTCGACGTGCCGGGCGCGCGGTTGCGCGGACTGCTGGTCGCCCTCGCGCTCAAGCCGGGTCATGTGGTCCCGAAGGCGTCGCTCATCGACTGGATCTGGGGTGAGCACCCGCCCGCCGACGCGACGAACGCCCTGCAACGCCTGGTTTCCCGGCTGCGGAAGGTACTGCCGGGCGGCGTGGTCGACGGGCTGACGGACGGCTACCGGTTGGCGGTGGAGCCCGACGCCGTCGACGCCGTGCGGTTCGAGCGCCTCGTCGGCGCGGGCGAGGCCCGCGCCGAGGACGCCTCCCGGCGGGTGCGGCCGCTGCGCGAGGCCCTTGAGCTGTGGCGAGGTGCGGCCCTGCAGGACATCGGTCTTCAGGACAGCGCCGCGTTCGACGCCGCGGTCGTACGGCTGGAGGGGTTGCGCCTGTCCGCCACCGAGGAGCGGGTCGACGCGGAGGTCTCCCTGGGGCGCGGTGCGGAGATGGTCACGGAGCTGACCGACCTGGTGGCCGCGCACCCGGTACGGGAACGGCTCGTCGCCGCGCTGATGCGCGCCCTCGTCGCGGCCGGTCGCGACAGTGAGGCGCTGCTGGCGTACCAGCGCGCGAGGGAGGCCCTGGCCGACACGCTGGGCGTCGACCCCTCGCCGGAGCTGTCCGCGTTGCATGTCGCGCTGTTGCGGGGCGAGTTGCGGCAGGAGAAGCCGAGTCGCAAGACCAATCTGCGCGCCGAGCTGACCACCTTCGTCGGCAGGGGCGCCGATGTCGCGGCGGTCCGTGAGCTGATAGCCGGGCACCGGCTCACCACCGTGATCGGCCCGGGTGGCTCGGGGAAGACGAGGCTGGCCACGGAGACCGCGCGCACGCTGCTCGGCGAACTGCCCGACGGGGCTTGGCTGGTGGAGCTGGCCGCCATCGGGGCGGAGGGCGACGTGGCGCAGTCGGCGCTCTCCGGGCTGGGCCTGCGGGACGCCCTGCTCGGCGAGACCCCGAACGCGGAACCGACGGACCGGCTCATCGCCGCGGTCCGCGAGCGGGAGGCGTTGCTGATCCTGGACAACTGCGAGCACGTGATCGAGTCGGCGGCGGTGTTCGCCCACCGGGTGCTCGGGGAGTGCCGGCGGCTGCGGATCCTGGCGACGAGCCGGGAACCGCTCGGCATCACCGGGGAGGCGCTGTGGCTGGTCGAGCCGCTGGCCCTGCCGGAGGGGGACGCGGACCCGGGTCGGATCGAGTCCTCGCCCGCCGTCCAGCTGCTGCGGGACCGGGCCGGAGCGGTGCGCCGGAATCTCACGGTCGACGCCTCCACGCTGGCGACGGCGGTGCGTGTCTGCCGGGCGCTGGACGGGATGCCACTGGCGATCGAACTGGCCGCGGCGCGGTTGCGCACCATGCCCATCGGCCAGTTGGCCAACCGGCTCGACGACCGGTTCCGCCTGCTGACCAGTGGCAGCCGCACCGCGTTGCCACGGCACAGGACGCTGCGCGCGGTGGTCGACTGGAGCTGGGAACTGCTCACCGAGGCCGAGCGGATGGTTCTGCGCAGGCTCTCGGTGTTCACCGGCGGGGCGAGTCTGGAAGCGGCCGAACGGGTCTGCGCGGGCGACGCGGTCGAGCGGGAGCAGGTACTCGATCTGCTCACCGCGCTGACCGAGAAGTCGCTGCTGCTCACCGAGGGCGACAGCGCCCCGCGCTACCGCATGCTGGGCACGATCAAGGAGTACGCCGGGCACCGGCTCGCGGACGCGGGGGAATCGGACCGGGCCCGCCACGCACACCTGGCCTACTTCACCGAACTCACCGAGACCGCGGAGCCGCACCTGCGCCGCGCCGAGCAACTGGAGTGGCTCGCCACGCTCGGGGCCGAGCACGACAACATCGGTGCCGCGATGCGCGGCGCACTCGCGGCGGACGAGGCGCCGGCGGCGATGCGGCTCGCGGCCGGCGCCGGCTGGTACTGGTGGCTCGGCGGGCACAGGACCGAGGGCATCGAACTGATCACTGCGGCCGCCAGGACGCCCGGTGAGGTGCACGACGATGTGCGGGCCACGGTGTACGCGCTGATGGTGCTGTTCGTGAGTTCCGGGCGCAACGACGAGCGCCAGGCCGCGGAGTGGATCCACGAGGCGCACCGGCTCAGTCGGCTCGGCGGGCGCCGCCATCCGCACATCGGGCTCGTCGAGGCGTTGGAGCGCCTGCTGCGGGCGCCCGAGGCGTCCCTGTCCGCGTTCGAACCGCTGCTGGACGACGAGGACCCCTGGGTGCGCGCACTGGCCCGGTGGCACCTGGGCAAGATGCGGATCGTGCTCGGCCAGGACACGCGCAACGCGGACGCGTACCTGGAGACGGCGCTCGCCGAGTTCCGGGCGCTCGGCGAGCGGTTCGGGATCTCGCTCGCCCTGATCGAGCTGGCGGAGCGGACCGCCGTGCGCGGCGGGTTCGCCGGTGCGTGCGAGCACTACGAGCAGGCGATCGCGGTCGTCACCGAGGTCGGTGCCATCGAGGACGTCATCCACATGCGGTCGCGGCAGGCGCAGTTGTACTGGTTGCTGGGCGACGAGGCCGCCAGTGCGGCCGCCATCGCCGAGGCCGAGCGGTGCGCGGAGCGGGTCACCTGGCCGGACGCGCTGGCCGAACTGGCCCTCGCGAAGGCGGCACTCGCCCGGTGGGGCGGCGACGCCGCGGAGGCGCGCGGGCAACTCGGCGTCGCGACGGGCCTGCTGGGCGACGAAGCGGAGAGGGCGAACGTCCGCGCGGGGACGCACGACCTGCTCGGCTACCTCGCCGACGACCTCGGCGAGGCCCGCGCACACCGCGCGGCAGCCTGCGAGGCGGCGTCCGAGGCGGGGTACGCGCCGCTGCTCGCGCAGGTACTCGTCGGGGTCGCCGACCTGGCCCTGCGCCGCGGTGAGCACGAGCAGGCCGCGCGGCTGCTCGGGGCGAGCCTCGGCGTGCGCGGGCTCGAGGACCGCTCCCAGCCGGACACCGCCCGGATCGAGCAGGCCGTGCGAAGCCGCCTCGGCGACACGCGGTTCGCCGAGGCGGCTCGGGAGGGCACGCGGACCAGTTGGTCTCAACTGGTCGAGGTCACGCTCGCTTCCTGAACGCGGAGACCGCCCACACGTATCCGAGGAGGGCGAGCCCGACGCACCAGGCGAGGGCCGCGATCGCGTCGCCGCTCGACGGGTTGCCCGCCAGCAGCCCGCGCAGCGTCTCGATGATCGGGGTGAAAGGCTGGTACTCCGCGAACTGCCGCACGCCGGTCCCCATCGTGTCGGCGGGCACGAACGCGCTGCTCAGGAACGGCAGCATGATCAGCGGCACGGTGGCCAGGCCCGCCGACTCAGCGGTCTTCGCACCCAGGCCCATGGCGACCGTGAGCCAACTGGTCGCGAAGGCGAGCAGCAGCATGATGCCGATCGCGGCGAGCCACTGGAGGAAGCTCGCATGCGGACGGAATCCCATCGCGAAGCCGACGCCGATGATGGCCGCGTCGGCGATCAGACTGCGCACCGTGGTGGAGACGACATGACCGGCCAGCACGGCGCCGTGGGAGACGTCCATGGCCTTGAACCGGTTGATGATGCCCTTCGTCATGTCGCCGTTCACGGCCGCCGCGGTCGGCCCCAACCCGTAGGTGATGGCCATCACCATCAGGCCCGGCACCGCGTAATCGACGTATTTTCCCTCGACTTTGAAGGCGCCGCCGAACACGTAGACGAACATGAGCATCATCACGATGGGAAACAGGACCGCCTGGAACACTGTGACCGGATTCCGGGCCGTGTGCTTGAAGTTGCGGCGCAGCATGATCGCCGCGTCGCCGAACGACGTCGAGACACTGCTCATTTCGCGATCGCCTCCGTGCTCGTGTTCATGCTGACCCGTCCGGTCAGGGCGAGGAACACGTCGTCGAGGTCCGGCGTGTGCACCGAGAACTCCGCTGCGCTGATGGTGTGTTCGTCGAGCTTGTCCAGCAGGGCCCGCAGCGACTTGGACCCGCCGTCGCTGGGAACGCGCAAGGTCAGTTCCTGGTCGTCCCGTGTGGCGCCGGTCAGGACCCGTGCCGCCGCGCCGAGTTGGTAGAGGTCGGTGAACCGGAGCCGGACGTGGCTGCCGGGGGCCTGGCGCTTGAGCTCCTCGGGGGTGCCCTGGGCGACCAGGTGACCCTGGTCGAGCACCGCGATCCGGTCGGCGAGCTGATCGGCTTCTTCCAGGTACTGGGTGGTGAGGAAGATGGTGGTGCCGTCGGCCACCAGCTCGCGGACGATCCCCCACATCGTGCGCCGGCTGCGCGGGTCGAGACCCGTCGTCGGCTCGTCCAGGAAGATGATCCGCGGGTTGCCCACCAGCGTCATCGCCAGGTCCAGCTTCCGGCGCATACCGCCGGAGTAGGCCGACGCCGGCTTGTCCGCCGACTCCAGCAGGTCGAACCGTTCCAGCAGTCCCGCGACGACGCGGTCAGCGGAGCGCACCCGCCTCAGGTCCGCCATCAGCTGAAGGTTCTCGCGGCCCGTCAGCAGCTCGTCCACCGCGGCGAACTGACCCGTCACGCCGATGACCGCGCGCACCTTCTTGGTCGCGGTCACCACGTCGTGCCCGGCGACGCGCACCGTCCCGGCGTCGGCTTGCGTCAACGTCGTCAGGACGTTCACCGTCGTCGTCTTGCCCGCTCCGTTCGGGCCGAGCAGGGAGAATACCGATCCTGGGGCGACATCGAAGTCGATGCCGTCCAGCACGACTTTGTCGCCATAAGCCTTCCGCAGCCCTGAAACCGCGATCGCCGAATTGTTCATGCCCCCACCGTTCCCGCCGGGCCTGACACCCATCTGTCACGCCCCTGACACGACCACTGACACGGCGTTCCACCGCATCGCCGGTGCCCGGACGGCGCATCCTCCGGGCAGGCTTCCGGGGGAACCTCATGTGCGCCCACATGGAGGGTTCTGCCTGGCATGCACGGCCCGCACGCGATCCGTACGGCGCTACTTCCATCCCTCGGCGGAGGCGATCGCCGAGGTCACCGGCCTGGTGGCACCCGGCGGCAGCAGCCGCCGAGACGGCCCCGGTGGCGGACGGCCACGTGGGGGAGCCGGCCGCGGCTACTCGGCGTCGTCGCCGCGGAGGGTCAGGTCGAGGAGGCCGGGGAAGCGGGCGTCGAACTCCTCGCGGCGCAACCGGTTGAGCCGTTTGGGGCCGTGGTCGCGCTGCTCGACCAGGCCGGCGTCGCGCAGGACCGAGAAGTGGTGGCTCTTTGCGGCCCGGCCGACCGGTACGTCGAAGTTGCTGCAGCTGAGCGCCCAGTCGGGGTGGCTGGCCAGGTCGCGGATCAGCT
Source organism: Streptomyces sp. 6-11-2 (assembly GCF_006540305.1). Classification (GTDB taxonomy): domain Bacteria; phylum Actinomycetota; class Actinomycetes; order Streptomycetales; family Streptomycetaceae; genus Streptomyces. The sequence goes on along the minus strand of NZ_BJOR01000002.1, from coordinate 265,826 downwards.
GGATGCGCACGGGATCCGCGATCGCGGACAGGGCGGTGAGAAGCGGGACGTCGTCGGGGTGTGTGTGCACGGGCGCGGGGCGGTGACTTGCGCCTTCAGTCTGGTCCGACATTCCGATGTCCTCCTTCACCCAGTGTTCGATGACCATCGTACAGTGTTAGTGTTCGCTTCCGGTTGAACACTCATGGAGGGGTGGGGTTGCGTATGCGTGCGGTCGAGTTCCAGGAGTACGGCGGTCCCGAGGTGCTACGGATCGTGCAGACCGCGGAACCCGAGCCGGGCCCTGGCCAGGTGGCCATCGAGGCCGTCTGGGCGGGGGTGAACTTCGCGGACGTCAAGGCACGTGCCGAGGGGTACCGAGTCGTGTCGCTGCCCTACCGTCCGGGCCTGGAGGTCTCAGGGCGCATCCGGGCGGTCGGGGAGGGCGTCGAGGGTCTGCGGGCGGGGCAGGAGGTCGCCGCGCTCGTCGACGGCGGCGGCTACGCCGAGGTCGTACTCGCGGGGGCCGCGAGGGTCTTCCCGTTGCCCGACGGGCTGGCCCTTCGGACCGCGGCCACGCTGCCGACCGTGCTGCCGACCGCGCACGCCCTGGTCCACGAGGTGGGGCGGCTGCGGGCGGGGGAAAGCGTGCTGGTGCACGGCGCGGCGGGAGGCATCGGCACGGCCGTCGGGCAGCTGGCCCGGGCAGCGGGCGCCGGCGCGGTGTACGGAGTGGCCTCCAGCGACACCAAGGCCGACTACGCACTCAAGTATGGCTACGACGAGGTGTTCCGGCCCGACACCTTCGAGGCGGACGTCCGCCGAGCGACCGGCGGCAGGGGCGTCGACCTGGTCCTGGACCCGGTGGGCGGCGACACGCTGCGCCGCGGCCTGGAGGCACTGGCCGTCTTCGGGCGCCTGGTGTCCTTCGGCAACGCCGGCGGCGCCGAGCCTTGGCGGGCCGGGCAGGGCGAGCTGTACGCGCAGGGCCTCTCCGTCGCGGGCTTCTCCGTGCTCGCCCTCGCCCAGTCCGCACCCGACGCCCTGCGTGCGCTCACCGAACGCGCCCTGCGCACCGTCTGCGACGGAGTGGTCGCCCTTCCCGTCACCGCCGAGTTTCCCCTGTCGGACGCGGCCGGCGCACACCGGCTCATCGGCGGGCGCACGTCCACGGGCAAGCTGCTGCTGCGCATCGCCGACTGACCGCCGCCTCCCGCACACGACGGTCCGTCAGGCGGGTCCATCCCGCCGGTCACCCCGCAGGAACGACAGGCCCGGGGCGCATGCCGTGCCCCGGGCCCCAAGGGCACGGACCCAGGAACGCAGCAATTCACCGACGTCGAGGCGCATGTGCCATGGCCGGCAGCTCGTGTGCCGGCTCCCCGCGAAGATGAGTCTCGTGCGGCACCGGCAGCTGCCTGGCGATGAACTTCGCGGAGTTGACGTGGCCCAAGGTTTCGAGTCCTCCCGGACTCTCCAGCAGCCGCGCCCTGACTGCGGTGGGTCCCGCGACCGAGACGGCGACGGCGTCGGCTGCGCATAGCCATGCACCCGGGGGATTGTGAAACTCGTTTGGCTACCGCTGGCTGTCCTGCCCCCTGCCTGGCTCGTGAGCAGTGGAGCTCTTGGGTGCGCGTGCTCGATATCAACCACAGCCACCGCCTCGACTCCCCTGCGGGCGGCCGGGTTCGGCGCGGCCGGATTCGATGCGGCCGGCTGGGGCTGGCGGTCGGACGGCGGACGGAAATGTCAGGGTGGCGGACGAGGGCCTCGTCCGCCGGGTCCTGTTACCAGCCGGTCTTGACCCCGTTGTAGGCCTTGCGGCAGTCGGCGTTGGTGGCCTCCACGGAGAGCTTCTGCATGGTGTTCTGCCAGACCTTCTTGGCCACCTTCTCCAACTCCCTTGTCTGAGCGGGGATGTTCGGAGCGTACTTCTTGATCACCCCGATGGCGGAGGTGGTGAACTTGTTGCACGCGGGCCCGGCGGCGTTCCGGTAGCGGGTGTCCAGGTCCGTGGCCACCGCCTGGCCGTTCTTGGTGGCCCAGTTGTTCCAGGCCGCGCACGCCTCCTGGGTCATGGCCTGCTGGTCGGCGTCGCTCAGGTTCATGACCTCGACCAGCATGGCGTTCTGGACCTTGTCGGGGACCGTGAAGTCCGTGACCGGGAACTTGTCGAGGGTGGTGAGCAACGCCTCCTGACACGCGGGCGGCAGCGGGGCCGCCTGAGCGGAGGCGGGGAAGGCCAGGGCGGAGGCGGACAGGAGGGCCGCGGTGAGGACCGTGCGCTGGACGGTACGCGACAGGGTCATGGGGGTGTGCTCCTCGCATGAAGAATGTGATGGTTCGGGGTGAATCAACACCCGGTTACAGAACGATCATTGGCCCCGCAGGACACGGCCGCCCGTCCCGGTGGCAGCGCGTCGCGGGTACGGCGGCGGAAGACCATGAACCCCGCCAGTGCCGCCCCCGTCAGCCAGATCAACTGGATCGCGAGACCCTGGGCCACCGGTGCGTTGGAGAACGCCGCGGACATGCTGGCCTGCACGGCTCCGTACGACGGCAGGAAGCGCACGACGGCGCTGTCCGACCCCGAACTGGACAGGGGGTTCTGCAGGGCGACGTCGATGACGCTGATCATCAGGATGGCGAACATGCCCTCCACCTCGCGGCGGAGCACCGAGCCGAAGACCACTCCGAGCGCGCCGTAGGTCAGGGCGGCGCAGAACAGCGCGGCGGCGAGCATGAGGGGCTGCCGGGGGGACCAGGCGAAGCCGGCGGCGGCCGTGGCGTATGCGGCGATGGCGGCGCAGACGAGGGTGAGCGCGGAGAGCTTGGCGAGGACCAGGTGGTGGCGCGGGTACCCCGCCATGGCCAGGCGCCGGTCGAAGGCACCACCCGTGAAGGTGGCGGCGAACATCATGAACCCGGCGATCAGGGTGACGGCATTCAGCGCGCCGGTGATCTGGGTGAGATGGTTGCCGGGGGGAGTCAGGACCTCGCCCGTGGCCCGCAGCCGGAACGGCGCCGGGCGGTCGGGAATGGTCAGGTAGGCCAGGGCGATCCATACGGGGATGTACACCACCACGAGCAGCATCGCGAACCGGTTGCGGGCGTGACCGATCAGCGCGTACCGGGAGGCCGTGGTCAACAGCGACCAGTGCCGTCTCATGCCGCCACCTCCGCGCACCGGTCCTGGCGGTGGAGGCGCCCGTTCTCCAGGCGCCACAACTCGTCCAGCCGGTCGATGTCGTACGCCAGGTGCGAGACGACCAGCACCGAACGTCCGGCGTCGCGCAGCCTGGTCGCCAGCTCCCAGAAGCGCAGATACGTCTCCCAGTCGAAGCCCTGATAGGGCTCGTCCAGCAGCAGTACGTCCGGGTCGTGCATGAGCGCGAGGGTCAGGTTCAGCTTCTGCCGTGAACCCCCACTCAGCAGACCCGCACGCTGGTCGAGGTACTCGGTGAAGGCCAGCGCCTCCATCACTTCCTCGGCCCGCCGAAGGTCCGCGAGACCGAAGGCGTGCCGGAAGAAGTCCAGGTGCTGGCGGACGGTGAAGGAGTCGTCCAGGACCACCGACTGCGGGCAGTAGCCGAACCTCCCGCTGTGGCGCACCGCGCCCCGGTCCGGCCCGAGTTCACCGGAGAGGATCCTCAGCAGCGTCGTCTTTCCGGCGCCGTTCTCCCCGACGATCCCGGCCAGGACTCCGGGCGGCAGCCGGAGGTCGACGCCCCGTAGAACTGTGTGCTGCCGGTAGGAGTGGTGCACATCTGTGACGTCCATCGCGCTGCTCCGTCGTGCCAGGTGTGGTGGATGGCCGCGGAACCGGTCCGCGTCCTGCGAGTCGGTGGCGGAACCGGGCCGCTCGTGCCCAACGAGCAGGCGGTACAGGGGAAACGGAGCCGGGAGCGGTTCCGGCGCACGGCGTCAATCCGGCGCGCACCGCGTCACGCCTGCGGCGGTTTCGGCCGGCGGAAGCGGCTTTCGGGACAGGCGGGGCGGCTAGCGTGGCCGGCACCGGGGGTGTCGGCAGGTCCGCCCGCCCGGGTTTCGCCCCGGTCCAGGAAGGTCGGTCAGTCATGCGGAGAACATGTGTGATCGGCGCCGGCCCGTCCGGCCTGGCCGCGAGCAAGGTCTTCGCCTCGCGGAACGTCCCGTTCGACTGCTTCGAGGCCGGGTCCGGCATCGGCGGACTCTGGCGGTACGGCAACGACAACGGCATGTCGGGGGTGTACGCGTCACTGCACGCGAACATCTCGAAGGAGAGCATGTCCTTCTCCTCCCTGGCCATGCCGGAGACCAGCCCGGTCTTTCCGCACCACAGCATGGTCCTGGCCTATCTGGAGGACTACGCCGCGTCGTTCGGCCTGCACCGCCACATCGTGTGCGGCACGGAGGTCACTTCGGTGCGGCCCCTGGACGGCGGCGGCTGGGAGGTGGTCTGCCGGCGCCGCGCCGACGCGGCCGAGGAGACGCGGCGCTACTCCGAGGTGGTGGTGGCCAACGGGCACCACTGGGACCCGCGGCTCCCGGCCCCCGCCGTGCCCGGTGCCGAGGAGTTCGAGGGGACCGCGATCCACTCGCACGACTACCGCACCCCTGACCCGTACACCGGTCTGCGGGTGCTGGTGATCGGCATGGGCAACTCCGCGTGCGAAATCGCGGCGGAGATCTCGCGCACGGCGGCGCGGACGTTCCTGTCCGCGCGCGACGCGGCGCATCTGTTCCCCAAGATGCTGCTCGGTCGTCCGGCGGACCACTTGGTGTGGAGCCCGCTGTCCGATGTCCCGCGGTTCCTCAAGGACCCCGCGCTGCGGCTCCTCCTGCGGCTCACCCGTGGTGCCCCGGCTCATTACGGGCTCCCCGAACCGGACCGCGGGCCGCTCGCACGCCACCCGTCCACGTCCGACGAACTCCTCGTCCAGCTGTCCCGTGGCGCGGTCACGCCGAAGCCCGGTGTCCGTTCCTTCGGCCCGGACACGGCGGCCTTCACGGACGGCAGCCGTGAGCCGGTGGACGCCGTGGTGTACGCCACCGGGTACAAGATCTCCTTCCCCTTCCTGGAGCCCTCCCTGTTCGCCGCCCCGGACGGCCGTACGGAGCTCTATCTGCGTACGATCCCGCCACGCATCCCCGGGCTCTACTTCATGGGGCTCGCGCAGCCCTCCGGTGCGGCCTTCCCGCTGCTCGAACCGCAGGCGGAATGGATCGCCGAGCTGATCGAGGGCGCGGTCGCCCTGCCGTCACCGGCGGACATGACGCGGGCGATCGCGCGTGAGTGGCGCCGCCATCGCAGGACGTACGTGTCCACCTACCGCCACGGGATCGAAGTCGACTTCCGCTCCTACCGAAGGGCTCTCCGCCGGGAACGCCGGGCGGGCAGGCGTCGCGCACCCGGCGCCGTCCCGGCCCTGTCCGCCGTGACCGGCTCCGCCCCGGCGGCCGACGCCGTGTGATCCGCTCCGCTCGGGCCGGGCGCCGCCGCGCGGGACGCGAAGTGGCGCTCCGACACGATCGGTTGGCCCGGGGGCCGCACGCAAGCGCTGGGTACGGCCCCCGGTGCCGGTTCAGTCACTCCGGGGCCACGGCCCCCTCCAGCTCACCGACGGCCTGCTCCCACAGTTCCGGAAGCCGCTCCCCGAGCGGAAGGGCGCGGTCGGACACGAAGGCCACCTCGGCCCAGCTGCCGAAGAACGACAGGCCCACTCCGAAGAGATGTCCGGGCACGAGCAGGGGGAGCAGGGCGACCCCCGTCACCTGGGTGTTCCCCAGGCTGCCCTTGTCGGCGACCGGCATGGACGTGGCCATGACCTGGGTGACGCGCGGGGAGAGCATCCTTCGCAGGTACCACTCGGTCGGGCGGTCCGGCATGTGGCACACCAGGTCCTGAATCGCCTGCCGCCAGGCCTCCCCCCGCAGTTTCCGGGTCGTCGCCATGACGTGCTCCAGCCGCCGCAGGGGCGCGTCGCCGTCCTGAGGCCTTGTGCCGCGTTCCGCGGCGGTCCGTACGGGCAGCTCCAGCGGCAGCGCGAAACAGCGGTTGCCCCAGGTCTGTTCCTCGTCCGGACGGCGTGCGTCCACGGGCAGCAGCGCCGTCACCCGGGGAAGCCGTACACCGGACTTGGCCGACCAGGCCGACAACGCCCCCCCGAGCGCGGCCAGATGGGCGTCATGGGCCGATCCGCCACGTGCCGCGCCGATCCGGCGGAGGGCGTCCGCCGGGACTCGGCCCCGCCACAACCGCCGCTCTCCCGTGGGAACGAAGGGGACGGCCGGACGGTGACCGCGGACCGCGAGGGAGCCGGCCACGAACTTCGCGGCCAGCCCGACGGCCGTGCCCACCCGCCGGGGCAGACCGGTCAGGCGGCCCTTCCCCGGCACCGGGCGGGCCGAGGCCTCCCCCTCGCCCAGCATGGCGCGGAACGTCATGGCGGCGGCCGAACCGTCCTGGCAGGCGTGGTGGAAGCGGTAGCACAGGGCGTACTCGTCGGGCGCGTGGCCGTGGACCAGCCAGACTCCCCAGTAAGTGCCGGGCGTGAAGGACGCGTTGAGCGCGGTGTGCAGGGCGGCGTCCCACCCCTCGGGGCCCTCCGCGACGACCTCGTGGACGTGCCGGTCGATGCTGAAGTCGGCGTCCGGCCGCCACCGGGGGCGCCGTGGGCCGCCCTCGACCCGGCTCGTGAGCAGGGGCAGCCGCCCCAGGCGGAAGCCCACGTAGGCGCGGAGGTCCGCCAGGCTCGGGGGCGGACCGCTCAGATACGCGACGCCGCCGGCGTCCCAGCGGACGTCGGGGTGGCGGCGTTCCATGCTGAGGAAGGCCCGGTCGACCGTGTGGGTGGGGCGGCTGGGGCAGGGAACGGACTGGGCCGGCTCAACGGATTCGGGCATCGGGGAACTTCCATTCGTGCCGAGGGACGGGCAGGCGGGGCGAGGCCGGGCCGTCGGCCATCCCGACCGACCGCGGGATGGATCACCGATCAGAAGGGCCGCCGACGAGTACGGATCCGTGGCGGCGCCGAACGCGTCACCTCGGCCTGGATCAACACGGTTTATATCCGGCGGTGGTGAGCGGCCGTACGCGCCCGCAGGCGCACCGGAGCACGGGCTTCCCCCGCGCCGGGAGTACGCGCTCCCCCCTGCCCCACCGGGCTCGACGCCCCGCACCGCCCGCCGGCGGCGAGGCGGAACCACCCGGAACCGCCTCTCCACCACCGCCGGCGGGATCACCCGAAGGGAGGACAGTCCTCCCAGTGGCCCGCTCGGTCGCGGCTGCTCCGTCGCGTCCCTACGGCCGGGCGCCCTGGCTCGCGACGGGGGCTTTCAAGGGCCGTCCGGGACACGCACAGACCGTGGCCCGGGTCATCCGTTCAGGTGAGCCGACGGGTTCAGAAGCTCCGGCACCGTCCACCGTCTGACACTGTGTGCCTTGCGTCGGCGATCATCAGGCCGCGCCCGCCGGTGTCATGCCGCGCCATGGGACGGTCGGCTGCACCCCCCTCCCCGGCCGCCGCAGCGGCCCAGTCTTCACCGCCCTCGCACGCGGTCGTGGTCCTGTCCCTTTTCGGAGCCCTTGGAGCCAAGGTCATGCACGTCGCCCTCACCGGCGCCACCGGATTCCTCGGACTGCGCCTGCTGCGCCGCCTGCTCGACACACACCGGTCGGTGACGGTCCTGGCCCACGCGGGGTCGGGCGACGCGCTGCACCGCATCACCCGGTTCTTCGCGCTGACCGGCGAACCCGAGGCGTTCGTCGCCGGACTCCCCGGCCGGCTGCGGGTGGTGGAGACCGAGTTGGAGCGGCCCGGGCTGGGCCTGTCCGGGCGCGCGTTCCAGGAGTTGGCCGACGGTCTCGGCGCGATCTGGCACAGCGCGGGCAGCATCAACCTTGAGGGTGAGCTACCCGAGTTGCGCCGGACCAACGTCGAAGGGACCCGCCACGTACTGGAGTTGGCCGCCGCCGGACGCGCGAGACCCGTGGTCCACCACGTGAGTACCGCGTTCGTGGCCGGGAGTCGGCGCGAGGGGGTGGCGTACGAGGACGAGCTGGACGACGCGTACGGCTTCGAGAACGCCTATGAACGCTCCAAGTACGAGGCGGAGGTGTTGGTCCACGCGTGGTCGCGGGAGCACCGCCGTCCGGTCGTGGTGCTGCGGCCGAGCATCCTGGTCACGGACCTGCCGCCGCACCCGGACCTGCCCTCGCACCCGCTTCAGGTCATCGAGCGGATCCTGCGCGACGCGCGACGCACCGCCGGTCCCGGCAGCCCGGATCACGACGGCGCCGAGTCCGCGGGCCCCCGCAGCGCCGGCCCTGGCGGCCGTCCCCGCATCCGGTTGGTGGGTCATCGCCACGGTCATCTGAACCTGATGCCGGTGGAGCACGCGGCCGAGGTCATGGTGCGGCTGGCCGGCCTGACGCCCTCGGGCGGAGTCGACACGTACCACGTCGTCCATGACCGCGACGTGCCCGTGCCGACGATCGTGACCCTGCTGGAACGGCTGGTCCGGTTGTCGATCGACCTGGTCGCCACGAAGCCGGACGACCCGTCGGCGCTGGAGGCGCTGGTGGACTTCTACCCGGGTCTGACGGCCTACCTGACCCACCGACGGCGCTTCGACGACACCCGGGTCCGGGCCCTGTTCGGGTCGTCGGCAGCCTCCGGCCGGGTGGACCTCGACCACCTGTGGTCCGGACTGGCCCTAAGGGACCCGGTTACCGCCGGTCCATCGCCCACGCCCACCGCCGCCTTCCCGTCCGCCCGGTACGCCTGACCCGCACACCTCCTCTCCCGCTGGAGCCCCTCCGTGCCCGTCCTCTCCGCCCCCGACGCCCCCACCGCGTCCTCACCGGTCTTCTCCCTGGAGGAGATCGCCGCCCGTGCCCGACGGATCCGGGAACCCGTGCACATCGTCGGCGGGCCGAGCGGCCGTGAGCTGGGCCTCGCGACCGGCCCCGTACCCGACGGCCCGGTGCTCGGTACGCTGCCGCCGCTGTACCCCGAGTGGCTCGGCGGGCGCACGTTCTGCGAGGCGCACGGCGTCCGTTTCCCCTATGTGGCCGGGGAAATGGCGAACGGCATCTCGACCACCCGGATGGTCTCCGCGATGGCGCGGGCGGAGATGCTCGGGTTCTTCGGCGCCGGCGGCCTGGCGTACACCGAGGTGGAGCGGGCCGTGCACGCGCTGGCCCAGGAGCTGCGGTCCCGGCCGAACTGGGGCGTGAACCTCATCCACTCACCGGCCGAACCCGCGCTGGAGTTCCGCGTCGCCGAGCTGCTGTCGCACCGCGGTGTGCCCCGCATCTCGGCGTCGGCGTTCATGGAACTGACCCCGGCCGTCGTGCTGTGCTCGGCCCGGGGACTGCGCCGCGGCGCCGACGGCGGGATCGTCCGGCGCACGCGGATGCTCGCCAAGGTCTCCCGGCCCGAGGTGGCCGAGAGGTTCCTCTCCCCCGCCCCGGCGGCGCTGCTGGACCGGCTCGTCGCCGACGGGAGGCTCACCCCGGAGGAGGCCGGTCTGGCGGCCCGGGTTCCGGTGGCCGAGGACATCACCGTGGAGGCCGACAGCGGAGGCCACACCGACAACCGGCCGCTGTCGGCCCTGCTGCCGCGGATCGTCCTGCTGCGCGACGCGCTGTGCCGGCGGTTCGGCTACCCCCGGCCGGTCAGGATCGGCGCGGCCGGCGGGCTGGGCACGCCGGCCGCGGTGGCCGCCGCCTTCGCCCTCGGCGCGTCCTACGTGGTCGTCGGATCGGTGAACCAGACGGCCGTCGAGGCGGGCCTGTCCGACGAGGCCAAGGCGATGCTCTGCGAGGCGGATGTCGCCGACGTGGCCATGGCGCCGGCGGCGGACATGTTCGAACTCGGGGTCACGCTGCAAGTGCTGTCCCGGGGGACGATGTTCGCGCGGCGGGCCGACAGGCTCCACGCGGCGTACCGGGCGCACGGTTCGCTGGAGGAGATCCCTCCCACGGTGCGCGCCACGCTCGAACGGGACGTGCTGCGCGCCTCGTTCGACGAGGTCTGGCAGCGCACGCGCGCGTTCTGGGAGCGGCGCGACCCCTCGGAGATCACGCGTGCGGAGGCCGATCCCAGGCACCGTATGGCGCTGGTCTTCCGCTGGTACCTGGGCAGTTCCAGCCGGTGGGCGATCACCGGCGAGACGGCCCGGCGTGCCGACTACCAGATCTGGTGCGGACCGGCGATGGGCGCGTTCAACCGCTGGGTCGCGGGCACGTTCCTGGCCGACCCGGCGAACCGGTCCGTGGTGCAGATCGCGCTCAACCTGCTCGAAGGCGCCGCGGTGCTCACCCGCGCTCATCAACTGCGCACCTACGGAGTCCCGTTGCCGTCCGAGGCGCTCGCCTACACCCCGTGCGGGCTGGCATGAGCGGCCCCGGCGCCCCGCGGGCGTCAGCAGCAGCCGTCCAGCTCCGAGGAGATACCGTGTCCGCCTCCACCGTGCCCGCCTCCACCCCCGGGCAGGTGCCCGTCGCCGTGGTCGGTGTCGGCGCCCTGGTGCCCGGCGCGACGGACGCGGCCGGCTACTGGCGGATCGTGACCGGGGGCCGGGACCTGATCACCGAAGTTCCCGCCTCCCGCTGGCTGGTGGCGGACCACTACGACCCGGACCCGGCCGCCCCCGACAAGACGTACGCCCGCCGGGGCGCCTTCCTGCCGGAGGTGGACTTCGACCCGTTGGCGTACGGTGTGCCACCCGCCAACCTGACGGCGACGGACACCTCCCAACTGCTCGCCCTGATGGTCGCCGACCAGGTGCTGACCGACGCCGGTGGTCTGCCGGGCCTGGACCGGGACCGCGTTGGCGTCGTCCTCGGCGCGGCCGCCCTGGAACTGCTCCCGCACATGTACGGCCGCGCCCAACGCCCCGTGTGGCTGAAGGCGTTGCGGGAGAGCGGCCTCGCCGAGGCCGAGGCGCGAGCCGTGTGCGACCGCATCACGGCGCACTTCAGCCCATGGCAGGAGTCGACCTTCCCGGGCCTGCTCGGCAATGTGGTCGCGGGCCGGATCGCCAACCGGTTCGACCTGCACGGCATCAACCACACCACCGACGCCGCCTGTGCCAGCTCCCTGGCGGCCCTTTCCACGGCGGTCGGTGAACTGGCGCTCGGGCGGGCCGACCTGGTGATCAGCGGAGGCGTGGACACCGGGAACGACATCGGCATGTTCCTGTGCTTCTCCAAGACGCCCGCGCTCTCCCGCACCGGTGACTGCCGTCCGTTCTCGGACGCGGCGGACGGCACCCTGCTCGGCGAGGCGGTCGTCATGTACGCACTGAAGCGGCTGTCCGACGCGGAGCGGGACGGAGACCGGATCCACGCGGTGATCCGGGGCATCGGCACCTCGTCCGACGGCAGGAGTACGGCGATCTACGCGCCGCTTCCCGACGGTCAGGCACGGGCTCTGCGCCGCGCGTACGAGCAGGCGGGCTACGGTCCGCAGACCGTGGAGCTGGTCGAGGCGCACGGGACCGGTACGAAGGCCGGGGACGCCGCCGAACTGACCGCCCTGCGCGAGGTGTTCGAGGCGTCGGGGCATACGGACGGGCAGTGGTGCGCGCTCGGCTCGGTCAAGTCGCAGATCGGGCACACCAAGTGCGCGGCGGGTGCGGCGGGGTTGCTCAAGGCGGTCATGGCCCTGCACCACAAGGTGCTGCCGCCGACCATCAAGGTCGACCGGCCGATCCCGGCGGCCGCAGCCCCGGACGGCCCGTTCTACGTCAACACCGAGACCCGGCCGTGGGTACGGCCCGCCGGTCATCCGCGCCGGGCGTCGGTGTCGAGCTTCGGCTTCGGGGGCAGCAACTTCCACGTCACGCTGGAGGAGTACGTGCCCTCGGGCACCCCGGCCCGGGTGCCGCCGCGCCATCGCTCCGCGCCGAGCGAACTCGTCCTGTTCAGCGGTGCGTCACCGTCCGACCTGGTGCCTCCGGAGGCGGACGGCGATCGTCCGCTGGCCGTGCTCGCCCGGGAGAGCCAGCGCGCGTTCTCGCCCACCGACCCGGTGCGACTGGCCGTCGTCGCCACCGGCGCCGAGGATCTGCGGGAGAAGTGCGCGCAGGCGCTCACGCTGATCCGGCAGCGGCCCGGCGCGGCGTTCTCGACACCGAACGGCGTCCGGTACGCCTTCGGGGGCCCGGCGCCCGGCCGGCTCGCCTTCCTGTTCCCCGGGCAGGGATCCCAGTACGTCGGGATGGGCGCCGACCTCGCGATGCTGTCGCCGGCCGCCCAGGCCGTGTGGGACCGGCTGGGCGGCACCCGGTTCGACGGGCGGCCCCTCCACCGGGTGGTGTTCCCGCCGCCCGCCTTCACCGACGAGGAACGCAAGGCACAGGCGGCGCGTCTGGCCGCCACCGAGTGGGCGCAGCCCGCGCTCGCGGTGCACGCGCTCGCGCTGCTGGACGTACTGGGAGGTCTGGGGCTGCGACCGGACTGCGTCGCGGGCCACAGTTTCGGTGAGCTGGTGGCGCTGCACGGCGCCGGCGTCCTGGACGCCGACGCGCTGGTCGGTCTGGCCCGCAGGCGCGGTGAACTGATGCGGGACGCCGCCGTCGTACCGGGCGCGATGCTGGCCGTGGCGGCGGACCGCGAGCACGTGGTGTCGGTGCTGGCCGCCGACGACTTCGGCGACATCTGGCCGGCGAACCACAACTCGCCGCGCCAGGTGGTGCTTTCGGGTACGACGGAGGCTGTCGCGCGCGCGGAGAAGAGGTTCGCGGCCGAGGGTGTCGGCACACGCCGGCTGAGCACGTCGACCGCGTTCCACAGCCCGCTGGTCGCCCCGGCCGGTGAGCCGCTCGCCGCGTTCCTGCGCACGGTCCCGCTCACGGAGCCCCGGATCGAGGTGTACGGCAACGCGGACGCGGCCCCGTACCCGTCATCGCCCGACGAGGTACGCCGCCGGATCGCCGGCCATCTGGCCTCACCGGTGCTCTTCCAGGACCAGATCGAGGCGATGTACGCGGCGGGAGTGCGGACCTTCGTCGAGGTCGGCGCGGGAACCGCGCTGACCGGCCTGGTCGGACAGATCCTCGGTGACCGCGAGCACGCGGCCGTCCCCCTGGACCGGCCGGACCGGTCCGGCGTCACCACCTTGCACACCGCCCTCGGCGAACTCGCCGTACGCGGTGTCCCTTTCGACTTCGATCCCCTCTGGGCGCCGTACGCCTCGCCTGGAACCTCAGTGAAGGAGCGCGCGCCCCGGATGACCGTGAAGATCAGCGGAGCCAACTACGGTCAGCTCTACCCGCCTCGCACGGAAGCCGCCGAACCGCCGGCGCCGCCTGCGCCCGCGCCTGCGCCCGCGCCTGCGCCCGCGCCTGCGCCTGCGCCTGCGCCTGCGCCTGTGTCGGAACATCCCCACCCGCATCCCGTACCCATGTCCGACATCCCGGCGGTTCCCATGTCCGCGTACACCCCCGCTCCCGCCCACGCGCCGGAGTCGGCGGCGTCCGGGACGGCACCCGTCCAGGATCCGGAGCCCGCGTACGACGCCGTCGCCGCGTACAGTGCCGAGCCCGGGGCCGCCCTGGGCGCCGAGTGGTACGCCGCGGTGGAGAGCGTCCAGCGGCAGACGGCGGAGGCCCACGCGGCCTGTCAACGCATGCTGACCGACAGCCATGTGGCCTTTCTTCGGATGGCCGAGACCACCCTGGCCGCGATGCTCGGCGTGCGGAGCGTGGGCGGTGGGCTCGACGCCCCGGCTCCCGCGGCACCGCTGCCCCTCCCCCGTCCTTCGGCGCCCCGGCAGGTTCCGGCGCCCGTGACGCCGGTCCCGGTGGCGGCCGGCGTTCCCGAGGCCATGCCCGCCCGCGTTCCCGCCGACCCCGGAGAGGCGTTCTCGCCCGCACCGGTCGCCGCCGAGCACCGGGCACCGGCCGCCGTCCCGGTGAATCCCCCGTCCCCGGCCACCGATGCCGCGCCTCTGTCGGCACCCGCACTCGAGGAACTACTGCTCTCGGTGGTGGCCCGGCTCACCGGCTACCCGGCGGAGATGCTCAACGTGGACATGGAGTTGGAGGCGGATCTGGGAGTCGACTCGATCAAGCGCGTCGAGATCCTGTCGGCCGTACGCCGGAGCGTGGGCGACGTGGCGACGGGAGACGTCGGAGAACTCGGCAAGCTCCGCACGCTGCGCGAGATCGTCGAGGCGCTCACCGCGGGCGGCCGGCCGCCCGCTGCCCCCGCGCCGGACTCCCCGGCCGTGACCGGGTCCCCCGCCGAGACGCCCGCCGCCGTCCCGGAGATCCCCGCCATGCGCACCGGCTCCGGGCAGGAGACGGCGCTGACGAGGCTGGTACAGCGCGCGGTGGAATCTCCGGCGTCCGGCCTGGCGACAGCGGGGCTCCTGGACGGGCCGCTCGTGGTGACGGACGGGGGCCCCGAGGGCTCTGCGATCACCGCCCTCGTCGCGCGGAAGCTCGTGGAGCACGGCGTGGACGCCACCGCCGTGGCGGAGGTTCCCGAGGGCGCGCGCCGTGTCGTACACCTCGGCGGGCTGACCGGGGGCGGCGCGCCGGACGATGCGCGGGAGGTCCACCGGTCGGTGTTCCGCGCGGCGCGCACGGTGGCGGCACCAGCGGCGGCGTGCACGACGGCGGCACAAGCGGCCGCACAGGAAGGGCTGTTCGTGACCGTGCAGGACACCGGAGGCGACTTCGGGCTCGGCGGGCACGCACCCGACCGCGCATGGCTGGGCGGGGTCGCCGGTCTGACCAGGACCGCGGCGAAGGAGTGGCCGGGCGTCTCGGTCAAGGCCGTCGACTGCGAGCGGGGCGGCCGGAGCGACGAGGAGGTCGCCGAGGCGATCGTGCGGGAACTGCTCGACGGCGGCCCCGACCCGGAGGTCGGTCTTCGTGCGGACGGTACCCGCACCACCCTGCGGGCGGTACCCGCGCCGGTGATGCCCGGCGGCATCCGGCGGATCACGTCGGAGTCGGTGATCGTGGCCACCGGAGGAGCCCGCGGGGTGACCGCCGCCGCGCTGCTGGACCTGGCCAGGACCCACCGTCCGCGGATCGTGCTGCTGGGCAGGACGGCACCGGTTCCCGAGCCCGAGGGGCTCGCGTCCGCCGCCGACGAGCCGACGCTCACCCGGCTGCTCGCCGAGCGCTCCACAGACGACGCTGCGGACTCCTCACCCGCCCGGATCGCGGCGCGGGCCCGGGAGATCCTGGCCGCGCGCGAGGTGCGGGCGACGCTCGCGGCGCTGGAGGAGGCGGGGTCCCCCGTCCGGTACGTCCAGGTGGACGTCCGCGACGGCGACGCCGTGGCCGCCGCGCTGCGCGACGTACGTGACGCGTGGGGGCCGGTCACCGGCATCGTGCACGGTGCTGGAGTGCTGGCCGACAAGCTGATCGCCGACAAGACCGACGAGCAGGTCGAGTTGGTGATGTCCACCAAGGTGGACGGTCTGCGCGCGCTGCTGGCCGCGACGGCGGACGATCCGCTGGACGTGATCTGCCTGTTCTCCTCGGTGGCCGCCGTGTCCGGCAACGCGGGTCAGAGCGACTACGCCATGGCCAACGAGATCCTGGGTCAGGTCGCGTCCGCCGAACAGGCCCGCCGCCCCGGCTGCCTGGTGCGGTGCGTCGCCTGGGGTCCGTGGCGCGGCGGTATGGTCACGCCCGCTCTGGTCGGGCATTTCAGCCGGTCCGGGGTTCCGCTGATCCCTCTGGAGCAGGGGGCGGCCGCGTTCACGGCCGAGCTGGGCGGCCCAGCCGGTGAGGCCCGTGTCGTCCTGGTGGCCGGGGACGATCCGGCGGCCCTGTCCCCGGCGGGCGATCCGCGTCCGACGCAGTTGCTCGTCCGGGCGGACAGCCTGCCGCAACTGGCCGACCACGCGATCGCCGGGGTTCCCGTGCTGCCGGTGGCGATGGTCCTGAACTGGTTCGCGGGGGCGGCCACCGCCTGGCTGCCGGATGCCGGCCCGCTCGTCCTGCGCGACCTGCGGGTGTACAAGAAGTGCGCCCTGCCCGAACTGGCCGGCACAGGCCACCTGCTCACCGTGCACGGCAGCCGGGGCGCGGCCGGTTCGCCGTCGGGGCTGGAGGCGGTACTGCGGGGGGACAGCGGGATGGCGCACTTCCGGGCCGTGCTGGACACCGGGGTCGAAGCGCCGGATCCGGTCGCGTGGGGCGGCCCGGACGGCCTCAAGCCGCTGGACCGCGCCGAGTTGTACGACGGGGAGTGCCTCTTCCACGGCCCCCGGTTCCGCTCCGTCCGCTCGCTGAACGGTGTTTCGGAGCACGGAGCCGAGGCGGCCGTCGCGGGCGTACGCGCCCTGGACTGGCCGGGTGAGCACTGGCCGCTCGACCCGGCCGCCGTGGACGGCGCGCTCCAACTCGCCCTGGTCTGGGCGCAGGAGGCACTCGGTGCGGCGACGCTGCCGATGGCCGTCGCGGAGTGCAGGGTGCACCGGCGCGGCCCCGTGGACGGCACCGTGCGGTGTGTGCTGCGGGGCCGGAAGGTGCACAGCACGGGGGCGCGCTGCGACGTGGCGCTGATCGACTCCGACGGAGCCGTCCGCCTGGAACTGCTCGGCGTGGAACTCGTCCGCCGCCCCTCCTGAGCCCCGGCGCCACCCGAGCCCCCAGCCCCGAGCCCCCAGCCCCCAGCCCCCAGCCCCCAGCCCCCAGCCCCCGCGAACCTGCCCTGCCCTGCCCACGTGCCCTGCCGTGAAGTGAGACCCGCATGGAATTCGAACCGATCGCCGTCGTCGGCCGGGGCTGTGTACTGCCCGACGCGCTCGATCCGGACACGTTCTGGGACAACGTCGCCGCGGGCCGCACCAGCCTGTCGGTCGTCCCGGAGGGCCGGTGGCGGCTGCCGCGCCGCTGGGCCATGGGCTCGGTGGACGACCACCTCGACCGCACCTGGACCGATGTCGGGGGGTACGTACGGGGGTTCGAGTCCGTCTTCGACCCGAGCGGCTTCCGGATCGCCCCGGAGCGGATCCTGTCGCTGGACCCGCTCTTCCACTGGGTCATGTACGGCGTCCGGCAGGCGCTCACGGAGGCGGGCCGCGAGGGCCCGCTGCCGCGCGCCGGGCTCGTGCTGGGAAACCTGTCCTATCCCACGCCCTCGGGGGCGGCTTTCGCCGAGCACGTCTGGCTGTCCGCCCAGCGACCCCCGCTCCGTGACGCCCTGCTGACAGGAGAGCGCCGGGAGCGGCCCGACGCCCGGAACCGCTTCTCGTCCGGGCTGCCCGCCCGGCTCGCGGCCCGGGCGCTCGGGCTGGGCGCGGGGGCGTGGTCCCTCGACGCCGCCTGCGCGTCGTCGCTGTACGCGGTCAAGCTGGCGTGCGACCGGCTGCACGACGGCACGGCGGACCTGATGGTGGCCGGTGCGGTCAGCCGGGCGGACCCCCTCTACCTGCACGTGGGGTTCTGCGGGCTGTCCGCGACGAGCCGCACCGGGCGCAGCCGGCCCTTCCACCGGGACGCGGACGGGCTGGTGCACGGCGAGGGCGCCGGGTTCGTCGCCCTGATGCGGCTGTCCGAGGCCCGCGCCGCCCGTCTGCCCGTACTCGGGGTGATCCGCGGTGTCGGGTTGTCCAACGACGGGCGCGGCGCCGGGCTGATCAGTCCGTCGGAGGAGGGCCAGGTCCGGGCCATGCGCCTGGCGTACGACGCGGCGGGCGTCGCGCCCGAGAGCGTGTCGCTCGTCGAGTGCCATGCGACGGGGACGCCGGTCGGGGACGCGGTGGAGGCGCGCGGCATGGCGCGGGTCTTCGGGGCCGGTGACGACGTGCCCATCGGTTCGGTGAAGTCGAACGTCGGACATCTGCTGGCCCCGGCGGGCGTGGCCGGGCTGTTGAAGGTGCTCGGCGCGCTGGGCGCGGGGGTCCGTCCGGCGACGCTCGGCGCGGAACTTCCGCTGGAGGCGCTGGCGGGCACGCCGTTGCGGGTGCTGACCGCGCCGGAACCGTGGTCGGGGCAGCGCCGGGCGGCGGTGAGCGCGTTCGGGTTCGGCGGGACCAACGCCCATCTGGTGGTGGACCTTCCGGACGGCGACCCGGTGCCGGCCGTTCCGCGGCCGAACCGCCCGACGTCCGCCGCCGTGCCCGCCCCGGCCCGGACGCGGGAATCGCCGGGCGGCCGTGCACCGGTGGCGATCGTGGCTCTCGGCGCCCGCGTCGGCGACGGGACCTGTACCGAGGACTTCCGGCGGGCGGTGCTGGGCGGTGAACGGCGTGGCCCCGCGACGGAGATCGCCGTGGAGTTGAGGGACCTGTGCTTCCCGCCGCTGGCCCTTCGGCGAACGGTGCGTCATCAGCTCCTGGTGCTGGAGGCCGCCCGTGAGGCCGTACGGTCGGTGTCCCTGCCCCGGGAGCGGACCATGGTGGTCGTCGGCATGGGGGTGGACCCCGAGGTGGCCCGGGCGGGTGCCCGCTGGCGGGTTCCCCACTGGCTGGAACAGGCCGGTCTGCCCGCCACGGCAGCGTCGGCGGGCCTCGCCCGGGACGCGTTCGTGCCGCCCATGACCGCGGAGGCGGTGGTGGGCAGCATGCCGAACCTCGTGGCGAATCGGATCAGCACCCAACTCGACCTGGCGGGACCGGGGTTCGCGGTCTCGGCGGAGGAGGCGTCCGGGCTGGTGGCGCTGGAGCTCGCGGCCCGGGCCGTCCGGTCCGGGGAGGTCGACGCCGCGCTCGTCGGTGCCACCGACCTGTCCTGCGAGGCGGTGCACCGGGCCGCCCAGCGGGAACTCGGACACGAGGACGAACCGGGAGACGCCGCCGTCGTCCTGGTCCTCAAGTCCCTGGACACCGCGCGCAGGGACGGCGACACCGTCGTCGCCCTGCTCGACGAGGATTCCGCCGGCGCACCCGACATGGTCATCGGGGACGGCCCGGACGCGGTGTTCGACCCGGCATCCGTCTTCGGGCGCGCTCACGCCGCGCATGGTCTGGTCTCCGTCGCGGTCGCGGCGCTGTCGCTCCAGCACCGCGCGGTGCCGCGTCCGGGCGGTCCCGCGGACACCGCGGCCGTCGCGTACACCGCCAAGGCCCTGGTGACACCGCTGGAAGGGCCCACCGCGAGTGTCCGACTGCGCGCGGGAGACGCCCGGCCGTGGCTGCGGAGCCCGGCTCCGCGCCTGCACGTCTTCTCCGGGGCCGACCGGCAGGGGGTGCTGGCCGCGCTGGAGGCCGGTGCGGAGTCCGGCGCCGGACCGGCCCGGCTGGCGCTCGTGGCCGACGACGACGCGTTGCCGGGCCGTATGGAGGCCGCCCGTCGCTGGCTGACCGGGGGTGGTGCCCGGCCGGCCGATGTGGTGTACCGGGACAGGCCGGTCACGGGGCGGACCGCGTTCGTGTACACCAACGGCTCGGCCACGTACCCGGGTATGGGCCACGAGCTGCTGCTCGCACTGCCGTCGCTCGGCGAGGCCGTCCGTGCCCGGCACGGGGCGATCGGTGCGCGACTGCGGTCCCGGGCGGAGCCCGCAGTGCTCGACCAGATCTGGGCCGCCGCCGAACTCGCGGTCCTCCACACCGTGTTCACCCGGGAAGTGCTCGGGCTTCGGCCGGACGCCGCCCTCGGGTACTCCTCGGGCGAGTCGGCCGCCCTGGTGGCGCTGGGTGCCTGGCCGGACGCCGCGAGGCTGTACGACGCCACCCGGGACAGCGGTCTGTTCACGACCGAACTCACCGGTGAACTCCGGGCGGTCCGGCGCCACTGGGAACGCCTGGGCATCCAGGGCTCCCGCTGGTCGAGCCATCTGGTCACCGCGCCCCTGGAGGCGGTCCGTGCCGAACTCGCCGCCGAGGCCGCGGTCCATCTGATGGCGGTGAACGCGCCCGGAGTCTGTGTCATCGGCGGCGAGTCGCGCGCGTGCGCGGCCGTCGTGGCCAGGATCGGCGCCGACCGCGCGATCCGGCTCGACTACGACATGGCCGCCCACACACCGGAGTTGGCGGACATCCGAGAGGTATGGCGTGAGGCCCACCGCCAGCCCACCGTCGACGTGCCCGGTGTGCGGTTCTACAGCGGGGCCACCGGGCAGTCGTACCGGCCGACGGCCGAACGGGCCGCCGAGGCGCTCACCGCGCAGGGGCTGAACACGATCGACTTCGCCGCCACGGTCGAGCAGGCGTGGGCGGACGGCGTCCGGATCTTCGTGGAGCACGGGCCGCGCAAGCTGTGCACCGGCTGGATCAAGCGGGTGCTGGGCGACCGGGAGCATGTCGCCGTCGCGCTGGACACCCCGGGCGACACCGGGCTGCGGCAGCCGTGCCTCGCGGTGGCCGAACTCGTCGCCGCCGGGGTGCCGGTCCGCGCCGACGAGCTGTTCGCCCGGCTCGCGGAAGCGGCCACCGAGGTCCCGCGTCCCGGGCCCACCGTCACCGTGCCCGTCCCCACGCCTCCGATTCTGCCGCCGCTGGAGCCGGCCCTGGTGACCCTGCCCCGGGCCCCCGAACTGGCGCCGGTGCCGGACCGGGCGGCCCGCCCGTCAGAGGCACCCGGTGCCGTGCGGCGGCGCCCCCTGCCGGACGTCCGGCCGACGGAGTGGGACGGTCGGGAGGCACAGGAGGCCGGCGCCCGTGCCGCGGTCCTCCGGCAGAGCCGGCGCGTCGCCGCGCTGCACCAGGAGATCCTCGCCGGGCACACCGAGGCCCATCAGCGGTTCCTGCGGATGTCCGCTCTCGCCGTCACCGCGCTGAGGAGCGGCGCGCCCGTGCCCGTACGGCCCTCAGGCCCACCGGTCCTCCCGGCAAGGCGTCCGACGGCCGGGCCGCCGCCGGCCCCCGCACGGCCCACGCCCCGCCCGGCACCCGTGCCCGCTCCCCCGCCGGATACGGCACCCACGGCACCCCTCAGGCCGGGGCCGAAGTTCGACCGCGCCCAACTGGAGCACCTCGCCTCCCGGGAGATCTCCACGCTGTTCGGCCCCCGGTTCGCCGAGCAGGACGCGTACGCGGTGCAGACCCGGATGCCCGGGCCGCCCATGCTGCTCGCGGACCGGGTCACCGGCATCGACGCCGTGCCGGCTGCGCTCGCCGCGCCCGGCCCGGTGCGCACCGACGGGACGATCTGGACGGAGACCGACGTCCTGCCGGACAGCTGGTACCTGGACTCCACCGGGCGTATGCCCGCCGGGCTGATGATCGAGGCCGGCCAGGCGGATCTGCTCCTGCTCAGCTGGCTGGGCGTCGACCTCCTCAACCGGGGCGAGCGCGCCTATCGGCTGCTCGGCTGCGAAGTGACGTACCACGGCAGCCCGCCGGAAGCGGGCGACACCCTGCGCTACGAGATCCACGTCGACGGCCACGCGGAGCACGACGGCGTCCGGCTGTCCTTCTTCCACTACGACTGCTACGTGGACGGCGAACTCCGGCTCAGCGTCCGCGAGGGCCAGGCCGGGTTCTTCACCCTCGAGGAACTCACGGGCAGCGGCGGTGTGCGGTGGGATCCCGCCGAGCGGCCGCCCGGCGACGACCTGCCGCTCGACCCGCCCGCCGTGCGCTGCGGGCGGACCCGATTCGACGCGGACCGGGTGCGCGCCCTGGCCCAGGGGCGGCCGGCGGACTGCTTCGGCCCCGGCTGGGAGGCGACGGCGGCCCACGTGCGCTCACCGGGGCTCGACGACGGCAGGCTGCGGCTGCTGCACGAGGTGACAGCGTTCGACCCGGCCGGAGGGCCGTGGGGCCGCGGCTACCTGCGGGCCGAAACCCCTCTGTCGCCGGACGACTGGTTCTTCGCGGGGCACTTCAGGAACGACCCCTGCATGCCGGGCACCCTGATGCTCCAGGGCGGTCTCCAGGCGATGGCGTTCTACCTGACGGCCATGGGCTTCACCGTGGACCGGGACGGCTGGCGTTTCGAGCCCGTCGACGGTCGGCCCGTCAGGGCGATGTGCCGGGGCCAGGCGACTCCGGCCGGCCGGCGGGTCGTCTACGAGGTGTTCGTGCGCGGTGTCTCGGCCGGGCCGGTGCCGACGCTGTACGCCGATGTGCTGGGCTGGGTGGACGGGACGAAGGCGTTCCTGGGACAGGACGTGGCGCTGCGGCTGGTGCCCGACTGGCCGCTGTCGCACTGGCGGCGCTCGGGCCCGCCCGTCGTGCAGGACAGCGGTACACCGGTGCCGCTCCCCCTGCTGGGCGGGCTGGCCGGGCACCGTGAGGAGAAGCCGGTCGCGACGGCGGCCGACGGACTCCCCTTCGGCTACGCCTCGTTGCTGGCGTGTGCCTGGGGCAGACCGAGTGAGGCGTTCGGCACCGCGTACGAGCCGTTCGACGGCACCCGCAGGGTCGCGCGGCTGCCCGGTCCCCCGTACCACTTCATGAGCCGGATCGTGGCGGTGGACGGTCCGCAGGGCGGTATGCAAGAGGGCAGCAGCGTCGTCGCGGAGTACGACGTGCCCGCGCGGGCCTGGTACTTCGAGCAGAGCGGCGGCCATGCGATGCCGTTCGCCGTCCTGATGGAGATCGCCCTGCAACCCTGCGGGTGGCTGGCCTCTTACGTGGGCAGCGCGTTGACCACCGACACGGATCTGCTGTTCCGCAACCTCGACGGGTCGGGGACGGTCACCGGTGAGGTCACTCCGGCGACGGGCACGGTCCGCACCCACGCCGAGCTGACGCGTGTCTCCCACAGCGGGGACATGATCATCGAGTCGTTCCGGGTGAGGTGCACGGCCGACGGGATGCCGCTGTTCGAACTGTCCACAGCCTTCGGCTACTTCCCGCCGTCGGCCTTCGACCACCAGCAGGGTCTCTCGGTGTCGGCCGAGGACCGGGCGCGCCTCGACGAGCCCTGTGACCACATCGTCGATCTGACCGCCCGGCCCGCTCGCCACTGCGCCGGGGAGCCGCGGCTGCCGGGCCCCATGCTGCTGATGCTCGACCGGATCACCGGCTCCTGGCCGGAGGGGGGCAGCAGGAGGCTCGGGCGGCTGCGGTCGGAGAAGGACGTGGTCCCGGACGAGTGGTTCTTCCGGGCGCACTTCTTCCAGGACCCGGTGCAGCCTGGGTCGTTGGGCGTCGAGGCCATGTGCCAGCTGCTCCAGTACCACCTGCTGGAGCGCGGCGCGGCGGACGGCATCCCGCACCCCCGCTTCGAGCCGGTGCTGCCCGGCCGCGAGGCGACCTGGACGTACCGCGGCCAGATCACCCCGGCCAACCGGCTGATCCGGGTGGACATGGACATCGTGGAGAGCGGCACGGACGCCCGGGGACCCTACGCGACGGCGGACGCGACGCTGTGGGGCGACGACACGTGCATCTACCGAGTACGCGGGCTGGGCATGCGCGTGGTGTCCGCCGCGTCCATGTCCTGACCTGCTGACCTGTCGCATTACCTCAGCGGTAATCGATCTTCCGTAGGGAACCGGTCAAGGTGGGAGTCACCGGGGCCCGACGGTCCACTCCGCACGGGCCACGACCCCGGTGACCCGTGTTCTCGACCTCGACGGAGGCTGATCGGCATGTCCGCCGCCACCCTGCTCGGCACCCTCTCCCGCACCGACCACCCGCACACCATGCTGCGCCGCTTCCTCGCTCTCGACGCCGTCGTCACCGGCGTCAACGGGCTGGTCTACATGATCGACTCGAAGCCGGTCGGCAACCTGCTCGGCATCGGATCCGGTCTGCTGTTCGACCTCGGCATCTTCCTGGTGCTGTACGCCGCGGGGGTCGGCTGCCTCGCCGCGCGGAAGCAGCCGTCCGCCCTCGCCGTGAAGGCGGTCATCGAGGCCAATGTGCTGTGGGCCGTGCTCAGCATCGTCGCGATGCTCGCCTGGTTCTCGCCGACGACCGCGGGTGCGGTCTGGATCCCCGTGCAGGCCATGACCGTCGCCGGTTTCGGTGTGCTCCAGTTCCTCTCGCTGCGTGCCACTACGGCCTGAGGGGCCGAGGTATCGCCTTTCACCCTGTCACCCTTCTTCAAGACCCTGCCCCGCCGTCGGCAGCAGGACGACCAGCCGGGCGCCGGGGCGGTTGTCCTCGATGTGGGTGCTGCCGTGGTGGGCCGTGACGGTGTCGCGGACGATGGCGAGGCCGAGACCGCTGCCGCCGGTGTCCCGGGCACGGGCGTCGTCGAGCCGGGTGAAGCGCCCGAAGACGCGCTCACGGTCGGCCTCGGGGATGCCCGGCCCGTCGTCGGCGACGGTCAGTTGTGCGGTGTCGCCGAGCGTGTGGAGGCTGACGTCGATCCGGGCGCTGGCGTGGCGCAGCGCGTTGTCCAGCAGGTTGCGTACGACACGGGCGAGGGCGTCCTCGTCGCCCGCCACCCGTGCCGCGCCGACGGCGTGCTGGTCGATGACGAGCCGGGTCCGCCGACGGGCTTCGCGCACCTCGGTGAAGACGATCTCATCCAGGTCGACGGGGCGCGCCCGCAGCCGCGGGCGGGCGTCGAGCCGCGCGAGCTGGAGCAGGTCGTCGACGAGCCGGGTGAGCCGTTCGGTCTGCGGCAGGAGTCCGGTGGCGAGGGACCGCCCGTCGGCCAGGCCGGGGTGGTTCGCGGCGACGGACAGGCGTGTGTGCAGGGTGCTCAGGGGATTGCGCAGTTCGTGGGCCGCGTCCGCGACGAACCGCCGCTGCCGCCGCGTCGATGTGTCCAGACGGGCCAGCAGGTCGTTGAGGGTCGCGGCCAGCCGGCCGAGCGCGTCATCGGCGGGCGGTACGTCGAGGCGGCGGCTCAGGTCGGAGGCGGTGATCTCGGCGGTCTGGGCGCGCATGCCGTCCACGGGGCGCAGCGCGCGCCCGGTGAGCAGCCACACGACTCCGGTGAGGGCGGCGACGACCGCCGGGACTCCGGTGGCCAGACCAACGGTGAGCTGGGCCAGGCCGTGATCGACGCTCTCGGTGGGTACGGCCACGTAGACGGTCACCGGGTCACGGGTGGCGCCCGCGGGGACGCCGACGGCGCGCCAGGTCCCGCCCGTCCCCACGGGAATGTCGTCGACGGTGTGGGCGTGCGGGGTGTCGGCCCGGCTCGCCGGGAAGGTGAAGGCGCGCGGCCGGCCACGCAGGTTGGCCGAGCTGGACAGCACTCTCCCGCTCCCCGCGATCACCTGTACGGCGACTCCCCCGTGGTCGGTGGTGGGCACTTCCGCCGTGATCTGGTCGCTGTCCTCGTCCGCCGCCACGACCTGGGCTCGTTGCAGGGCGGTCTGGTCGAGTCCGCTGATCAGGCTGGCGTGCAGCCAGACGACGAGCAGCACGGCGGCTCCGGCCAGCCCCGCGGCGATGACCGCTGCCGCGGCGGCGGTCAGGCGCAGCCGCAGTGACCGGCGGGCCCACCAGTACCGGATGCCCGCGGTCATGGGTCACCCCGCACCGCCGCGCAGCCGGTAGCCGGCACCACGGACGGTCTCGATGGTCCGGCGGCCGAAGGGCGCGTCGATCTTGCGGCGGAGGTAGCCGACGTAGACCTCGACGATGTTGGTGTCGCCGTCGAAGTGCTCGTCCCATACGTGGGTGAGGATGTCCGTCTTGCTGATCACCTCGTCGAGGTGCCTGAGCAGGTATTCCAGGAGGGTGAACTCCCTTGTGGTCAGGTCGATTTCGCGGTGTCCACGGCTGCAGCGGCGGCGGGCGGGGTCGAGTGTGAGGTCTCCGGCGGTGAGGACGGCGGGACGGGCGGGTGCTCCTCGCCGCAGCAGGGCCCGGAGGTGGGCGACGAGCACGACGTAGGAGAAGGGCTTGCTCAGGTAGTCGTCGGCGCCGAGGTCGAGGGCGTCGGCCTCGTCGTACTCCCCGTCCTTGGCGGTGAGCATGAGTACCGGGGTCCAGGCTCTGGCCGCCCGCAGGCGTTTGAGGACCTCGTACCCGGACAGGCCGGGCAGCATGATGTCGAGCACGATGACGTCGTACGGTTCGTGGAGGGCCCGCCACAGTCCGTCCGGGCCGTCGTGTGCCAGGTCCGAGACGAAGCCCTCGGCGGCAAGTCCGTCGGCGATCGCCTCGGCGAGTGCGCGCTCGTCCTCGATGATCAGCGTCCGCATGGCAGCCTCTCGAGAACCACGATAGCTCCGGATAGGAGCGGCTGTTTCCCGGGAGGGAGCCGGGGAATGTGTGCGCCGCGGCGGTGGGGTCATGTCTCCATCACCGATTCCACCAGGTCCATGGTCAGGTCCAGGGTGTGGTGCACCGGCAGGCCGTGGTCGGTGTACCAGTCGGTCGTGGCCTCCGGGTGGGGGCCGGTGACCGCGACCCGCCCGCGGCCGAAGCGGGTCACGAGGGCGGCGGGGGCTCCGTTGTCGTAGGTGGCGAGGACCGTGGCGTCGGCGTCCTCGTCGAGGTCGAAGAGGGGGCCGTCCTGGAAGAACACCGTGCGGGGGCGGCCTCGCCAGGTCACCGTGATCAGTGTGTCGCTCTCCTCATGGACGGTGGCTCCCGGGGAGGAGATGTACTGGTCGGTGTCACCGGGGAGCAGGGCGAAGCCCGGTGTGGCCCCGGCGAGGTAGCCGCCGAGGCAGAACCCGAGGTAGCGCCCGCCGTCGCGGACGAAGCCGCGGATCGCCCGGCGCCGCCACCGCAGTCTCCGGTAGGCGGAGGCGAGCGTGCCGCCACCGGGCTGGGCGTACAGCAGGGCCCGGGAGAGAAGTCCGGCCGAGAGCGGAAGCGCCTCGTGGGGGCCGGTGAAGCGGACGTCGAGGTTCCACGGCCCGGAGGAGAGCAGTCCGGCGACCGCCTCGGGGCAGCCGGGCGACGAGGCCGGGCCGCGGTAGACGAGAGCGAGGGGGCGGCGCCCGGCGGCGGCCCCGGAATGCCTCAGGTGTGTCATGGCAACCTCACCCCGGGTACGCCGTCGGCCCGCCGTCCGCAGGCGCGCTGTCGTCTCCTTCGGCGGGGAGCCCGTGCCAGCTCGTTCCCGGCGTCAGACGCTCGCCCTTCATCACCAGGGACAGCGCACCGAGCCGGACACCGGCGCCCACCTGCGTGTCGTAGAGCACGACGGTCCGCGTACCCACGCTCGCGGCGGGGCCGACGCTCACCGTGGACATCTTCATCACACGGTCCTCGAACAGGTGGGTCTGGAGGGAGACGAACATGCCGATCGAGGCGTCGTCGCCCACCTCGACGAGGTCGAACTCGGTGAGGTACGTGGTGCCGATCCAGGTGCGCCGTCCGATGCGGGCACCGAGCCGGCGCAGCACCGGCGGCAGGAAGGGCGTCCCCACCAGGGCGCCCACGCCCGCGGGTACCGCCGCCGCTTCGAAGAGGCCGGTGACGAACTCCGTGCGGCGCACGAACAGGCTCCACAGGGGCTCCACACGCGGCCGGTACCGTCCGGCGACGACCCACTTCGCGAGCACGCAGCACCCGATGACCGCCAGCACCGCCCCGGCGGCGAAGAGCGGCGACACGAGCGGCGGCACCCACGGCCCGGTGCGGCGGGCGGTGTCCGACAGGGCGAGCAGGTACAGGAAGGCGGCGGTCGCGAGCACGGACATGGGCAGGGTGGCGCGGAAGAACTCGATGGCCAGGCGGCCGAGTACGGCCTTGCGGGTGGGCCGGAACGTCTTCTCCTCCGGATAGGACCCGCTGTCCTGGCGCACCGGCAGCCGCAGGGCAGGTGAGCCGAGCCAGGTGCTGCCGTCGGGCACGCGCTCCGGGGGTGGCACCGTGCCCACGCCGACGAGAGAGCCGGGGCCGAGCCTCGTCCCGGCCGGGACGAGCGCCGCGTTGCCCACGAAGGCTCGTTCGCCGATGTCGGTGGGTTCGAAGGCCATGCGTCCGGCCGCGAAGGCGGCTACGCCGACGCCGGCCATGTCGGCGACGAAGCTGCCGTCGCGGAGGGTGAGCAGGTCGGGATCGATGTGCGCCGCGGTGGAGATCTCGGCGCGCCGGCCGACGCGGGCGCCGAGCAGCCGCAGCCACGGGACGGTGTAGAGCGTGGCGTAGAGCGAGTTGGTGAGGGTGAGGCTCTGCTCCAGCAGCTTGTCGGCGATCCACTTGCGCACGCCCAGGGCCGAGCGCGCCGGATGGATTCCGGGAGGTGTCCTCGGCAGGACCGCGCGCTTCACGGCGGCGACGACCACGCACACCGTGGCCACGAAGACCGGGCCGGACAAGAGGGTCGCGGCGACAGCGGCGGTCGTGTCACCGCTCGACCAGGCCCACCAGAGAAGGGCGGCACTCGGCACGGCCGCGGCGACCACGATGGACTCCAGCAGGACCAGACCGAGCACGACGGCGGCCAGTTGGCGGGGCCGCCAGCGATCCGCCTCGGTCCGGTCGCGCAGCATCGTCTCGACGAGCGGGGCGAGTGCCTCGACCGGGCGTGCGGGCGATCCGGCGCGGCGCGCTCCGGCCGGGACGGCCTTGCCCGGGCCCGACACGGACTGCTCACCGAGCGCGGACCCGGGGCCCAGGTAGGCGCCTGGTTCGAGGACCGCGTTGGCGCCGACGTACGCCCTCTCGCCGACGGTGATCGGGGCGATGGTGACCCATCCGTCGGCGACCTGCCAGGGGCGCAGCGTGGCGCCGTAGCCGATCGTGGCGTCCCGGTCGACGCCCAGCAGCGTGGGCAGGCCGACGAAGCCGGTGGCGATGGTGGTGCGGGGGCCGACGCGGGCGCCAAGGAGCCGCAGGTACGGACCCATGAGCGGGGATCCGCTGAGCATCCGCAGCGGGCTGATCCCCAGCAGCAGCACGTCCAACAGCCACAGCCGCAGGTACGTCGCCCCCCAGAGGGGGTACCGGCCGGGCCGGATGCCCGCCGCCAGCGGCCGCGCGAGAAGGACGGGAGCCAGCCAGCGTACGGCGAACCAGCCGGCCAGTACCGAGACGGCCGGCCCGGCGGCCTCGCTGCCCGACACCTGTCCGT
This sequence comes from Streptomyces sp. 6-11-2, assembly GCF_006540305.1. Lineage (GTDB taxonomy): Bacteria > Actinomycetota > Actinomycetes > Streptomycetales > Streptomycetaceae > Streptomyces. Next base: position 237,056 of record NZ_BJOR01000002.1, on the reverse strand, counting down.
GGCTCAGCGCGAAGGACGCGGCCACCGGGCCGGTGAGCAGGAAGAGCAGTACGTAGAAGGCCGTTGCCTGGAGGAGTCCGGCCCGCGCGATGCGGGCGCGGCCGTGGCGCAGGGGGGCGGGGCGGGGCCGCCGCGGCGCGCGGGAGGCGTCGGCCGTGGAGCGCAGCCGGGCGGCGAAGCTGGTCACGGTCGGGTTCTCGTACAGGTCGCGCAGGGTGGGGCCGGGTCCGCCGCCCGGGTCGCGCAGCAGCGACACCGCGCGGGCGGCGAGCAGCGAGTGACCGCCGAGGTCGGTGAAGAAGTCGGCCTGCGCGGAGAGTTCGCCGGGGTCCATGCCGAGCGTCCGTGCCCAGGCGTCGCGCACCCTGGCTTCGAGCCGGTCGCGGACCGGCGTCACGGGGCCGGTGCCGGCGAGGCGGCGGCCGGTGGGTGCGGGCAGTTTCGTACGGTCGGTCTTGCCGCTGGGCATGACGGGCAGCCGATCGAGGAAGTCCAGTGTCGCGGGCACCATGTAGGCGGGCAGCGACCGGCGCAGGCGGCGGTGCAGCCGGGCGGCGAGATCGTCGTCGGGGACCGCGCCGTCCCCGGCGGGCACGACGTAGGCGGCGAGAACACGGTCACCGTCGGGTCCGTCGCGCGGTGACACGGGGGTGGTGGCCGCCTGGGCCACGCCGGGGTCCTCCAGCAGCACGTTGTCGATCTCCTCCAGGGACACCCGGTAGCCGCGGATCTTCACCTCGGCGTCGGCCCGGCCGAGGTACTCGATCTCCCCGTCGTCGGTCATCCTGCCGAGGTCTCCGGTGCGGTACAGGCGGCCCGAACCGGGCGCCGAGGGGTGCTGGACGAAGCGCTCCGCGGTCAGGTCGGGCCGTCCCGTGTAGCCGCGCGCGAGGCCCGGACCGCCCAGGCAGATCTCCCCGACGGCGCCGTGCGGCACGGGCCGCAGCCGCTCGTCCAGGAGGACGGCCGAGCAGGTCGGCAGCGGGCGGCCGATGGTCACCGGACGCCCCGGCCGGAGTTCCTGCCAGGTGGCGGTGACGGTTGCCTCGGTCGGTCCGTAGGTGTTGAGGATGCGCCGTCCCGGCCTGCTCCACCGCTCGACGAGCGAGGCGGGGCACGCCTCGCCGCCGACGACGACCTTGCGGAGCCGCGGGAGGTCACGGGACATCGTGGCCAGCAGCGTCGGGACGCAGTACAGGGCGGTGACCTGGTGTTCGTCAAGGAAGCCGGCGAGATCGTCGCCCAGCTGCCCGGGGCCGCCCGGTCCGGCGACGAGCTTGGCGCCGGCCGCCCAGGTGGGCCAGATCTCCTCGATGGAGAAGTCGAACGAGAGGGTCATGCCCTGGTACACGCGATCGTGCGGCCGTACGCCGTAGATCGGTGCCACCACGCGCAGGAAGTTGCAGATGCTCGACTGCGCGATCTCCACGCCCTTCGGCCTGCCGCTGGACCCCGAGGTGTACATCACGTACGCCAGCGGATCGGCCACGTCCCCGGCCGCGGCGGCGGGCCGCTCGGGCGGCAGGGCGGCCAGATCCGCGGCACACGTGTCGACCTCGATCACCGGACACGTCCGGCACCGCTCCGCCCAGGCGGCACCGGACGCGAGCGCCGACGTGGTCAGCACCACGGCCGCGCCCGCGTCGCCCAGGATGAAGGCGACCCGGTCCGGCGGCGCGGCCGGGTCGATCGGCACGAACGCCGCGCCCGCCTTGCACACGCCCAGCAGGCACGCGTACATGTCCACGGACCGGGGCAGCAGCAGGGCCGCGCGGCTGCCCGGACCGATGCCGGCCCGGTGCAGGTGCCGGGCCACCCGGTTGGCCCGCGCGTCGAGATCGGCGTACGTCAGGAGCCACGATCCGCATTCGAGGGCCGGGGCTGACGGAGTGCGGTCGCAGGCGTCGTCGAAGAAGCGGTTCAGCCGGTCACCGGTGCCCCCGGTCGCCGAGGCCGCATGGCCCCGGTGAGGAGAGACGGGTGGGGCTGCGGTGCGGGAAACCATGGGCTCCTCCTCTTCGATGCGAGAAGGACTCGCTTCCCCTGTGCGAAAAGGACCCGGTCGTCTCCAGGACACCTCCAGCCTCGGTGACGCTCGCTGAGAAGACACTGAGAAACCGGCCGGGGTCGGCCCCGTGTGGCCGCCCCCGTCATGTCCCGGGCGAACCGGAGCTGGTGGTGAGGGCGACGACCGCCGCCACCCCGTCGACACGAAGGGTGCCGCCGTCGCGGTCCGGGAACAGGACCGCGTCGAACCGGTCGAGGGTGACGCCGGACTCCTCGACGGCCACCGTGCCCGTCAAGGCGATCACGAGGACCAGGACCCCGGTCCGCGGGACGACGGAGAACGTCTCACGGGCCATGCGGACGTGCGCCGTCGCGCGGGTGCGCCGCGTCATCACGTTGAGGTCGACGATCGGGCCGGAGAGCAGCCGGCAGTCGGTGACCGCGTCACCCGGAAAGGAGAAGGGCTCGTACGCGTCGGCGATGGTGTGTGAGGCACCGTCGACGTTCAGCTCCATCCCCGCCCCGTCCACGACGGTGATGATCCTGTCCACGCCCGTGAAGGAGGAGAACGGACCGCCGCGAGCGACGTCGGCGAGACTCACCCTCCAGACGAAGTCCTCCAGACCCGCGCTGGAGCCGTCTGCGGCGACCTCCCGGGTCAGACCGCCGCCGTTCTTCCAGCGCGTCGCCGGCCGGTCGTGCGCCCGCAGCACCTGGCTGCCCGTCATGCCGTCATCTCCTTCAACGCGGACTCGGTGAAGACCCGGTACCCGGTGTCGGGCCGGTATCCGTGTATCTCACGAGTGTCGAGAGCTCCCATGTACCGCAGCACAGTCTCGTTGATCACCTGGCCCGGGACGAGCACGGGGAAGCCCGGAGGGTAGGGCGTGACGAAGGTGGCCGAGACGACCTCCCGCCCGGCCGCCACGGCCTCGGCGACTTCGTCCGCCATCACGTACGCGCACTTGTCGTCGTCGTACGCCAGGAAGAACGCCTTGCGCAGGTCCCCCTCCGGTGTGTGAACGCCCGGACGGAACGCGGCATGGAACGCGCTGAAGTCCGGCAGGGCGGCGGACCCGGCGCCGAGGGCGGCACTTCGCCGATGGTGCAGGGCACGTTCGCGGGGACTCATCTCCTCGATGTTCTCCTCCAGCTCCTCGACGATCTTGACGAGCACCTCGATGAGGTAGGCGACCGCGCTGCGCGTGGTTCCGATGGTGGTCATGAACAGCAGCGTGTTGCGCGTGGTCTTGTTGACCTGGACGCCGTAGCGGTCCATGAGGTGTTCGTGCTTGAAGGTGTCCCCGTCGATGCCCGTGCGGCCGATGTGCAGGGTCGCCCGGGTCGGATCGAGGACGAACTCGTCGTCCTCCCAGGCGGCCGCCATCTTCGCCAGCCCGGTCCGCAGGGGCTGGTCCACACCGGAGGAACGGAACCGGGCGGGTATGAGCTCGGGCGTGGTGAGGAAGTGCAGGTACCGGCTCAGCACCGGGTGCTGGTCGATCGCGTCCCTCAGCACGCCCGCCTGCTCGAGCTGCTTCTGGACCAGTTCGAAGCCTTCCAGGGCGGCCTGCCGGCGGCCGAGGTCGAGCGAGGCGAGGATCTGGTAGTTCGGCGACGTCGACGTATGCGTCATGTAGGCCTCGTGGAACGTCTCGGCCGCCCTGTGCCTGAAGTCCTGGTCGAAGACATGGATCATGGAGCCCTGGCGCAGCGACGTCAGCGTCTTGTGTGTCGACTGGGTGGCGTACACGCGGATGCGGACGGTGTCCGGATCCGGCATCAGACGGTGGCTGAGCAGGGTCTCGTCGTCCGGGTCGTCCCCGAGTGCCTCGCGGTGCGCGGCGTACTGTCCGGCGTAGTCCGCGTCGCGGTAGCGGTCGGTCAGCTCGCGTGCCGCGGCCATGGCGGTGCGGCGGCGGTAGACCGGGTGGAAGCGGGCGAAGGCGAACCAGGCCTCGTCCCAGAGGAACGCCAGGTCCGGCTTGAGTGCCAGGCACTCCTCCATCACCCGGGCGGGGTTGTAGACGATCCCGTCGAAGGTGCAGTTGGTGAGCAGGAGGAGCCTGACCCGGTCCAGCAGGCCCTCCCGCCGCAGCATCAGCAGCTTTCGCTTGATCTCCTCCACCGGTACGGCCCCGTACATGCCGTACTCGTCCATCGGATAGGCGTCGAGGTAGACCACATGGGCACCGGCGAGCATCAGCCCGTAGTGGTGCGACTTGTGACAGTTGCGGTCCACGAGCACGATGTCGCCCGGCCGGACCAGGGCCTGCACCACGATCTTGTTGGCGGTGGACGTGCCGTTGGTGACGAAGTACGTCTGCCGGGCACCGAACGCCCGGGCCGCGAGGTCCTGCGCCTCCCGCAGCGGACCTGTGGGCTCCAGCAGCGAGTCCAGGCCGCCACTGGTGGCGGACGTCTCGGCGAGGAAGATGTTCAGCCCGTAGAAGCGGGCCATCTCCGGGATCCAGTGGGAGCCGACCACGGAGGTACCGCGGGAGATGGGCAGAGCGTGGAAGACCCCGGTCGGGCGCCGGCTGTGCGCTCGCAGAGCGGTGAAGAAGGGTGCCGTGTAGCGTTCGCCGATGCCGTGCAGGATCGACAGGTGCAGTTCCAGGAGCCCTTCCCGGGCGTGGAAGACCCGGGCGAAGCCCCGGCTGAGCGTGCCGGCGGTTCTCTCCACCGCCCCTTCCGTCATCAGGTAGAGGTCCAGCTCCGGCCGAAGTTCCAGCAACCGGGCGCCGAGCGCCTGGGCCCGCTGCTCGAACCGGTCCTCCTCCGGGAGGGCCTCGGCGGCGGTTCCTTCGAAGAACCGCCGCACCACCTGCAGGTCGTGCCGGGAACGGTTGGCGAATCGGCGGCGGATGACGACGGCCTGAAGACTGGGGTTCACCAGCGCCGCGATCACCGCGTCCTCGAAGCTGGGGGCCACGACGAGGTCGTAGACGAACTCGTCCTCGGCGCGGCGCAGGTGGCGCAGGGTCTCCCGCAGCGCCTGTTCCTCCGTCTCGTCGAGATCTCCGACGACGAGCACTTCGAAGTACGGCTTGGCCGCGGGCTCGTGCGAGGACGGCTCCTCGGTGACTGCTTCCTCGGGGTGTTCCGGTGCCGTCGAGACATTGCGGTAGGTGTCCGTGCCCAGGGCCAGGTTCAGGTCGTCCGCGCGCTCCGCCAGCCGGCGCCGGTCACCGGTCTCGTGGAGCCGGCGCAGCTCGCCGAGGCCCGCCTTGCCGGGAAAGGCATAGCAGTTCTCGATCGGCGTCAGCAGCCGGAACAGTTCCGCCAGCTGGTCGGTCAACGGCTCCGGGCGGCTGTCGGCGCTCGGGCCGAGGCTCAAGCGACGCGTCAGTTCCGCCAATGAGTTCCATGCGTCGGCGCGCAGCTGCCTGACGCTGTTGTAGACGCCCGGGAATGTCACCTCGTCGGTGTGGGCCGCGGCGACGGCCACCGACCGGGCGTCGCGTTGTGGTGCCGACGGGGCGTCGGCCGATCCAGCAGTCTGTGCCATGTGTTCCATGAAGCCCCAGGTCATGGCGCTCTTACTACGCCCAAGAGCCGCAATCCGTCTCGTATCCCAGACGCCTCGGGGTGATTCGGAATCGGCGTTTCGGGACGGACGTACGCTCGCGATATGTCCACGGTCCCCGCCGCAGCACAGGTGCTCGCCGTCCTCCGCTACCTCGCGGCCCAGGCCGGTCCGGTGCCGGCCGCGGCCATCAGCCGCGACGTGGGACTGCCCCGGTCGACGACCTATCACCTGCTCGACACCCTGGCACGCGACGGCTTCGTCGTGCACCTGCCCGAAGAGCGTCGCTACGGCCTGGGGGTCAGTGCCTTCGAACTCGGCTCCGGATACAGCCGCCAGGCACCGTTCCAGCGCCTGGCGCGGGTCCCGCTGGCACAGCTCGCCGACCGTACCGGGCACAACGCGCATCTGGCCGTGTTGCACGGCCGCGAGGTGATCTACGTCATCGAGGAGCGAGCACCGGGACGCGCGCCGCTGGTCACCGAGGTCGGAGTACGGCTGCCGGCACACCTCACCGCCAGCGGCCGGGCCGTGCTGGCGCGTCTGGCGCAGGCCCAGGTCCGCGCCCTGTTCCCCGACCCCTCCGCGTTCGTCCTGCGCAACGGGCTCGGACCCACCTCGCTGTCCGCTCTGCGCCACCTCCTCGTGGAAGTACGGCGCCGCGGATACGCGACGGAGGACGGAGAGGTGACGACCGGTTTCTCCTCCGTCGCCGCCCCCGTTCTCGATCACAGCGCCCACCCGATCGCGGGTGTGGCGGTCACCTTCCCGGCCGGGGAAGCGGATCCGGAGCGCCGGCAACGGTTCGCCACGGAAGTGGCCCGGACCGCCCGTGAGCTGAGCCGCCGCGTCGGCGGAGTCACCGACGCGCCACGCCGCCCGGGAGAACCGGCTCTCTCGGCGTAGGAACTCGTACGAGATCGTAGGCCCGCGAGGGCTCGTGCGGCTTCGTCATGTCTCTCACGGCCTCTCACCGCCTCTTACGGCTGTCACGGCCTCTCACGGCGAGACGGCCGCGGCGCCGGCGCACCGCGATGGGCGCGCCGGGGCCGCCGGCTCCTGGATACGGGCCGCCTCGGAGAGGGAGGCCGTCAGCAGAGGGAGACCGTCAGCAGAGGCGGCCGACCTCGGCCTCGGCCGCGGCAAGGGCCCGGCCGGAGGCCACGTACTGGACGGCCTCCTCGATCTCGGGGGCGAGCCAGCGGTCGGCGCCGGGGCCCTCGACCACCTCGCGCAGACCGTCACGTACCGCGGCGGTGCCCGGTGCCGGAGTCAGCGGGGCGCGCATGTCCAGGGCACGGGCGGCGGTGTAGAGCTCCACGGCGAGGACGCGGGTGAGCCCGTCGAGGGCGCGGCGCAGCTTGCGGGCGGCGGCCCAGCCCATGGAGACGTGGTCCTCCTGCATGGCGCTGGAGGGGATGGAGTCGACGGAGGCCGGCCCGGCCAGGCGCTTGAGCTCGGAGACGATCGCCGCCTGGGTGTACTGGGCGATCATGTGGCCGGAGTCGACGCCCGGGTCGTCGGCGAGGAACGCGTTCAGGCCGTGGTTGCGGGCCACGTCCAGGAAGCGGTCCGTGCGACGCTCGGCGACGGAGCCGACGTCGGCGACCGAGATGGCCAGGAAGTCCAGGACGCAGGCCACGGGCGCGCCGTGGAAGTTGCCGTTGGACTCCACCCGCCCGTCGAGCGTGACCACCGGGTTGTCCACCGCGCTCGCCAGTTCACGGGAGGCCACCAGTTCGGCGTGCGTGAGGGTGTCGCGGGCCGCACCGTGGACCTGCGGGGAGCAGCGCAGCGAGTAGGCGTCCTGGACGCGGGTGCACTCCGGACCGCGGTGGCTGGCCGTGATCGCCGAATCGGCGAGCAGCGCCCGCAGGTTGGCGGCACTGTCGGCCTGGCCCGGGTGCGGGCGCAGCGCCTGGAGGTCGGCGGCGAAGACGGCGTCGGTGCCCAGCTGTCCCTCGACGCTCATCGCCGCGGTGATGTCGGCGGTGCGCAGCAGCAGCCGCAGATCGTGGCAGGCCAGGACCAGCATGCCGAGCATGCCGTCGGTGCCGTTGATGAGCGCCAGGCCCTCCTTCTCCTGGAGGACGACCGGGGTGATACCGGCGGCGACGAGCGCCTCGGCGGCCGGCTTGAGCACCCCCTGGGCGTCCCGGACCTCGCCCTCGCCCATGATCGCCAGTGCGCAGTGTGCGAGGGGGGCGAGGTCGCCGGAGCAACCGAGGGAACCGTACTCGCGCACCACGGGGGTGATCCCGGCGTTGAGCAGCGCGGCGTAGGCCTCGGCGGTCTCCGTGCGAACGCCGGTGCGTCCGGTGGCGAGGGTCGACAGGCGCAGCAGCATGAGAGCGCGGACGACCTCACGCTCGACCTCGGGACCGGAGCCCGCGGCGTGGGAGCGCACCAGGCTGCGCTGGAGCTGGGTGCGCAGTTCGGTGGGGATGTGGCGCGTGGCCAGGGCGCCGAAGCCGGTGGAGACACCGTAGTGCGGCACCACGTCGTCGGCCAGACCCTCGATCACTTCGCGACTGCGAGCGATCTCCTTGAGGGCCTCCTCCGCGAGGACCACGGGCGCACCGTGGCGGGCGACGGAAACGACGTCGTCGGCGGAAAGGGGGCCGACATTCACAACAACAGTCATAAATCCATGAAGTCCCATGTCAGAGCAGCTTCGCGAGGCGCTGACGGCAGTCATTGTCCGGGATCCCAGACATTGCGTTCCGGGCGGTGCGAGAACGCCGTTGGGGTCCGTCCGGCCGGACGGACCCCAACGGCGTTCGAGGGTGGTGTGCGGTTACCCCCTGCACCTATCCCTGAGCTGCGGAGACGGGTTCCTCCGCCGCCTGTCCGGAGGCCTCGGAGAGGTCCGCGCGGGCACCGCGCGGACGGGCCCACAGGACGTACACGCCCGACAGGAGTGCCAGCCAGACGGCGCCGACGATCAGCGCGACACGGGTGCTGTCGGAGAAGGCGAGGAGCCCGAGCACGCCGATCATGAAGGCGATCGTGATGATCTGGCCATAGGGCCAGAACGGGGCCGGGTACTTGAGTGCGGCCTGCTCCTGCGGAGACATCTTGCGGGGGCGGCGACCTGCGCCACCAGGATCATCAGCCAGACCCAGACGGTGGCGAACGTCGCGATCGAGGCGATGATGACGAAGACGTTCTCGGGCATCAGGTAGTTCAGCAGGACGCCGAGCAGCAGCGCGCCCATCATGATGACCACGGTCAGCCACGGCGCCCCGTTGCGGGAGACCCGGCGCAGCGCCGTGGGAGCCTGGCCGCGCTCGGCCATGCCGTACATGATGCGGCCGGCGGCGAAGATGTCGCTGTTGATCGCGGACAGGGCCGCGGTGATGACCACCAGGTTCAGCACGGTCGCCGCGGACTTGATGCCGAGGCCGACGAAGATCTGGACGAACGGGCTGCCCGAGGAGTCGACGTTCTGCCAGGGGTTGAGCGACATGATCACCGCGATGGTCAGCACGTAGAACAGCACGATGCGCAGGGGGATCGTGTTGACCGCGCTCGGGATCGTCCTCTCCGGGTCCTGGGCCTCTCCGGCGGTGACGCCGATGATCTCGGTGCCGCCGAAGGCGAACATCACCACGGCCAGGGACATGACGACGCCGTGGACTCCGTGCGCGAAGAACCCGCCGTTGTTCCAGAGGTTCGACACCCCTACGTGGGCGCTGCCGGTGTGGATGCCGAAGACGAGGATCGCCACACCGGCGATGATCATCGCGATGATGGCGACGATCTTTACCAGGGAGAGCCAGAACTCCAGCTCACCGAAGACCTTGACGCTGAACAGGTTCATCACGCCGACGACGCCGACGACCGCCAGCACCCAGATCCAGCGCGGTACGCCGGGGAACCAGAAGCCCATGTACACGCCGAACGCGGTGACATCGGCCAGACAGACGATGACCAGCTCGAAGGCGTAGGTCCATCCGGTCGCGAACCCGGCGAGCGGGCCGAGGTACTTGGTGGCGTACTCACCGAACGATCCCGCGCACGGGTCGCTCACCGCCATCTCGCCGAGGGACCGCAGGACCAGGAAGACGGCTGCTCCGCCGATCAGATAGGCCAGGAGGACCGCGGGACCGGCAGCCTTGATGGATTCGGATGATCCATAGAAGAGCCCTGTCCCGATCGCTGAACCCAGCGCAAGGAAGCGGATGTGCCGGGACTTGAGTCCCCTGGTCAAGGTCGTCGCCGTGTCCTTGGTCAACGTAGTGCTCCTCGGGGACGGGAGGTCCCGGACGGGTGAGAAGTGGGTAGGGGTGCCCCCGGCGGCGACGGCCGCCGCGCCCACAGAACGAACGAAGGCCTTGTATATTCCTGTATAGACAGGCACGTCAATAGGTGAACCAGTGAGCGGACACGAGATCATCGAGACGAAATCGAGCAGCACCTCGCCCGCGGTCGGGCGGGCGCTGGACATCCTGCTGCACCTCGCCAGCCGCTCGGGCCCCGCGCAGGCCGGCGCGCTGGCCCGGGACCTGGGCATCCCGCGCTCGTCCGTCTACCACATCCTCTCGGTACTGGTCGATCGCGGATTCGTCACCTACGTCCCGAAGGAGCAGGCGTACGGTCTGGGCGTCGCGTCCTTCGAGATCGGCTCCGCCTATCTGCGCCACGAACCGCTGGAGCGCCTCGCGCGCCCGATCCTGCGCAGCCTGGCCCATCGACTGGGCCAGACCGTGCACCTGGGCATCCTCTACGGCGCGGAGTCGGTCTACCTGCTCAAGGAGCGGCCGCCCGCGGGCCAGGGCGGCGACGTCGACGTCGCCCTCGTCACCGACATCGGGGTCCGGCTGCCGGCGCACCTGACGGCCAACGGCCGGTCGATCCTCGCCCACTGCGGCGAGGCGCAGCTGCGCGCCCTCTTCCCGCGGCCGGGGAACCTCGTCACCCGCACCGGCAAGGGCCCGCGCTCACTGTCCGAGCTGCGGAGCCTGCTGGCGCGCGACCGTGAGCGCGGCTGGTCGGAGGAGATCGAGCTGGTCTCCGAGGGACTCCGCTCGGTGGGGGTGGCGGCGTTCGACCACAACGAGCGGCCCGTGGCGGCCCTCAGCAGCACATGGAGCCGGCACTACAGCCGCCATGACGCGGACCATGTGCGGCACGTGCTGCAACAGGGGGCGGCACGGCTGACGGCCGCGGTGTCCGGCCGCGCTCCCTCGGGGCCGGCGGCCGGCAGCGGGGCGCAGGATCCGTCCCCGGGGCAGCGGCGCTCCGCGGACGCGGCATGACCGGTGCGCGGCTCGGCGGTCAGTGCGTGTCGAACGTGCCCTCGAGGCGATACCGGGAACCGGGATGGAGCAGCCGCGCGACGCTGACGAGCGCGCCCTGCGACCAGGTGCGGCGCTGGATCAGCAAGCACGGCTCCGACCCCTCGACGCCCAGGATCGCGCACTCCTCCGCGGACGGCAGGACCGCCTCCACGATGTGCTCCCCCTTGCCCAGCGGCGCGACCTCGGAGAGGAACGTGAACGGCGTGCGCCGGGTGAAGTCCTGCTCCAGGTAGCCGGGGGCGAAGTCCGGGTTGACGTAGCGGTCCTCCAGCTGGATGGCCACGTCGCCCTCGAAGTGCACCACTCGCGACCGGAAGACCGTGTGCCGCTCCCCGAGGCCGAACTGAGCGCTGATCTTCCCTGCTTCCTCCTCGCGCAAGGACAGCACCCGGGCGTGGTAACGGTGGCCGCGGCGGCGGACCTCGTCGGCGATGTTGTGCACCTCGACCAGGGCGGAACTGCCCTTGTTCAGGGCCACGAAGGTACCCACCCCCATGACCCGCCGGAGCAGGCCCTGCGCGGTCAGCTCGCGCAGCGCGCGGTTGATCGTCATGCGGGACAGGCCGAGTGACTCGACGAACTGGTTCTCCGACGGCAAGGCGTCGCCCTCGCGCCAGCGACCGCTGGTGATCTGCTCGGTCACGAGGTCCTTCACCCGCTGATACGCGGGAGTCGAAGCCGGCGTCTGTTCCTCGTACAGACGGGCGAGGTCCGCACCCTCCACGGCCACGCCGTTCACCATCCTCGTCACCCTTGGTCCCCCCTGAGCCCGGCCGGCGGGCTGTCGGAAAAATTCTAGGGGAAGCGCCTTCGTCCCCGTCCGCCGAGTTGGTCCGTGCCTGCCCGCCGAGCCGGCCCGCTCCCGTACGCCGAGCCGGTCCGTCGTCCCCGTCCGCCGAGCCGGCTTCTCGGATCCGAGAAATCCGGGCGACGTGCCTGGCCGCCGGTGTGCCCCTCACGTGTCATGGGGGCACGGAACAAGGTTCGACATCCCACCCAGGAGACAGCATGGCCGGCGATTCCCCAGAGGCCCGCAGCATCCGCGCCCCCCGCGGCTCCGCACTGAACTGCCTCGGCTGGCAGCAGGAAGGCGCCCTGCGGATGCTCATGAACAATCTCGACCCCGAGGTCGCCGAGCACCCGGAGGAACTGGTCGTCTACGGCGGCACCGGCAAGGCCGCCCGCAACTGGGCCGCGTACGACGCCATCGTCCGCACCCTCAAGACGCTGAAGAGCGACGAGACCCTTCTCGTGCAGTCCGGCAAGCCGGTCGGTGTCATGCGCACCCACGAGTGGGCACCACGGGTGCTCCTCGCCAACTCCAACCTGGTCGGCGACTGGGCCAACTGGGAGGAGTTCCGGTCCCTGGAGGCGCAGGGCCTGACCATGTACGGCCAGATGACGGCCGGTTCCTGGATCTACATCGGCAGCCAGGGCATCCTCCAGGGCACCTACGAGACCTTCGGCGCCGTCGCCCGGAAGAAGTTCGACGGAACGCTCGCCGGCACCATCACGCTCACCGCCGGCGTCGGCGGCATGGGTGGCGCCCAGCCGCTCGCCGTGACGATGAACGACGGCGTCGCCATCTGCGTCGACGTCGACCGCACGCGCATCGAGCGCCGCATCGCCCACCGCTACCTCGACGTCGCGGCGGACAGCCTGGACCACGCGCTCCAGCTCGCCATCGAGGCCCGGGACGCCCGCAAGCCGCTGTCCATCGGCCTCACCGGCAACGCCGCGGAGATCTTCCCGAAGCTGCTGGAGATGGGCGCGCCCATCGACGTCGTGACCGACCAGACCTCGGCGCACGACCCGCTGTCCTACCTCCCCATCGGCGTGAGCGTCGAGGAGTGGCACGAGCAGGCCCGCAAGGACCCGGCCGACTTCACCGAGCGCTCCCGCACGTCCATGGCCCGGCACGTCGAGGCGATGGTCGGCTTCCTCGACAAGGGTGCCGAGGTCTTCGACTACGGCAACTCCATCCGCGACGAGGCCCGCAAGGCCGGCTACCAGCGCGCGTTCGACTTCCCCGGCTTCGTCCCGGCGCACATCCGCCCGCTGTTCGAGGAGGGCCTCGGCCCGTTCCGCTGGGCCGCCCTGTCCGGCGACCCCAAGGACATCGAGGCCACGGACAAGGCCATCATGGAGCTGTTCCCGGAGAACGAGCACCTGCACCGCTGGATCAAGATGGCCGGTGAGCGCGTGGCCTTCGAGGGCCTGCCCGCCCGCATCTGCTGGCTCGGCTACGGCGAGCGCCACCGCGCCGGCCTGAAGTTCAACGAGATGGTCGCCTCCGGCGAACTGTCCGCTCCGATCGCCATCGGCCGTGACCACCTGGACTCCGGCTCCGTCGCCTCGCCGTACCGCGAGACCGAGTCGATGCTCGACGGATCCGACGCCATCGCCGACTGGCCGCTGCTCAACGCCCTGGTGAACACCTCCTCCGGCGCCTCCTGGGTCTCCATCCACCACGGCGGTGGCGTCGGCATGGGCCGCTCCATCCACGCCGGCCAGGTCTGCATCGCCGACGGCACCGACCTCGCGGCCCAGAAGCTCTCCCGCGTGCTGACCAACGACCCCGGCATGGGCGTCATCCGCCACGTGGACGCCGGCTACGAGCACGCCACCTCGGTGGCTCAGCAGCGCGGCGTGCGCGTCCCGATGGCCGAGAGCGGCACGGAATGAGCACGGACCACACCGCGACGCCTGCCGGCACCGCGACGGTGACGGCGGATGTGGCGCCGGCGCCCTGGACGGGCCGGGACGACGGGCCCGGGGCCGATAACCTGCGCTGGCACCACGTGGTCGGCCTCGAACCCCATGACGCCGAACCGGGGGACGTCGCGTTCGTCGGCTTCCGCAGCGACGAGGGAGTCCGGCGGAACAAGGGCCGTCAGGGTGCGGCGGACGGCCCGCGCGCGCTGCGCGGCGCCCTCGCGTCCATGGCGCTGCCGGCGCCGGTGCGGGCGCTGGACGCCGGCGACATCGAGGTGGCCGACGGCGACCTGGAGAACGGGCAGCACCGCCTGGGCCGGGTACTCAGCTCGCTCGTCGACCGCGGCCACCCCGTGGTGGTGCTCGGCGGCGGCCACGAAGTCGCCTACGGCAGCTACCTGGGGCTGGCCGGCACCCGCGCCCTGCACGAGGGCGCTCGCCTCGGGGTGCTGAACCTTGACGCGCACTTCGACCTGCGCGACGACGTCCGGCCCAGCTCCGGCACACCGTTCCTCCAGATGGCACACGGCGAGGAGCAGCGCGGACAGCGGCTGAACTACTGGGTGCTCGGAGTGAGCCAGCCGAGCAACACCACCCGTCTCTTCCACACCGCGGACAGGCTCGGGGTGCGGTACCTGCTCGACACCGAGTGCGGCCTGCCCGACCTCCAGCGCGTCGACGCGTTCATCGACGAGTTCCTCGCGACCTGCGACGTCGTGCACCTGAGCATCGACCTCGACGTGCTCCCCGCCGGTACGGCTCCGGGTGTGAGTGCCCCGGCCGCCTACGGGGTGCGGATGGAGGTCGTCGAGCACGTCTGCGCCGCGGTGGCGGCGAGCGGGAAGCTGGCCGTCTGCGACGTCGCCGAGCTGAATCCGGACCTCGACGTCGACCACCGCACGGCGCGGGCAGGCGCCCGGCTGGTCCACCGCATCCTGACCACGAGGAGCGCGACCGCCCCCCGGGCGTGACCTTCGAGCCGGTCGCCAGGCTGTGCGAGCGAGAAGGCCGCAGCCTGGCGACCTCCGTCTGAGTACGGACCTGAGTACGCGCGCTCATGCTCCGCGGCATGGCGCGCGCCACACTCCTCGGCATGACCCACCTACCGCCACCGGCCGAGGAGTTGCGGATCCTCGACGCGGAGTTGTGGCAACTCGACGCCCGCCGGGCCCAGTTGCTGGCCCGCCGCGCCTACTTGATCGGTCTTCTCCAGCCGGCCCTCCCGCCCGCTCCGCCCGGGGCGCCGCGGCCCGAGACCACCGCGCCCCGGGTGCAGAACGTGCTCCTCGTCCTCGGCGGCGTCCTGCTGACCGTCGCCGCGATCGCGTTCACCCTGGTCAGCTGGGGGCACCTGGGGATCGCCGCGCGGTCTGCGGTACTCGCCACGGTGACCGTGGCGGCGCTCGGCGCTCCCGTGCTGCTGCTGAAGCGCGGGCTGGGCTCGACGGCGGAGGCGCTGGCGGGCCTCGGTCTGGCGCTGACGGTGCTCGACGCGTACGCCTTGCACGAGGTCGCACTGACGGCCACCGACGGCACCGGGTACGCGGCCGTCGCGGCGGCGGTCCTGGCCGGGGCGTGGTGGGGGTACGGCAAGGGAGTCGGTTCCCTGCGCGTCCCCGTCCCCGCGGCGCTGGCCGCCGCCCAGTTTCCGCTGCTGCTGTGGGCGGTGGCGGCCGGCCCGGACCCGTACGCGATCACGGCCGCGTTGTTGCTGACGGCCGCGTTCGACACGGTCGTCGCACTCCGGACGTCCACGAGGTCCCTGCGCGTCTGCGCCGCCATCGGCTCGTACGGGACGGGCGGTTGGGGCGTGGTGGCGGCCGGTGTGCTCTCCTTGGAGGCCTCAGGACCGAGCGCCGCCGCCCGTGCGGCGGCGCTCCTCGCCCTCGCGGCGGCGATCGCGCTGTACGCCGCGTGGCGCGCTCCGCGGCAGGGCCTTGCGGTCGGCGTCGCGGTGGCCGGCGGGCTGCTCCTGGTCGCGGCGCTCGGCGGCATCCCGCGCGCGTCGCTGCCCGGGGTGTGGACGGTGCCCGGCTATCTGGCCTGCGGGGTCGGGCTGCTGTCGGCCGTCCGCGCTCCGCTCCCGGAACCCGTGCGGCGCGGTGCCATCCGGGCGTCGGCCGCCGTCCAGTCCCTGGCGGTGGTGTGGGCGCTGCCCCTGGTCGTCGTGGCGCTGTGGGGTCCGGTCGGCTGGACGGAACGGATCTGGTCGGGGGCGCCGTCGGATCTGCGCACCGCGGTGACGGTCTGGGCGCCCTGGCCGGCGGACGCGGCGGCCGCGCCGCTCGTGCTCGCGGTTGTCGCGGCGGTGCTGGCCGGGGCGGCCCGCGTCACCACGACCCGGCGCGACCCGGCCGCGGCCGGTGCCGCGGTCCTGGTCTGGGCGACCGCGCTCGTCTTCCCGGCCGCCCTGCAACTCCCTTATGTGATCGGCCTGTTCGCGCAGGGGCTGACGGTCGTGGCGGCGCTGGCCGTGGCGGCGTACGCGCCTCGGACGCCGACGTCCCGCACCGCCGTCCTCCTCTCCCTGTTCACCGCGGCCGGCCTCGCTCTCCTCTCGCTCGCCTCCCAGGGCGCCACCCTGGCCGTGCTCGCCGCGCTGACGGCGGCGTTCGCGGTGGCCGCCGCACACCCGCGCCTGACCGCCGTCTGCGCGAGCGCGTCCCTGGCCGGTGCGGCGGGTCTCGCCTGTGCGGTGGGTGCCGCAGCGGGCCGGCCGCCCGCGCACACGGCGCTGCTGGTCCTGGTCGTCCCGGCCGCAGCGGCCCTGCTCGCGGCACGGGTCCCGCGGGCCGGGGTGCCGGTCGAGGTCACGGGCGCCGTCGCGGGGCTGCTGGCCGTCGGGCTGGCCGTCACCGACGCGCCCGTGCTGGCCCTCGTACTGGCCCTGTGCGGGGTGATCGCGGCGGGCACCGCCGTGCGCGCCGACCGCCGTCAGGTGGGGTACGTCGCCGCCGCGCTGTTCGTGCTGGCCACCTGGGTGCGGCTCGGGTCGTGGGCCGTGGGCGCCCCGGAGGCGTACACCCTGCCGGTGACCGTCCCGGCGCTGGTCGTGGGCTTCGTCCGGCGCCGTCGGGACCCGGAGGCGTCGTCGTGGACGGCGTACGGTCCCGGGCTGTCGGCGACGCTCGTGCCGAGCCTGCTCGCGGCGTGGGCCGACGCGGACTGGCCGCGCCCCCTGCTGCTCGGCACGGCGGCCGTCGCCCTCACCCTGCTGGGTGCCCGCCACCGGCTCCAGGCGCCGCTCGTCCTCGGCGGGAGCGTGCTCGTGCTGGACGCGCTGCACGAACTCGCCCCCTACCTGGTGCAGTTGGCGGGCGTACTCCCCCGCTGGCTGCCTCCGGCGTTCGCCGGGCTGCTGCTGCTCGTGCTCGGCGCGACGTACGAGCAGCGGCTCCGGAACGCCCGACGGGTGCGGGAGGTACTGGGGCGGATGCGCTGAGGGACGGCCACGTAATCCGGACGGCGAGCGTCGGGAGACCCCCTAGGCTCATGGTTGACCATGGTGACGGCAGAGGGGGTCCAGAACATGAGCGGGACAGTGACGGCGGTCAGCAGGAACGGGGAGTACTCGTTCACCAAGCCGAACAGGGACAGCATCACACTGCTCGCCGGGCTCGGTGTGGAGGGGGACGTGCACGCCGGTGTGACGGTCAAGCACCGGTCGCGCGTCGCGCAGGATCCCACCCAACCGAATCTGCGCCAGGTCCACCTCATCCACGAAGAGCTCTTCGACGAGGTCGGCGAAGAAGGGTTCACGGTGGCGCCCGGCGAACTCGGCGAGAACATCACTACGCGCGGCATCGATCTGCTCGGTCTGCCGGTCGGCACCTTGCTGCGTGTCGGCGACTCCGCGGTCCTGGAGGTCACCGGCCTGCGCAATCCCTGTCGGCAGATCGACAGCTTTCAGGACGGCTTGCTGAAGCAGGTCGTCGGCCGCGACGAGGCGGGGAACATCGTGCGCAGAGCCGGAATCATGACCATCGTGAGGGAAGGCGGCGTGACGCGTCCCGGCGACACGATCGAAGTGGAACTGCCCAGCGGTCCGCACCGGCCCCTGGACCGGGTCTGACGTGACTCCCGCGCGGACCGTGACATGAGCAGTCGAGGCGCCGGGGCTACGGGCCGCTCCGGTGGTCGGCGAGGCTGCCGGTGTTCTTGACGATCACCGTGTCGCCGGTCCGGCTGAAATCGTAGAAGCGGTGGGCGGCCGCCGTGTTCAGGTGGATGCAGCCGTGGGAAGTGTCGGTCCGGCCGATGACACGGTCCCACGGTGCCGCGTGGACGAACACCCCCGCGCTGGTCAGGCGCACGGCCCAGTGGACCGTGAGGACGTAGTACTCGGGGTTGCCCGGATCACAGGTGATGTTCGCACTGCACGAGGTCATCGTGATGACGGCGTCCTTGCCCAGCACGTGGAACGTTCCGGACGGCGTCGGGAAGCCGGACTTTCCGAAGCCGACGGCGAAGGTCATCACCGTGCGGCCGTGATCCGTGACGGTCATCCGGTGGGTCGCCGCGTCGATCGTGGAAACGTGGCCCCCGGAGGCCGCCCGGGCGGGACCGGCGCCCAGCGTCAGGACCGCCGCGAGGGCGCCGACCCGTACGAACCGGGTGGCATCACGAAGGCGTGGGCGTGGAACCTGGCGTTGGTGTGCCATTTCTGATCACCGCCGCTCTCTGCGTGAACAGGATATTCCGCCCCCTCCCAGTCGGCTTCCGCGAGCATCTCCTCCGAGAGCGTCCACAGGCGCCGGGCGCCCGCCGGGTCGATGGCGTAGCAGGTCACGCCGTGGAGGCGGACACCATCGGTCTCGCCCTGTTGTCGTCGGCGCCGCCGTTTCGCGCGGCCGCCGTTTCGCGCGCCGGACAGCGAATCGCCCCCACGGGCGCCGGAGACGCTCACGGAGCGGGCCCTGTGTCCGGCCGTGAGCGGCGGCGCACCCGCTGGGGCGCGGACCTGCGCGGACAGCGGTGGATCGCCGTTTCGTCGTCCGGCGCGGACGGGCTGACGGGGGTGTGGCCGGGCCTGCGGGAGCGCCCCGAGATCGCGCACACGGCCCGGGACCGGCAGGCGGGACTGCATCCGGTGGCCCCCTGGTGAGCGACGCCGCGGTGGCCCCCACCGGCCAGGGCCATCGCGTATAGGTCGGCGACCCGTACGCGATGGGTTTCCAGGCGATCCCCGACGCCGTCCGCCGCGGGCGGGCTCAGCGCATGTCGGCCGGCCGGGCGGGCCCGTCGAAGGGGAAGCGGCGGCGGAAGTCGTCCGCCGCGTCCTCCAGCGTGCAGAAGCCGACCCCGTCGTGCCCGGAGACGTAGTCGATGAAGCGTTCCAGCATGAGCAGCACCTGGGGGCGGCCGCTCACGTCGGGGTGCAGCGTGATCGGCAGGACCGCGTAGTCCAGCTCCCGGTGGACCCAGTCGAACTGGTCCTTCCAGTCCTGCTCCAGGACCCGCGGGCTGACGTAACCGTGACTGTTGTGGGCGTGCTTGTTGAACATCATCGGCGGCAGGTCGTCGACGTACCAGTTGCCGCAGAACTCGACGAGATCGACCTCGTGGCCGTGGATCAGGGGCTTCATCCAGTCCTTGGCCTCGGCGGTGTAGTCGATCTTGGTCCATTGGTCGCCCACGCGGGCGTAGAAGGGGGTGAAGTCGCGGTAGTTCTGCGAGTGGTCGTAGGAGAAGCCGTACTTGTGCAGGAGCTCCGCGGTGTACGGCGACATCTCCCACCAGGGCGCGACATAGCCGCGCGGCTTGCGTCCGGTGTACTGCTCGATGAGCTCCACGCACTTGGCGAGGACGTCCTCCTCCTGCTGCGGGGTCATCGCGATCGGGTTCTCGTGCGAGTAGCCGTGGGCGCCGATCTCATGGCCCGCCTCCACGACCATCCGGGTCTGCTCGGGGAAGGTCTCGATGGAGTGGCCCGGGATGAACCAGCTCGTGCGTATGCCGTACCGCTCGAACAGCTTCAGCAGGCGCGGGGTGCCGACCTCGCCCGCGAAGACGCCGCGCTGGATGTCGTTCGGGGAGTCCTCGCCGCCGTAGGAGCCGAGCCAGCCGGCGACGGCGTCCACATCGACACCGAGGGCGATCCTGATGTCCTTGGTGGCCGTGGGGCCGGTCGTCGTGGCCCGGGTGGTGCTTTCCTGCGTCACAGTGCGCATTGCCTTTCGTGCGAAGGGGTCAGAGTCGGTGGTCGAGGGCGCTGTGGATGCGGGCCGTGGCGGCGGACAGCGCGGCGGTGTCGGCGTCGGACCAGCCGCGTTCCTCCATGCTGTGCACGGAGAGCCAGCCCGCGAGGGCTCCGTCGCGTTCTACGGGGCCGAGCATCTGCGCGTGTACTCCGTAGACGTCGATCAGCGCCTGCGGCGGGTGCGGGATCGCCTCGAAGTGCGGCTGGACGAGAGGGGTCCGGTTGCGCTCCAGCCACTCGACGGTGTTCAGCCGCCGCTGGTCGAGGGAGGCGTCACGGCGGATGGACCGCACGCCCTCGCGGTGCGCCTCGCCCGCCGTGAGATCGACGTGCAGCCCGTGCTCGGGCAGGTCGACACGGAAGGTGGCACGGTCGGCGCCGGTCGCGGCGAGCAGGTCCGCCAGCACCTCCTGGAAGCGGGCGCGCAGGCTGCCGGTGCGCAGCAGGTCGCCGTGGCCGGGGACCGCGGGGGCGGCGCCGGCCAGGTCCAGCGACTTCCACAGGGTCGCGGTAACACTGTCGAACACCAGGAGTTTCAGCTCCTGTTCGAGTTGCTCGGCGACCCCGGCGCCGTGCACGTTGGTGCAGACGACGGCGACCGCGTGGGCGTCCCCGCGCGCGGCGCCGCGGACCTGGCGGGCGACCTCGCCCTCCGGGACGCGGGCGAATGCCTCGTTGTCGCTGATCCCGAACGGCTCGGCCGCCAGGGTGCAGACGACGCCCTCCTTGGCGTACGTCGCCGCGATCCGCTCGGCCACGTCGCGGGTGTAGGGCAGGGCGAGCCCCAGCCGGGTGACGCCGTACGCGGCGCAGGCGTCGAGCAGCGCGAGGGTGGAGGTGGTGGCGGGCACGCCGGTGGCCTCGGTGATCGCGGCGCACAGTGCGCGGTCGCGGTCGACGCCGAGCCAGGAGCCGGAGGTGCCGTTCCAGGCGATCACATCGACCTTGGCGTCGGCGAGTTGCCGGGCGGCGGCGAGCATCGGCGCGGTGTCGAACTGGGCGTCGCAGCCGTCGTCCAGCACGATGCGGGTGACGGGCACGCGGGCGAAGTGCGCCGTCACACGGGCGTCGGCGCCGGTGGTTCCCAGCAGCCGGTATGTCACCGGTTCCAGGCAGGTGTTGGAGGACGGGGTGAGCATGCCCAGCCGATGGGGCAGCCCGTCGGGCTTCGCGCACGTGAGCGCCGTCGTCATGGTCGAGGTCGTCGGGGGCGTCGTCATCGGGTCGTGAGCCTCCTGCTGCAGTCGAGGGCGAGGGACGACGCGGTGAAGAGCACACCCGCGCCGACGAAGTACAGAAGGGCCCAGGTGTAGGAGCCCGTGCCGCCGACGATGAAGCCCACGACGATCGGTGTGACGATGCCGGCGATGTTCCCGGAGAGGTTCATGGCGCCGCCGACGATCCCGGCGTTGGCGCGGCCCGCGAGGATGGACGGCAGCGACCAGTACAGGCCCGCCCAGCGCAGGAAGAACAGCACGGTGGAGAGCAGGACGACGGCCGTGACGGCGTCCGGCACCAGCACCACGCCGAGCAGTCCGGCGACGACGACGGCACCGGCCGCACCCAGCAGGGTGCGCATGACCGTGTTGACCGGGGTGCCCTTGGCCTGCCAGCGGTCGGACAGCCATCCGCCGGCGAGTTCCCCGACGAATCCGGCGCCGAAGATGGCGAGAGTGGACCAGCCGAGCGTCGAGATGTCGAAGCCCTTGGCCTCGGAGAGGTAGAGGGGCCCCCAGGTGAGCAGCCCGTAGAAGACGCCGTTGAAGCCCATCCAGCCCAGGCACATCGCCCAGAAGGAACGGTGCCTGAGGTAGGGCAGCAGCCCGGCGCGGCCGCCCTTCTCCCCTTGCGCGTCCTCCTCGGCGTGGGCCTGTTCGATGTACGTGGCCTCGGCTTCGTTGACCCGGGGATGCTCGCGCGGGGTGTTGCGGATGTACCAGGCCGCGTAGAGCCCGACGACGGAGGTCAGCACACCGGCGATGACGAAGCTGACGCGCCAGCTGCCGGTCCAGGTGATCAGACCGGAGATGAGGACGCCGCCGAGCGCCGCGCCGAGCGGAGCGCCGCCGTCCAGCAGCACCGCGCCCCTGCCACGCTCCCGGGCGGGCAGCCATTGGGCGTTGAGCTTGCCGCCGGCCGGCATCACGGGGGCTTCGACGGCGCCGAGCGCGAGTCGCAGTCCGAGCAGGGAGCCCGCACTCGTCGCGCCGGCGGTCAGCGCTTGGACGACGCCCCAGCCGACGCAGGAGCCGGATGCCATGAACCGGGCGCCGAAGCGGTCGATCAGCCAGCCGCTGGGCAGTTGCATCAGCGCGTACGTCCAGAAGAACGCGCTCAGCACGAAGCCGGTGGTCTCCTTGGAGAGGCCGAGATCCTTCGTGATCAGTGGCAGGGCCACCGAGACGGAGCTGCGGTCGATGTAGTTGAGCGCGACGACACCGAGGAGCAGCACGAACATGGTCCAGCGCACCCGGCTGGGCCGGGCGCCCGCGGGGGAGGCGGAACCGGGCGCGGTTTCGGCATCCGCCTCCCGGGCGCTCCCCGGGGCGGTCCCTGAGGTGGGCTGTCTTGCTGAGGCACTCATGGTGAACCCTCGTTTCAGCAGGGGAAAGGAGGTGAAAAGGGCATGGTCCGGCGCCCGGGCAGGACGGGGTCCGGGCGGGACCAGGACAGCTGCAGCAACGTCACAGCCAGGCCGTTCGTCGGCTTGGTATACCTAAAATGAAGGTGCGACAACTCCCCCGTCAAGGTTTTGGTATACCTTAATTTCCTCGACATGCCCGGAGGCCTTGTGAACCCGAAGAAGACCGCGGCGGCCGGCGCCGCCCCGGCGGCACAGCAGTCCGCCGCCGCCTCGGCCACCGGTTCGATGTGGCTGCGCGACCAGGTCTGCGAAGGCCTGCGCGACCGCATCATCACGGGCCGCCTGAGACCGGGAGACCGCCTCATGGAGCGCGAGGTGGCGGACGAGTTCGGGGTGTCACGCGTGCCGGTGCGCGAGGCGATCCGCATCCTGCTGTCCGAGGGGTTCCTCCAGGCGCTCTCACCCCGCCGCATCGTCGTGCGCGGTATGACCCGCGAGGACGTCGAGAACCTCTTCGACATGCGCGAGGCCCTGGAGGTCCTGGCGGCGCGCCGCGCCACCGAGCGCGCGACCGCGGACCAGCTTCAGCACCTGGCCAAGCTGTTGCAGGCGGCACGGCGGGCCACCATGTCCGGGACGCCCGAGCGCATCTCGCGCGCCAACACCGCCTTCCACCACCAGATCATGGAACTCGCCGGCAACGACCTCCTCAGCACCACGCTCGGCTCGCTCGAAGGACGACTGCGCTGGCTCTTCCAGCAGATCGACGATCCCCACCCGCTGTGGGACGACCACCGAGGGCTGTACGAGGCGATCGCGGCCGGAGACGCGGAACGCGCCGCGGACCTCTCGCTGCGGCACATCCAGCACTACCGAGAGGTCGCGCTGAGAGTGCTGTTCGAGGAGCCGCCCTCCCGCCCGTGAACAGCCGAGCCCACGCGCTCACGCCCACTCGACCGAATGCACGCCGCCCGCGTACCCGACCTTCACGCGGGCGGCTTCCGGCACGCCGGGTTCTCCGCTTGGCCTCGGTCGGCCCCAGCGGGTCGAAAGAGCCACAGCGACCAGCTGCTGGAGCAGTTCCCCGACCCGCGTCACCGACACGTCCCGGCTCCTCGCCACGGGGAGCCGAGTCGCCCGGTCAACCGCTTCCCGACCGGAGTGCCGCGGCGCCGGTCGCCAGGGCAGCGGCCCCGTCACGTCGAAGTACCCGCCGGTGCGGCCGTCCGGGTCCGGCTGCGATGATTTCGGCGCCCTCCTCGACCGTCTGGATCCCGGTGTTCCAGCGACCTGCGGATCATGGTCCAGACGGCCGAACCCGGCACCGAGGACGCCGAACGCCTCGCCCTCCTCACCGTCCTCGGCACCCAGGACCTCGTCACCCCCGCCACCTGAGCATCCCGCCGGACACGGCCTTGGCCTGCCTCGATCGCGATTGCCTATAGGTATTAGGCAAATGCATAATGACTGTCGGGTCGCGGGTACCCTCGGTAGGCCGCGCCGCGTACCCGCACCCGTGAACAACCCGTAACTCTTGATCAACAGGCTGAGGCGATGAACACCGAGCACGACTGGATCACCACACCCGTCACCGCGGACCTTCTGCGCGGCGCCCTCGACGTGGAGCGCACGGCGCACGGACTGCTGCCGCACCGGCTGCCCGCTGGGGCGCGCCGGCAGATCCCCGACGAGCAACTGGCCATGGCCGAAGCCCAGCCGTCCGGCGTACGGCTGGCCCTCCGCACCCGGGCGACCACCATCGAACTGGTCACCCTGCCCACCAAGAGGGCCTACCGCGGTCTCCCGGCCCCGGCGGACGGCGTGTACGACCTGCTGGTCGACGGACGCCTCGCGGGCCAGGACACGGTGACCGGTGGCAACGTCCGCACCATCGACATGGCCACCCAGTCCGCCGAGCTGCTCGAAGGGCCTCCCGGCACCGCCCGGTTCACCGGACTTCCCGCGCGGGACAAGGACATCGAGATCTGGCTCCCGCACGCGGAGATCACCGAGTTGATCGCGCTGCGCACCGACGCCCCGGTCGAGCCGGCGCCGGACAGCGGCCGCAGGGTGTGGCTGCACCACGGCAGTTCCATCAGCCACGGCTCGAACGCCGCCCACCCGACCGCCATCTGGCCGGCCCTGGCCGCGGCCCGGAGCGGAGTGGAGCTGGTCAACCTGGGATTCGGCGGCAGCGCGCTGCTCGACCCGTTCACCGCCCGGGCGATGCGGGACACCCCCGCGGACCTGATCAGCGTCAAGATCGGCATCAATGTCGTCAACACCGACGCGATGCGTCTGCGCGCCTTCGTCCCGGCCGTCCACGGCTTCCTCGACACCATCCGCGAGGGGCATCCGACGACGCCGTTGCTGGTCGTGTCCTCCATCCTGTGTCCGGTCCAGGAGGACACTCCCGGCCCCCTCGCGCCCGACTTCCAGGGCGGGACCCTGCGGTTCAGGGCCACGGGCGATCCGGCCGAACGCGCCGCCGGGCGCCTGACGCTCAACGTCATCCGCCACGAACTCGCCCGGATCGTCGGGCAGCGGGCGGCCGACGACCCGAACCTGCACCACCTCGACGGCCGCGAACTGTACGGCGAGACGGACTACGCCGAACTCCCGCTGCCCGACGAGGTCCACCCCGACCCCGCGGGTCACCGCCGCATCGCCGAGAACTTCGCACGGCTCACGTTCGGCACCGGCGGCCCCTTCGCCCCCGAGACCGACGGCTGACCATATCGCGATCACCTCCCCCCCTCTTCACAGGAGCGTTGAGTCAGGCGTGGACGTACCCGACCGGACGACCCGGCACGGCCGGGGTCCGCGGAAGGGCCGGGAGACCAACCTCGGGCCAGGCCCGAGACCTCGGTGGCGCGCTTCTACGACGAACTGGCCGACGACTACCGCCTGATCTACGCGGACTGGGACGCCGGTATGCGCCGGCAGGGCCGGGCCCTGGACGCCCTCCTGGGCGAGGAGCGAGTGGCGGTGCTCGACTGCTCCTGCGGCATCGGTACGCAGGCCATCGGCCTGGCCCTGCTCGGGCACCGCGTCACCGGGACGGACCTCGGCCCCCGCGCCGCGGCCCGCGCCGCGCGTGAGGCCGCCGACCGGAATCCGACGCTGCCCGCGGCCGCCGCCGACATGCGGCATCTCCCGTTCCCCGACGCGCGGTTCGACGCCGTCGTCCGCGCCGACAACTCCCTGCCCCATCTGCTGACGGAGCGGGACGTCCACACCGCCCTGGCGGAGATGCGCCGCGTCCTGCGTCCCGGCGGCCTGCTGCCGGCCAGCACGCGCCCCTACGACGACCTGCTGCGCACCCGCCCCACTTCGACACCTCCGCAGGTCCACGGGTCCCCGGACGGCGCGCGCCCAACCATCGGCTTCCCGCTGTGGCACTGGCACGAGGACGGCGAGCACTACGACTTGGAGCACTTCCCACTCCTGCCGGAAGGCGGGCAGTGGCGGGTCACGGTCCGCCGGGCGGTCCACTGAGCCCTCGGCCAGGACCGGCTAGCCTCCCTCGTGGCCGACGCGGGATTCGAGGACCCGGTGTGGCGGATGCCGCATCAGACGGGTTTCTTCCAGCCGCTGCTCACGGCGCGCGCCGGGAAGCGGTGAGGTCCGGGGGCCCCGTGTGGCACCCCCGCCGGCAGCGCCCAACCCCCATACGGCTGCATCCCGTTCACCGGTCGTACATTCTCCGGCATGGCTACGGCACACTCGGCCCTCCTAGCGTCACGCTCTACCAAGAGTTCGTATAGGGAGAGTAAAGTGCGCAAGCTGCTGCCGCTGATCGGAACGCCGTCCGGTTCGCATCCCGGCGGGCGGTCCGCCCTGACCTGCCGCTACCGCTGCGGCGACGCGTGTTTCCACGAGGTGCCCAACACCAGCTCGGGCGAGTACGTCGGTGACGTCATCGCCGTTGCCCTCAGCCGCCGTTCCGCGCTGCGCGCCGCCGCCGTCGTGACCGTGGCCGCCGCCACCGGCACGGCCGCCCTCACGGCCGCGGCGCCCGAGGCCCAGGCCGCCCCCGCGAAGGGGCAGGGAGCCGCCGGGGGCAGCGGTGACGCCGCCCGCGGCCTGTGCTTCACCCCCGTCGCCCCCAACGCCGCCGACGCCGTCACCGTCCCGGCCGGTTACGACCAGAACGTGGTCATCCGCTGGGGCGACCCCATCCTCCGCGGCGCGCCCGCCTTCGACCCCGAGAACCAGACCGCCGCCGCCCAGGCCGGCCAGTTCGGGTACAACAACGACTTCCTCGCCCTGCTGCCGATCCAGGGCGAGCACGACCTCCAACTCCTCGTCGCCAACCACGAGTACACCGACGAGGTGATCATGTTCCGGGGGTACGACCCCGAGAACCCCACCCGGCAGCAGGTCGAGGTCGCCTGGGCCGCGCACGGTCTGGCCGCCGTCGTGGTCCGGAACGACAAGCGCTCCGGACGCCTCACCGCCGTCCCCCGCCACCCCCTCAACCGCCGTGTGACCGCCACCAGCGAGTTCCGCCTCACCGGGCCGGTCGCCGGGTCCGCCCTCCTGAAGACCTCCGCGGACCCGAGCGGCCGCAAGGTGCTCGGCACCCTCAACAACTGCTCCGGCGGCGTCACCCCGTGGGGCACCACCCTCCACGGCGAGGAGAACTTCAACCAGTACTTCGCCAACGGCGGCCGGACCACCGACAAGCGGTACGGCATCGGGACCGGTGCCACCGAGCGGAAGTGGGAACGGTTCGACAAGCGGTTCGACATCGCCCAGGAACCCAACGAGGTCCACCGCTTCGGCTACGTCGTCGAGTTCGACCCGTACGACCCCACCTCCACGCCCCGCAAGCGCACCGCCCTCGGCCGCTTCAAGCACGAGGCCGCCACCGTGCGGCTCACCGCGGACGGGCGGCCCGTCGTCTACTCCGGCGACGACGAGCGGTTCGACTACTTCTACAAGTTCGTCGGCAGCAAGCAGATGCGGCACGGGAACAGCCGCGGGGCGCGTGAGCACAACCTGACGCTGCTCGACGAGGGCACCCTCTATGTCGCCAAGCTCACCGGCGACTCCCCCGCCTCCGAGATCGACGGCAGCGGCAAGCTCCCGAGCGACGGCGAGTTCGACGGCTCCGGCACCTGGATTCCGCTCGCCACCGCCACCGCCCACGGCGCCGTCTCCCACGTCGCGGGCATGACCGCCGAAGAGGTGTTCGTGTTCACGCGGCTGGCGGGCGACAAGGTCGGCGCCACCAAGATGGACCGCCCCGAGGACATCGAGCCCTCCCCGCACACCGGCAAGGTCTACGTCGTCCTCACCAACAACACCAACCGCGGCAAGAGCGGCGAGGCGCCCGCCGACGAGGCCAACCCCCGCAACGCCAACAAGCACGGGCACATCCTGGAGCTCACCGAGGGCCGCGACCGGCCCGAGAGCACCACGTTCGCCTGGTCGGTCTTCCTCGTCGCCGGCGACCCCGCCGACCCGTCCACCTACTTCGCCGGGTTCCCCAAGGACAAGGTCAGTCCCATCTCCTGCCCCGACAACGTGGCCTTCGACCCGCACGGCAACCTGTGGATCGCCACCGACGGCGCCCAACTCGGCTCCCACGACGGCCTCTTCGGCGTCGCGACGCGCGGCGACCGGCGCGGTGAGCTCAAGCAGTTCCT
Organism: Streptomyces sp. 6-11-2; assembly: GCF_006540305.1. Lineage (GTDB taxonomy): Bacteria > Actinomycetota > Actinomycetes > Streptomycetales > Streptomycetaceae > Streptomyces. The sequence continues at coordinate 209,065 of NZ_BJOR01000002.1, read as the reverse complement.
GACGGTGCCCGCCGGCGCCGAGACCTGCGGGCCGATCGTCCAGGACCGGCGCGTGGTGGTGGCCGTGCAGCACCCGGGCGAGATCGACGGCGCGTCCGTGGAGAAGCCGGCCAGCACCTGGCCCGACGGTCCCGGCAAGATCGTCCGCCCGGCCGTGGTCTCGGTGTGGCGCACCGACGGCCGCGACATCGGCGCCTGAGACCCGACGACGCTCCGGGGGCCGTTCCCGCCAACGACCCCCCGGAGCGTCTGGTCAAGGGTGCTTCTCGGCGTGGCGTGGAGGATCGATCCGGGTCAAGCCGCCGGAGACCGGTGTGGGGCCGAGAGCGTCGTCTCCGTCCTGATGGCGCAGGACCCAGTCGTCGAGATCGAGAGCCGTTTCCAGCGGTTCTCCGGCCATGTGGGCGCGCAGGCTGCTCGTCCCGCCTGCTTCGGTGGGGCCGGTTCCCCCGGGGAGGAGCAGTTCCTCCCGGAAGCCGGTCTCGGCCATGGCGAAGCGCGCCCGGGCGGCTTGCGGAGGCACACCCAGGACGTCGCCGATGCGTTGCCAGTCGGCGCCACCCACGCGCTCGAACACCGCGGCGGTCTCGAAGAACCGCCGCGCCGCGACGAGGACCCGGGCGGCGTCGGCCAGTACGGCACCCGGCGAACGGGTGGTCCCGTCGGTGTTCAGCTCGTGCTCGCCGATGGGAACCGCGGCCCGCGCGAGGTCGGCCAGTACGCAGGCGTCGTAGGCCATCACCAGCCTCGCTCGCGCCGCATCCGTGTACGGCGCGGCGGCTCCCGTGTCGCCTTCGCTCATGTCGATCACCCTTGGCTCCCCCCGATCGGGGACGGTCATCGCAGGCTCCCCCACGTGCTCAGCCGCGCAGGAGATCGCGCAGGAAATACAGAACGGTCATGACGACGGCGGTGGTGAGGATGACACCACGCAGCAGCCGGGCGGGCAGACGGCGTGCCAAGTGGGCGCCGGCGAAGCCGCCGATCACCGTCCCGACCACGGTGACGGTGAGGACAAGCGGAGCGCTCAGCGCGTCCGAGGCCACGAGGAACAGCACCGTCGCGCCGAGACAGACCGCCGCGAGCTGCACGATCCGCATCGGATTGCTGTCCGCGGCGTCGAGACCGAGGCCGATGCTCCACAGGGCCAGCATCATGATGCCTACGGCACCGCCGAAGTATCCGCCGTACACGGAGAGGAAGAACTGCCCGATCAGGACGGCCCGCGAACTCATGCCGGCCGAGCTTCCCCGCACCGTGCTCACCACCCGGGAGATACGGCGTCCAAAGGCGAGGAGAACCGTGGCCAGGGCGAGCAGCCACGGCACCGCGGCGTCGAACGACGAGGCAGGCAGCGCCAGCAGCAGACCGGCACCGACTGCGCCGCCGGCCGCGCTGACCACTGTCAGCACCCTGGTCGACGTCGCCCCGATCGGGCTGAGTTCGCCCTGGTAGACCCATGCACTGGCCACGGCACCCGGCATGAGGGCGACCCGCGACAACGCGTTCGCCGTCAGCGGCGGCAGACCGAGCGCCACCAGAGCGGGCAGCGCCACGAACGTGCCCCCACCACCCATGGCGTTCAGCACTCCCGCGGCGACACCGGCAAGCAGGACAGGAAACAACTCCGACACCCGCCGAGCATCGCCGCGCGAGCAGTGCGTCCACAATGCGTAATCGGCACAGCCAGCCTAAGCCTGGACCTTAGGCTGTGCCTAAGGCTGAGCTTTAGGCTGGGACAGTGCGCTATGACCTGGACGATCTGCGGCTCTTTCTCCACATCGTGACGGAGGGGTCGATCACGGCCGGCGCGGAACGGATGCACCTGAGCCTTCCTTCGGCCAGCGCCAGGGTGCGCTCGCTGGAGCACCACGCCGGCGTGGCCTTGCTGATCCGCGGGCGACGCGGCGTACGGCCCACACCGGCGGGGACGACGCTGGCACGCCACGCACGCGACGTGCTGGACCAGACCGCGCGGCTCGAAAGCGCCGTCGCCAGCTACACCCGGTCACCGGCCGCTCCCCTGACCCTGTTGGCGGGCGGATCCGCGATACACCGGCTCGTTCCCCAGGCCCTGGTCTCGTTCCTCCGCGCGCACCCGGACGTCGACGTCACGGTGTGCGAGAGCCGCACGCCGCAAACGGTGCGGCTGCTCGCCGACGGCGAGGCGGACCTGGGGGTCGTCGTCGACGACGAGGCCCGTGACTGCGGCCTGCGCATGGAGCCCCTCGGTGACGACTCCCTCGTGGTGATCGGCCAGGCCGGAGGCATCATCGCCGGCCGGACCTCACTGACCTACAGCGAGGTCGCCGAGCACCCGCTCGTCGGGCTCGACGCCGGCTCCTCGCTGCGCCGCTGGATCGAGAAGCACCTCGGGCCGCGCGCTCCGGTGGCGCGCTACCGCACCACCGTCGCCGACCTCGGCGTCCTCGTCGCCCTCGCTGCCGCAGGCGTCGGGCTCGCCGTCGTACCGCGTCGTGCCATCGACCCCGGCCGGCCGCTCACCGTGTGCGAACTGCAGGATCCCTGGGCCCGCCGCCACCATCTGCTGGCCTGGGGCGTCAAGGACCGCGCCTCGTCGCCAGCCGCCGCGGCGCTCGCCGAACACCTGCGCAACGCGGCACTGTCCGAGGGGCGCGCCGGAGACTACGGCCAGTGATCGCGATGCGCCACAGCCGACCGCACCCGGAGCCGGGAGGCCGATCGCCCACACCCGGCCGTCTGCGGCGGGAGGCGGTCTCGGACCACCTGGTGCAAGCTGCGAGAGCAGGCAGCACATCGCCGGGCACGGCGGGACGCGGCGGTGGATGCGATCCGTGAAGGGCGGTGATGAGCGTGAGGGATCCGAAGACCGGGCCGATGAGGGCTGCGGATCGGAGCGACACGTTGCCGGGCGCCGACGCCGAAGCCCCGTTGTCGGGATGCGCGGCTCTGGTGACCGGTGCGTCCAGCGGCATCGGTGCGGCGACCGCCTGGCAACTGGCCCGGCAGGGCGCGGCCGTGGCGGTCGTCGCCCGACGCACCGGGCGGCTGGAGGAACTGGCCACGAGCATCCGTGACCAGGGCGGCTCGTGCGCCGTTCTCACCGCCGACCTGGGCGATCCCGGGCAGGCACGTCAGGCCGTCGAGGACGCCGTCGGCCGCTTCGCGCGGTTGGACGTGCTGGTGAACAACGCCGGTTACGTGGCCATGGGTCCCGTCGAGGAGGGTGACCCGGCGGAGTGGGAGCGGATGGTCGACCTCAACCTCAACGCCGTCCTGCAGATGTCACGCTCGGCGTTGCCGCATCTGCTGCGGGCGGCGGCGGACGGGCCGCGTGGGACCGCCGATCTCGTGAACGTCAGCTCGGTCGCGGGCAGGGTGGCGCGAAGGAACAACGCCGTGTACTCGGCGACGAAGCACGCGGTGTGCGCGTTCAGCGAGGCCATGCGCCAGGAAGTGACCGGAAGGGGTGTGCGGGTAGGGCTGATCGAACCGGGCTTGACCGTGACCGAGATGGCGACCGGCGGCGGGCGCCTCGCCGCCCGTGACCTGCCCGAGGAATCCTGGTTGCGTGCCGAGGACATCGCCCGCGCCATCACGTTCATGATCACCCAGCCCGCGCACGCCGCGATCAACGAGATCATGGTGCGCCCGACGGCCCAGGAGCACTGACCGCCGCGCGGCGGATACCGATGCCGACGCGACGGCCGCATGTCGCATCGTTCGCCTTCGCCTCTCCTCCGCAGTGTGGGTCCGTTGTGTCGCCCTGGTGAAGGCCGTACAGTTCGGCACGTCAGCCACCGTCCAAGTAACGGTGGATCGTTGGGAGTTCGGCTCCCGGGTGGGTGGGCATGCTGGAAAGGCGTGTCCCCATGCAGGGCCCTTCCCATGTGATCCCTTCCGAGACGACCGGGCCGGTCGGCCGGGCCCGAGCGCTGGCCGCGGTGGCGGCGCTCACGTTGGCGCTGTTCGTGTACAGCAGCGTGCAGAGCCTGCCGATCGGACTGCTGCCGCAGATCGCCTCCGGGCTGAACGTGCCGGAATCGTCGGTCGGGCTGCTGGTGACCGGCTACGGGCTGGTGGTCACCGTCACCGCGGTACCGCTGACCGGGGCGACCCGGCGCCTCCCGCGCCGCCGCCTGCTCACCGCCCTGCTGATCCTCTTCGCCGCGGCCACCTCGCTGTCCGCTCTGGCACCCGGCTACGGCGTCCTGCTGGCGGCGCAGATCCTGATCGCGCTGACCCATGCGGTGCTCTTGTCGGTGATCGCGGCGACCGCCACGAACATGTTCCGCGAGGCGGTGCGCGCCAAGGTGGTCGGGGCACTGTTCAGCGGAATTCCGCTGGCGAGCGCGGTCGGTGTCCCGGCGGGGACCTGGCTGGGACAGCGGACCGAATGGCGGGTCCCGTTCCTGGTCATGAGCGCCCTCGGTCTGGTGGCCGGGGTGGCTGTCGCGCTCCTGCTGCCATCGGCCCCGGCCGGGCGGGACCCGGTGTCCATCGCCCCACGGCGCAGCCGCTCGCGCTTCGTCCTGCTGATGGCGGCCACCGGGCTGGTCGTCGCGGGCGTCTTCACCTTCTACACGTACGTCGCCGTCTTCCTCACCCGAGCCACCGGCCTGTCCTCGGACACCGTCAGCGTGGTGCTCCTGCTGAACGGTCTGGCGGGCCTGGCCGGAACCTGCGTGTCGGGTGCGCTGTCCGACCGCAACGCCAGGGCCACGATGACCGGCACGGTGGTGCTCCTGGCCGCGGCCCTGACGGTCCTCGCGGGCGCGGGCAGCCGTCCGTGGGCCGCGGTGACGGCGGTCGCCGTGCTCGGCCTGGCTCTGGCAGCCCTGCTCACCGCCCTGCAGAGCCGCATCCTGCGTATGGCTCCCCGCAGTGTCGAGGTCGCGTCCGCGGCGGGCTCCGCCACCATCAACGCCGGCATCGCCGGCGGCGCCCTCCTCGGAGGACACCTCCTGGAGGCCCCCGGCCTCCACAGCATCGCCCTGACCGGCGCCTGCCTCACTGCCGCGGGCCTTGCCGCCCTCCTTGCCGAATCAGAGCGATCGAAGCCCTCCGAGTGACTCAGCGCTCGGGCTTCGGGGGCCGCTCGCGGTTAGCCTGGCCGCGTGGAAGCAATCCTGGTCAGCGCGTGCCTGCGCGGGGTGCCGTGCCGGTTCGACGGGCGTCACAAGGGGTCCTCGGAGGTCGAGGCGGCAGTGACCGGCCGCGAAGTCGTCTCCTTCTGCCCGGAGGTCGCGGGCGGGCTCGTGACCCCGCGGCGGCCTGCGGAACTGGTGGGCGGCGACGGGTACGACGTGCTCGACGGGACGGCTCGGGTCGTCGACGACACCGGGCGTGACGTGACGGCAGAATTCGTGCACGGAGCACGACGCGCCCTGGCGGCGGCGCGGAGCGCCGGCTGCACCGAGGCTCTGTTGATGCCGCGCAGTCCCTCGTGCGGACGCGGTGTGGTCCACGACGGTTCGTTCACCGGGGAGTTGATGCCGGGAGACGGGGTCACGGCGGCGCTGCTGGAGCGGAACGGCATCGCCGTACGGCCTGCGCCAGGAGTGTGACGTCTTCTGGGAGACCAGCAGGCGCAGAACGGCCGCCTCGCGGGTCAGCAGGCCCTCCGCGTGCCGGACGAAGAAGGGCCTGACGAACGACCGCAGCACCAGCGAGCGCCGACCACCCGGCCCACAGATGTCGAGACGGCGCATCTGCGACGTCCAGCCGCCGCGCAACCGCGTGACTCCTTCGATGCGTTCGGCCTCGGACAGCCCCTTCTCCACCCAGGCGCGCGTCGCACCCCAGTCCTGGTCGTCAAGACCGGCACCGCTGGACTCGGCCCCCTGACCCGTAACCATGGTGGCAGGCTACCGATTTCGTCGACGAACGCAGGATGGGTGGGCTGTTCCCGGCTCCCGGACGGCCGTCCGTGTGTCCGGTGATGTGGGAGGAGGGCCAAGCGGCCCGGCCCTCCTCCTCGGTTGTTCCGCCGGCGCCGCGGCCGGAAGGCGTCGGGGCGTGCGTCAGGAGTGCCCGCCGGGGAACGTCAGGAGCGCGTCTTCTCCGGCTCGGTGATCCGCTCGGGGTTGGTGGGCCGGCCGGGCACCGGCAGCGGGCCGCTGCGCAGCAACGCGCCGCTGAGGACGGCGCCGAAGGCGAAGATGCCGGCGCACCACCAGAACACCCGGGTGTAGCCGTGGATCGTCGCCAGGTGGAGGAGCGCCGGCCCCGGCTTCCCCCGGGCGTAACCGGTCAGGTAGTCGGTGGTGGCGCCGGCCGCGATCGTGTTGAGCAGCGCGGTGCCGATGGCGCCGCCGAGTTGCTGGCCGGTGCTGATGGCGGCCGAGGCGATGCCCGCGTCCTGCGGCAGTACCCCGGAGGTGCCGGTGCGCAGCACGGCGGCGAAGATCAGGCCCATGGCGAGCCCGATCACCATCGTCGGTCCGAGGAGCGTCGAGACGTAGGGGGAAGCCGGCCCGATCCGGGTCAGCCAGGCCATACCGCCGGCGTTGATCAGCATGCCGGCGGAGACCAGCGGCCGCGGGCCGAAGCGCGGCATCAGCCGGATGTTGCCCACATTGCTCGCCACGGCCGTGACGGCCACCATCGGCAGCAGGGCGAGACCCGACGTGATCGCCGAGTATCCCAGGTCGGACTGCATGTAGTAGATGAGGAAGAGCAGCACGCCGAACATGCCGGCTCCGACGACCAGTGCGGCGATGTAGGAGCCGCCGCGGTTGCGGTCGAGCACGACCCGCGGCGGCAGCAGCGGGTGCTGGGCGCGGCGCTGCCAGAAGGAGAACAGCACCACCAGCACCCCGCCGGCCACGAGGAAGCCCCAGGTCGAGGGGGTGTGCCAGCTGTGCGTCGCCGCGTTGGAGAAGCCGTAGACCAGGCAGAGCATGCCGCCGGACACCACGACGACGCCGGGGACGTCCATCCGGGCGCCCGTGCGCGGCTGCCGGGTGAGCAGCGAGGAGCCGGCGATCAGCGAGAAGGCGGCGAAGACCAGATTGACGTACATGCACCAGCGCCAGTTCAGGGCGGAGGTCAGCGCGCCGCCGATGAGCAGGCCCAGGCCGCCGCCGCTGGCCGCGACCGCGCTGAAGACGCCGAACGCCTTGCCGCGCTCCTTGGGGTCGGTGAACGTGGTGGCCAGCAGCGACAGGGCGGTGGGCGCCAGCAGCGCGGCGAAGACGCCCTGGCAGGCGCGGGCGGCCACCAGCATGCCGAAACTGCCGGCGGCGCCGCCGACCGCGGAGGCGGCCGCGAAGCCGGCCAGGCCGGCGACGAACGTCTCCTTGCGCCCGATGAGGTCGGCCAGCCGGCCGCTGAACAGCAGCAGACTGCCGTAGCTCAGCGCGTACGCCGTCACGACCCACTGCTTGTCCGCGTCCGAGAAGTGCAGCGAGGTCTGCGCCGACGGCAGCGCCAGATTCATCACCGTGGCGTCGAGGGTCAGCATGAGGTAGGCGGTGCAGATGACGGCGAGGACCATCCACCGCCGTGAGTCCCCGGCCGCAGGCACGGCGCTGGGTGTGGACATGAGGTGTCTCCTACTCGCATGGGGAGGAATTCGGGCTCAGTCCGTATGACAGGCCGCGGCCGCCGGATGTGACGGGCCGCGGCGGTTCAGCACAGAACGATGTCGAGGCCGGTGAGGTCGGCCCGGACGTCGATGCCGGTGATCAGGTCGTCGGCGACGCCGAAGCGGTACACGGCCCGCGGCACGCCGTCCGGGGCGTAGGCCAGTGCGGCGGAGCCGTCCACGAGGGCGGGCACCGGGTCCCAGGAGAGCTTGGCGAAGGCGCGGGCGACGGCGTCGGAGCCGCGGATCTCCGCTGCCGCGTCCCTCCCCGTGGCCGCGCCCATCCGTACGACCGCCCGGTCGGAGCGGAGCACGATGTCCGGGGCGAGCATGGCCAGCAGCGCCTCGAAGTCGCCCTCGCGGGAAGCGGTGAGGAAAGCGCGGATGAGATCGGCCTTGCCGGCCTGGTGGGTGTCGGCGTTCTCGCCCTGTGCCGGCCCGGCCTTCGGGCCTGCGCCCGTTGCGCCCGGGTCGACGCCCTGCCGCTGGATGCGGCGGCGGGCACGGCTGGCCAGTTGGCGGGCGGCGGCCGGAGTACGGTCCACGATCGGCGCGATCTCCTCGAAGGGCACCGCGAACATGTCGTGCAGCACGAACGCCAGCCGCTCGGCGGGCGTGAGCGTGTCGAGGATGAGGAGCATGGCGGTGCCGACCGACTCGGCGAGCAGCGCCTCCCGTTCCGGGTCGACCGGCGTGTCCAGGCGGGGCGAGCCGCCGGTCTCGGGGGCGTCCACCAGTTCCTCGCGGCGCGACGTGCGGGACTGGAGCATGTTCAACGACACGCGGGCCACGATGGTGGTCAGCCAGCCGCTCATGTTCTCCACCGCGGCGGCGTCCGAGCGGCTGGCCCGGAGCCAGGTCTCCTGGACGGCGTCGTCCGCCTCGGCCGACGAGCCGAGCATCCGGTACGCCACCGCGCGCAGGCGGGGGCGGTCGGTCTCGAATCGAGCGGCCAGCCAATCGTGTTCGTGCATCGGGTCACGCTCTCCCCACGGGTGCCTCGGATGTCTGACGGGCCGGAGCCCATCCATGTGACGCCCGAGGACCGGAAACTGTGACGTGCCCGGGACGGCCGTACCCGCCCGGCGGCATGAGCGCGCGTCAGCCTCGCTCCGGTCCGGACGCCCGATCGGACCGGATCGCAGCGGTCGGATGCGGCCGGGATGCCTCTGCCAGGGTTGATGTCGAAAGGAGGCCCCGTGATCTCAGCACTGAACCGGCTTGCCGATCTCGTCGAGGAGCACCTCGCCGAGGAGCTCGACGTCCACGGACTGGCCAGGACACTCGGCACGACCGAGTACCACCTGCGCCGGATGTTCTCGTCGTTGGCGGGCATGCCGCTGTCGGAGTACGTGCGCCGGCGCCGTATGACCGTCGCCGCCGCCGACGTCGTCCGGGGCGAGGACGATCTGCTGAGCATCGCCGTCCGGCACGGATACGGATCGACCGAGGCGTTCGGACGCGCGTTCCGGGCGGTCCACGGCGCCACCCCCCGTGACGTGCGCCGCGCAGGAGGCCCCCTGCGCGCTCAACCGCAGCTCAGGTTCCGCCTGACCGTCGAAGGGAACATCCCCATGGACACCCGCCTCGTCGACCGCCCCGCGTTCCGGCTGGTCGGACACGCCGCCCGGGTCCCGCTCATCCACCAGGGCGTCAACCCGCACATCCAGCAGCACATCGCCGCACTGCCGCCGCAGGAGCATCTCAGGCTGAAGGCCCTCAGCGAGACCGAACCGGGGGGCCTGCTCCAAGTCTGCGACGATCTGGCCCCCGACGGCGCGGAGGGCAGCGAACTGACCTACCTGCACGGGGTCGCCGTCTCCCGGGACACGCCGGCCCCCGACGACCTCGACGCCATCGAGGTACCGGCCGGCAGGTGGGCGATCTTCCGCAGCTCCGGACCGTATCCGCGGACGCTCCGGACGACCTGGGCCGCGACCGCGACCGAATGGTTTCCCTCCAACCCGTGGCGTCTGCGGCCAGGTCCCTCGATCGTCACGGTCCTCGAGCGCGCGGACGACTTCAGCACCGCGACCTGCGAGCTGTGGCTGCCCGTCGAACCCGCGTGACGGATCTCCCGTACCACCGGCGGCGGCCGCACCATGGAGTGTCACGTCTCGCCGGCAGTGGTCCTCACTGCCCCATGACGTACTTGACGGTCGGTCCGGTGGTCCAGCCGCCGTCCACCGCCAGCTCCGCGCCCGTGACGTAGGACGCGGCGTCCGAGAGGAGGAACACCACGGCACCCGCGATCTCGGACGGCTCGCCGACCCGGCCCATGGGCGTGTTCGGGTACTTGCCCTCACCCGGCTCGATGCCGACGGATGCGGTCATCGGGGTGTAGGTCATGCCGGGGTGCACCGAGTTCACCCGGATGCGGGCCGTGCCCAGTTCCACCGCGCCGATCTTCGTCAGTCCCCGCACACCCCACTTGGAGGCGCCGTAGCCGGCCGTCAGCGCGAGGCCCATCAGACCCGCGGCGGAGGAGATGTTGACGATCGAACCGCCACCGTTCTCCTTCATCGCGGGGATCACGGTCTTCATGCCGATGAAGACACCGGTGAGGTTGATGTCGAGCACCTTGCGGAAGTGCTCCACGGACTCGGCCTCGAGGAGCTGTCCGGTCGAGATTCCGGCGTTGTTGACGAGGCCGTGGATCCCGCCGAACTCGGCGACCGTGAAGTCCGCGACCCGCTGCCAGCCCTCCTCGGAGGTGACGTCGTGGTGCAGGAAACGGGCGTTGGCACCGAGTTCGGCGGCGGTGGCCCTGCCTTCGTCGTCCAGCACATCGGTGATCACCACATTGGCTCCGGCCGCGATCGCCTGACGGGCCGCTTCGGCCCCGAGGCCGCGGGCTCCGCCGGTGATGATCACGCTCTTGCCGGTCAGGTCGTTCATGGTGCGCTCCTTCGTTGTTGTCGTCCGTGCGGTGTGGGCGTCGGCGGAAGGGGCCGCGGCGGAAGGGGCCGCGGCTCCCCGGGATCGGCGGCGGACAGCGCCGTCCTCGGGTGCCGCAGCCGTACGTCCTCAGTGGGCGGCCCCGAGCCGCCGCCGGGCCGTCCTCAGAAGTGGGTGCCGCCGTCGATGCGGACCTCGGTGCCGGTGATGAAGCTGCCGTCGTCGGAGCCGAGCATCGCGACCACGGACGCCACCGTCTCCGGACCGGCGAAACCCTGGCCGAGCGCCGGCGAGAGCTTCATGAACAGGCTCATGTCGGCATCCTCGGGCAGCCCCGGTCCCGTGCTCTGCTTGCTGGCGCCGCTGCCGTCGGTCATGCCGGAGGAGATGGAGCCGGGCTGGACGGCGGTGAAGCGGATGCCCTGCTTCGCGTACTCGCCGGCCAGCGCGTGCGTCATGGACTGGATGCCGCCCTTGCTCGCCGCATACGCGGCCATGTAGGGGTGCGCGAACATGGCGGAGGTCGAACTGAAGTTGACGACCGCCGCACCCCGGCCCTCCAGCAGCGCCGGGATGGACTCGCGGATCATGAGGAAGGTGCCGACGAGGTTGACCTGCAGGATGCGGGTGAAGTCCTCGAGGCTCGTCTCGTGGGTGTGCGAGGAGCGCAGGATCCCGGCCGCGTTGACCAGCACGTCCAGACCGCCGAGCGCGGTGACGGCGGCGGCGACCCCGGCGCGTACCGAGGCCTCGTCGGATATGTCGATGACGAGCGTCGTGAGGCGGTCCGCGTGGGCGCCGGCCCTCTCGACGGTGTCGTTCAGACCTCGCTCGCTGACGTCCGCGGCCACGACGGCGCCGCCCTCCGCAAGGATGCGCAGCACGGTGGCCTGGCCGATGCCCGAGCCACCACCGGTGATCAGGACTCGACGGCCTTCGTAGCGGTTCATCTGTTCTCCAAACCGGCCCCGCGGGTGTCCGGCCAGGGCCCTGTGACGCCGGCTCTCTCTCGCCTTCGGCGTCCTCGATCGACCTACACGTTACGCCTAGGTGGCACGTTTTGCCACTACGTCAATACATGCCAAAGGCATGCCGCGGACCGTATCCTTGTGCGGTGAGCACTCATGCCTCCCCCTCCTTGACCGAGCGCCGCAAGGCCGCCACGCAGCTCGAGATCGCGCACGCGGCGATGGAGCTGTTCGCCACGCGAGGCCCCCAGGGCACGACGGCCGAGGAGATCGCTCGGCGCGCGGGGATCGCGCTGCGGACCTTCTACCGGTATTTCCGCTCCAAGGAAGACGCCGTGAGCCCGCTGCTCGCGAACGGCGGCGACCGCTGGCGGGCGCTCCTCGAGGCCACGGAGCCGGGGACGCCACTCCCCCGGGCGCTGAGGTCCGCCGTCGAGCAGGCGCTGCACCCGCCGGACGAGGAGGCCACCCAGGCGCTGCTGCGCACGCGCGGGCTCCTGCGGGCCGCGGCGGAGGACCCCGCGCTGCGGGCGGTCTGGTACCGGGTCAACCAGGAATCCGAGGAGCGGCTCGTCCCGGTGATCGCGCGGCTCTCGGGCGGGCACGCCGAGGACCTGGAGGTACGGCTCACCGCGGCCGCCGCCACCGACGCGATCCGGATCGCCCTGGAGACATGGGCGGGCACGGAGGCCGGAGTCGAGGGACCCGGCTCCCCCGTCGACCTCGCGGTCCGGTGCCTGCGCCAATTCGGCCACGCGGCAGGATCGTTGGGGTCGGGGGACGAGGGCGCCCGGTAACGGGCCGGGGGACGCGGGCGCCCGGTGACGAGTTCGCGCGTGGTCGGCGGTGAAACAGGCCACGCCCGAAAGCCCCGGCGCGACGCGTAAAGGAAGCGTTCAGGGAATCGGTGGCACGGTCTGGCCACATGACCTACGAAGCCTCCGAAACCACTGCGGCACCGGCGGTCGGCCTCGGCCACCGGATGCGCTGGAACAAGGTGCCCGAAGTCACCGTCTACTTCTGGATCATCAAGGTGCTGTGCACGACGGTCGGTGAGACCGCGGCGGACCTGCTGAACGAGAAGGCCGGCCTCGGGCTGACCGGAGTGTCGGTTCTGATGAGCGCCCTGCTGGCCGTGGTGCTGGTGGCGCAGTTCCGCACCCGCACCTACCGCGCGGGCGTGTACTGGCTCGCCGTGGCCCTGATCAGCGTCGTCGGCACGTTGATCAGCGACAACCTCACCGACAACATGGGAGTGCCGCTGGAGACGAGCACCACGGTGTTCGCCGTCGCCCTCGCGGTCGTGTTCGCCGTCTGGTACCGACGTGAGCGGACCCTGTCCATCCACCACGTCGACACCACCAGCCGCGAGTCCTTCTACTGGCTGGCCGTGCTTTTCACCTTCGCCCTCGGCACCTCCGCCGGCGACCTCGTCTCGGAGCGGATGAATCTCGGCTACTGGCTCTCCGCCGCGCTGTTCGCCCTCGCGATCGCCGCGGTTGCCGTGGCCCACTTCGCGCTCGGCCTGAACGCCGTGTGGAGTTTCTGGATCGCCTACATCCTGACCCGTCCGCTGGGTGCCTCGATCGGCGACTATCTCTCGCAGCCGAGCGCGGACGGCGGTCTCGGGCTGGGCACCGTCGTGACCAGCGCGCTCTTCCTGATGGTGATCCTCGGTCTGGTGGTCTACCTGTCGGCGACGCGCAGGGACGTGATCGATCCGGAGCGGAATGCGCGACAGATGACCACCTGAAAGCGGCAGAGCGGGGCGTTCAGGTTGTTTTCAGGATGTTCCTGCCATCGTGGGTGAGCCGGCCGTTTCCTCGCGGCCGGCTCACCCTGACAAGGCGCTCGTCCCTCCGGCACGGGCGCCCCGCTGTTGGACGGACAGGAGCATCGGACGATGGAGCGACCCGAAGTCCTCACCGACCTCGACGTCGCGGGCACGCACCGCCCGGCTGCCGGTACGGCGAAGTCGGTGATGAAGAAGCTGCCCGAGGTCACCCTCGCGTTCTGGATCATGAAGATCGCGGCGACCACCCTGGGGGAGACGGCCGGGGACCTCTTCGCGCAGACCCTGAAGCTGGGCTACTTCCTCACCACGATCGCCCTGTTCCTGGTCTTCGTGGTGACCCTGGTCGTCCAGCTGGGATCACGCCGCTACAACCCGTTCTTCTACTGGACCGTGATCCTGTCGACCAGCATGGCCGGCACCACGATGTCCGACTTCATGAACCGCGACGCCAGCGCGAAGTACCTTTCGGGCGGTGCCACGTCGCTCGGCTGGGGGCCGCAGGGCCTCGGACTCGGATACCCGGCGGGCGCGGCGATCCTCATCTCTCTCCTGCTGGTCATCTTCGCCGTCTGGAAGCTGTCCGGGATGACGTTCCAGATCCGCGACATCGTCACCTTTCGGGGTGAGGCGTTGTTCTGGTCGGCGATCCTCGTCTCCAACACGCTCGGCACCTCGATGGGCGACTTCCTCTCGGACAGCTCCGGACTCGGCTACGCCGGTGGCGCGCTGCTCGTCACCGGCGCCCTGGCCGTCCTGGTGGCGCTGATGAAGGTGCCCGCGGTACCGAACGTGCTTCTGTTCTGGATCGCGTTCGTCCTCACCCGCCCGCTGGGCGCCACCGCGGGGGACTTCCTCACCAAGCCGGTCGCCAAGGGCGGTCTGGACCTGGGTACGGCGGGTTCGTCGGCGGTGCTGCTGGCGATCCTGTTCGGCCTGATGGCCTGGGCCCAGGTGCGCGAGCGCAGGACCACCGCCTCGGCGACCGGGGCGGAAACGGTCAGCCGGTCGGCACGCTGACCGTGAACCGCGCCCCGGGCACGTGTTCGGGGTCGTGGGACACCTCGCCGCCGACGGCACGGGCAAGGCGCCGGGCCAGTGGCAGTCCCAGTCCCGCGCCGTCGTGCCCGTCGGCATGGTCGGCGCGCCGTCCGGGCTGGAAGAGCTCGGCCACGAAGGCCGCGGGTACGCCGGGGCCGTCGTCGATGACGTCGATGCGTACGGCCGCGGGTCCGCGGCGCACGACGACGGTCACGCTGGAGTGCGCGTACCGAGCGGCATTGGCCAGCAGCGGACTGACGATCCGCTCCAGCAGGGCGGGTGCGATCCCCGCCTTCGGGTCCGGATCGGCCGACTCGACGGTGGCCCTCACCCCCTGCGGTGTTCCGAGCCGCTGGATCAAGCCACGCAGAACGGACACGACGTCCACGGTGCCGGGGAGCTCCGAGGGATTCACGGCGTTTTCGCGGGCCTCGTTCAGCAGGGTGTCGCAGATGGTGAGCATGGACTGCGCGGCCTCGTCCATCACCTCATGGGTGGCTCGGGTCTCGGCGGCCGAGCGCGGCCGGGACCGCCACCAGTCGAGCTCGATGATGATGCGGCTGAGCGGGGTGCGCAGTTCGTGGGACAGCTCCGCGGTCAGCTGTCGCTCGTGGCGCAGCACCGCCCGTATGCGGTCCAGCAGCGCGTCCAGCGAGGCACCGAGCCGGGCGAGTTCGGCGGGCCGCTCCGCTACGCCGAAGCGGTCGTCGGAGGCCACGGCGCTCCACTGGGTGGCCTGGTCGGTCATCGTACGCACCGGACGCAGCGCTCTGCCGACGGCCAGGCGCGTCAGCGCGTAGGTGCACGCGAGCATGACGGCGTCCAGGGTCAGTGACGCCAGGAGCAGGGTGTCGGCCGAACTTCGGTAGGGGGCGAGGTTCAGCGCAGTGACCACAATGGCGGCGGCGTGGCGGCCGGGGACCGGCTGGGAGCACAGCCGGACGTTCTCGGCGGGGACGGTCGCGCAGGCGACCCTTCCCACGGCCGCGAGCTGTACGGCGGCTCTGGTCAGGGCGCTGTGGGCCGTGGTGGCGGGCGGCTGTTCGAGCAGCCGTGTCCCGGCGTAGATCCACACGTTCGTGTCGAGCAGCTGGTCGTTGGCGGTTTCCACGACGCGCACCCGGGGGCCACTGGTGTCGACGGTCGTGGCGACGGCGGCGGCCCGGGTCCGCAGCTCGTCGTCCGCCTGGTGCTGGAGGTGCCGGCTCGTCGCGGCGTTGAAGGCCACGGTCAGGACCGTCATCAGGAGCGCGGCGGTGGTCAGGGCCACGAGCGAGAGCCGGCCACGCAGCGTGCGCGGAGCCAGACGGCGCAGCAGCCGTTTCATGACAGCCGGTGTTTCATGACAGCCGGTGTCCGATCCCGCGGGCCGTGCCGATGGTCAGGCCGCTGCCGGCCGTCCGCAGCTTGCGCCGCAACCGGGTCAGGTACTGGTCCAGGGTGTTGTCGCTGACCTGTGCGCCCGCCGGCCAGGCCGCCCGGACCAGGTCACGACGGCGGACGATGCTTCCGCCCGCGGCGACCAGGGCGGCCAGCAGGCGGAACTCGGTCGGGGACATGGCGACGTCGGCGCCGCGCACGGTCACGCTGTGCTCGACCGCGTCCAGGACCAGCTCTCCGGCCGTGGCGGGGGGCGGCGGCCCGGCGCGTTTGAGGGCCGCGCGCAGCCGGGCCACGAGCTCGGCGAGGTGGAAGGGTTTGGGCAGGTAGTCGTCGCCTCCGGCGGAGAACCCGGCCAGCCGGTCGGTGAGCTGGTGGCGGGCGGTGAGGAAGACGATCGGGGCGCGGAACCCGTTGGCGCGCATCGCCTGGCACACGTCCCGGCCGTCGGCGTCGGGCAGCCCGATGTCGAGGACGGCGGCGCAGACGTCCTCCGAGACCAGGCGCAGGGCGGTGGCGCCGTCGGCGGCGCAGACGGGGTCGAAGTCCTCGTCGGACAGGCTGCGGCGCAGGACGTCGCGCAGGGCGTGATCGTCTTCGACGACCAGGATCTTGCGGCGCATGCTCCTCCGTTCTCCGGTGCCCTTTTCCTCGTGGTCGGCCCGGCATCTGCCACGGCCGACTACAACCTCGTAGACGGTCTACCGCACTGTAGACGACGAAGGGGCGGCAAGGCTGCCGGGGGCCACTCGTGGTCACTCGTGGTCACGGAGCGCGTCGACGTCGTGACGGCGCCGGTCGCGGGTGTCGAGGATGCGGGGCAGGGCCCGGGGCGGACCACCCGGCTGGTCGGAAGCGTCTTGCCACCCGGCTGGCCGGAAGCGTCGCCCTCGGAGCCTGGCCCGCCGGCTCGCCGGCCCGTCAGAGTCACTTGATGACGGCGACGGCGATCGACGCGGCGAGGGCGCCGAGTCCGCCGAGGATTGCGACACCTGCGGCGATCTTCACCCCGGCGGGCCGCGCCTCCCGCGCCGCCGCCGGGCGGCACACGTCCGGGAGCCCGCCCCGGCTTCCCGGCCCCACCCCGGATCAGCCGGTGGCCCTCGGCGGACGGGAAGGCGTACTGCTCGGAGTCGGTGCCGGAGCCGTCCAAGGCCCGGTGCGAGGTGGGTGATCCGGCGGCGGGTCGGCAGCGCCTGCCACAAGCGCCTCCGGAGTGGCCGGCAGGGCGACGAAGGTGATCGTCCACCGCCGGCGGCGGCAGTTCTCACTCGTGGGGTACGACGGCCAGCGGGCAACGGACATGATGGACGGCGGCGTGGGTGACGGGGCCGATGCGCGGAACCGTCGGCCGCTCGGACAGACGGCGGCCGACGACGAGGAGGCTGGCCGCGGAGGCGGCCCGCACCAGCACCGTGGAGGCCTTGCCCTCCACAACGGCCTCCAGGACCTCGGTGTCGCGGTACTTGTCACGCCACACCCTCAGCAGCGCGGACAGGAAGTCCCGCCATTCCTCGGCCTGCGCGGGATCGTTGATCAGACCGATGTCCCCCGGGCCGAGGCTGATCGCGGAAGGCGGCTGCCAGGCATACACGACACGCAGCCGGGCGTGCCGGAGGCGGGCCGCCTCGAACGCGAACTCGATCACCTCGTCGCAGGCATCGGCGAGGTCGATGCCGAGCACCACGTCGCGGAAGCCGGTGCCGGTGGACGGGCTGCCGTCGTCGGCCGGGAAGTGCTCGTCCTCGGCCTCCTCCCCCGCCCGTACGAGCACCACGGGGCCCGGGGCCGTGGCGACCACCCCCTGGGCGACCGAGCCGACGAGGACTCCCGTGAAGCCGCTGAGGCCTCGTGAGCCCAGCACCAGCAGTTCGGCCTGCTCGGTGGCCTTCAGCAAGGCCGCGGTCGCCGGGCCTTCGACCTGCTCGTCGCTGAGGCGCACGTCGGGTACGGAGCCACGGACGTGCTCCTCGGCCTGCCGCAAGGTGCGACGCGCCTGTTGCCGCTGCGCGGCGTTCGCGGGTTCGCTCTCCGTCTGCCTACGGGTCCAGTTCCTGGCATGCACCATTCGCAGCGGTCGGTCGCGACGCACCGCCTCACGGGCGGCCCACTCGACGGCGGCCAGACTCTCGGCAGATCCGTCCACTCCGACGATGACGGGCGACAGCATGGTGCGCACCTCCTGAACTCGGTCTGCTCGGTCTGCTCGTTACTGTCAGTGTCTTCCCACGATCACTCGGTGGATATGGGCCGCAAGGACTCCCGCAGGCCCATTCGGCCCCTGCGCCGGACCTGAAGGGGGCGGCACGAGGGGAGGCGCGATGCCGGGTTGCTCCTGCCCCCGAGAGGCGGATCACCATGAACCGTGTCATCATCGCCTGCGCCAACAGGACGGGCCGCGATCGTGCGGCCGTCGACTGAGCGCCGTGCGAGGCGTCGCTGCGCGGTCTGCCGCTCGAGGTGGTGTACGGCTCACCACCCGACGGCCCGAGCGCCGCGGCGATGTTCGTGCTGGGCCTGTCCGCGGCGGAGGACGACACCGCCGGCCCGGCACAACTCGCCCTCGTGGCTGCCTCCGCCTGCCCGGTGGTGCTGGTACCGGACGATCGCACCCCCTTCGCGGTTCCAGTGCGCCACCCCTCGCACGTCACCCTTGGGCTGAACGCCCGTCACCCGGTGGAGCAGTCCGTCGGCTTCGCCTTCGATGCCGCCCGGCTACGGGATGTGCGGCTGCACGCCGTGCACGCCTGGGAACTGCCCGCCTGTGCCGCCGAGTTGCCCTTCACCGTTCCCGAGGAGGACCGCGCCACCTGGGAGGACCACGAGGTACGACTCCTGGCCGACACGCTGCGGCCATGGCGGCTGACGTACCCCCGGATACCGGTGCTCGAGGACGTCCTGCTGCTCAGCCCCACCGAGGCCTTGGCCCATCACGCTGAGGGCGCCGCGCTGGCCGTCGTGGGACGCGGCGCCCGTATGAGCCCGGACGCCGTACAGGCCCTGCTGTGCGAGAGCCTGTGCCCGGTCGCCGTCGTGCCGTGAGATCGTCGCGCCCGGTCACGCGGAAGCGGAGAGCTGTTGGCGCACCCATTCAGGATCGGGATTGGTGTGCGGCCGGCCCGCCACGACGACAGTCGGCACGGTCTCATTGCCGTCGTTGGCCGCTCTCACCGCTGCCGCTCCGGCCGGGTCACGCCAGATGTCGACCCAGTACAACTGGTGGGCGCTGCGGCCCAACCGAAGGCGCAGGCGCAGACAGTACGTGCAACCCGACCGCCAGAAGACGATCGGACGACCGTCGACCGCGCTGCGCTGCTGTGCCTCCAGAGCACCGATCGACCGTGGGAAGATCAGAGGCGAGTTCACGCCTGCGAGCAGCACAAACACCAACAGGAGTGCTGCGGCTGCGCCAGGACGCCCCTGGAGGGTCAGCTCAGTCGCAACGACTGAGCCGCAGAGCAAGGACAACATCGGCAGAATCCACGCGCGCGTCATGACGACGCAGACTACCGATACGTCCAACACGGGAAGACGCTGTCACCTCAGCGGCCTGAAGGTGATCGGCAGCGGCGCAGACAGGCCGTGGCTAGGTCACCTTTGACTGCCAGGGACGGTATGCCCGGAACAACGCGTGCCCCCCATCGCCCTCCGGGATGAACTCCTCGTGTTCGACCACCAGACCGGCCTGCGTGATCCACTCACGGTTGGTGGCAGCATCCGCGTGGCTCCACCACATCGGAGCACCACCCCCGAGCCAGTTCTCCTCGGTTCCGGTCCATTCGCCGTGTCCCATGGTGGCCACGAAGCAACCTCCCGGGCGCAGCCACTCAGCGATCTTCCGAAGCAGGGGTGGCTGCTCGGTCAGCGGAACGTGGATCAGGGCGAAGAAGGAGACGACGGCGTCGAAGGACGCGGCGTCAAAGGACGCAGTCGTGGCATCGGCACGGATGAACTCCGCCTGGGGTACCTGCTCCCGGGCTCGCCGGATCTGCACCTCGCTGATGTCGATTCCGGTAACCCGGTAGCCGGCGGCAGCCAGTGTGCGTGCGACCGGCACCCCGCTTCCGCAGCCCACGTCCAGCACCGTTCCACCGGTCGGCACCCGTCCGCAGAGGTCAACGAGCAGTGAGTGGTACTTCGTCTCGGCGCCGTACGCCTCGTCGTAACGCAAAGACACAACATCGTACCCGCGCCGGACGATGTCCTTGGGATCTGTGCCGTCCACGCACGAGACGCTAGTCATGAGCGCAATGCACCGCGAACGAATATCGCGACACAGAGGAGTTCAGGTGTCAACTGACCGTCAATCCATGTACCTTGAGGCCTACACGGCCCGCGCGCGAAGCGGGCCGTGCTTCGTCTGCTCGTTCCTGGCCGGGGATCCGGGCTACGGGCACGAGACGGTCTTCGAGGACCGGGACCACGTGGCGTTCCTCGACCGGTGGCCCACCGTGCCGGGGAAGGTGCTCGTCGCGCCGAAGGCGCACATCGAGCACGTCGTCCGCGACCTGGACGAGGCGGCCTACCTTCGGCTCATGCGGGTCGTCCGCGAGGTCGCCCTGGCCGTCGAGAGCGTCTTCCGGTCCGAGCGGACGTACCTGTACTCCCTCGGCAGTCAGCGGGGCAACGCCCACCTCCACTGGCACATCGCCGCCCTGCCGGCCGGTGTCCCCTACGAGCAGCAGCAGTTCCATGCCCTGATGACCGAGAACGGGGTCCTGCCCGTGTCCCCGCAGGAGGCGGCCGAAACGGCCGCGCGCCTCCGGGCGGCCATTGCCGCCCGGGGCGTGCTTCGCATGCCGCAGGCACCCGGAAGCGTGTGACCACGCCGGCCGAGGTGAGCGTCAGTCGTGGGCGACCACGGCGACGGGGGCGGCGGCGTGGTGCAGGACCGCGTGGGTCACGGGGCCGAGGCGGGCGCCGAAGGTGGCCCGGCGGATACGCCGGCCGACGACGACCAGGGATGCCTCGTGGGAGGCCTCGATCAGGAGGAGCGACGGGCTGCCGAAGTGGGGCTGCTCGACGACCTCCACACCGGGAAACTTCTGCCGCCAGGGTCGCAGCACCTCGGTCACGGCGGCGGCGTCGGCCTTCGCCATCTCCCGCTCGACCGCGGGTTCCAGGCCCATGCCGTAGGCGTAGTAGGGCGGCGGGTTCCAGCCGTGCACGACGCGCAGCGGCACGTTCCGGCGCGCGGCGGCGTCGAAGGCGAACGCGAGCAGCGCCTCGTCGGGGCCGGCGGCGTCGAGCCCGAGGACGACGGGGCGGACGGCGGCCGCGGTGGACGGCTTGCCGACGTCGTCCGTGTCGGGCTCGGCGGTGGTCCGCTCGCCGGTGGTCTGCTCGCCGGCGCGGACCAGGACGACGGGCCGCTCGGTGGACGCCACCGCCGCGAGCCCGACCGAGCCGACCAGGAAGCCGCGGATCCCGCCGAGGCCGCGCGAGCCGAGGACGAGCAGTTCGGCGTCCCGCGCCGCGCGGGCGAGGGCCTCGGCGGGCTTTCCTGTGACGTGTGCCGTGGTCACCTCGACGCCGGGATGGCGCGACCGGAGTTCTTCGGCGGCCTCGCGCAGCACCCTCTCGGTCCAGTGCTGGTGGGTGTCGGCGCCCAGCAGTTGCGCCAGGGCCATGGGCTCCGGCACCGGCTCCCAGACCTGGAGGAGCTTCACCGGCAGTCCACGCAGTTGCGCCTCACGGGCCGCCCACTCGGCGGCGGCGCGGCTCTCGGGCGAGCCGTCGAGACCTACGGTGATGGTGCGGGGCATGATCTCCACCTTCCAGTGTCGTTCAGGGAGTTCTGCGAGGCATGGGGCCGCGGTCCTTCAGCGGAGCCGACGCTCGGTGCGGGGCTTGGCGCGAGGGCCGGCGCGTTGCGGACCGTCGCGCTGTGGGGTGGTCGCGTTGTGGGGGTTTCAGCGCAGCCAGGTGTGATCGCGGACGATCGGCAGCCGCGCCCACAGTCGGCCCAGGCCCCAAGTGGCGCCCGCGCCCGCTGCCGCCACGGCGACCAGGGCAACGGCGTAGATCAGGTGGTAGTCGGCGAACGGGTTCGTCGACATGCTCGGGGCTCCGTTCGACAGATGCCTGGCCGGTGGCCACTCGGCGATCCACATCAGCGCCATCATCGCCGTGCCCGCCACGGCGGCCGGCCGCAGCGCCACACCGGTCATGACGGCCACGCCGATGGCGAGCAGGCCCAGCATGAACAGCCAGTCCGCCCACGCCTGGCCGGCCCACGAGTGGAACGTCGACTCCATCGGCCCGACGGCGACGGAGCTGAGGAAGCCCTTCGTCGGCGATCCGCCGTCGATCCAGCCCTTGCCGGACGCGGTCGCGTAACCGAGGCCGAAGACCTTGTCGAGGAACGCCCACAGGAAGACGAAACCGGTCAGGATGCGCAGGGATGCGAGGGCGTACGCCTGAGCGGCGGTGTGCGTGTCGAGCTGTGCCGACGCGGCGGACGCGGGGGCGGTCCGGTTGCGGCGGAAGGCCGGCAGATGGATGCCCGGGCTCCGGTGCGGGTGCTCGTCCACGGCCATGGCAGTGATCCCTTCGCGAGTGTCCGGTCCTTGTCCTTACGCTCCTCACTCTTGCCGCGGACGCCGCGCGCCGCCGGATGCCGAAAGGCCACGACAGTTGGGCTGAAGGTCCCTTCCTGCAGGGCCAGTTGGTCGAGCACGTCACCAAAGGCCCGCGTGGGACCATTTGGTCACGACGGCTTGGCGGCCGGCGGTTCCGCGATCCCGATGAAATGCGCGGCGACGGTCCGGATGCGAACCGACCATCCCAGCGCGATGAGGTCGTCCTTGAGGGTTCGGGCGTCGTGGAACACCTTCACGACGCGGTACCTGCTCCCGTCGTCGAGCCGGCGCATCGCCGCGGGGACCGGGTGATCCGCGAGGACCTCCTCCTCCGCAGCCCCAGCCGGGCCGTCGTCGATGAAGATCGCTCTGCCGCCCGGCACGAGCGCGGCCGCGACGAAGTTCCAGAAGTCGGGCAACCGCGTCGGCGGGACATGGGACAACCAGAAGGCGAAGAACACCGTGTCGTAGCGTCGCGGCGGCTGCCATGCGAACAGATCGGCCCGAACGAACCGGATGTTGCCGGACGCGGCTCGTGTCCGGGCGATGGCCAATACCTCGGCCGCCGCGTCGACAGCCGTCACCGACCGCGCCCGTGCTGCGAGCACCGAGGTCCACTGGCCCGTTCCGCAAGCCAGTTCCAGCACGTCTCCGGCAATCGGGAGCCCATCGGCGGCGGACAGCAACTCCCGCAGTTCCTCGCGTTCCGCATAGGGCCTGTCGTACTGAGACGCACCGGCCCTGTAATAGGCCATCTGTTCCGCGAGAAGAGCGTCGTCATCGGCGGCCATGGCCCCGACCATACAGACGATCCCCCTCGCCGGTCATCCCATGCCGTCACCCGGGGACGAGCGGGAGTCCCGCGGCCAGTTCGCCCGGTTCGGGCTTCTCCACGTCGGTCGGGGCCCGCCGTCCGGCGCCGACCAGCAACGCGTCCCGGCCGAGGCGGAACTTCAGCAGCCACGCGTCCTCGTACTCGGCGGCCAGCCGGCCGAGCAGCGCGTCGAGCGGGTCGTCGCCAGTCGGCGGTGTTTCCGCGACGTTCCAGGGGTGAGCCGGCCGGGCCGGAATGACGGACAGGACGACCGGTATCCGCATGATCACGTGCTGCTAGTCTGGCGATCTTCTGTAATCGGACAGTCACCGTACGAATGGAGCCAGTGGGCGGTGCGTTCAGCGCCGCCGGGGTTGGGGGACACATGCGCGAACTGCGTCCGTTGCAGGCTCTGGGGCTCTCCGCGACGGCGGAGGCCGTCTATCTCGTGCTCGTGGAACAGGGTCCGCAGAACTTGATCGAGCTCACCGAGCGGCCGCCGCTGGTCGGGTCGCCTCTCGAAAGCGTCCAGTACGCGGTGGCCGAACTCGGCGACATCGGTCTGGTCTCGCGCACGCGCGACAGGCTGACCGCCCAGCCGCCTCGCGCGATGCTGGAGGCCGTCGCCGAGCTGCGCGCCCGCGAGGCCCGGATCGCCTACGAGAGCGCGACGGTGCTGTCGCGGTTCTGGCTCGACCACACCGCGGGTTCGAGCTATGTCGAGGTCGTCGACACCTCCGGCAGACCCGAGGCGGTTCAACAGCGGGTCCACAGCGAGGCGTTGGCGGAGGTGCGCGCCCTGTCGATAGGGCCGGTGGGCGGAGGCGATCGGGTGCCGGAGGTCGGGCCCGGAACGTTGGACGCGCTGGACCGCGGGATCGCCTACCGGGTGGTGTACAGCGCCAACATCCTCCAGGACCCCAAGGCGCTGGAGGTGGCGCACACATGTGTCGAGCGCGGGGAGCAGGCACGGGTCTTCCCCGACGTCGCACTGAACCTCCTGGTCTGCGACGACCGCTTGGCCGTGGTGTCCGTCACCGCGCCGGACCGCACCGGACACCACAGCGTCGTCGTCCAGCCGTCGGGTCTGCTGGACGGGTTGATCGGCGTCTTCGAGTCGTACTGGCGGATAGCCGTTCCGCTCCCGCCGGCCGGTGAGGTCGTCGGAAGCGAGGCCAGTCCGATGAACGAGAGCCGCCAGCTCCTGAGTTACCTCAGTGCCGGGCTGACCGACGAGTCGATCGCCCGTGAGCTGGGGGTGAGTGAGCGGACCGTCGCCCGGCGCATCGCCCGCCTCCAGGAGATGCTCGGCGCCAAGACCCGGTTCCAGCTCGGTGTCCAGGCCAGCCGCCGCGGCTGGCTGTGAACCACGCCCCCGGTCGGGCCCGTGCGCTTGGCGCGCGGGGCGGGCCGGTGTCTGATCCGGCCCGCCCCGCGCGGGTCTTCAGCCGCTCAGGCGGTCAACGCCGCTTCCTGGGACCGCGGTCGTCAGCCGGCGTCCGGCTTGACCAGGTCGGGGAGCTTGGCCTCGAACAGCTCGTCCAGCTTGAGCGAGGGCAGGATGTGCCCCTGGTTCGGTGCGTCGTTGGCCACGCCCGCCGCCCAACTGGAGGAGGCGAGCCGCTGGTTCGGCGTGCCGTGGTGGCCCGAGCTGGTGAAGCTGCAGTCGCCGACCTGGTAGAACGACTTCTCGGACTTGAGGAGGCGGGCGGCGTTCAGCGCCTCGCCGCGCGCGTGGGTCAGGTAGTACGTGCCGAACGCGTCGGCCATGAGCTCGGTACGGCGGGTGGCCTCCGGGCCCGCCAGGTCGCTCTCGAAGAGGTTGTTCTGGTACTGCACGTGGTGACCGAACTCGTGGCCCACGATGGCCCGAGGCGCGACATCGCCCAGACCCACCTCGGTCATGCCCTGCATGATGCCGTCACCCATGATGATCCGGTCCGAGATGCCGAGGGGATCCGGATCGTCCACCTCGCTGTAGGCGAAGGCGTTGAACGTGAAGATCGGGTTCGCGCCGCCCTGCAGTACGGGTTCCGAGTCGACCAGCTCGATGAACAGTTCGGCCAGGTCGAGGTTGTCCTCGGGCGTCCCGCCGTACAGCACGGCGAGCGTGCGCGCGAGCCGGTCGGGGCTGGAGAAGACGTCGGCCCCATGCATGGGAATCAGCTCGATGCCCGCCGAGTCGATGTCCCAGAAGCGCTTGAGGTTCTTCATCTCGGCGGTGAGCTTGTGGGTGTACTCGCCGTTGACGCCGAAGGTGTTCGCCTTCGACTCCGAGCCGAAGATCAGCGCGTCGTAGGTCGGGAGGTCGAAGCCGCCGAAGAGCTGGAGAATCAGGAGGGTGAACGGGTCCTCGACGCCGTCGAGGAGGGTGTTGGCGTACGTCGTCAGTTCGGTGCGCTGGCACCGGTAGTCGCCGGGGTTGATCGCATTGTCGCGGATCTCGCTCCACTGCGACTCGTTCAGGCCGTACTTGGCACGGGCCGCGTTGACGCGGGACTCCCAGTCGGCGGGCAGCTTGGCCAGAATCCTGTCAGCGAGGGCCTTGGTCTGCGGGGCCATCGCCGAGGTGTCGACGGCCGACTGCAGCGACCGGCTCGCGACGGTCGTGGTCCCGGTCGTATCGGCGGCATGCGCGGGAAGCGCCATGCCAAAAGCACAGGTCGCGGCGATTGCCATGCTCGCCGCCACGGAGAGGGCCTTCTTCACGGGGACTCCTTCTTTGAGGTGCCTGGTGAGGCATCCGCGGGCGTCGCCCAGTCTGTAAGCCCAACTACCAATTGTTGAACGGTCGTTTACTGTCCGAAACCGGCATGTCTGGAACCGGACACTCACCGCCCCTCGGTGCGGTGACGAACCCCGTGCCGACGAAGGTTTCGGTCCTGCGCCAGTGGTGTCACTCCCGGTCGGCGCGTCCCGCGTTCCGCATCCGGGCGAACGACGTGTCCAGGCCCCCCTTCAGCGCTCCTGCCAGGGGCCGCTCCACGCAGCGGTGGACCAGGTAGCTCAGCACCAGGAAGCAGGCGAGCAGCGAGGCGACCAGCAGCCGGGCGTCCATCGTGTCCCGCAGTCGGTTGATCAGCGTCGTACCGGCCGCGTAGTGCATCAGGTAGAGCGGGTAGGTCAAACTCCCGGCCGTGACCAGCCACTTCCAGCGGATGCGGTCGGTCAGACCGAGGGCGATGGCGATCATCACGAGCAGGAACACGGTGTACAGGAGCACGGCGCCCCGCCAGCTGGAGACGTGCTCGACCTCGTCGATGCGCTGCCCCAGCTCCCGCTGGCCCATGAGCCACGACATGGCGAGGATGCCCCACAGGAGCAGGTCCTGGCCGAAGCGGTGCATGAGGTAGAGCGCGAGGCCGGCGATGAAGTACCAGGCGGCGTCGGGGCCGGCGAGCAGATCGAGGAGGGGGAACGAGGCCACCGGCGCGAGCATCGCGGCGGCGCCCCACACACAGCAGAAGACAACGACCTTGCGGTACGTCAGCCCGGTGACCACCACCAGCAGGAAGAGCAGGTAGAAGCGGAGTTCCGCCCACAGGGTCCAGTACACGCCGTCCACGTTCTGCACGCCCGAACCGGACTGGAGCATCGTGAAGTTGAGCAGGACGTCACGCGGCCGCAGACGCTCCCAGACGCCCGGCAGGACCGTCAGCACGGCCGTCGTGAACACGATCGCGAACCAGTACGCCGGGTAGAGCCGGATCACACGCGAGACGAAGAACTGGCGAGGAGTGCGGCCCCAGCACGACATGCAGATCACGAAGCCGCTGATCACGAAGAAGATCTCGACGCCGATCCAGCCGTACGTCGCGAAGTGGAACACCGTCGGCATGATGTCGGAGACAGGGCGGTCCCATATCGCGTTGCCCGGCAGGTCGACGCGGCGCGTGCCCGCGTAGTGGTGCACGGCGACCATCAGGGCGGCGAGCAGGCGGATGGCGTCGATGGCGTACAGGCGGGGGCCGGTTCGTACCGAAATGGCGGGCCCGCGCGGCCGGGTGGGCCGTGGCGGTCGGCCGGTCCCGGCCGCGAACCCCGGTACAGGCATGGACAATGTGCCCCGCGCGTCACGCATCGGCACCCAACCCTCCTTGGGAAGACCACTGCTGGAAGATCACGGACGCCTCACGTTACGGGCCTCCCAGCCACCCCTCGCCACAAAAGCGCAGGCGGTGGAGCGAAGTTGCCACGATGCTCACCGGGCCGATCCGAAGGGTTCTCCAAGACTTCAGGCGGAGCCCCTCGGACCCGCGGCGCCCCAGACGCGGTCCAGGAACCAGTACAGGCTGATCGTGACGATGGCTGTCGTCAGCGCGACCGCCACCCAGCGGGCCGCGGGTGTCCGGTGGACCAGGGTCAGCAAGGCGAAGACCACCGGAAGCCGCCACTTGCCGAACCTGTCCTCGCCCTTTCCGAGGAGGTTGGCGGCCGCCACGACGATGACCGTCGCCGCGATGACCGGCTCGTCGAGGGCGCCGCGCACCTCCACCACTCCGAGCGCCACCAGCAGGAACGTGACGCTGTGGATGCCGGAGAGTTCGGTCGCCAGGTCCAGTCCCTCGCCGCCGGTGAGCCGCCCCCAGCGCTTCTCCCGGTCCCGGCCGCGGCACCGGCGTGTCCTCCACACCGGGTCGGCGGCCGGCACGGGAGAAACGCACCGCGGGCCGGCTTCCGGCGCCAGGCGTTCGTGAGCCGGGACTGCACCTTGCCAGACCCGCGCCTCGCCACCGACCGACCGGATCGCCGCCGTCCGAAACGTGTCCCCCGATAGGACGCACCCCCGCTGTTACGAAAGCCATTCGGCCATTCGCGTGAGTCGAGGCGGCGAGACCGCCAGGAGCGTTACGCATCGTCAGCTGTTTCCCCCCTGATCGCGGGGTGGTTCGGGGCAGGGACCGGCCCGGCGGCCCGCGCTCTCCCCCGGATCGATGGCCCGTACAAGGGAGAGTTACGGATATATCCGTGTTTCGTAACACGAATCCTTTTGGTCATCTGCTGTCGTCGTAGCGGGCCACAGTGTGGCGCCTCGGCACAGAGCCGGGAATCGGATCGCACGCCTCACCTGACCAGGGTGGGGGTGCACGACCGTGAGGGGATTCATGTCTGTTTCTCGTACGGCGCTCCGTCTACTCGCCACGTGTGTGGCTTCGGGCGCCCTCGTCGGTGCGGCCGCCCTGCCGTCCATGGCCGCAGGAAACCACGACCGCGACAACGGAAGGAGCTTCCCGCACAGCCGCCCCGCGGAGGGCAGGTACAGCCACGACTTCGACGGTCGCCTTGGTTACTTCGGCAACCGTTACCCGTACCGGGTCTGGCACCACCACGGCTGGTACAACAACCGGCACTGGGACCGGCACCACGGCTGGGACCGGCACCACGGCTGGTACGGCGACCGTCCCCACTTCCCCGGCCGTCGCTGACGCGCCTCGGAGGTCGTGCTGTGACGCGGAGGCCGACCGCCACTCTCTGACACCGCTGTCACAGCCGGTATGACCGCTGCGCCGAAGGGCCGAGGACCGCACATGCGGTCTTCGGCCCTTCGGCCGTGAACCGCCGGCGCGCGACCTGCCGAACGGCCGTGATCGCCGCTCCCCGGTGATCGCGCGGTCAGCGCCTGGCGGCTCGGGCCAGCGCTTCCTCCGCCTGGGCGGCCAGAGCGCCGACCAGACCGGCCGCGGACGGCAGGTCGTCGATGAGGTCGACCCCCTCGCCGGCCCACTGCGGCAGGACCGGGATCTCGCGTCGCGCGACGGCGTCCTCGTACGCCTGCCGCGCATGCGGGGCAGCCGCGAGTTCGTTCTCCCGGCCCCGCCACGCGTCGAGGAAAGGGTGGCCGAGGGTGCGCGCGGTGTACTTCGCCGGCCAGCGCGAACCACGGGCGATGTCCAGCACCCTGTTGCGCTCGGTGTCCTCCCCGCGGCCCTCGACGATCGCCCGGGCGGTCGCCGGGGCGACCAGGGCCTCGGTCGTGGCCTGGAAGCGGGTGCCGAGCAGCGCTCCGGCGGCCCCCAGCGCCAGGGCGGCCGCCACGCCCCGCCCGTCGGCGATCCCGCCGGCCGCAAGCACCGGCACCGGCGCCGCCAGGTCCGCCACGACGGGCACGAACGGCAGCGTGGACCGCCCGCGCCGGGCGCCGTGCCCGCCGGCCTCGGTGCCCTGCGCCACGATCACGTCCGCGCCGAGATCCACCGCCCTGCGGGCCTCCTCCAGGTCGGTGACCTGAAGGATCAGCGCCGTACCCGCGTTTCGGACACGCTCCGCGAACGGACCGGGGTCGCCGAACGACAGCATCACCGCCGCCGGCCTCTGTTCCAGTGCCCACGCGATCGCGCCGTCGTCGATCGCCCATGTCTGGAAGCCGATGCCCCAGGGTTTCCCGGCGCACTCGCCGGCCAGGACGGGCAGTTCGCGTGCCAGCCACTCCCGGTCCCCGTTCCCGCTGCCCAGCAGTCCGAGCCCGCCGCCGCGCGAGACCGCCGCCGCCAGGGCACCACCGGCCGACCCGCCCATCGGCGCCAGGGCAATCGGATGCTCCACACCGAACCGTTCCGTGAACGCCGTCGACAATCCCATGGCCGCAATCCTCACCCACGCGCAGTGCCGGTCGCAGTGCGATCGACGGACTCGTTCGCCCGACGCACAGCGATACGCACGGATTGCAGATCGGCGGTGCCGAAGCCGCTCGGCGTACCGGCCATCGGCTGGACGCCCTTGACGGCCCTGATGTCGGTGCGGCGCAGCGCCCTCACATGACACGATCCCGCCGAATTGATGTCTCACCGGAATCGTCCGGTCGCCGCTCGTGAACCACGTGTGAGGTGGGCCACCTAACCATTGCCGACAGCGGAAACTTCGGCTTAACGTCCCCGCAATCCGTTGGAGCGGACGGGCGTCACCAGCCGGTTTCCGTTCGACGGCAGCCCTCGGGCGCGGGCTCGGACCGGAGCCTCCTCCGTGCGGCGGGGCGTGCTCCGCCGCGTGGTTCCCGGCAGCGCGCACCCCTGGCGGCGTGAGGAGTCGAGCCATGATCCTTTCCGGACGGGAACCTTCCGGCTGTCCCAGCGCGGCGGTGACACCTTCTGGCCCGGCCGGGCCACCGGCTTCCCGCGGGAGCCTGCTCCCGGTCCGCTCGCTGCCCGGAGCCGTGTTCGGCGCCGCCGTGGAGGTGGCCGCGATCGTCGCGGCACTCGCCCTCTACCCGTCCGGTCTTGGCGAGGGCGGGGAACGCCGCGGGCCCGGATCCCGGCGGGCGGCGCCGTCGGACGGCGCCGTGGCCCTTCCGGCCGTCTCCACCGACAGCCCGGTCCTGCTGGTCCACGGTCTGTTCAGCAACCGGGCGATCTTCCATGTCATGGGACGCGGCCTGCGGCAGGCGGGTTTTCGCCGGGTCGCCGTGCTGAACTACAGCTGGCTGAGCAACGACGTCCGCGGCGCGGCGCGGTTGCTGGCGGAGCAGGTGGAGCGGATCTGTGAGGACAGCGGGCACGAGCGTGTCCACGTGATCGGCCACAGTCTCGGCGGGGTGGTCGCCCGCTACTACGCGCAGCGCATGGGCGGCGACGCCCGCGTGCACACTCTGGTCACCCTGGGCGCTCCGCACCACGGCACGCTGGCCGCGGCGGTGCCTCTGCCGCTTCGGGCGATCCGGCAGCTCCGGCCGGGCAGCGACGTGCTCACGGAGCTCGCCGGGCCCGCTCCCGGCTGTGAGACCCGCTTCGTGGCCTTCCACAGCGACCTCGACGAGCTGATCGTTCCCGCCGCCAACGCCCGGCTGGTCCACCCCGACCTGCGGATACGCAACGTTCCCGTGCGGGCCGTCGGCCACGTCTCGCTGCCGCTGCACGGCAGGGTCGTCGGTGAGGTCTGCCGCGTACTCCGCGATGCGCACGTCTCCGAGCCCCTGGCCGCGGCTTGACGGTCGATCATCCGCAGAGGGAAGCGGTCGAGTACCTGCGCGCCGCGATCCTGCGGGCCGATCCGCTGATCACCGAGCAGGTGAAGTGGAAGGCTCCGAGCTTCTGCTACGGCGGTGTCGACCGGGTGACTTTCGAGTTGAGGTCCAGGGACGTCCAACTCGTCTTCCACCGGGGCGCGAAGGGGAAGGACGACGCCGCCTCGTTCACGTTCGACGACGACAGCGGCCTGATGCGGTGGCGTTCCGGCGACCGGGCAATGGTTACCTTCAAGGACCTCGCCGAGGTCAAGGCGCGGGAGGCGGCGCTCATTTCGCTGGTCCGGCGGTGGGTCAGGGCGTGATGCAGGGCCTGATGCGGGCGGCTTCCGGGCCTGACACGGGCGGCCTACGGGCCGGGTCCATCGGGTCCGGCACCCATACGGTGCCGTCTCTGGGGGTCCGAGCCCCACGTAAATGGGTGTTGGACCCGATGGCGGCGGCCCCCGGCGACGGGTGAAGGTGGAGTCAAACCCCCCTTTCGACGGTCGTACCGGCGTGTGGCATGACGTTGCCGCCTGCCCGGGCACGGGTGCGGGCCGCGGCGCCCCTGACAGGGGGAGAGAAGCCGCGAGTCCGTCGAGTCACGAGAGGAGCCCGGCACGGATGGCGGCAGTGCCACGGCGACCTGGTCGCGCGCGGGTTTCCGCCCGCACGGCCCGAACCGCCGGCTGTGGCGCCTGCCCGCCGCCGCGTGCCGAGAGGAGCGCGTCATGCCCGGAACCGATGACAAGCTGCTCAGCGAGATCGCGGCTCGCGTGTACCGGGACGATCCCCGGTTCGCCCGCGCCCTCCGGGCCGGACGACCCTGCCCGCCGCGCGAATACCGGCGCACCCGGGCCTGGCCGCTGTGCGCCCTCGCCCTGGTGGCGCTGGGCACCGGTATCGCTCTGGCCCACGGGCTACTGATCGTCACCGGCCTGGTCCTGGCCGGAATGGCCGCGGAGCTGTGCGACCCCCAGCGCACCGCGCGCAGACAGCGGACTCCCCCACCCCGGTCCTGACTGCGCGGCCCACCGGACGGCCGCACCACGGTGGACGGCCGGGACGGCGAGGAGCGGGACCGTGTGGTGCTCCGTCAGTGCCACCCGGCCGTCCTCACTCACGATCCGCCGGCTGTGTCGCTCATGACCGGCCGGCCGTCCCGATCACGACCGGCCGACCCGTGCCCCGATCCGCAGACCGTCCCGATCACGACCGGCCGACCCGTGCCCCGATCCGCAGACCGTCCCGATCACGACCGGCCGACCGTGTCCTGATCGGTCACCGTCTCCTGGCCGGTCGCCGTCTCCTGCGGGCCGGATTCCGGTGCCCAGCCCTCGGCCGGTGCGCCGCCGGCCGGTGCGGTCTTGCCGAACAGGCCCGTCAGGCGCCGGGCCACCGGTTCGGTGTAGCGGGCGGAGAGCGGGCCGAGAATGACGAGGATCAGCACGTAGGCCGTGGCCAGCGGGCCCAGGTCGGGTTCGATCCCGGCGGTGACGGCGAGCCCGGCGATGACGATGGAGAACTCGCCCCGGGCGACCAGCGTGCCGCCCGCGCGCCAGCGTCCCTTGACGGAGATACCGGCCCGCTTGGCGGCCCAGTACCCGGTGGCGATCTTGGTCAGCGCGGTGACGACGGCCAGGGCCAGCGCCGGCAGGAGCACCGGCGGAATGCTCTGGGGGTCGGTGTGCAGTCCGAAGAACACGAAGAACACCGCGGCGAACAGGTCACGCAGCGGGGCCAGGAGATTGTGCGCGCCCTCCGCCACCTCGCCGGACAGGGCGATGCCGACCAGGAACGCGCCCACGGCGGCCGAGACCTGCAACTGCTGTGCGAGCCCCGCGACCAGCAGGGTCAGGCCCAGCACGACCAGCAGCAGCTTCTCGGGGTCGTCGTTGGAGACGAAGCGCGATATGTGCCGGCCGAACCGCACCGCCACCAGCAGCACCAGGGCGGCGACCCCGAGGGCGATGGCCAGCGTGACGCTGCCCGCCGCCAGGCCCGCGCCGGCCAGCAGGGCGGTGATGATCGGCAGGTACACGGCCATGGACAGGTCCTCGAGGACCAGGATGCTGAGGATCACCGGGGTCTCCCGGTTGCCCAGCCGTCCCAGATCGCCCAGGACCTTGGCGATCACACCGGACGAGGAGATCCAGGTCACCCCCGCGAGGACGACCGCCGCCACCGGCCCCCAGCCCAGCAGCAGCGCCATGGCAGCGCCGGGCAGAGCGTTGAGCGTGGCGTCGACGAGCCCGGCCGGGTACTGGGTCTTGAGGTTGGAGACCAGATCACTGGCGGTGTACTCCAGCCCCAGCATGAGCAGCAGCAGAATGACGCCGATCTCGGCGCCGATGGCGACGAACTCCTCACTGGTGTCCAGCGGGAGCAGTCCGCCCTGGCCGAAGGCGAGCCCGGCCAGCAGATACAGGGGGATGGGCGAGAACTGGAAGCGCCCGGCGAACCGGCCCAGCAACCCCAGGCCCAGGATGATCGCGCCGAACTCGATCAGGAAGACCGCAGACGAATGCACGCGATCACTCCCGTCCGAGAATCGCAGCGGCGGCATCGGCGCCCTCGCGCGTGCCGATCACGATCAGCGTGTCCCCGCCCGCGAGCCGGAGGTCCGGCCCGGGGGACGGGATCGCCTCGGCCCGCCGCAGCACCGCCACGATCGAGACACCGGTCTCGGTACGCATCCGGGTCTCACCCAGCAGCCGCCCGTTCCAGTGCGAGGTCGCCGACAGTTCGACGCGCTCCGCCACCAGCCCCAACTCGGTCGTCGACAGCAGGTTGGGGCTGTGATGCGCCGGCATGAGGGCGTCGATGACGGCCGCCGCCTCCCC
The DNA here is from genome assembly GCF_006540305.1 of Streptomyces sp. 6-11-2. GTDB lineage: Bacteria > Actinomycetota > Actinomycetes > Streptomycetales > Streptomycetaceae > Streptomyces. The sequence continues at coordinate 175,239 of NZ_BJOR01000002.1, read as the reverse complement.
GGCGGTCAGCCGCACGGACAGAGCGCAGGCGTCGGGATCGTCCTCGCGGTACGCGCTCAGGGTCCGCGATCCGTCCCGGTGCGCGACCACGGACAGACGGCGCTGTTCTCGCGTGCTGAGGTCGTAGCGGACCCCGATTCCCGGCAACGGCGTACCACTCATGCGCGCAGCGCCCACAGTTGTTTCTCCCTGTCCGACTTGGCGGTTTCTTTAGGCAACCTTTAACGGCACCCTATCGAGTTGTGTCCCGCGCAGGGAATTGCGGACGGTGTCAGCTGCGTCTCAATCGGGAGCGTCGGAGAGGGAATCCAGCGGGGGTGGAGCTGGTCATTCGGGCCAGTCGGAGTTCTTGATGACCTCGACGAAGTCGGTGCGCCGGAAGCCGGGTACGAAGTATGCCAAGACGTCGGCCTTGACGTTCCCGAAGGTCGTATCGGGGCGTTCCTCGATGCCTTCGGTGAACGCGGCGAGGATCCGGTTCTTGAAATCCGGGCGCGGGTGCGCGGAGACGACCGCAGCGCGCTCCTCGTCGGAGACCGTGTGATAGCCGATGCCCAGGACGTCCAGTTCCACCCCGCGGGTCACCAGGGCGATCTCGGGTGCCATGTGCAGCGGGATCTCCGGGGTGGTGTGCAGGGCGATGCTCGTCCAGACGCGGTCGGCCGGCTCGCCGGCGATGCCGTGGGCGTGCAGAAAGCGGCGGGCCTCGTCGGCGCCGTCGATCTCGAAGCGCTGGTCGGTGCGACGCATACGCTTCGTGAGCCCGAGGTCGTGGAACATCGCCCCCACGTACAGCAGTTCGGGGTCGAAGTCGAGCCGCTGCTCCCGGCCGCGCAGCGATCCCCACAGGAAGACCCGCCGGGAGTGGTGGAAGAGCAGCGGCGGGGCGACGTCGCGGACCAGTTCGGTCGCCTCCCGTACCAGGGTGGTGTCAGGGATCCGCACTCCTGCGATCACTTCGTTCATCGTTCGTCCGCCTTTCTGGCTCGGCCTTGTCCGGATCGGTGATCCGCCTCCAGGGTTCACCGGACGACGTAGGCTGGGCCATGTCTTTGCTGCCAGGAGAACCACGGATTCGGACATGACGCATCGGGTTGGCTTCATCGTCTTCGAGGGGGTGACCATGCTCGACGTCAGCGGTCCGTCGGAGGTTCTGCATCAGGCGGGTCGGCTCGCTCCCGGCTATGAGCTGGTGCTGGTCTCCCCGCGGGGCGGGACGGTCACCACCTCCGCCGGACTGGCACTGACCGGTACGGTCCGGGCGGCCGACGCGGGCCAGGTCGACACGGTCGTGGTCGCCGGAGGCGACCGGCTGGCCCAGCAGCCGATCGAGGACGAGTTGCTGGCCGCGACCCGCGCCGTCACCGCGTGGGCGCCACGGGTCGCCTCGGTGTGCACCGGCGCCTTCGTCCTGGCCGAACTGGGCCTGCTGGACGGCCGCCGCGCGACGACGCACTGGCGGCACGCGGCTGTGTTCGCCCGCCGCTACCCCCGTGTGCGCGTCGAACCGGACGCCATGCACATCCGCGACGGGCGGTACGTCACCTCCGCGGGCATCAGCGCGGGCATCGATCTGACGCTCGCCCTGGTGGAGGACGACCACGGCGCCGACGTGGCGAGGAACGTCGCGCGTGAACTGGTCGTCTTCATGCAACGTCCGGGCGGGCAGTCGCAGTTCTCCACGGCCATCACGACCCCGCCTCCCCGCGGTGACCTGCTCCGCCCGCTGATCGCGTCCGTGCTCGCCGATCCGGCCGCCGACCACAGCCTGCCCACCATGGCCGCGTCCGTCGCCGTCAGCCCTCGGCATCTGGCCCGGTTGTTCCGCGCCGAACTGGGCACCACGCCCGCACGCTGGGTCGAGCGGGTCCGCCTCGACCGCGCCCAGCAGTTGCTGCTCGAAGGCCACAGCGTGACCTCGGCCGCTCACCACAGCGGGCTCGGCACGGACGAGACCCTCCGCCGCGCCTTCGCCCGCCATCTGGGCACCACGCCGACCCACTACCGGAGACGCTTCGCCACCACCCGCGAACAGCGGTAGTCCGCGTCAGGCGAGGACGCGGGCGAGGAAGTCGCGGATGTGCCCGGTGATGGCGTCGAGGTGGCTTTCCAGAGCGAAGTGCCCGGACTCGATCAGGTGGATCTCGGCATCGGGCAGGTCCCGGCCGAACGCCGTGGCGCCGTCGGGGCCGAAGATCTCGTCGTTGGCTCCCCAGACCGCCAGCAGCGGGACCCGGGAGTCGCGGAAGTACCGCTGGACCTCGGGGTAGAGGTCCACGTTGGAGGGGTAGTCGCGGAAGAGCCGGAGCTGGATCTCGTCGTTGCCCGGCCGGTCCAGCAGGGCCTGGTCGTGGACCCAGTTGTCGGGGCTGACCAGGGTGGGGTCGGCGACCCCGTTGACGTACTGCCAGCGGGTGACATCGGGCGTCAGGGCGCCTCGCATGGAGGCTTCGGTGGCCAGCCCGGGTGTCTTGGCGTAGGCGAAGACACCGTCCCAGAAGGGCTTGACGAAGCCTTCCTCGTAGGCGTTGCCGTTCTGGGTGATGATCGCGGTGACGCGGTCCGGGGCCTGGAGGGCGAGACGCCATCCGATGGGGGCGCCGTAGTCCTGCACGTACATCGCGAACCGGTCGACGCCCAGTTGCCGGAGCAGCCCTGAGGTGATCTCGGTGAGGGCGTCGAAGGTGTACGGGAAGTCCTGCGGGGAGGGCATCGCCGACTGACCGAACCCGATGTGGTCGGGGGCGATCACGCGGTACCGGTCCGCGAGCGCCGGGATCAGGTGGCGGAACATGTGCGAGCTGGTCGGAAAGCCGTGCAGGAGCACGACCGCGGGCGCCTGGGGATCACCGGCTTCCCGGTGGAAGACCTCGAGACCGTTGACGGTGGCCGTGCGGTGATGGACTGCGTGGACCATGCCTCTCACCCATCTCTCGAACGTCAGTGGTGATGTATCCAGTCGAACACCTTCCATCTAACCAGTCAAGACACTTTTACTGGTTAGGTCATGGCGGGGCAGCCGCCAGGCGGGCAGCAGACCGACGGCGGTGAGTGCGGCCAGGGCCGGCAGGGCGGAACTCATCGTCGAAACGGCGGACCCGGTCGCGCCGGCCGCGACGGCGATACCGAGGGTCGGTCCGATGTTCATGGCGGTCTGCTTGAGCCCGCCGACAACCCCCGCGTACCCCGGCGGCGCGTCGCCGACGACGGTCCCGGTGGCCGTGACCATCACCGTGGCGAACCCGGCACCGATGACGGCGAAGGCCGCGCCCATGACCATCCACGGACCGGTCGCATCGAGCCGGGACAGTCCGGCGATGCCGGCCACGACGAGGCCCGTGCCGGCGATCGCGGTGCGCCGCGCACCGTACCGGCGCAGCGCGACGTCGGCGACGGGTGAGCCGAGGACCATGAACACGGTCAGCGGAAGGACGCGCAGACCGCAGGTGAGCGGATCGAGGCCAAGTGCGTCCTGGAGATGGAACGTGGCCCTGAACAGCGTGCCGAACAGGCCGGCGGAGGTGACCAGCAGGATGGCCATCGAGGCCGTCACGGGTACGGACCGCGCCACGGCAGGCGGGACGATCGAGTGTGTGGCGCGCCGCTCGTGCCGGACGAGCAGCGCCACGACGCCTGCGACGGCGAGGAGTTCGAGGAGCGTCGTCGCCGCGGTCCACCCCCGCGCGGGCACGCCGGCCAGGGCGTGCACCAGGACCGCGAGCGCGATCGCGAGCAGGCCCGCGCCGGGGAGGTTGAGCCGCGAGGAGCCGGCACGTTCGAGTGGCGGCGTCCGCACGGCGAGGACGAGAGCGGCGATGACGCACGCGACGGGCACGTTGACCCAGAACACGGCAGGCCAGCCCCAGTGCGCCACGAGTACACCGCCGAGGATGGGACCGGACCCCGCGGCGACCGCGATCGCACTGGTGCGGACGGCGATCGCCGTGCCGAGCCGTTCCGAGGGATACGTCAGCCGCAGCAGCGCCAGCGTCGCGGGTTGCAGGAGCGCGCCGAACCCGCCCTGCACCACGCGCAGGACCACCACCCATCCGACGGACGGCGCGAGCGCGATCCCGGCCGAGGCGGCCCCGAAACCGAGGACGCCGACGAACAGCAGGCGCGGATGTCCGTACCGGTCCCCGAGGCGCCCGGCGATCACGAGTAACGCGGCCACCGCGACCAGATAGCCGGTGCTCGTCCACTGGATCCGCGCCATGCTCGCGCCGAGATCACGCTGGAGGCTTGGCTGCGCCACGAGCAGGATGGTCCCGTCCAGCGCGACGATCACCGCGCCGGCCACGCTGACCAGAAGCGCGAGCCGCCGCTGGAAGGGGGCGGTCACGACGCCACCGGGCCGAGGTGGGCGGCCAGGACGGCCGCGATGAGCCGGTCGCACTGGTCGTCAGCGGGACCTCCGTCCAACGGCGGGTCCCCAAGGGCCAGTTGCAGGCTGCCCCAGGCCCACAGCTGGGCTGTTCCGTGCAGGTTCGACCACAGGGCGGCGGCGGTCACGGCAGGCGGCGGTGCGGTCTCGTCCGACTCGTCGGCGCCGTGCGCGGCATCCTGCTCCGATCGGCACCGGGCGACGAGTTGGGTGATGCGCGCGAACAGCGGGAGGGTCGTCCGGCGCAGCCGCGGCTGGTCCGGTGCCTGCGGCCCGCTGTCGAGCAGGTCGTGCCGGAACATCAGCTCGAACATGCCGCGGCGCTCCAGCGCGTACCCGACGTACACCCGCGCGACGGCCTCCAACTGGGCGCGCGGTGTGGTCACCCCGGCGATCGCGGCCTCGAACCGGGCGCCGAGGTCCTCGAAGCCGCGAAGGGCGATGGCGGACAGCAGCGCGTGGTGCGTGGGGAAGTAACGGCGCGGCGCACCGTGCGACACCCCCGCCCGGCGGGCCGTTTCCCGCAGGCCCACGGACGCGGAGCCCTCGGTGAGCACAAGATCCACCCCGGCGTCGATCAGCCGCTCCCGCAGGGAGCCCTCTTCACTCATAGACACTGTCTACCAGGCGGCGTAGACAGTGTCTACTCACCGTGGCCGGTCGACGACTGGTCGACGTGATGCTTGCGTGTAACCTGTCAAGCGAGCCGATTCGGTTAGGGGGTGCGATGGCGACCGAGCGGGAGCGGCAGGACGCGCTGCTGGAACTCCTCAACAGCACGCCGGTGGTCAGCGGTGTCGTCCAGGACCGGCTGGCGGACCCGGAGGCGGCCAGGTCCTGGCAGCAGACCCACGGCGGCAGCGGAACCGAGGACGAGCTGCGCGGCCTCGTGCAGGCGCGGGACGCCCTCCAGGACGTGGTGCGCGGCACCCGGCCCGCCACGTCGCTGGCCCCGCTCCTGAAGGGCGTCACCTCCCGCCCACGCATGTCGCCCGCGGGGGTGTCGTGGGAGCTGGACACCCCTCCGGAGCGCCGGATGGCGGTGGAAGCGGTCCTGGCGTGGAGCGCGCTTCAGCTGACGATGCCCGGGCGGCTGCGGCCGTGCGCCAACCCCGAGTGCCGGCGCTTCCTCATCGACCGCAGCAAGACCAACAAGGCCCGCTGGTGCTCGATGGCCGTCTGCGGCAACCGTATGAAGGCACGGCGCCACTACCAGCGCACTCGCGACGCCGCAGCCGAGTAGCGCCGGCTCGCCCGCGCGCCGAGCGGCTCGGATCCCGACGCCTGCCGCCCGCCGCCCGTCCGCGGCTTCACTCGCGTGTCCCGGAGCGGCCCCACGTCCGCGCAGTGATCCGCCTCACATGCTGTCACAGCGGTCCATCACGCGGTGTCTTGAGGCCGAACCCCTGGAAACGGAGGAGACACCATGGTGGAGAACACGGACGTCGTCGTGATCGGTGGCGGATACGCCGGCGTCATGGCCGCCAACCGCCTGACGCGGCGCGACGACGTGACGGTGACGCTGATCAACCCGCGCCCGACTTTCGTCCATCGGATCCGCCTGCACCAACTGGTGGGCGGAACCGACGACGCCGTCGTCGACTACCGGGACGTCCTGGCCGACGGCGTCCGGCTGGTGGTCGACTCGGCGACACGGATCGACGCGGCCACGCGCCGCGTGACGCTGGCGGCCGGCGGCACGGTCGGCTACGACTACCTGATCTACGCGGTGGGCAGTGGCAGCGCCGACCCGCGCGTGCCCGGTGCGGCCGAGTTCGCCCACCCGATCGCCACCCTGGAGGAGGCGCAGCGGCTGCGGCCGATCGTCGACGCCGCCCCCGCGACGGACACCGTGACGGTCGTCGGAGCGGGTCCCACCGGCATCGAGACCGCCGCCGAGCTGGCGGAGGCCGGCCGCACCGTGACCCTGGTCTGCGGTGGGGTGCTCGGCCCGTACCTGCACCCCCGGGGCCGACGCTCGGTGGCGGGGCGACTGGCGGCGCTGGGGGTGACCGTGCTCGACGGTCCCGGCACGGAGGTGACGGCCGTGACCCGCGATGCCGTACGGCTCGGTGACGGCCGCGAGCTGCCGAGCCGGGTGACCGTCTGGACCGCAGGCTTCGGCGTGCCGGACCTGGCCGCGCGCAGCGGGCTGAGCACCGACGCCCTGGGCCGCCTGCTCACGGACGAGACGCTGACGAGCGTGGACGACGAGCGTGTCGTCGCGGCCGGGGACTCGGCGGCCCCGTCGGACCTGCCGTTGCGGATGAGCTGCCAGGCCGCGATCCCTCTGGGCGCGCGGGCCGCCGACACGGTGCTCAGCCGGATCACGGGCGAGCGACCCTCGGCCCTCAACCAGGTGTTCGCCGGCCAGTGCATCAGCCTGGGCCGACGCGCCGGCATCTTCCAGTTCGCCCACAGGCACGACGTCGCGCTGTGGATCCACATCGGCGGTCGCGCCGGCGCGAAGGTCAAGGAGTTCGTGTGCAGGGGCATCGTCAAGCACCTGGCCGACGAGGCACGCGAGCCCGGTTCGTACGGCCTGCACCGCGTCTCGGGAGGCGCCAAGCGCCGGGAGCTGCTGGAGGGCCGACGCGGCGAGGCGCCGGCCACCGGCGCACGGGCAGCCTAGTGCTGTGACCGGAAAGGTTCACCGGCTCGCGACGTCCGGCACGGCACTCCCCCAGCCTTCGGCCGGGGGTACCCCCACGCCGCGTTGCCGCATCACCCGAGTACATCCAGTACGCGGGCAATGCTCCGCCTTGCGAGGCACCGCACCGGACGCCGCGAGCTTCCCGGCAAACCTTCCCGGCCACAGCACTAGTCAGGCACATGTGGGCACCGAACAGGGCCGGCCGGATCGTACGGCCACCGACGCAAAGGACCGTGCTGTGCACGCACGCTTGAACGCCCCCGTGACAAGGCCGTCCGTGAAGGAGAGGGTCGACGCATGAACGACCACGCCACTGACCTCGCGACCGAGGCGTTCATCGCCCACCGCAACCTGCTGTTCACCGTCGCCTACGAGATGCTCGGATCGGCTGCCGACGCCGAGGACGTCCTCCAGGAGACCTGGCTGCGGTGGGTCGAGGTCGACTTGGCGCAGGTGCGCGACCAACGCGCCTATCTGGTCCGGATCACGACCCGGCAGTCGCTCAACCGGCTGCGCACGATGAAGCGCCGCAAGGAGGCGTACGTCGGCCCCTGGCTGCCCGAGCCGCTGCTCACTGCGCCGGACGTGGCCCAGGACGTCGAACTCGCCGAGAGCGTGTCGATGGCGCTGATGCTGGTCCTCGAGACGCTGTCGCCGACGGAGCGCGCCGTCTTCGTACTGCGCGAGGTCTTCGAGGTCGGCTACGACGAGATCGCGGCGGCCGTCGACAAGAGCCCCGCGGCCGTCCGCCAGATCGCGCACCGCGCTCGCCGGCACGTGGACGCCCGCCGCCCGCGCAAGGTGGTCTCCCCCGGCGAGACCCGGGCGGCCCTGGAGTCGTTCCAGCGCGCGTTCGAGACCGGGGACCTGCAGGGACTCCTCGACGTGCTCGCCCCCGAGGTCGTCCTGATGAGCGACGGCGGCGGCGTCAAGCAGGCAGCGCTGCGGCCGGTCGTCGGCGCCGAGAAGGTGGTCCGCATGTTCGTCGGCGGTGCCGGAAAGGTCCAGGGCAGGCTCACCATCGACCCCACGCTGGTCAACGGCGGCCCGGCGCTCTTCGTACGCCTGGACGGCGAGATCGACGGCATCATGGCGGCTCGTGTCGAGGACGCCCGCATCACCGGCCTCTACTACGTCCGCAACCCGGAGAAGCTGTCCCGCGTCGAATCCGAGACGCCGCTCACCCTGCGCTGAAGTCCGGTGGGCGACAGCCACGCCAGGTGGCATCAGGCGGGGGGACGATGGCTCGGACGTCGTCCCCCCGCCTCCAAGATCAGCGCAATCGTGTCGGCGCGCGCCGCTCAACCGGCGGACGCGCCGAACCACTTGGGCAGCTGGCTGAGCAGATCCCGCTGTGCCTCACCGACCCACGCCACATGGCCGTCGGGCCGCAGCAGTACCGCGGGCGCGCCCAACTCCTCGCCGGCGTCCACGACATGATCGACCCGGTCCGCCCAACCGGCCACCGAAAGACAGCCGGTCCGGTCGAGCAGCAGCCCGCGTCCACCGTGCATCAGGTCGTAGAGGCGCCCCCGCTTCAGCCGCACGTCCCGCAGCCGCCGGCCGAGCAGTTCGTGGCCCTCACCGAAGTCGTAGCGGACCTCGACCGCGGTGATGATCCCGGTCACGTACCGGTTCACCTCCTCGAAGTCCATCAGCTTCGAGAACAGCTCCCGCAGCGCGGTCGCACCCGGATCGGTCCCCAGCAGGGTCATCTGCGCGCGGGTGTTGTCCAGCACCCGGGCGCCGACCGGGTGCCGTTCGGCGTGGTAACTGTCCAACAGCCCTTCCGGCGCCCAGCCGTTGACCTCGGCGGCCAGCTTCCAGCCCAGGTTGAACGCGTCCTGTACGCCCAGGTTGAGTCCCTGCCCGCCGGTCGGCGGGTGGATGTGCGCCGCGTCACCGGCCAGCAGTACCCGGCCCACCCGGTAGCGCTCGGCCTGCCGCGTGGCGTCGCCGAACCGGGACAGCCAGCGCGGCGAGTGCGCCCCGAAGTCGGTTCCCGCGACCGCCCGGAGCTGTCTCTTGAACTCGTCGAGGGTCGGCGCGGTCGCGCGGTCCTCGGCCACGCCGTCCGCGGGCACGCCGATGCGGTACACCCCCGCGTGCCCGTCCACATCGGGAATGGCACCGAACCGCAGTTGTGTCCTGCGGACCTCCGTGACGACGGCGGCGACCGTCGCCGGATCCTCGGTCACCTCCATGTCGCCCAGCAGGGTCTCGATCTTGGCGGGCTCGCCGGGGAAGCCGACGCCGAGCAGTTTGCGCACGGTGCTGCGGCCGCCGTCGCAGCCGACGAGGTAGCGCGAGCGCAGGTGCGTGCCGTCGGCCAGTCCGACGGTCACCGCGTCCTCGTCCTGGCTCAGCCCGACCACTTCGTGTCCGCGCCGGATCTCGGCACCGAGTTCGAGGGCGTGCTCGTTGAGCAGCCGCTCGGTGACCGGCTGCGGGACGGCGAGGCCGTACGGGTGTGCCGTGTCCAGCCGGTCCGGCCACGGCTTGTGGATGCCGCCGAAGAAACCGCCGGACCGGAACTTCTCACTGACCGCGAGGAACCGGTCCAGCAGGCCGCGCTGGTCCATCATCTCGACGCTGCGCGTGTGCAGGCCGCGCCCGCGGGACTGCCCGGTCGGCTCGGTCAGCTTCTCCAGCACGACCACGTGCACACCGTGCAGCCGCAACTCGCCGGCCAGCATCAAGCCGGTGGGTCCGCCGCCGGCCACGATCACGTCAAGCATCAAAACGCCCGTTCAAGGAGATGGGATTCCGCCGGCCGCCCGCCCCGCGCGATCCAGCGGCGCGCACACCCGCATGCCGACAAAGCGCATGCACTTCGCGAATTACTTGTTTCCGCGGATTCTGGCTTCGAGTGGAGATTCTGCGGCACGACCCGGGTCTTGCCGCAAGGCCCCTGGTGCGCTATAGGTTGAAAGTGGCAAGGAGTGGGTGCTCCTTGCCGTTGTCTTTGGCTGTGCCCTTTGCCGTCCACCACGGACGAACGCGCCCCCTGCCGGCCCAAGAACTAGGATCGATCCCAGCGCACAGATCACAGCGCCATGAGGGGCTGCTCCGGCCGCCCCGGCCGACCACCCCGCAGGAGGTCCGCGATGGCGACGCTGCTGTCCGTCAACGTGGGGATGCCCACCGACGTCTCATGGCAGGGAAGGACCGTTCACACCGGAGCCTGGAAGACCCCCGTCGAGGGTCCCCGCATGGTCCGGCGGCTCAACGTCGACGGAGACGGCCAAGGAGATCTGGCGGGGCACGGCGGCGAGATTCGTGCCGTCCTCGTCTACCAGTCGGAGTCCTACCGGTACTGGCGAAAGCAGCTCGGGCGCGACGACCTGGCCTTCGGGATGTTCGGGGAGAACTTCACCGTCGACGGACTGCCCGACGACGAAGTGCGCATCGGCGACCGGTACCGCATCGGCGAGGCCGAATTCGAGGTCACCCAGCCCCGCGTCACCTGCTACCGCGTCGGCATGCGCCTCGGCGAGCCCACCATGGCGTCCCTGCTGGTCGCCCACCACCGCCCCGGCTTCTACCTGCGCGTGCTCACCGAGGGGCACGTCCAGGCCGGCGACGAGATCACCCTCACCCGCAAGGGTCCCGAGGAACTCAGCGTCGCCGACACCGACGCGCTGCTCTACCTCCCCGACCGCGACCCCGCGAAGCTGCGCAAGGCGCTGAACATCCCCGCCCTCAGCCCCGGATGGCAGCAGTCCTTCCGCGAACTCGCCGCGGCCCAACAGCCCACACAGGAACCCGGATGGCCGGGCGAACGCGCGAGCACCCAGCAGTCCAGGCAAGAGCCGGGGTGGCCGGGCTTCAGGGCCATGCGCGTCGCCCGCATCGTCCCCGAGACCCCCGACGTCTCGTCCATCTACCTCGACAGCGCCGACGGCACACCACTGCCCGAGGCCCGCCCCGGCCAGTACCTCTCCATCCGGCTCGCCGTCGGCGACACCGTCCCCACGGTGCGCAGCTACTCCCTGTCCTCCGCGGCCACCGCCCACACCTACCGCATCAGCGTCAAGCACGAATCCTGTGGGAAGGTCAGCGGCTACATCCATGCCACGCTGCGCCCCGGGGACCTCGTGGACATCGCAAGTCCCCGAGGAACGTTCGTACTCGAAGCAGGCACCCGCCCGATCGCCCTCATCTCCGCGGGGATCGGCGCGACTCCCGTACTCGCCATGCTCCACCGGCTCGCCTCCGCGCGGGACCCGCGCCCCGTCTGGTGGATCCACACCGCGCACGACCGCGTCCACCATGCGTTCGCGGCCGAGACCCACGCCCTCCTGGCACAACTCCCCGACGCCCACGAGCACATCTACTACACCTCCGACACCCCGCCCCCGGGCGAGGGCCACATCACCCGGGGCCGCCCGACCGCCCCGGCGCTCGCGGCCCTGGACATCCCCACCGACGCGGACGCCTACCTCTGCGGGCCCACCGCCTTCATGAAGGACCTCGGCGGTTACCTGCGCGATCACGGTCTGCGCGCGGAGCGGATCCACACGGAACAGTTCAGCGCCCTTCCCGCCATCAACCCCGGCATCACGCCCACCGCCGCCGTCCGGCCGCACCAGCCGCCCGGCCCCAAGGGCACCGGCCCCCTCATCACCTTCGCCCGCAGCGGCGTCAGCACCCCGTGGTCACCGTCCCACGCCTCACTGCTCGACCTCGCCGAAGCCTGCGACATCCCCACCCGCTGGTCCTGCCGCACCGGCGTCTGCCACACCTGCGTCACCCACCTCATGGCGGGCGACGTCACCTACACCATCCCGCCCCTCGAACTCCCCGAAGCCGGCACCGTCCTCGTCTGTTGCAGCCGACCGACCACCGAAGTCGTGCTCGACCTCTAGTCATGCCCGGCGTCGCGACGCACGGGACCCACAGCGCCACCACCGAGGGAAACGGTGCCTTATGATGCTCGGATGATGAACCTCTCCTCGTACGGATTGGGGGAATCGTTCGTGCAAGGTGAGTGCTGATGGCACATCACCTCGCGAACGAGATTCCGACCCGCCTGTTGATGTGGCAGCGCGTACGTGAGTACGCCGTGCCACCGTCCATGATCGAGACCGCGACCGCACGACGTGCGGTCGGTGACTGGGCGGGGGCCTGCGCCGCCGCCCGGGTCGACGTCGACTTCGATCTGCGCGCCGTGCGCGACCGCCACGGCACCGATCTCGTCACCCGTCTCCGCGCGGATCTGGGTCGGCTGGCGCCTGATCTGCTCCGCTGGCACATGCCCCGGATCGCCCCCGATGGGCGCCTGCGGCCCGGCCTCACCATCTCCCTCGCGCATTACCGGAGTTCCGGCCGCGCGCCACTGCACCTGGTGGTGCGGACGCCACCGGCCCGGGCGGACGCCGGGCAGTGGATGTCCCTGGCCCTGTGGGAGGGGTCCGGGAACGAAGCCTCCAGGCAGCACCTTCCGCACCCGCACCCGCACCCCGACCGGCGTTTCCGGCTCGACCTGCACCGGCATCTCTGGGACTCCGGGCGGAGTGGGGAACTGGCACGGCGGTGCGGTGCATCCTCGATGACACCGCCCGGCCAACCCATCGTCCACGATTCCCCGTGGGCGGAGACTGGTTGGGCTGCCGAGGCGGAGTTGCTGTTGCGGGCCGAACGGCGCCCCCGCGGGGCCTTCACGGTGCGGCTCGGCGCGCGGAGCCGCACCGTGCTCGAACTCGTCGCCCCCGACGACAGTCACGCCCCGACGTTCCGGCCACTGCGGGAGGCGCTGCCGCCGCAGGAGGTCGCGGCGCTTCCGGTACTGCCGGAGGCGGCCGCCCGGGTCCTGCCGGATCTGGAGCTGCTGCGCGCCGGGCTGCTCGCGGCCGAGCGACTGCATCCGCTCGTCGCCGCGGTACTGGCGACGTGCGGCTCGGTACCGGTGGCCGGTGCCCGTCCCGAGCCCGGCGATCCGCACCGGGTGGAATGCCGCGGCGAGGTCCACCGGATCGCGCTGCGGGGCGGAGTGCTGACTGCCGTCGACCACGATCCGGCCCAACTGCGCCGGGAGGAGCTGCTGGTGGCGCTCGGCGGGCCCGCGCTGCCGTGCCTGCGGGCGATCGACACGGTGCACCGCAGTCCGGAGGCGCTTCCGGCGGTCCGGGAACGGCTCGGTCACGGTGACGTCGCCGGGGCGCTGGCCGTGGTCGAGGGGCTGCTCGGCCCCGCCGCGGTCCTGCGCGACGGGCCGCTCCGGGAGGAACTGGAGTCGGCCGCGGCCCGCCGCATCGACCACGGGCTCTTCCGCTCGGGGCTCTTCGCCACGCACCCCGGTGCCGGTGCGGCCGGGGACGGGAACGCCTCGGGCGTGGGACGGGCGGAGGCAGGCCATCGTCCCCGGTTCGACCGTCGTACGCCTCCCTCGATACGCCACAAGCGGAGCAGCCGGGCCCGGCCCCGCACAGGCCTGGCCCGCTGACCCGTCGCACAAGCCCAACCGCCTGCGCCAGGCGAAGTCCCCTTCCCACACCGCGCGTTGCCCGCGCACATCCCACGACACCACGACATCTCCGGGGACGGGCCGTCCCGTTCCCTCATCCCACCCCAGGTGATGCCCATGACGTCCAACACTCTTCTGCCGACATCCGCTCCCGCTCCCGCCGAAAGCGGCGTTTCCGGAACGATCGCCCAACTCGCCCTCGCCGACGACCTCCTGGCCCATCTGCGGTCGACCACCACCGAGCCGCGCCCCGACGAGCAGCTCGAAGCGCTCACCCTGGCCGTCGCGGCCGACCTGCCCGTGCTGCTCTGGGGCGAGCCGGGCATCGGCAAGACCGCGGCCCTGACACAGCTCGCCACCTCCCTCGACCTGCCGCTGACCACCGTGATCGCCAGCGTCCACGAGCCGTCCGACTTCTCCGGGCTGCCCATCGTGGGCGACGATCCGGGGGTGCGGGGGGTGCCGATGGCACCGCCCCAGTGGGCCGTCGAACTCGTGCGGGCCGGGCGGGGGTTGCTCTTCCTGGACGAACTCTCCACCGCCACCCCGGCGGTCCAGGCCGCACTGCTCCGGGTCGTCCTGGAGCGGAGGGTCGGTGCACTGCAACTGCCGCCGGGCGTACGGATCGTGGCCGCCGCCAATCCGCGCGCGTCGGCGGCGGACGGGTGGGAGCTGAGCCCACCGCTGGCCAACCGGTTCGTGCATCTGCACTGGGTGCACGACCGGGACGTGGTGGTGCGCGGGCTGGGCGGGGTCTGGCCCCGGGCGGAGCTGCCCCGCCTGATGCCGGAGCGGCTGCCGGAGGCGGTGGCCTTCGCCCGACGTGCGGTCTGCGGCTTCCTGGAGGCCCGGCCGACGCTGATCCACCGGCTGCCGAGCACCGAGACACGGCGCGGCGGTGCCTGGCCCTCGCCCCGGAGCTGGGAGGCCGCGTTGACCCTGCTGGCCTTCGGTACGGCGGCGTCCGTCTCCCGGGAGGTGCTGGCGCTTCTGGTGCGGGGCGCGGTGGGCGACGGACCCGGGCTCGAACTCCTCGCCCATCTGGACCGGATGGACCTGCCGGACCCGGAGTCGCTGCTGGCCGATCCGCCCTCCGCCGAGCTGCCGGTGCGGGGCGATCTGCGTCAGGCGGCGCTGGAGGCGGTGGTGGCCGCCGTCGGGGCGCGGCCGGAGCGGGAGCGATGGGAGGCGGGCTGGGCGGTGCTCGTGCGGGCGCTGCAGACCGGCGCCCCGGACCTGCTGGTCGCCCCGGCGACGACGCTGGCCGCGCTGCGGCGCGACGACTGGGAGGTACCGGAGGCCGTGGAGCGGCTGGCCGGGGTGGTCGGTCTCGCCCGGCGGGCGGACCGGTCGGTGGAACGGGTCGCGGCGCCGGCCGGCGCCGGGCGTGCGGCGGGGGCGAGCCGATGACGGGGGCCGCGAAGCGCCCGGCGCCGCGCCCGATGTCCCGGCCCGCGCCGCCGCGCCCCGTGCGGGCCACCGTGCCGGAGCCGCCGGCCGGCTCCGGCGGCCGGACCGGCCGGCCCGGACTCCCGCTGGACATGGAGAAGTTGCTGGCCGCCCGGCTGCACGCCGTGAAGGTCCGCCCCTACCTGGCCGCCGCACTCTTCGCGCTGCATGTGGTGGAGGACCGCTCGGTGCCGACGATGGCGGTCGACGCGCACTGGCGCTGCTACGTCTCCCCCGGCTTCGTGGCGCGCACCCCGGTGGAGGAGCTGGCGGGCGTCTGGGTGCACGAGGTCTCCCATCTCCTGCGGGACCACCACGGGCGGGGCGAGCGGTATGCGCGGGAGCACGAGGAGCACGGGCCGGGCGAGCGAAGCGGGATGGGGGTCCCCCGGGCCGAAGGCTGGGGAAGGCTGCGGCGGAACATCGCCGCCGACTTCGAGATCAAC
This sequence comes from Streptomyces sp. 6-11-2, assembly GCF_006540305.1. GTDB lineage: Bacteria > Actinomycetota > Actinomycetes > Streptomycetales > Streptomycetaceae > Streptomyces. The sequence continues at coordinate 159,841 of NZ_BJOR01000002.1, read as the reverse complement.
GACGACATCTACGGTGACGGTCTGCCCCTGCCCGCCGGGGCGGTGCTGCCGTCGCTGCTGGGACTGCCCGACGGACTGCTGATGGAGGAGTACCTGCGGACGGCGTCGTTGTCCGGGCTCACCGCGGACCTCGCCTGGCTGGACTGCGGCGGTGGCGCCGACGGGCAGGACCGGCCGTGGGAGCTGGGACCCGACGGAGCGCACGGACTGAGCAGGCAGCAGCGGGACGCGGTCCGCTTCCGGGTCGCGGAGGGGATCAGGGGCCGGCCCGGCAACGCGCCGGACGGGTGGCGCCGGTGGGCGGACGAGGCGTTCCATCCGCCGCAGCCGTGGCGGCAGTTGCTGGGAGCCGCGGTCCGCTCGGCGGCGGGTGCGCCGGGGGCGGGCGAGAACCACAGCTACCGGCGTCCTTCCCGGCGCTCGGCCGCCGTCCCCGGGGTGCTGCTGCCGAGCCTGCGCCGTACGCCGCCCCGGGTCTGCGTCGTGATCGACACCTCCCGGTCGGTGAGTGACGCCGAGTTGGGCAGCGCGCTGCTGGAGGTGGCGGCGATCTCACGGACGGTGGGCGGACGGCGCGATCTGGTCTCGGTGGTCTCCTGCGACGCGGCGGCGGGGATCGCCGTCCCGCTCTGCCGCGCCGAGAACATGGAACTGATCGGCGGCGGGGGAACGGATCTGCGCTCCGGTTTCGCGCGGGCGCTGCGCTCCCGGCCCCGCCCGGACGTGATCGTCGCCCTGACGGATGGCCAGACGCCGTGGCCCTCCGCGCAGCCGCCCTGCCGCACCGTCGTAGGTCTCTTTCCCCGTCCCGCCCGCGCCGTGAACGAGGAGAATCCCGCCTACGTCCCGGACGCCCCGCCGCGCTGGGCGCATGTCGTCTCCATCGGCTGAGCGAGCCGGACGAGTGGGGCGGGGGCACCCTCGTAGGTGCCCCCGCCCAGGTCAGCTCCAGGTCATGTTGATCTCGCGTTCGAAATTGACGTAGCCGGCGCGGTGGAAGGCCTGCGCCATGGGGGTGTTGCCGAGGTCGGTGGACGCCCGGATGCGGGGGACGTCCTGCTCGGCGAGCACACGGGTGCCCTCGGCGAGGATGTCGTCGATGTAGCCCTTGCCGCGATGGGCGGGCAGGACCGCGATGTAGGCGAGGATGGGGTTGTAGCCGTTGTGGGCCGGGACGACGAATCCCACCGGCTCTCCGTGGGGCAGGGTCGCGACGCGCCACCAGTCCCGCGGGCTGGTGTAGCGGGCGAGTTCGTCCTCGTAGTGCTTGACGGCCGCTTCCTGGGCGGACATCCGGGTCAGGTCGTCCCGGCCGTGTGCGTCCAGCGTCCCGTCCAGGACCGAGGTCATCAGGGCAACGAGTTCCCCGGCGTCGTGGACGGGTCGGAACGCGAGGCGGCCGCCGGGCCCGGGAACGGGCGATCCGGGACGCCATTCCAGGCGCAGTCGTTCGACGAAGAGCCGCGCGCCGGTGCGTTCCAGCACCGTCATGCGCTCCTCGACGCCTTGCCTGGTCAGCGCCTTCTCACGCCAGTCCGGCGGGATGAAGCGGCTGTACTCGGGGGGACGCGACCCGTCCGGGAGGGTGGCCGCCAACGCGGTGCTCAGAAGTCGCACCCCGGTGTCCACACGATCGGGGCCCGGGATGCCGTCGTCGAGGTCGAGGACGTCCAGGATGAGTGGTGCGTCGCCGCCTGGCCGGCTCCACGAGGCCGCCCTGGCCAGCAGGCGGTCGCCGTGCATGGCGACCCACATCCATTCCGGGCGTCGGCAGCCGGCGGCGAGGTCGTCCGCCAGTTCCTCGTTGAGGCTGTAGGGCAGTCGGCGGAAGAGGTCGAGTTCTTCGCGTCCGGTGATCGGACGCATGGTCAGGTCGTTCTGAATCACGGTCAAGGCACGCTCCGGTGAAAGCGCCCGCCCGCTCCGGGGTCAGAGATGGCCGGCACCCCGGGAGGACTCAAGCGCGGAGATGATGGCGATCATGGGCTTGTCCCTCCTTTCGCTGTCGCGGTCCCCCACCCTCGTGGTGGGGGTTCGACTGTAGCGTGCAACCGCGCCTCGACTCACCTCACTTGTTTCCCCCGCAGCACCCTCCACAGCACCCAGGCCTGGACGAGACCCCCTGCTGTCAGGAGCAGGAGGTACACCCCGCCCGTGACCGGCAGTGCGGTGATCGGGACGGAGAGGGGCAGCGCCGCCCAGATGAGCCAGACACCCGAGAACCCCGGGTCGCCGAACAGGACGAGCGCCTCGATCCAGAGTGCCAACCCGACGATGGTCGCCGCGTAGCCGCCCGCGAGCCACGCCGCGACGCGCCCTCGCTCGTAGCCGGCCGGTCCCTGCAATGCCGCCGTCATGGTGCGTCTCCTCACTGCCGTGGCGGGGTCCACCGTGGATCGCCCGCGGTCCAAGGATCACGTCGGAGGGGACGGCCCGGCCTCGGTACGCCTACTCAGTTCTGCCTGAGTACGCCGCCCTTGGGTGACAAGTGCCCGGCGGTCCGAGGTGTGCGGTCCGGGCCGGCGTCCTTCGGAGCGGGGAGCGGGTCCGCCGCTCCTGTGCTGTACGGGACACCCGGCCCGGGACGTCACTGCGGGGCGTCGGTGTAGCCGCGGGCCCGGACGAGGTCCTGGGTGAGACGGGTGAAGGCGCGGGCGGCGGCGCTCTGGTAGCTGCTGCCGCGCCGCAGCAGCGTGACGGTGCGTGCGGGCAGGGCGGGTTCGAGGGGGACGGGGCGCAGGTGCGGGTGGTCGTGGGTGATGGCGTCGGGAAGCACGGTGGCGATCGGGGTGCGCCGCACGATCTCGACGAGGGCCTGGACGGAGTCGGCCTCCACCACGATGCGGGGCTGCACCCTGTGGGTCGCGAAGTGGGCGTCGATATGGCTCCGGGTGGCGAAGTCGCCGTTCAACAGCGCGAGTTGCTTATTGCTCAGCTCGTTGACCGGTAGCGGCCGGGACGGGCCCGCCCCGGGGTCGGGGGCGCCGGTGACGAGGCTCAGGGTCTCGGTGAACAGGGTCTGCGCCACGACGCCGGGAAGGTGGGAGCCGGAGAAGGCGATGCCGAGGTCGAGGTCGTCGGCGAGCAGGGCCGACTCGATACGGTCCTGGGTCATCTCCTTGACGTCCAAGGTGATGCCGGGATGGCGGGCGTGCATGTCGGCGACCAGGGGGCCCACCAGATAGGAGGTGAAGGTCGGCGTCGCCGCCAGGCGCAGGTGGCCCCGGGTCAGGTCCTGGACGTCCTGGACGGCACGCCGTCCGGCCTCCAGGTCCCGCAGGGCGCGGCGGGCGTGGCGCGCGTACGTCTCGCCGGCGTCGGTCAGTCGCACGCTGCGGCCGCTGCGGTCGAGGAGCGGCACCCCCACGGTCCGCTCCAGTTGCCGGACCTGCTGGGAGAGCGTGGGCTGGGAGATGCGCAGGTCTTCGGCGGCGCGGGTGAAGCTGCCGTGCTCGGCCACGGCGAGCAGGTAGCGCAGGTGACGCAGTTCCAGAGCCATGGGAACGATTATAGATACGGGCAATGGGAGACATGGGTACTGCGTCTTGGACTCTATAGGACCAGGTCATGCATGGTGGATTCACCGAGTCCGGCAGGCCGGAACCCAACGAAGGGAGTGACTCATGCGCGACCTCGCCCAGGGCGTCACGCGTTTCCAGCGGGACGTCCACCCCACCAAGGCGGACCTGTTCGCCCACCTCGCCGAGAACCACACGCCGCACACGCTGTTCATCGGCTGCTCCGACGCCCGCGTCGTCCCGGAGCTGATCACGGCCAGCGAACCGGGCGAGCTGTTCGTCGTCCGCACCGCGGGCAACCTCGTCCCGTCCCACACGCCGGGCCCCGACGCCGTGGCGGCGGCCATCGAGTACGCCGTGGCCGTCCTCGGCGTGTCCGACATCGTGGTGTGCGGGCACTCCGGCTGCGGCGCCATGACGGCCCTCGCCGAGGCCCACGACCTGCGCGGGGTGCCGGCGGTCGCCCAGTGGCTGCGGCACGCGGACGCCTCCCGCGCCCGTACCGCCGGCCGCGGGGACGTCGCCGCCCTGGTGCGCCAGAACGTGCTCGCCCAGCTGGCGAACCTGGTCACCCACCCCTCGGTCGCCCGCGGTCTGACCGAAGGCGCCCTCACCCTGCACGGCTGGGTCTACGACATCGCCACCGGAGGCGTCGAGAACGTCGGCGCCGCACCGCAGGCGACCGCGTCCGCGGCCTGACGGCGGTCCGGCCCCACGGACCTCGGCCCCCCATCGCCCCGGCCTGCCACGTCGCAGTCGACCGAGTGCCCCCCAGGGTGTCCTCCACCCCCTGATCTCTGAACCCCGAAAGGAACCCCTCATGCCGCACGCCCAGTTCGACCCCACCGCCCGGCAGGCCATCGCCATCACCGCCGTCGAGGCCAAGATCCGCAAGGACCTCACCTGGCAGCAGATCGCGGACGCGGCCGGCCTGTCGGTGGCCTTCACCACCGCCGCCGTGCTCGGCCAGCACGCCCTGCCCGAGCCGGCCGCCCAGGCCGTCGGCGAGCTGCTCGGCCTGGACGCCGACGCGGTCGCACTGCTCCAGACGATCCCGACCCGGGGGTCGATCCCCGGCGGCATCCCGACGGACCCGACCATCTACCGCTTCTACGAGATGCTCCAGGTGTACGGCACCACGCTCAAGGCCCTGGTGCACGAGCAGTTCGGTGACGGCATCATCTCCGCGATCAACTTCAAGCTGGACGTGAAGAAGGTCGCCGACCCCGAGGGCGGCGAGCGTGCGGTGATCACCCTGGACGGCAAGTACCTGCCCACCAAGCCCTTCTGATCCGCCCCCATCGGAACGGCTCCGGGGCGGTGCGGGCCCGCCCGTCCGCCCCGGCTTCCTCCTCCTACGGAAGGACACCCTTGATGGACTTCGCACAGCGCACCATCAACATCGCCCGCCGCAACGTCGCCGAGGGCGGCCGCCCGTTCGCGACCGTCATCGTCAAGGACGGCGAGATCCTGGCCGAGAGCCCGAACCGGGTCGCCCAGACCAACGACCCCACGGCGCACGCCGAGATCCTCGCCATCCGCGAGGCGTGCACCAAGCTGGGCACCGAGCACCTCGTCGGCGCCACGATCTACGTGCTCGCCCAACCGTGCCCGATGTGCCTGGGGTCGCTCTACTACTGCTCACCGGACGAAGTGGTCTTCCTCACCACCCGGGACGCCTACGAGCCGCACTACGTGGACGACCGCAAGTACTTCGAACTGGACAACTTCTACGAGGAGTTCGCCAAGAACTGGGACGAGCGCCGGCTGCCGATGCGCTACGAGCCGCGCGACGCCGCGGTCGAGGTCTACCAGCTCTGGCAGGAGCACAACGGCGGCGAGCGCCGTGTCCCCGGCGCCCCCACCGTGGCCTGAGGAGCAGCCATGTCCCTCATCGAACCGAACGCCGCCGAGCTGCGGCATCTGGAGCGCGCGGTCGAGCTGGCCGCCGAGGCGGTGCGGGCCGGGGACGAGCCGTTCGGCTCGGTCCTGGTCGGTGCCGACGGGCAGGTCCTGGCGGAGGACCGCAACCGGGTGCACAGCCTGGACGACAACACCCGGCATCCGGAGTTCGAGCTGGTCCGCTGGGCCACCGCCCATCTCACCGAGCGGCAGCGCGCGGAGGCCACCGTCTTCACCTCCGGGGAGCACTGCCCGATGTGCGCGGCCGCCCACGGCTGGGCCGGCCTCGGCCGGATCGTCTACGCCCACTCGGCCGCCCAGTTGACCGACTGGCTGGCCGAACTGGGCGTACCGCCGTCTCCGGTGCGCTGCCTGCCGATCCAGGACGTCGTGCCCGGCCTGACGGTGCAGGGCCCCGTCCCGGCCCTGACCGACCGCCTCCGCGAACTGCACCGCGCCTTCCGCGTCGGCCGGCCGGGCACGGCCGCTTCCTGACAGCGGGGTTGGAGGGCGCGGCCGGGGTGTCCATGCCCGGCGCGCGTCCGGTCACCGCGCCCGCACCGCGTCCACCGCGGTGCGGGCGCGGTGACCGGCATGCCCGCTCATCGTCGCTCGGCCGTGCCGTGGTCCGGGTCCGCCTGCGCTTCGGCCTCGCGCAGCAGGGCCGCGATCCCGCGGAAGCCGCGGCGTTCCGCGTGGGCGCGGGCCGTCGTCCCGTCGGCGTCCGGCAGCAGCGGGTCGGCGCCCGCCCCGAGCAGCACCTCCACGACCTCCTGATGCGTGCGTCCGCCGTCACCGAGGATCACCGCCTCCAGCAGCGCCGTCCAGCCGAGCCGGTTGACGTGGTCGACGTCGATGCCGGTCTCGGCCAGTACGGCCCGTACGTAGGCCACGTGACCGCGCTCGCTCGCCGGGATCACCGACACCCCGCCGAACCGGTTGGTCAGTTTCAGGTCCGGCCCGCCGGGCAGCAGCGCGCGCATCATCGCCACGCTTCCGGTGACCCCGGCGACCAGCCAGGCGCTGTCCAGGCGGTCGTCCTGCGCGTTCACGTCGGCGCCCGCGTCGACCAGCACCCGGGCCGCCTCCACGTCGTCGGCGAGGGCCGCTCGCAACAGGGGCGTACGGCCCTGCTCGTCACGTGCCTCACGGTCGGCGCCGGCTGCCAGCGCTTCGCGGACGGCGGCGGCGTCGCCGTGGTGTGCGGCGTCCAGCAGGGCACGGTCGGTCGGGGAAAGCGACTTCTTGGCCACGACGGAACTCCTCCACAGGGTGGCAACGGACAACGGGACGGCGGCGGCGGCAAGGACGACAAGCAAAGCAGAGGAGCGGAAAAGGGTGGTGGGCGAGGGGCCGGGAGGGCAGGAGAAGCCGGAACCCGCGGCGCGCGGGGCGAATGCCCCCGCGCGCCGCGATGGCCGAGTGCCCACCGGTTCGGGGACGCCACTCACTCGGGTACGCCGGTCACTCGGGTACGCCGGTCACTCGGGGGGTGCTACAGCATGAGGTCAGCGCCCGTTGCTGATCGCCGCAACACCGGCCTGGGCGAACTTCTCGTCCAGGTCGCCGGACGGGGCGCCCGCGACGCCGATGCCCGCGATCGGGGCGTTGTCGTACGCGACCGGGGCGCCGCCCGCCAGGAACAGCGTGCCCGGGATGTCCTTCAGGGTCGGTGCCGAGTCCAGGCGCTTGACCAGCTCGGAGGTGGGCGCGTTCCAGGAGACCGCGGTGTACGCCTTCTTGATCGCCGAGTCGTAGGACTGGGGGCCGGCACCGTCGCCGCGCAGGGTGACGATCGTGTTGCCGTTGCGGTCCACCACCGCGACGGTCACCCGCCGGCCCTCCTTCTGGGCGGCCTTCAGCGCCGCCAGCGCGGCGTCGGCGGCGGCCTCGGCCGTGAGGTGGGTGCTGGTGGTCGTGGCCTTGGTCTTCACCGCGGCCACGGCCGCGACCGGAGCGGTGGCCGGGGTGTCGGCGGAGGCGGACACCGCTCCGACCACACCGGCACCGACCGCTGCCACGGCCGCCACGGAGGTGATGGCCTTGGCGCGGGCGGAGAACTTCTTGGCCTTGTGCTGCATCACGGATACCTCTCCAGTCATGTCACGTTCCCCGGCACCCGGACCGCCGAATCGGCCGTACCTGAGCGGGTGTCGGAGGACTCGGCGCTTCCTGCGCCGTGCCTCCACTCTCGACCGGCTCGGCACGCCGGACCGTCGACGTACCGGCTGCTTCCGGCGCGTGGAACGGCGGACGTCGGGGTCAACCGATCGGTTGACCCCCTGCCGTGCCGCCCGGGCGACAATGGCAGTGTTTTCCGAGCTCGGGACCTTTCCGCCAAGGCCGCGCCGAGGCCCGCCCGCCGCCGAGCCACAGCCATGTCCGTACGTCCCGGCCGGGGAGGAACAGCCCATGCCGTCCAGGAACCGGCCTTCCCCGGCCGGCCCGGCCACCGCCGACAACGAGTCCCGCAGGCTCGCGTTCGTCATCCACCTGGCGTTCTTCCTGCTGCTCGGCTCCGCCCTGTTCCGGTACGTCCAGCGGCACAACGCCCAGCCCCAGGTGCCGGCTGTCCTGGCCCTGGCCGGCGTCCTCGCCGTGCTGTACGTCGTCGGCCACCGCAGGGCGGTCGCCGCGGCCGGCTCGACCGCCTCAGGAACGGCGGCGGTCCCCGGGACGGATTCGCCCTCCTCCCCGGGCTCGGCCTCCGCGGGCCGCGGACGGCCTCCCCTCACCGGGCTGCTGTGGCTGGGCGCGCTCGTCGGTGTGTGGGCCGTGCTGGTCGCCCTGGCGCCCAGCTTCGCCTGGTGCGCGGTGCCGCTGTTCTACACCGCGCTGCGCACCCTGCCGACGCCCGCCGCGTACACCCTGGTGACGTTCTTCACCGCCTTCGTGGTCGTCGCGCAACTGCGGCTGGCCGACCGGCTCGACGTGGACCTGGTGATCGGTCCCCCGGCCGTCGCCGCCCTGGCGACGGCGGTCTTCACCTACATGGACCGGCAGGCGACCCGGCAGGCCGCCCTGATCCGCGACCTGGTGCGCACCCGCCGCGAACTCGCCGCCACCGAGCGCCGCGAGGGCACTCTCGCCGAGCGCCAGCGGCTGGCCATGGAGATCCACGACACCCTCGCGCAGAGCCTGTCCAGCCAGCGGATGCTCCTCCAGGCCGCCGACCGGCTGTGGGAGACCGAACCGGCGCGGGCCCGCGCCCATCTGCGCACCGCCGGGTCGATCGCCGAGAGCAGCCTGGCCGAGGCTCGCCGGTTCGTGCACGACCTGGCGCCCGCCGACCTCGCCGAGGGCGGCGGCCTGGAGTCGGCCCTGCGGGTCCTGGCCACCCGCGAGAGCACGCCCGAACTCACCGTGACCTGTGTCGTCGACGGCACACCGGGACCGTACGGGCTGCCGGACCGGGTGCAGTCCGCGCTGCTGCGCATCGCCCAGGGCGCCCTCGCCAACGTCCGGGAGCACTCCGGTGCCACCCGGGCCGCCCTCACGCTCACCCACCTGGAGGACCAGGTCCGGCTGGACATCGCCGACAACGGTCGCGGCTTCGACACCGCCGCGCTGCCGGAGCGCACCGTCGGGGTCCGCGGACACGGCCTGCCCGCGATCCGGGCCAGGGTCGGCCAGCTGGGTGGCACCCTCACCATCGAGTCCGCGCCCGGTGACGGCACCGTCGTCTCCGCGGCCGTCCCGCACCGTCCCACTACCGCGGAGGTCCCCACTCCATGAACCGGACCGAGCCCGCCGAGCCCGCCGAGCCCTCCGAGCCCGCCGAAGGCACCGAACCGGCGACCGTACGGCTCGTCCTGTGCGACGACCACGCCGTGGTCCGCGCCGGGCTGCGCGCCCTGCTCGGCAGCGCCCCGGGAATCGACGTGGTGGGCGAGGCGGACAGCGGCGCGGAGGCCGTCGCGCTCGCCGCGAAGCTGGTCCCCGACGTGGTTCTCATGGACCTGCAACTCGGCGACGGAATGGACGGAGTCGAGGCCACGCGCCGCATCACGGCCGACTCCGGCGGCTCGGTCCATGTGCTGGTCCTGACCACGTACGACACCGACGCCGACATCACCCGTGCCATCGAGGCGGGCGCCACCGGCTACCTGCTCAAGGCCGAGCGCCCCGACGAGCTGTTCACGGCCATCCACAGCGCCGCCGCCGGCCGCACCGCCCTGTCCGCTCCCGTCGCCCACCGGGTCATGACCCGCATGCGCAGCCCGCGCCCCAAACTCACCGTCCGCGAGCTCGACATACTCGGCCAGCTGGCCCGCGGGCTGACCAACCGGGACATTGCCAAGGCCCTCTTCCTGAGCGAGGCCACCGTCAAGACGCACCTGGGGCGCATCTACGACAAGCTCGGCGTCGACACCCGTGCGGGCGCCGTGGCCGTCGCCAAGGAACAGCGCCTGCTGCCCTGACGAGCACGGCGCGGGTCGCTCACGGGTCTTCCCTGAGTCTTCCTTGGATCTTCCTGCCGCTCACCGGCTGTGTTCGGCGTACTCCCGGAAGTGTTCCAGATCGCTGCGGACGAGCCGTTCGATCGCGTTGGCCTGGGCGAATCCCCTGGGGCCGCCGAAGGCCTCCCGGACGGTGTCGGGGTCGTACTCCAGCCGTGCCTGGATCCGGGTGTTTCCCTGGTCGATGGGGTGCAGGCTGAGGGAGCACTTCAGTTCCGGGTCTCCCGTGGTGTGCCACTCCATCACGCGGTCCCCGGCACGGTCGGAGACCTCGGCTTCCATCTGCCGGGCCCGCCCGCCCGCCTCGATGTCCAACTGGGCACGGCCCCCGGCCTCCGCACGGGCGTCCCGCACGCCGTCCATGAAGCGGGGATAGTTCTCCACCCGGTGAAGGCTGTCCCAGGCGCTGTCGACGGGGACTCCTACGTCGATGTGTTCTTCGAGGGTGCTCATGGCGACCTCCACGGTTCGGCTCACGACGCGCGTCCTTCTGCCTCCAGTGTGCGCCCCGCTCCGGTGGGCCGGGGTCCTGAGCAGGCGGCCGCGAGTCAGGCGCCCACCCGGACCAGGCCGCTCGCGTAGGCGAAGATGACCGCGTGGACGCGGTCCCGCAGGCCCAGCTTGGACAGCAGGCGGCCGAGGTGGGTCTTGACGGTGGTCTCGCCGAAGAAGAGACGAGCGGCGATGTCCGCGTTGCTCAGCCCCCGGGCGACCAGGGCCAGCACCTCACGCTCGCGCTCGGTCAGCCGCGACAGCCGCTCACGCTCGGCGGGGCGGGCCTCGGGCAGGACGAAGCGCTCCACAAGGCGGCGGATGACGGAGGGCGGGGCCACGCCGGGGAAGCGGACACTCTCGAAGCCGACGCCCAGGTGCTGGGGCCGCGCGGCCGTTTCACCACCTTCGCCCACTGCCACACGGCCTGGACCCCGCCCGCCCGCCGGTTCGCCTCGGAACTGCGCAGCCACTTCGCCACGGTGGAGCGCGCCCCGGTGGTGTGGCCCAATCTGCCACCGGCGTTCGTCCACCGGGCCGGTTCCGCCGGTCACCGACCGGCGGAACGCTGACGGACGCACAGTCGCATCCGGCTCCGGGTGCCCGCGGTGCACGCCCGGGCTACGCTCCCCGTATGGCTGGGCCATCGCGTCGGGATGTCTTCCGGCCCGAGCGGGCCCGGAGCCCTGCGCCGCCGGACCCTTGGCCGCCGGACGGGGATCGCCGCGTGCAACAGCGCGTGCGGAACGCGTCCGGGGCGGCGCACCGGACACGCGCGCCGACCGCACTGGTGACCGCGGCGGCGCTGGCGCTGGCCCTGTCCGGCTGCGGTGGCGGCAGCCTCGCGCCGCGGGCCAAAGCCATGACGCGGGTGTCATCGGCGAGCGGCGCGGCGGCCGGGGCCGGGACCGGACCCGCCCGGAGCCCTGGCGGGTCCGTCGACTGCCGCCGGACGAGATGCGTGGCGCTCACCTTCGACGACTCGCCGAGCGTCCGCACCCCGCGGATCCTGGACATCCTGCGCCGGTACCGCGTGCGCGCCACCTTCTTCACCCTGGGCAGGGACCACGTCGTCGCCTATCCGGGAACGGTCCGGCGGATGGCCGCGGAAGGCCACGAGGTGGAGACCCTCACCTGGTCCCACCGGATCCTCACCGGGATCGGCCCGGCCGAGGCGCGCAAGGAGATCACCCGGGGCCGCGATGCCGTGGCGAAGGTCATCGGCCGCCGGCCCGTCCTGCTGCGCCCGCCGCAGGGCCGTACGAGCCCGGCCGTCGCAGCGATCTGCCGGCGGCTCGGCATGGCGCAGGTCCTGTGGAGCGCCACCGCGTCCGACTACGAGACCACCGACTCCGCGCTCATCACCCGCCGGATCCTGGCCCGCACCGGCCCCGGCGGGATCATCCTGCTGCACGACCGGGTGGACCCCTCCAACCGGGGCTACAACGGCACGGTCGCCGCGATACCCGGCATCATCTCCGGCCTCCGCGCCGGCGGTTACACCTTCGTCACCGTCACCCGGCTCCTCTCCCCCGCCGGGCCCCGGCCCGGTGAGGTGTACCGCGACGGGCCTCTCGACCGGTGACGGCCCCCTTCAGTACGGTGAGCCAAGGGGGGTCTGATGACGTCGGAACCGGAACGCGCGCTGCCCTCGTTCGCCGCCCTTCCTGTCGTGTCGGTGGCCGTCGCCTTCGCCTCGGTGCTGACCGCGCTGTCCGGGCGGTACGGCTATCACCGCGACGAGTTGTACTTCCTCGCCGCGGGCGACCATCCCGCCTGGGGATATGTGGACCAGCCGCCGCTGACTCCGCTGGTGGCCCGCGCGGCCCGAGCCGTCTTCGGCGACACCCCGGCCGGACTGCGCGTCCCGGCGGCCCTCGCCTTCGCCTCCTACGTCGTCGTGGCGGCCCTCGTCGCACGGGAGTTGGGGTGCCGGCGGCGGGCCCAGGCGCTGGCCGCCGGGCTCGCCGGTCTGAGCGCTCAGGCGCTCGCCGTCGGGCACATGCTCTCCACCGCCACCTTCGATCTGCTCGCCTGGCTGGTGATCTGCCAGCTGGTGCTGCGGCTGCTCCGCACCGGCGACGGGCGGTGGTGGCTCGCCCTCGGCGCGGCCGTCGGCGTCGGTCTGCTGAACAAGTACCTGGTGGCGCTGCTGGTCGTCGTGCTGCTCGCGGCGATCCTGACCGTGGGTCCACGGCGGGTGCTGCGCAGCGGGTGGCTGCCGGTGGGCGCGCTGATCGCCCTGGTGGTGGCCTCGCCCGGTCTGTGGTGGCAAGCCCACCACGGCTGGCCCCAGTTGACCGTCGCCGGCGGGATCAGCCAGGACGACGGGGCGGAGAACCGGCTGTTGTTCCTGCCGCAGCAACTCGTCTATCTCTCGCCGTTCTTCGTGCCCGTGTGGGTCACCGGCTGGCTACGGCTGTGGCGTGATCCGGCGCTGCGCTGGGCCCGGGTGGCGGCGGTGGCGTATCCGCTGCTGTGTCTGCTGGTGCTGGGGCTCGGCGGCAAGGGGTACTACGCGGTCCCGCTGCTCGTGGTGCTGCTCGTGGCGGGCTGCGAGCCGCTGGCCGACCGGCTGCGATCCCGGTCGCGCGCCCTGCTGCTGGCGGGCGCCGTGGCGGTGACTGCGGTGATCAACGCGATGGTGACGCTGCCGGTGCTGCCGCCGAGCGCGCTCGGAGTCCCGCTGGCGATGAACAAGGAGCAGGGCGAGCAGATCGGCTGGCAGGCCCTGGCGGACACGGTCAGCGAGGCATGGTCCGCCGTACCGGCCGAGGACCGTGCGCGTACCGTGGTCTTCACGCAGAACTACGGCGAGGCAGGCGCGTTGGACCGCTACGGCCCCGAACGCGGCCTGCCCCGGCCCTACTCGGGGCACATGAGCTACGCCGACTGGCGCCGGCCACCGGACACCGCGAACGGCCCCGTACTCCTCGTACGGCAGCAAAACGCTTCCGGCATCGAGCAGTTCTTCACCGACTGCCGCCCGGTCGCCCGGGTCGACAACCGGCACGGCGTGCCCAACGAGGAACAGCACGCCACGGTCGCCCTGTGCTCGGGGACGACAGCGCCGTGGTCGAGACTGTGGCTGTCTCTGCGCCACTCCTACTGAGCCACTGCCGAGTCCGGGTCCGGGCACCTCAGTTCCCGGCGACGGGCAGTGCCACCGTGATGGACAGGCCTCGCCTGGGGCCCGGCTCGGCGGCCAGGTCGGCGTCGTGCACCGCGGCGAGGGCGACACCGTCAGCCGCGGCGAGTCCGTGTACAGCGTGGACGACCGGAAGGTGCCGCTGCTGTACGGCTCCATTCCGCTGTACCGCACGCTCCGTGTGGGCAGTGAGCGCAAGGACGTGGCGATGCTGGAGAGGAACCTGGCCAGGCTCTGCCACACCGGCTTCACCGTGGGCGACGAGTACACGGCCGCCACCGCCGAGCCGTCCGGGCATGGCAGGACGGCCTCGGCCGCGAGCGGACCGGAACCGTGGCCCCGGCGAAGCCGTGGTCGCCCCCGGTGCCCGGCGCGTCGCCGGGGTCACGGCCGCGATCGGCACCACGCCCACGGGCGAGATCCTGACCTGGAACGGCACCGCACGGATCGCCGCCGTCGACCTCGACGTGCAGTACGAGGACCTCGTCGACGACGGTACGAAGGCCACCGTGCGACTGCCCGACGGCACTTCGGTGGAGGCCACCGTCACCGAGGTCGGCACCGCCGCCACCGCCGCGTCCGGGAGCGACGGCGGGGGCCGGGGCTCCGGCGGCTCCCCGAAGGCCAGGTCACTGGCCGCGCCCGCGTGCCCCGCCCGTTCGCCCCCTTTGCGACCGGAGCGCGCCCTACCCCGCTCCCATCCCCTGCCGCACGCTCGGAACCATGGGGGATCCGGATCCACACGAAGCGGCCTTCACCCCGTTGGGCGGGCCCGTCGGCCGTGATGGCACCGCGCCACAACTCACCGGCAGCCGGCCGTGGGAGAAGGTCGACCGTGCCCAGGCCGCCCGCGACGGCGCCACGGGGCCCGAGCCGCCCGCTCGGCCTCTGTGCCCGCACTGTGGTCTGGTGGGAGAACGTCGCCCCACGTACACCGGGTACCACGTCCTGCTCGAACCCCGGCACATCGTGCCCGCCCACCTGGTTCCCGGCGGCCACCGCTGGCACGTCGACACCGACGGCACCGCGTGGAACGGCGGCCTGGAGGAACCCTCACCCGGCAGCACCTGCCGCATCCCCCATCAACTGGCGTGCCCCGGCCTGACTCTGGACGAGATCGAACCGTGGCGGTGGCTGGCCTCGGTCCGCGAGGAGAACGCGCGACGGGCCCGGCAGAAGGCCGATCTCTCAGGCTGTCCCGGGCGCCTGCCCGACACCGGATGAGCGGCGGCGCACGTTCAGTGCTCTTCCTCGCGGGGGCGCTGGGCCGTGCCGAGGATGTGGGTGGCGGGCGGCAGGGGGATACGGGTTTCGGGGAAGGCGAACCTCTCCGCCTCGGTGAGAGTGAACCCGGCCGCGATGATGGCCGACCGGGTGTCGCGGCCGGTGTGGCAGCCTCCGCACAGCAGGGGCCAGAAGGTCGCGTCCACGGCGCGCTGGACGCGGCGCATCCCCGGTGTGTCTGCCTGGACGTGCTCCAGGAACCGCAGGTGGCCTCCGGGCCGCAGGACGCGGTGGATCTCGGCCAGTGCCGCCGCCTGGTCTGCCACCGAGCACAGGGTGAGGCATACGACGGCCGCGTCGAACGAGGCGTCGGGCACCGGCAGTTGCTCGGCCCGGCCGTCCGCGACCTCCACCTCCGCGGGCACGGTGCGGGCCGTTTCCGCGGCCAGGGCACGCAGCCGGGGCTCCGGCTCGATGGCCAGGACGCGTCTCACCTCGGCTGGATAGTGCGGGAAGTTGAGTCCATGGCCCGCGCCGATCTCGATGACCCGGCCGGACAGACCCGCCACCAGGCGCTTCCGGTACCGCGTGATGCCGGCCCTCTCCAGGCCGGGGCCGGCGACACGGGCGTAGAAGCGGGCGAAGACGGGGTGGCTGACCTGTGGGGCCATGGCGGATCACCGGATTCGTGTCAGGGGCGGTGCCTGGTGGTCGTCGCGAGCATGTGTTCCGACCCAGCACACCACACAAGCGACCTGCTGACGCTTGTCACAGGCACCCCCTAGAGTGATCCGCCTATTGATCTGATGGTGTGCTGAAACGGGGGAAGGGTGGGCAGGAACCGGCGGATCGGAGCGTTCGAGCGGCGGGCATGCCGCACAGCGCTTCAAACGGAGTGGGAGCTGAGCGTCAAACGGAATCCGGTCGGCATCGGCACCGGTGTCGGCACCGGTCACCTACACGAGGAGATGACGTGAGTGCACTCGCCACCCCTTCCCTGCTGGCGGCCACCCTGGCCACAGGCCTGATGGCCGGTCTGTTCGAGGGCTTCGCCTACGCCGTCATGCCCGGTCTGCGCCGCGGTGACGACCGCACGTTCGTCACCGCGATGCAGCAGATCAACAAGGCGATCCTCAACGGATGGTTCATGACGTGCTTCCTGGGGGCGATCCTCGCGCTCGCACTCGCCGCCGTCGCACAGTGGTCCGGCGGCGATCGCGGGGTCTTCGTGTTCGTCATCGCCGCGCTGGCGCTGTATCTGGCGATGTTCGTCATCACCGCGGCGGTCAACGTCCCCCTCAACGACGAGCTGGCCGCCGCCGGCCAACCGGACCGCATCGACGACCTCGCCGCTGTAAGGGAGCGCTTCGAGCCCGGCTGGGTCGCCTGGAACATCGTCCGCGCCGTGACCTCCACGGGCGCGTTCGGTTGCCTGGCCTGGGCTCTCGTCCTGCACGGCCGCTCCACCCACTGAGGCGATCGACGGGGGATCCGCGCGGCTTGGTGCCGCGTACGTCGCCGATGTCACGCCGTTGCCGACCGGCTGCCGTTGCGACAGCCGGTACTGCCCGGCCAGTCCCTGGGCGGGCACACGGCCGTGCTCACCGCCGCCGCGCATCCCGACCGGGTCCGCGCGCTCGTACCCGGGACTTCCTCGACGATCTCGCGCCCGTCAGGCCATGACTCTCGACGTCGAGAGGGGTCTTGCCGAGATGCCACACCTGCCCGGCGTGGCCATCATGGTCATCCAGGCCCCGGTCCGGTGGTCAGGAGCGTCGGCCGCACAAGAAGGGTGATGACCATGGAGCTGTTTCCGCCGATCCCCCTCGCCGAGTGGCGCGACACCAAAGAGACGCTCCATCGCTTCGCGCAGATCGTCGGCAAGGTCCGCCTCGCCGCCGGCACCCGACGCAACCACTGGTGGAACGTCCCGTTCCACCTCACGGGGCGCGGTATCACGACGCGCCCGATGGGACAGGTCGACGGCAACCCCATCTTCACGATGGACTTCGACTTCGTCGCGCATCGGCTGGTCGTCTCGACGCTGGACGGGCGGGAGATCTCCTTCCCGCTCGTCGGCCGGTCCGTGGCGTCGTTCCACGACGCGGTCATGGACTCGCTGGCCGCGCTGGGCATCCGGGTGCGGCTCAACGAGCCCACGCCCTTCGACCTGCCCGACTCCGGCCGGCCGTTCGCCGAGGACACCGAGCACGCGACGTATGATCCCGCGCAGGCCAACCGCTACTGGCGAGTGCTCAGTCAGGTGGCGTCGGTGCTGGAGGAATTCGCCGCGGGGTACTCGGGGAAGGTGAGCCCGGTGCACCACTTCTGGCACACCTTCGACATCGCGCACACCCGGTTCTCCGACCGTCGCATCGAGCAGCCCCGGCAGGTGGACCCGGTCACCCGGGAGGCGTACTCCCGGGAGGTGATCAGCTTCGGCTTCTGGTTCGGCGACGACGCCTTCCCCGCGCCCGCGTTCTACTCCTACACCGCTCCCGAGCCGGCGCACCTGGCCGAGGAGCCGCTCCGGCCCGCGGCGGCGCACTGGGTCGCCCGCATCGACAGCCACCTGGCCGTACTGCCGTACGACGAGGTCCGCACCGAGAACGACCCGTGTGCCGCCGTGCTCGCCTTCTACGAGAGCGCGTACCGGGCCGGCGCCCGGCGCGCCCGATGGCCGATCGACTCGCTCGCTTGCCCGGGCGGGGTGACGGACCCGCAACTGCGGGCCCAGACGCCCCGCCCCGTCTCCGGCTGAGGCGCAGCGGCGGTCGCGCGCCGCACGTCGGCGGGCCCACCCGGTCACCACGCCCGTCAGGCCTCGGCGCGCGCCGGCTCGCCCTTGAGCAGACCCGTCGCCTGGCCCACCTCGATGAGGCAGCCACGCGGCACCCGCGGCCGAGCAGCGATGATTTCGGCGCGGGCCGCCGGTCGTTATGGGTGAGGGAAAGGAGATCCGTCATGCCGACACAGGGAACCTCAAAGCAACCCACGACCGAGTTCGACGCCCGCTACAGCTCCGCACTGCATCCCCGCCCGGGTGCCACGGAGGTCACCGCCACCGAGTGGACCACGGCCCAGCGGGTGCTGAAGTCCGCAGAGATCTTCTGGGTGTCCACGGTGCGGCCCGACGGCCGCCTGCACGTCACTCCCGTGATCGCCGCCTGGCACGACGGGGTGCTGTACTTCTCCACCGGCCCGGGGGAACAGAAGGCGAGGAACCTCGCTCATGACGCGCACTGCGCACTGACGACCGGGGGAAACTCGCTCACCGAAGGGCTCGACCTCGTGGTCGAGGGCAAGGCGGAACAGGTTGCCGATCCGGCGCTGCTGGAGGAGGTGATCGCGGCATACGAAGCCAAGTACGGGCCGCACATCACCTCCCCCGAGGGCACCTTCCACGGGATCGGGGACGCGTTCCGGAAGGGGGACGCGGTGGTGTTCGCGGTGGCTCCGGCAACGGCGTACGGATTCGGCCGGGACGACGGGGTGTACACCCATACGCGGTGGAGGTTCTGAGCAAGTCCGAGCAGGAAGGACGCAGGTGATCGGCACCGGCGAGTACGCGGACCTGTCCGCCCTGGACATCGCCCGTCATGTGCGGCACGGCGACATGACGGCCGTAGACGTCGTCGAGGCCGCCCTGGCCCGGATCGCGGAAGTCGACGATGACGTACGCGCGTTCACCGAGGTCTGGGCCGAGCGGGCACTCGCGCACGCGGCCGGCGTCGACGCGCGGCTCGCCCGCGGCGCCGTACTGCCTCTCGCGGGTGTGCCGATCGGCGTCAAGGCGAGCGAAGGCCCCGACTCCTTCCAGAACACCCGGCTGGTGGCCGCCGGGTGCGTGCCGGTGGGTGCGACCTCGGTGCCGCGTACCAGCCGCGGCTGGCAGACCTACGGGCACACGGACCGGGGTCCCACCCTCAACCCGCTCGATCCGGCGTGGTCGCCCGGCGGCTCGTCCGCGGGTTCGGCGGCCGCGGTCGCCGCCGGACTCGTGCCCCTCGCCAGTGGGTCCGACGGCGCCGGATCGGTGCGCATCCCCGCCGCGTGGTGCGGCATCGTCGGCTTCAAGCCCACCAATGGCCTGCTCCCGGCCCGTGACCGGGCGGGTCTGAACTCGCCCGGCGTCCTGGTGGGCGACCCGCGGGACGCCCTCGCCCATCTCGACGCGGTGACCGAGTCGCCGGTGTCGGCCGTCCGCTCCACGTACCCGCTCCCCGCGGTCTGGTCGGCCACTTTGGGATACGCGGACACCGATCCGGCGGTCGCGGCCGTCGCCCGCCGCTCGGCGGAGAACCTCGCCGAGGCTGGACTGATCACCCTGGCCGAAGGCTCCGGCCTGATACTCGCCGACCCCGCCTCGGCCTGGACGGCGCTTCGCGCGGGGGTGCCTTCCCCGACCGAGGGGGCCAGCAGGGTCGTCAGCACCAACGAGCAGCGACTGCGCGACTGCTTCCAGCGAGCCGACCTCGTCCTCACACCCACCACACCCCACCCGCCGCACGGCCACGACGGGCCGGGGGCACGGATGAGCGTCGCTCTGACCTGGGCGTTCAACCTCAGCGGTCATCCAGCGCTCAGCCTTCCGGCAGGGATCACGGCCCAGGGAGCGCCTGTCGGTCTCCAGCTCGTCGCCCGCCACCACGAGGAGCGACAACTCCTCGGCATCGCCGACCGCGCCACCCGGCTGGGCGCCGTCCCCCGGTCGCTCGGGGGTGGTGTCGGCGCCCGAGCCGGTGGCGCGGCGTTGTCGGAGGGTGGTGGCACAGTGACGGACAACGATCGAGAGGCGTGGAGGGGCGATGGGGGATTTCTTCGAGCGGATCGTCGACGTCGAGGTGAGCGGTGAGGAGGCCGGGCCGCTCGCGGATCGGATGGTCGATTGGCTCGTCACCGAGGGCCTGATCACGCGTGAGACGTCCGGCGACGGGGTGTACAGCCTGAACGTGGATGAGGGCCATGTGCCGGGCCCGGACTGGGCGCGGGCCGTCGCCGACTCCTCGGACCCGGACTGGCGGCCGGGCCCGGTGGCCGTGATCGTCGGACGCGACCACCACTGCGGGGGTCAGGGAATGGACGAAGCGGAGTACGCCGTCTGCCCGCGGTGCGAGACCAGGACCGTGATCATCGGCTACCCCGAGGAGTGCGAGGCGGACGAGGAGGTCTGGCGGCCGTTCCGGGACGGCATCGCCGCCTGGAAGGACACGGGTGAGGGCGGTGTCCCCTGCTCCGCCTGCGGTGCCTCGGTCCCGGTCACCGAGTGGCGGTGGGACTCCGGTTTCGCGGTGGGCGCCCTCGCTTTCGACTTCTGGGGGTGGCCACCGCTCTCCGCCGGCTTCCGCGCGGAGTTCAGCCGGCGGCTGGGGCACCGAACGGCGGAGCAGACGGGCAAGTTCTGAGCCGTCTTCCCCGAGCTCCTCGCGGCGGCCACACCCGGTGCCTCCCTCCGACCCGTTGGCGGTCGCACCGGGCCGGGGGGAGACGGTCGTCAGCGAGCGTCGTCGAGGACCTCGCGCAGCCTGCGCGCGAAGGCCTCGGGCTTGCCGGCGTAGCCGGACTCGCCGCCGAGGAAGCCACCGTGGTGGCTGGGGAACACGGTCGCCTGCCGGCCGAGCAGTGCGGCCGCCGCCTCCGAGGTGCGTCCGGTGAAGGTGTCGAGGGTCTCCTCACCGACGGCGATCAGGACCCGCGTCGGCGCGGAGTTCAGGGCATCGATGTCGGGTCGGTAGCCGCTGACCGCCCAGGACCGGTCGGAGAGCAGCGGATCGTCACGGGAGCCGTCGTCCTCGGTCGGCATCCCGAACGCGGCCGGATCCGGAGCGGGTTGGGCGAAGTAGGCGTCGGTGAACTCGCCCCGCCACGAGGTCATCGCGATGAACGCCGCCATGCCGGCGCCCCAGCCTTTGTCCTGGTACGCCTGCCGGACGGCGGCCCGGGCACGCTCGGCGGCCACGGCGTCGGGCAGTACCGGGATGAGCGGCGGCTCGTGCGCCACCAGGGTGGTCACGTCGTCGGGGTACGCCGCCACGAGGGCGAGCGCGGTCACGGCGCCGCCGCTGCTCGCGAACATCTCGACCGGGCCCGTTCCGAGCGCCTCGATCACGGCGTGCACGTCGGCGGACTGATGCTCGGGCGCGTGGTCGAGCCGGCCGTCCTTGCGGGTGCTGCGGCCGAGACCGCGCGGGTCGTAGGTGACCACGGTGCGGTCGGGGAAGTGTGACGCCAGGGTGCGGAAGCCGCCGGCGTCCATGGGCTGGCCGATCATGACCAGCGGTGGGCGTCCGTCGGCGGTCGGCAGCGGGCCGTGGACGTCGTAGGCGAGGTCGGCTTCGGGAGTCTGGAGGATCCGAGTCGTCATGAACGCTGGACTCCCGCGGCGCCCAGAACTCATCGCACACCGCGCCCGTGTTCGCTCTTGTCGACGGCTGCGGCGGTCTCGTCGTACCCGAGGTCGAACACCTCGCGCAGCATGACCAGCGCCCGCTCGGTCCGCGTGAGTGTCTCCAGCACCGGCAGCATCGTCATGGAGACGCTGTCGGCCGGCTCGACGTCCTCGGCCACGTCCGGGGCGGTCAGCAGCGGCGGCTCGGGCAGCCAGGGGCCACGTAGGACTCACGTCGATGACAGTGCCGAGCATCTCGCAGGCGACGGTGAACAGCACATTTGTGGCGCACGTCACACTGCCGCTCCGTCACAAGGAGCGGGTCGCCGGCATCTCGTGTTCGTCCAGCGCAACACGACAACCAGCGAGTGACGAGTGGGGACGACATCATGAACGCTCGGTTCAACCTGTTCGAGAACGAGATCGGCGCCAAGTTCGCCAAGCGGTTCGCAGGCGCCGGCCTGGTGGTCCAGCAGTCGCCGCTGCCGAGGTCCACGCAGGAACTGGTGGCGCTGCGCGCCAGCCAGATCAACGGCTGCGGCTGGTGCGTCGACATGCACACCAAGGAGGCGGCGGCCGCCGGTGAAACCGCCGTACGGCTCAACCTCGTCGCGGTCTGGCGCGAGTCCACCGTGTTCACCGAAGCCGAGCGGGCCGCCCTGGCGCTCGCCGAAGAGGGAACCCGGCTCGCCGACGCCTGTCAGGGCGTGTCCGACGAGACCTGGGCCCAGGTGCGCAAGCACTACGACGACGACCAGATCGCCGCACTGGTCGCCCTGGTCGCCCTGATCAACGCGGCCAACCGGCTCGCCGTGATCGCGCACCAGCAGGGCGGCTCCTACGAGCCCGGCATGTTCGCCGCCGCGTTCGACTGAGCTGCTGAGCTACGGCCGAGTGGGTCCCGGCCCGGGATCATTCGATCCGGGGCCGGGCCCACCGAGGTCCATGCGCAGCGCGCTGCACGCCGAAGCCCGACGGTGCGGTGACATTCCGCGCAGTCCCCTGCCCCCGGCTGAGAGCAGCGGCTCGTACGACACAGAAGGCGAGACCGGGCGGAGGGGGCCGGATTCTCGATCTCGCCCGGCACTTCCACGGAGGCGGACACTGGTCACAAAGGGGGCGAATCCGGGCCCGATGTCTGCTGGGGGCTTCTTCGGGTCCCTGACCAGGAAGGAAGCAGACCGTGCAGATCACCCGTCGCGACGTCCTCAAGCTCGGTGGCCTGGCTCTGCTGGCCGGTGGCGCCGCAAGGCCGGCCTCCGCCTCCACGGCTCCGTCCGCCTTGCCCGATGCTCCGGGCGAGGCGGACTACACCGTGCGGATCGGGACCGGGCTCGTCGAGCTCGCGCCGGACACGATCGTGTCCACCACGACGTACAACGGGCAGTTCCCCGGTCCGCTGCTGCGGTTCACCGAAGGCCGCCCGGTCGTGGTCGACGTCCACAACGACACCGGCACCCCCGAACTGCTCCACTGGCACGGCCAGCGGGTTCCCGCCGAAGTGGACGGAGCGGCGGAGGAGGGCACCCCGTACATCCCCGCACACGGGACGCGGCGCCTGTCGTTCACGCCCGGACCGGCCGGTTTCCGCTTCTACCACACCCATGTGGCAGCACATGACGACCTGGGTCTGGGTACCTACACCGGTCAGGCAGGCCCGGTCCACATCGAGCCGAAGGCCCACCCGGGCGCCTACGACCAGGAGGTCTTCCTGGTGCTGAAGGAGTTCGGGCCCGCCTTCAGCCAGGGCGGGGACATGGCCCAGAACTTCCTGGCCGGCTCCGAGGTGCCGGCCCTGAAGCGCAGGGGCGAGAAGGCGATGGCCGGCTCACTGGCCCGGGGGATGCCGCACGGCTACGAGGTCGGCTACACCGCGTTCAGTGTCAACGGCCGCAAACTGGGCCACGGACCGCCGATCAAGGTCAAGTCCGGGCAGCGCGTGCTGCTCCACGTCCTCAACGCCAGCGCCACCGAGATCCGCAGCCTGGCCCTGCCCGGCCACAGCTTCGAAGTGGTCGCCCTCGACGGCAACCCGGTACCCCGCCGCGCCGACGTGCCGGTGCTGTGGATCGGCACCGCCGAACGCGTCTCGGCCCTGGTGGAGATGAACCATCCGGGTGTGTGGGTACTGGGGGACCTGGCCGACGACGACCGGAAGAACGGAATGGGCACCGTGGTGGAGTACGCCGGCCGCGGCGGCTCCCCGCAATGGACCGCACCGCGCACATCCACCTGGGACTACCGCACCTTCGCCCGCGCGGGTGCCACCGCCCGGCGGCCCGACCACACCTTCGACCTGCTGGTGGAGAAACGCAACGCCGCCGACAAGGGCTTCAACATCTGGACCCTCGACGGCGTGCCCTTCTCCATGGACACCGACAAGCCGGTGCTGGACATCGACCGTGGAAGCCGCTATCGGATGCGGTTCCGCAACGCGACCGACGACGTCCACCCCCTCCACCTGCACCGCCACACCTTCGAAGTCACCCACATCGCCGGGACCCCGACCCACGGCCTGCACAAGGACGTCGTCATGCTCGGCGGCTACCAGACCCTCGACTTCGACTTCACCGCCGACCAGCCGGGCCTGTCCCTGTTCCACTGCCACCAGCAACTCCACATGGACTACGGCTTCATGACCCTGCTGCACTGCGGCTGACCCGCGCCTCGCCGTCAGCGATCAGGCCAAGTCGACGCGCATCCCGCCCCCGGTCAGGGTGTCGAGCACTTCGGCGAACAGGTCGTACGGCTGTCCCTCCGGCGTCAAGGTGCGGGACAGGTGCTGGCGCGCGGTTGCCGCATCCCGCCAGAGCAGCGTTCCCGGAGAGGTGTAGCCGAACCTGCCGCGCAGGCAGTCGTCGAGGGCGGCCAGGCAGCCGCCGAAGTAGCCGCCCGGCCCGTTCACGGCCTCGCCGAGGGCCAGGTGGAGCCCCGGAACGTCGGTGATGTGCCGGCCGTCGAGCTCGTACACGTGACCGGCCGGCTGGTCGGGGCGCGGGCGTCGGAAGGCCCGCTCCTGGACGACGTCCAGCCAGGCCTCGCGCCTCCGGGTGTCGAGGCCGGCCCACGCACCGGGTGTCTCCGGCGGCCCGGCGAGCCACTGCTCCCAGACCGGCCGGGCGTGTTCGGGCACGGGCGTGAAGAACCGGCCGTCCAGCTCCAAGTCGATCAAGCCCGCCTCGGGTGCGGACGGGTGGCACGCGTCGACCCTGGTCCACAGCAGCAGCCGGGCGAGCGGCTCACCGCTGTCGTCCCGTATCACCAGGGCGGCCTCCTCCAGGTCCAGCGCCCGCCGGGTCCCCGCCGTCAGCGCTCGCCGCAGCGCCTCACCCGGGACGAGGTCCCTCAGGACCAGCGGGGGTTCGACCCGCTCGGGCGGCAGGACACGGGCGAACTCCCGGCAGGTGCCCAGCCATCGGTGCTGGTCGTGCAGTCGGACGGAGCCCCGGTGCCCGACGGGCGGGCCCTCGCAGTCGTCGAGACCGGTGAGCACCGGACCGTCCGTCCCGGGGTGTTGACCCAGGCTCTCCGCGTCCTCGAGGAGCCAGGGCCCGAGGTCCTCGTCCTCCGGCACCAGCCATACCCGGCTGCCGGCCCAGCCACGTACCTCGTCTCCTTCCGGAACCCAGCCGAAGAGTTCGTACGTGCCGCGCCGGGGCTCCCCGAACAGTCCCTCCACCTCGGCGCAGACACCCCAGACCTGGCCGTGCTTCGTATCCGTCAGCGTGTACCGGGCCTGTCCGTGACGACCCTCTTCCTCATGTTCCTCACCCACGGTGGGAATCATGCCCGGTCATGACAACCGTGGAATGGCGGAGGCGGCCTTGGTGGCGCAGATCGTGCCGCGGCCGTCGACGATGGCGCAGGCGCGGACGCTGGTGAGCTCGTCGACGTGGGCCATGGGGGTGTGAGCGGTCTTGCCGGTCTGCTGGCGGTACTCCTGTGAGTTCTCCTCGTCGTGCTCGACGGTGAGCATGATGCGGTCTCCGGGTGAGGTGCCGCGCATCCTGGCCCAGGCGGAACGGCAGCGAGGGCTGTAGCGCAGCTCGACGAGAACTCCGTAGCCACGGCCGGTGTAGGTGGTGGCGGCGTCCTGCGCGCACACCGTGGTGGTGGGCTCCACGGAGGTGCAGGAGGCGCCGCTGCATGTGGCGGGTGGCGCGGGACGAGGCGGCGCGGATGCCGAAGGGCGGTTCGTGCCACCCGCTTTCTGAGTGGAGTCTGTGAAGTGCCAGGTCAGGAAGGTGGCCACCAGGGCGACGACCACCCCTGCGGCCGCGAGGACCGTCAACGGGGTCCGCTTCCTTCCCGCCTGCCGCGGTACGGCGTCCGCCGGCGCGGGTGAGGGCGCTGCCGCCGTTGCCGGGGGTGGTGTGGGGGGCGGGGGCGGCTTGGGGCCGCGGCCGCGTTCCGTCTCCGCGTACCGGTGCAGATCCAGGGCCCGGTCGAGTTCCGTGTCGCTCGACGGCGTGCCGGTGGGCTGCGTACGGATCCGCCAGAGCTCTCGGATCACTTCGACCGTGGGGACCGTGGTCCCCGATTCCCACCGTGAGACCGTCGGCTGCCTGGTCCCCAGCTTCCTGGCGACCGAACTCTGACTCCGGTTGCTCTCCTCGCGCCACCGTTTGAGTGTCTGCCCCAGCTCGACCCCTGCGGGTGTCGACGGCTCCTGGCCGCTGGCGGCGTCGTTCCGAGGCTGGGTGTCCACCCGCGCGCTCCCTCTGTCCCGTTTCGAAGTACCAGGTCAGAGCCCATACACAGAGCCGCGTATATGCACGTATGGCCGGTACCGCGCACAGCGTAGATCCGGCTCGGAACATGGTCCAAAGTTGTCGTCGGCCGGTGAGAGCGTCCCGGCCGATCCCCTCCTGCGAAGTCCCTGGTCGCGCCATGCCCTGGCGCGTCATGGACGTGCCAGGAGACATGACACGAAAGGACCAACCGCCATGAACACGAAGTACCGCACGAGTCTGCGCGTGGTGGCCGTCGCAGCCGCCTCCACCGGAATCCTCTCCACGATCGGCCTGGCGGGCGGTACCGCCGCCGCCCACGACGCCGACAGCACCCGTCGGGCACGCCTGGCCCAGCCGCTGGACGCCACCCACAGCGGCGCCAAGGCCGTCGGCGTCTCGCACGCCCGGCAGTGGCCCGCGCTGCGCTCCGGCAGCCGCGGAGTGGTGGTCAGCGCCGCCCAGCACCTGCTGACGGCGCGGGGGCACACGGTGAAGGCGGACGGCGTGTACGGCAGCCGCACCGTCGCCGCGGTGAAGGCCTTCCAGAGCCGCCAGCACCTGCGCGCGGACGGCGTCGTCGGACCCGGCACCTGGAACGCGCTGACCGTCAGCGTGCGCTCCGGCAGCCGCGGGCACGCGGTCACCGCGGCCCAGCAACTGCTGACCGCGCGGGGGCACACGGTGAAGGCGGACGGCGTGTACGGCAGCCGCACCGTCGCCGCGGTGAAGGCCTTCCAGAGCCGGCACCACCTGCGCGCGGACGGCGTCGTCGGACCCGACACCTGGAACGTCCTGGTCAACGGCTCCACCGGTGCCGTGCCCGCGCCCCACGGATACGTACTGAAGTTCACCAAGAACCGGCAGCACCCGGACAGGTCGAAGCTCGCCCTGTACCGCGACGGCCGTCTCGTCGACAGCTACCGCGCGGGATCCGGAATGGGCAGCACGGACGAGTGCGCCGGCAAAACGGGATGGCTGCCCAGCGGCACCTACAAGATCCTCGGGCACCAGACCAACCGCGACACCAGGATCAAGGGGTACGCGATCCACCTCGCCGACAAGACCTGCCACCCCAGGCCCGGCCAGAAGGCCGTCAAGCGCGGCGACCTGTTCATCCACAGCAAGATGACCAAGAACGGCACCAGCCTGTGGCGCGGTGACAACGACTACAAGTCCGAGGGCTGCGTCAAACTCGCTCCCGGCCACATCAAGAGCCTGTTCGCCCACCTGGACCAGGCCCACTGGCCCAAGGCCCTGACTCTCCAGGTCAGTTGAGACCACCACCCCATCGGGGAAGGGCCTTCCCGGGCAGCGCTGCCCGGGAAGGCCCCCGGCGTCACAGAACGCCCCCGAGCGCCAGGCTCACAAGCAGCAGACCAACGCTCGCTGGCGCGCCTGCCAGGGCCAGGAGCAGCGGGAGGAACGCGGCGTGCTCGTTGGATCCGGAGCGTCCGGGCCGTATCCGGCCGCCCCGCCGGCCCACGGCCACACTCAACCGCTCGGCCGCCCGGCCGCCCGGTCGGAGACGAGAACAGGTGGACCCGAGTGCCGCTTCAGAACCTCGCGCACGGCGTCATCAGTCGTTCCTCGGCCACCCGCAAGCTGCTTGTCGACGATGATTCGGGTGCCGTGTACGTCCGTGAGGACGAGCCAGTCAGCGGCAGTACCGCGTCCGGAGGCCTCCAGGCGGCCGACCTTCTTGAGCCGGGTGAGATCGACCGTACGTCGGCTGGTGAGCGTGCGGGCGGAGAGCAGGTCGCCCTCGTGCAGTCGTGCGTGCCGGCCCTGATTGACGCAGTACACCGCCGTGGCACCGAGCAGGAGCGAGAACAGCCCCAGCAGGCACAGCCCGTCGCCGACCAGGCCGGCCCTCACGAGCATCGCCGGGACGACCACCAGAACGGGCGTGGTCGACCAGGCGAGGACGTTGCCGATCCGCTGGCCCGGCCGCCCCTGTCCGGGGAATACGGATATCGCTTCGGCCGAGTCGGTCGTCATGCCCCGACGGTACCCAACCGCGATCTCGGCGTCCTGGGTCTCCGGCCCGATCCGGCACGAGCAGCAGGTCTTCAAGCGTCCTGGCGCAAAAGCGGCGTAGGACGGAGGAGCGGTGGAGGAGTCGACGTCGGTGTCGGTTTCTTGCCGGAGAACGGCCGGCGGGCGTGTTTGACTCCGTGCATGACCACCACGCAGTCGGCCAAAGCCCAGCTCTTCCGTTCCCTGCACACGCCCGGCGCGCCGCTCGCGCTCGCCAATGCCTGGGACGTCGCGAGTGCCCGGGTCATCGAGTCCGCGGGGGCCTCCGCGATCGCCACCACGAGTGCGGGCGTCGCCTGGTCGTTGGGCTCGCCGGACGGTGACGTCCTCGCCCGCGATCAAGCGCTCGGGGTGATTTCCCGCGTCGCCGCCGCGGTCGCGGTTCCGGTCACCGCCGACATCGAGGGCGGGTATGGGCAGGACGCGGCCGAGGTCGCCGAGACCATCACCGGGGTGCTCGCGGCGGGGGCTGTCGGCGTCAACATCGAGGACGGCACCCGAGCCCCGGACGAGCTCGCGACGCGGCTGGCCGTCGCCCGGCGGACCGCCGAGCGCGCGGGGGTGGAACTCTTCCTCAACGCCCGTGTCGACACGTACCTGTTGGGGCTCGGGGACCCGGTCACCCGGCTGGAGGAGACCCTGGCCCGCGCGCGCCGGTACGTAGACGCCGGCGCGGACGGCATCTTCGTTCCCGGTGTCTCCGACACCGCCACGATCGCGGCGCTGGCCGAGGGCATCTCCGTGCCGTTGAACGTCATGGCCGGCCCCGGTGCCCCGAGCGTCGCCGAGCTGGGTGCCCTCGGTGTGGCCCGCGTCAGCCTCGGCCCGGGCGTGGCGCAGGCCGCGTACGCTGCCGCCCGCCGCGCCGCGCGGGAGCTCTTCGACACCGGTGACTACGACTCCCTGTCCGGCGGCATCACCTTCCCGGAACTCAACGCGCTGCTCTCCGAGTCCCGTTGACAGCACCGGGGCCGGGTGAGGAACGGATGGACCCGGGGTCCGAGACCCGTGCGGCGTCCTACTGCGACGACTCGGGCTTCGAGACATTGACCGGTTGAGGGAAGCGGAAGTGCTCCCCCGGGCAGCGTGCCAGGGGGAGCACTTCGCTGTGCGCCTGCCGGTGACGGGTGAGAAGACGATCACTGGCAGGACATCCGCGGGACTACGTCGTCACGACGGTCGTCACGGCGCGAGCAGCAGGCTGTCGCCGCGCTCCTTGGCGGCGGCGTAGCGCTTGGCCACGTCCTGCCAGTTGACGACCTGCCACATCGCCTCGATGAAGTCCACCTTCTGGTTCTTGTACTGAAGGTAGAAGGCGTGCTCCCAGGCGTCGAAGACGAGGACCGGGGTGGAGCCCTGCCCGATGTTGCCCTGGTGGTCGTAGACCTGCTCCACGATCAGACGGCCGCTCAGCGGCTCGTACGCGAGCACACCCCAGCCCGAACCCTGGGTCGTGGCCGCGGCCTTGGACAGCTGCGCCTTGAAGCCCGCGAAGGAGCCGAACGACTCGGTGATGGCGCCGGCCAGCTCCCCCACGCCGTCCGTCTCCAGGGGCTCACCGCCGCCGTCGCCGGTCATGTTGTGCCAGTAGATGCTGTGGAGGATGTGCCCGGACAGATGGAAGGCCAGGTTCTTCTCCAGACCGTTGATCGAGCCCCACGACTCCTTGTCCCGCGCCTCGGCCAGCTGCTCCAGTGAGTCGTTGGCGCCCTTGACGTAGGCCGCGTGGTGCTTGTCGTGGTGCAGCTCGATGATCTCGGGACTGATGACCGGGGCGAGCGCCGAGTAGCCGTACGGGAGCTCCGGGAGCGTGTAGACCGCCATGTCCAGCATCATCCTTCGAGTTATTGCACATGAGTTGCAAGTGCACGATAGCAGCAATAATGCGCCCGAGCGCCGACCCGCCAACAGCTGCCTTGACCCCTCGACCGGGCCGACCGCACACTCCAGCCGCCGCGACATTTCCCGCAGATATGAACGAATCGCCCTATATTGACTTCACGACGCACGGCCCGCGGCAGCACCGCCCGCCGGCCGCCGAACGGCACCCCCAGGAGCAGCGCATGACCACCGCCGCCGAACACCGCACTCACGACAACCACGCCCACACCCACGGCGAGGGCTGCGGACACGCCGCCTTCCCGCACGGCGACCACGTCGACTACGTGCATGACGGGCACCTTCACAAGGCCCACGACGGCCACACCGACGAGTGCGTGACCGCCGGCCACGCCACCCACGCCCACCACGACCACCAGCACGGCGAGGGCTGCGGACACATGGCCGTACCCCACGAGGGTCACGTCGACTACGTGCACGACGGACACCGCCACGCCGCCCACGAGGGGCACTGGGACGACCACTGACACAGCCGGCAGGCCTCGAGCGGCCGGCGACCTCCCGAGGACGCCGGCCTCGGAAGTCCCACCTCACATCAAAATAGTAATGAGATTCGTTTTCATGTAGCCTCCTGGTTGCTCACCGAACGTGACCACCGAACCAGGAGGACCCCATGGCCGTTCCCAAGCGCAAGATGTCCCGCAGCAACACCCGCCACCGCCGCGCCCAGTGGAAGGCGGCCACGCCGGCGCTCGTCCCGATCACCGTCGACGGCGTCGCGCACCTCGTGCCCCAGCGACTGGTGAAGGCCTACGAGCGCGGGCTGCTGCGCCCCGAGGGCTGACCGTCCATGGCTTCCGACCGACTCCCCGTCACCGTCCTGTCCGGCTTCCTCGGCGCGGGCAAGACCACCCTCCTCAACCATGTCCTGGGCAACCGCGAGGGACTGCGCGTCGCGGTCATCGTCAACGACATGAGCGAGGTCAACATCGACGCCGCCCTGGTGCGCGGCGGCGAGGCGGCCCTGTCACGCACCGAGGAACGCCTGGTCGAGATGACCAACGGCTGCATCTGCTGCACCCTGCGCGACGACCTGCTCGAGGAGGTCGACCGGCTCGCCCGCGAGGGCCGCTTCGACTACCTGCTCATCGAGTCGTCCGGCATCTCCGAACCCATGCCGGTGGCCGCGACGTTCGCCTTCGCCCGCGACGACGGTGCCACCCTCGGCGAGATCGCCCGCCTGGACACCATGGTCACGGTCGTCGACGCCGCCGGCTTCCTGCCCGAGCTGACCAGCGGCGACGAACTCGTCGAGCGCGGCCTGGACCAGTACGAGGACGACGAACGCACCGTCAGCGACCTGCTGATGGACCAGGTCGAGTTCGCGGACGTCATCGTGCTCAACAAACTCGACCTCGTCGACGAGGAGTCGGCGGACCGGCTTCGGGCGGCGCTCACCCGCCTCAACCCGGTGGCGCGCGTCGTCCCGGCCGTCCACGGCCGCGTGCGGGCCGCAGACGTACTGGGCACCGGGCTGTTCGATCTGGAACGCGCCCAACAGGCCCCCGGCTGGGTGCGGGAGCTCAACGGCGACCACGTCCCCGAGACGGAGGAGTACGGGATCTCCTCGACCGTCTTCCGCGCCGAACTGCCGTTCCACCCAGGCCGGCTGTGGACGTTCGTGACCGAGAAGCTCGACAGCGGCGCGTTCGGCGAGGTTCTGCGGTCCAAGGGGTTCTTCACACTGGCCGGCCGGGGGCAGGTGACGGGCCTGTGGTCACAGGCCGGCTCCGTCGCACGCTTCGAGCCCTCCGGCGCCCGCGACACCGACGGCCCGGAAGGCCAGGAACTGGTCTTCATCGGCACGCGTCTGCGCGCGGACGCGCTGCACGCGGCACTGGGCGACTGCCTCATGGCCGACGGTGAAAGCCTGCCGCCCGTCGACCCGTTCCCCGTCTGGGACACCTACGGCATCGGCGACACCTGCGAGCACGAGCACCCGGAACCCGTGGCGCACGTCTGAGCGCACACCCGTGCCCTCCGTGGGCGTGCCCTCAGTGGGAGTGAGGCTGGTGCTGGAACTCGTTCCAGGCCTGACGCAGGGTGTCGATCACCTCCGGGGCGGCCCCGCGGCCCTCCAGGTACTCCCGGTACGTCTCGACGGTCGCCGCCGCGGGCCAGTGGGGGTCGTTCGCAACGGCGCGGGCGAAGGAACCCAGACGGTTCAGCTCGTCGGTGTGACTCTTGAGCCACCGCGTGAAGTCGGCTGTGTCGTTCATCGCACGTCTTCTCACAGAAGGAACGCCCACTGGTCCTCACCCGGCCGTCCGCCCCGCCGGCCGCCGTTCCTCCAGACTCCCACGAGCACACGGCAAGTCAAACCGGTCGCCGGACTTCCCCCGGAGAGGTTCGCGGCGACGCCTGTACGGAGGCCGCCGGCGGCCCGCCCGGGGGCGCGGTGGCGGGTGCCGGGCTCGCGCCATACGGTGAACAGGTGCCCGCCCGTGACCGTCAGGAAGGGGCGTGCTCCATGTGCGCACACTCCCGGGCCCCGGAGCCCCAGCCGGTGCTGTCCCCGCTGACGGGCGCGGCGATCTTCCTGGTCGCGACCATCGACCGGGGTGGCGAGCCGGTCGTACGGGACACGCTGTCCGAACTGAACGGGCTCCAGCGGGCGGTCGGTTTCCGGGCGCCGGACGGGAAACTGAGCGTGGTCGTGGGCATCGGCTCGGAGGCGTGGGACCGCCTGTTCGCGGGTCCGCGTCCGGCAGAGCTGCATCGTTTCCGCGAGCTGGCCGGAGCCCGGCACCGGGCGGTCTCGACCCCCGGCGACCTGCTGTTCCACATCCGCGCGGCCCGCCCGGACCTCTGCTTCGCGCTGGCCGCCGAGATCATGGAGCGGATCCGCGACGTCGTCACCGTGCGTGACGAGGTGCATGGCTTCAAGTACTTCGACGTACGTGACCTGCTCGGATTCGTGGACGGCACGGAGAACCCCACGGGCCGGGCGGCGGACACGGCGGTCCTGATCGGTGACGAGGACCCGGAGTTCGCCGGGGGCAGCTATGTGATCGTGCAGAAGTACGTGCACGATCTGGAGGCGTGGAACGCCCTGCCGGTGGAGGCGCAGGAGTTGGTGATCGGGCGCAGGAAGCTGTCCGACGTCGAACTGGACGACGCGGTCAAGCCGGCCGACTCGCACGTGGCGCTGACCACCATCGAGGACCCGGACGGGACGAAGCACGAGATCCTGCGTGACAACATGCCCTTCGGGACCGTGGGGCAGGGCGAGTTCGGTACGTACTTCATCGGTTACGCCCGGACGCCGGCCGTGATCGAGCGGATGCTGGAGCGCATGTTCCTGGGCGATCCGCCGGCCACCCACGACCGGATCCTGGACTTCTCCACCGCGGTGACCGGGTCGTTGTTCTCCGTGCCCACCAGTGATTTCCTCGACGACCTCCCCGATGCGCCGGCCGCGCGCGAGGGCGCGGAGGGCCAGGAGGGCCAGGAGGGCGGCGGAGTCGAGGAGACGGAGCCCGTGCCTGCGGCGGTCCGGCCGCCGGCCGTGGACGGCTCGCTGGGGATCGGCGATCTGAGGATGTGACAGGAGGCGAGCACCCGCGATGGACAATCTGCATCGTGAACTTGCACCCATCTCCGCCGCCGCGTGGGCCGATCTGGAGGAGGAGGCACGGCGTACGTTCAAGCGGCACGTCGCGGCCCGCCGTATCGTCGACGTGCCCGAGCCGTGCGGTCCTGAGCCGGCCGGTGTGGGGACCGGGCACCTGCGGACCGTGGCGGCGCCGGCCGAGGGGGTCGAGACGCGGCTACGCCGGTTCCAGCCGCTGGTCGAGCTGCGGGTGCCGTTCACCGTGGACCGGCAGCAGGTCGACGATGTCGCGCGGGGTGCCAAGGACGCGGACTGGCAGCCGGTCAAGGACGCGGCCCGGCAGATCGCCTTCGCCGAGGACCGCGCCGTGTTCGAGGGCTATCCGTCCGCGGACATCGCCGGTCTGCGGGAGAGCTCGTCCCACTCCGCCCTGAACCTGCCGGCCGAGGCGCGCCAGTACCCGGACATCGTCAGCAAGGCCCTGACCGTGCTGCGGCTCGCCGGTGTCGGCGGCCCGTACGCCCTGGCGCTGAGCGCCGCGGCGTACACCGCTGTCAGCGAGACGTCCGACTACGGCTACCCGATCATCAAACACATCGCCCGGTTGCTGGACGGCGACATCGTCTGGGCACCCGCCATCGAGGGGGCCTTCCTGCTGTCGACGCGGGGCGGGGACTTCGAACTGCGCCTCGGCCAGGACCTGTCCATCGGTTACCTGTCGCACGACGACACCAGCATCCGGCTGTACTTCCAGGAGACGCTGACCTTCCTCGTGTACACCGGCGAAGCCGTCGTGCCCGCGCGGGGGTCGACTCCCCCGTCCGCACCCGCGGAGGGGTGGGCATGAAAGCCGCCGTCGTGGGAGTCGGCGCGGTCGGGTCGGCCACGGCGCTGTCCCTGGTCGAACGAGGGGGAACCTGCCGGGAGATCGTGCTGATCGACCGCGACACCGCCCGCGCCGACGGCGTGGCCGCCGACCTGCGCTACGCCGCTCCGCTGTCCCCCACGGTCGACGTACGCTCCGGTGGCTACGGTGACCTGGCCGACGCCGCCGTCGTCGCCATCACCGCGGGCGTCAACGAGAAGGCCGGCGGCGCCACCGACCGGTCCGAGCCCCAGGGTCGCCTGCGGCTGCTGGAGACCAATGCCAAGGTCTTCGCCGACGTCGTCCCCCGGGTGGTCGCGGTCGCGCCGGAGGCGGTGCTGATGGTGGTCACCGACCCACCGGACCCGCTGGCCGACCTCACCCGTCATCTCGCCGGGCACGACCGGGTGTTCTCGACCGGCACCCTCATCGACAGTCTCCGGTTCCGTGTGCAGCTCGCCGACCGCCTGCGGGTGCGGCCACGTGACGTGCAGGCCCTTGTGGTGGGCGAACACGGCACCTCCGAGGTGCTGTTGTGGTCCTCGGCGGGTGTCGGCGGCATTCCCGTCGCCGAACTGCTCGCCCAGGACGGCCGGTCGGTCGAGGACATACGCGAAGAGGTCGAGAACGACATCCGGTACGCCAACATCACCATCATCGAGGGCACCGGCGCGAGCCAGTACGGCATCGGCGCCGTCTCCGCCCGGCTCGTCGAGGCGGTCCTGCGCAACGAACGCGCGGTGCTGCCGGTGGCCGCTCACTCCTCCGCCCACGGGGTCACGCTCTCCCTGTCCAGCGTTCTCGGAGCGGGCGGCGTCCAGCAGATGCACGAGCCCGCCATGACGCCCAAGGAGCGACGGGCCCTGGAGAAGAGCGCCCGGGTGCTGCGCGAAGCCGCCGAACGGGCCATTGCCGTGGGGGCGACCTGAGTCGGGGGGCCCGACGAACGGCCTGACAGGGGACGGACACCATGACGACCACGACCGCATCATCCAGGACCGCGCCGTCAACGGCGAGTATCGGTGACTTCCTCCTGCGTCGCTTGCGGGAGGTGGGCATCGGGCACCTGTTCGGCGTCGCGGGTGACTACAACCTCGAGTTCCTCCTTCAGATGGAGGACGGCCACGACTTCATGTGGGTGGGCAACTGCAACGAGTTGAACGCCGCCTACGCCGCCGACGGATACGCGCGGATGAACGGGATCTCCGGACTCGTCGTGACGCACGGCGTCGGGGCGTGGAGCGCCATCAACGGTGTCGCGGGCGCCTACAGCGAGCACGTTCCCGTCATCTGCGTCTGCGGATCGGTTCCGTTGAAGGCGCTGGACCGCAAGCTGCGGATGCACCACACCTCCGGGGAGCCCGAGTACGACGACGTGCTGCGCGGTTACGCACAGGTCACCGCGGCACAGGCCCGGCTGACACCGCAGAACGCCGTGCGGGAGATCGACCGGCTCATCCTGACCGCCTGGCAGCGCAAGCTCCCGGTCTACCTGGAGCTGCCCTCCGACATCGCGCACCTGGACGTCGAGGTTCCGGCGGAACCGCTGGTGCCGGCGATACCGAAGAGCGACCCGGAGCGGCTGACGGCGTGTGCCGACGCGATCGTCGCGCGCCTCACCAACGCCCGTTCGCCCGCGATCCTCCTCGACCTCGATGCCGACCGCTTCCAGGTGACCGGTGAACTGCTGGAGCTGGCCGCCAAGCTGAAGGCCCCGATCGCGGCCATGTACACCTGCAAGGGGATCGTCGACGAGAACAGCCCGTACTTCCTGGGGCTTTACGCGGGCTCGGGCAGCAAGCCCGAGATCCGCGAGGCGGTGGAGAACAGCGACGGGCTGCTGGCGATCGGAGTACGGCGGGTGGACACCACCTGCGGCGGCTTCAGCGACGCGCTCCCCGCGGGACGGATCGACGCCCGCGGTGACAGCGTGGACATCGGACCGGACAGCTACCAGGGCGTCTACCTGAAGGAACTGCTCCGCCGGGTCGCCGACGGCGCCCCGGCCAAGGAGTCCGGATACGCACGGCCGGCCGGCACACCACGGGAACCCAGTACGGTGGCGGGATCCGACCCGCTGACCCAGGCGGCGTACTGGAGCATCGTCCAGGACTTCGTCCGCGAGGGCGACGTGCTCATCGCCGAGGACGGCACCTCCGAGGCCGGCTGCTGGGGCCTGGACCTGCCGCCGCGGTGCTCCATCGTCACCCAGGCCGTCTGGGGTTCGATCGGCTACAGCGTGGGATCGGTCCTGGGCACGCTCCTGGCCGCACCGGAACGCCGCCACCTGCTGTTCGTGGGCGACGGATCCTTCCAGCTCACGGCGCAGGAGGTGTCGACCATGCTCAGGCACGACCTGAAGCCCGTCATCTTCCTGATCAACAACGGCGGTTACACCATCGAGCGCACCATCTGCGGAAAGGACGGGCGCTTCAACGACATCGCCAACTGGGCCTACGCCGACCTGCCC
Organism: Streptomyces sp. 6-11-2; assembly: GCF_006540305.1. Taxonomy (GTDB): domain Bacteria; phylum Actinomycetota; class Actinomycetes; order Streptomycetales; family Streptomycetaceae; genus Streptomyces. The sequence continues at coordinate 123,152 of NZ_BJOR01000002.1, read as the reverse complement.
AAGGTCCTCCATCCGGGGACGAACGCCCGGACGGCCGTGGTACGGACCCCGGACGAACTGAAGGAGGCGCTGGCCTCACCGCACGACAGCATGCTCTTCATCGAAGCCGTCATGGACAAGTACGACGCACCGCCGACCGCCGTCGAATCCGGACACCGCATGGCGGACATCGACTACGGCCCACGCGGTCCCCAACACCGCCCGGGCGTCCAGATCTGACCGCCCCGGCGGGGGCGTCTCCAGGGAGCCGAGGGAGGAACGCCCTGGACCCGAGGGCCCGGAGTCCGGACGGGCGACGATGCGTGCGCTCGTCCGGGCGCTGTCCTCGAACGTCGGGTTCACGTGAACTCCCGTCGGCCGGCGGACGGTTCGGTGGTGTGCCAGGGGGCATCGGGGTGGGTCGGGCGCGCGTCGGTGGTCAGGCGGAGGGCGTAGACCGGGGGTTCGGCGGTGTTCGGGACGGGGCCGAGGTAGTGGTGGCCGGTCATGTGGCACCAGGCGGGGAGGTCGAGCGGGGCCGCGGGGTCGGTGGCCATGACGTGTACGTGGGTGCCGGGGGCGGCGTCTTCGATGGCGGCACGGAGTCCGAGCAGGAGGGTGACGCACAGGAGTCCGGTGCCGTCGACCGTAATGTCCGCCTCGCCGGCGGCGGTCACCGGGTGCCTGCCGCGAAGACGTTCACCGCGGCGGCGATCGCGGTCGCGGCTGCCCCGATCTCGTCCCGGGTGGTCCAGCGGCCGAGGGAGAGCCGGACGGCTTCCAGGGCCCGCGCGGGGTCGGTGCCCATGGCGGTGAGGACGGGCGAGGGGGTGTGGATGCCGCTGTGGCACGCGGAGCCGGTCGAGGCGGCGATCCGGGGTGCGCCGTCCAGAACGCGGTGTCCCGGTACGCCGTCGATGCCGATGTTCAGCGTGTTGGGCAGCCGCTGTTCCACGGGTCCGTTGAGCCGGACCCGCCCGGGCAGGGCATCGACGAGTCGCTGGTGCAGTTCGTCGCGCAGGCCCCTGATCCGCTCGTGCGCACCGTCGGCGAGGTCGTCGGCGGCGAGCTGCGCGGCGGCGCCCAGGGCGACGGCGAGGGCGACGTTCTCGGTGCCGGCGCGCAGCCCGCGTTCCTGGCCGCCGCCGTAGACGACCGGCTCCAGTCGCACACCGTCGCGCACGAACAGGGCGGCCGCACCCTTGGACGCGTACATCTTGTGCCCGACGACCGTGAGCAGGTCGGCGCCCAACTCCCGTACGTCCAGCGGGATTTTCCCGACGGCCTGGGCGGCGTCGCAATGGAGCAGCGCTCCGGCCCGGTGAGCGGCGTCGGCCAGTTCCCTCACCGGCTGGAGGGCGCCGGTCTCGTTGTTGGCGACCATGACCGAGACCAGCACGGTGTCGTCGTCGAGCGCGGCGGTCAGCGCGGCCGGGTCGACCAGGCCCTCGCGGTCGACGGGCAGCACCGTGATCCGTGCGTGGTGGAGGAGTTCGAGGGCCTGGCAAGTGGCGAGGATCGCGGGGTGTTCGGTGGCCTGGGTGATGACGTGGGGGCGGGTCCGGGTGGCGGCCAGGGTGGCTCCGCGCAGGGCGAGCAGGTCGGCCTCGGAGCCGGAGGAGGTGAAGACGATCTCGCCCGGGCGGGCACCGATCAGCTCGGCGACCTGGGCACGCGCCGCCGTGAGGGCGCTGCGGGGTTCGCTGCCGTAGGGGTGGGTGCTGGAGGGGTTGCCGAAGTGGCCGGTCAGGTGGGGCAGCATCGCTTCCACGACGCGTGGGTCGACGGGTGTGGTGGCGTTGTAGTCGAGGTAGACCGGTCCGCCGGTCAGGCCCGGGTGCGGCGGCGGACGGTGGATCATGCGCCGGCTCCCGCGTCCACGGGCAGCTCCGCCAGGCGCCATTCGAGCATCCCGTCGTTGAGGCGGATGGCGCGGCGGCCGTTCTCGGTGAGGAGGCGGACGGCGTCGTGGGCGAGGACGCAGTACTCGCCACGGCAGTAGACGACCACCTCGGCGTCCTCGGGCAGTTCACCGACGCGGTCGGCCAGTTCCTCGACGGGGATGGAGACGGCACCGGGAATGTGCCCCGCCCGGTACTCCTCGACCGGGCGGACGTCCAGGAGCACCACCTGCTTGGATTCCGCGCGGGTCCGCAGCTCGTCCCGGGTGACCGTGCGGCCGCCGCCGTCGCCGAGGTAGGCGTCGCGGGCGGCCGGAACACCGGCCTGATGGGTCTCGGCGACCTTGCGCAGCAGGGCGAACAGTTCGGCGACGTCGTCACCGGCGAGCCGGTAGTGGATGCGTACGCCCTCACGCCGGGTGCTGACGAACCCGGCCTGCTTGAGGGTCTGGAGGTGCGCGGAAGCGGTCGTCAGATTCAGTCCCGCCGCCTTCGCGAGCGCGTCGACCGTGCGCTCGCCCTGGGCGAGGAGGTCGAGCAGTTCCAGCCGCTTCCCGCTGGCCAGCGCCTTCCCGCTGGCCGCGAACGCGTCGTAGAGCCGCGCCTTCGTGGCCGTCTCCGCCATGATCTCCTCCCTTTCCTCCAAAAATCTATGGAATATGGTACCCGGGCTGCCGCCGGACAGCTGTGGGTCGTGGCGTTCGCCGTACGGGCGGCCGTGCCGTCCTCTTCACCGGTTCACCGGCTGTGGGCGGTGACGGCGATGGCCGGGAGGACGGCCAGGGCGAGAACACCACCGGTCAGGGCGAGGACGGGATAGCCGGCGAGGTCGACGACGATGCCGGAGGCCAGTCCGCCGGTGGCGCCCGCGATGGCGATGGAGACGTCGACCATGCCCTGGGTCTTGGCACGGGTCGCCAGCGGCACCGCGTCGGTGATGATCGCGGTCCCCGAGACCAGGCCGAAGTTCCAGCCGAGGCCGAGCAGCGCCAGGGCGAGCGCCAGCAGGGCGATGGAGTCGCCGGGGGCGACGGCGGCGACCAGGCCCGCGACGAGAAGGGTGACTCCGGAGGCGGCGGCGAGCGCGATGCGGCCGTAGCGGTCGACGAGGCGGCCGGTCAGCGGCGAAGGCAGGTACATCGCGCCGACGTGGATGGCGATGACCAGCCCGGAGGCGGCTGTGCCGTGGCCGTGGTCGTGCATGTGGACCGGGGTCATGGTCATCACCGCGACCATGACGAGCTGGGTGAGGATCATGACCAGGGCTCCGAGCACGACGCCGCCGCGCGGCTTCGCCGGTGCCCCCTCGACGGCCGGGCGGGCCTGCGCCGGCGACACGGTGGGGTCCTGCTCCGCTTCGGCGAGGGTGCGGGCCAGCAGGAGGGGGTCGGGACGCAGCCAGAGGGCGAGGACGACGGCGGCCGCCGCGTAAGCGGCCCCGGCGAGAAGGAAGGGTCCGGCCAGGCGGGGAATGCCGAGGGCGGCGGCGAGGTCGCCGGTGGGGGCGGCGAGGTTGGGGCCGACGACACCGCCGAGGGTGGTGGCGACCAGGACGGTGGACACGGCGCGGGCGCGGTGGGTGGGGGCGGCGAGGTCGGCTCCGGCGTAGCGGGCCTGGAGGTTGGTGGCGGTCCCGGCGCCGTAGACGAACAGCGCGATGAACAGCAGGACGGGGCTGCCGAGACCCGCGGCGGCGAGGACGCCGGCACTGCCGACGGCACCGGTGAGGTATCCGGCGGCCAGGCCCGGGCGGCGGCCCCGGGCCTGGGATATACGGCCGACGCCTATCGCGGCGAGCGCGCTGCCCGCGGTGAACAGGGCGCTGGGCAGTCCGGCCAGACCCGTGGTGCCGAGCATGTCCTGGGCCAGCAGGGCTCCGACGGTGATGCCCGCCGCGAGCCCGGCGCCGCTGAGGACCTGGGAGGCGACGAGGACTTTCAGGATGCGGCGCTGCACGTCGGGGCCGGCGGCGAGGGTGGACGGAGCTGCGGTGCTCGTCACGGGTGGGGCTCCTTTCAGTGGAGGGCGCTTCCCGCCACACGGTGGGAGGGGGTACGGGGGAAGGGGTACGGGCCGGACGGCCAGGGATGGTCAGGCGTCGGGCACCTGGGCGCGGTCGGCGAATCGGGTCGGCGGGGTCCACGGCGCCAACGGACTCCGGGCACGGCTCTCGGTCATGTTTCTCCTTGTGACGGCAGAGCAGGATGGTCGCACGCCTCCACGGCACCGGCTCCGATCAGGCTTTGTACCGTCCGGAGACGGATCCGTGCCCCGCAGTGAGACTCGCAGTGAGGCTCCGACCCCACTCTTCCATAAATCCATGGAATATCGTAGGGCGAGGAAGGACTGGGGCAACAGCGCCTGTCCGCTCGGCCTGGGCGACGGGCCTGCCCTGGCCATGGACGCCGGCCGCGACCTGCGCGCCCCGTATGCGGTGGCCGAGCGGCGCGGGCCGCACGTGGCGTTCGCCGCGGACACGCATCCGCACGCCGGCTTCCTCTCCGGCGCCGTGCGGCTCGGTCACGACGCCGGGGCGACCGTGCTCGCCTCCGCCGCCGGCCACAGGGCCTTCGCGCACACACCGCCGGACGACGGTGACGAGGTGGACCTGGGCAAGCTCACGCTGCGGGCGCTCGCCACCCCGGGCGCACCGACGAGCCCCTGTCGTACCTCGTCCTGGGCGGCCGCACCGCACTCGGCGTGTTCACCGGCGGGTCGCTGACCGTGGGCGCCGCCGCCCGGACCGACCTCCTCGGCGCCGGGCCGGAGAGCGGCCGATGAGCACCCCACCTGGCGGGCCAACGCGCCGCGGACCTACCGGTTCTGGCGCGACGTCGGCCACGCCGCCGGAGCTCGTCGCCGGTGCCCTCGCAGACGCCCCCGGCCTGAACGCCACCGTCATCGCGGCCGCGGCCCTCACCGCCGCCTCCGGCCTGCTCGCCGCCCGCTGGATCACCGACCGCCTCGCACACCGGCCGTCCGCACACCGCGTCCCGGAGAGGTACGCGTCCCCGCCGACCGCCTCCCCGGCAGCCGAAGCCGACGCCCGCATGGTTGAGTTGCGGGCATGAGCACCCTCGCGGCCCACGCCATCGGCACCAGGCGGCTGGATCTGCTGCCGCTGCACGTCGAGCACGCCGAGGAGATGGCCGTGGTGCTGTCCGATCCGGCCCTGCACACCTTCATCGGCGGCACGCCGGACACCCCGCGAGCCCTGCGCTCGCGCTACGAGCGCATGACGGCCGGCTCTCCCGATCCGGCCGTCTCCTGGCTGAACTGGGTGATCCGGCTGCGGGAGGAGTCCTGCCTGACGGGCACGGTCCAGGCGACGGTCGGCCCCTCCGGCCACGGACTCACCGCCGAGCTCGCCTGGGTGGTGGGGACCCCGTGGCAGGGACGAGGCATCGCCGGCGAGGCCGCCCGGGCACTCGTCGACCGCCTGGGCCGCCGGCCGGTGCGGACCGTCGTCGCCCACATCCACCCCGACCACCGGGCATCCGCCGCCGTCGCCACCGCCGCCGGGCTCACACCCACCGACGCATGGCACGAAGGCGAGCGCCGATGGTGCCTGAGCGTCAGGCGATGACGTCGGCACGCTGCGTCACGGTCCTCAGCGCGCCAGTTCGTCGGCCAGGAGGTCCATCAGGAGGCCGTCGTGCCAGGTGCCGTCGGTGCCGCGCTCGTACTGGCGCATGATGCCGACGGGCCGGAAGCCGGCCTTGGTGTAGCAGCGGATCGCCGCGGTGTTGTCGGCCGCCGGGTCGATGACCAGGCGGTGGTAGCCGTGGGTGTCGACGAGATGACGGGCCAGGGTCCGTACGGCGTCGGTGCCCAGGCCTCTGCCGTGCACCGAGGGATCGAGGAAGATGTCGATGCCGGCGTGCCGGTAGTCCGGCTCCTCCTCGGCATGCCACTGGATCATGCCGACGGGCCGCTGCCGGAAGTCGACGGTCAGGCACCGGGTGTGAGGGTCCTCCAGATCGGCCACGATGTCCGCCGCGAGGTCGTCCCCGCCCCTCCACCGCGCCCGTACTTCCGGTGCGGCCCGGATGCCGGCCAGGGCGGGGATGTCCTCGCGGGCCGTGGGGCGGAGGACGGCAAAGGCGCCGCGCAGCTCGGTCATGACCGGGAATTTTACGGGAGTCGGGCACGCGCGGTGTGCTCGCGTTTCCGCGGCGTCCCAAGGCTGATACGAGGGCGCAGAGTTGCGTTCGCGGGCGCGCGGCTGCTCGTGATCGAGATGCGGGTTGCGGGGAGCGGTGCCAAGAATCGAACTGAGAGGCAGTGACGCCGACTACAGAAAGGCAGTCGATCATGCGAAGCAGGATCATACGCGCTCTGACCGCCAGCGTCGCCGCAGGCATGCTCGCCAGCGGAGCAGCCGTGGCCTCTACAGGAACCGCCTTCGCGGTGCCGGCGAACGCCAAGGTGTCCGACAGTCACCACGCGTCCGTACCGGACGCCACCAAGATGCCGCACCACAAGAAGTGCCCGAAGGGTGAGCACTACAAGAAGGTCCACGGCAAGTGGGGCTGCCACAAGAAGTAGCCGCCGTGCCGGGCGCCGGGGACATTCGGCCGACATCCGTGCCGTCTGCGCGACTCCCCGGCGCCCGTCATCGCGCGCGGTTCTCACCCCTGAGAACGCACCTCCGCCCTGGCGGCCAACGGCCGTCAGGGCGGAGGAGGTTGTCAACCCGGAATGAGGCGGGGCGTCAGACGGACACCGGGACGGCCTGCTTCGGATCGTCGTAGAGGCTCTCCGCCTGGTCGGCCGGGGAGGCCGAGGCGTTGTCGTACTTCGCGTGGTCCAGGATCTTCTCACGGGCGGAGACGAGCACCGGGACGAGGGCCTGACCCGCGACGTTGGTCGCCGTGCGCATCATGTCCAGGATCGGGTCGATGGCGAGGAGCAGGCCCACGCCCTCCATCGGCAGGCCGAGGGTGGACAGGGTGAGCGTCAGCATGACGGTCGCGCCCGTCAGACCGGCGGTGGCCGCCGAGCCGATCACCGAGACGAAGGCGATGAGCAGGTACTCCTTGATGCCGAGCTGCACATCGAAGATCTGCGCGACGAAAATCGCGGAAATGGCCGGGTAGATGGCCGCGCAGCCGTCCATCTTGGTCGTCGCGCCGAACGGCACGGCGAAGGAGGCGTAGTCCTTCGGGACGCCGAGACGGATCGCCGCCTGCTGGGTGACCGGCATGGTGCCGACCGAGGAGCGGGAGACGAACGCCAACTGGATGGCGGGCCAGGCGCCCTTGAAGAACTGGATCGGGTTCAGCTTCCCGACGACGGAGAGCAGCAGCGGGTAGACGCCGAACAGGACCAGGGCGCAGCCGATGTAGATGTCGGCGGTGAACGTCGCGTAGTCGCCGAGCAGATTCCAGCCGTACTGCACGATGGCGCGGCCGATGAGACCCGCGGAGCCGATCGGGGCGAGCAGGATCACCCACCACAGGGCCTTCTGGAGCAGTTCCAGGATGGACTCGGAGAGCGTGAGGACCGGCTGGGCCTTCGAGCCGATCTTGAGGATCGCGATACCGGCGACGACCGCCATGAAGACGATCTGAAGCACGTTGAGCTCGGTGAACGGCGTGATGACGTCGGTCGGGATGATGCCGGTGAGGAAGTCGAGCCAGCTGCCGGCGTGGTCCGGCTTGGCGCCGTCGGCCGGGGTGAGGGCGGAGCCGGAACCCGGGTTGGAGACCAGCCCGATGACGAGGCCGATGACGACCGCGATCAACGAGGTGATCATGAACCAGAGGAGGGTGCGGCCGGCCAGGCGGGCCGCGTTGTTGACCTTCCGCAGGTTGGTGATCGACACCATGATCGCGAAGAAGACCAGCGGTGCCACGGCCAGCTTCAGAAGCTGCACGAAGATGCCGCCCACCTTGTCGAGGGTGGTGGCGAGCCAGGACACGTCGTAGGTGCGGGCCACGAAGCCGAGGATCAGGCCGACGACGAGACCGAGCAGTACTTGGGCCCAGAAGGGGACGGGTATCCGGAAGCCTGAGTTCGCGGGCTTCGGATCAGCGGTGTTCGCGGACACGGACACACTCCAGTAGGGACGCGCGAAAAGGTGGGTTTGAGCAGGGGCTTACAGGAGCGGCGCGCAGGAGAGACGTCAACAGCGCCGCTGCATCGATGAGTTCGCGGTCAGGCGCGACAAGCCGCGGACACGCAGCGGCAGAGATCGACATGCAGGCGCGCCACGAGCGGTACGCCCATGACGACACGACAGACGCCGTAGGAGGCGTCTGCGCGGTACGCGGCTGCTGTCTTCACGGTGAAACGTTAACACTTCTACTTTGAGAACCTCAAAGGGACCCTTTGGACCGAGGGTGCCCTTTTCCCGCCTTGTGGGGACCCCCTCCCTCCGGGAGCCGGCTCTTATGGGGACGCGCTCCCGCCGGGACGCCGACATCCGCTCCGTCTCCCCGCCGCCGGGGCCCGGACAGCGCCTCGAGAGGCCCGTGGATGTGATGCCACCCATAGGAGCCAGATCACGTCCTAAGGCGGTTCGTAGCGAGCATGTCGCCCCAAGCAGCAAAGAAAGCCCCACGGTGGAACATTTCGGGCATTTACTACGCAGTCGGATAGTACGTCACATCATTGCGCCCCGTCCGGCCGACGGCTAAACATTGCTGTCGTTGCTCCGGACCACGAGACGGACGACCGGCGAACTCCGCCGGATCCGCCCGCTTCGGTCTGTGCAGCGCGGGGCCCCGCCCCACGCCACCGCAATCGATTGCGGCCGGCACCCCCGACCACGTCCCCCACTGGAGGGTTACTTCCGTATGACCACGACCACTCGCACCGCCCGCTTCGCCCGTCTGCGCACCCTCACCGTCACCGGCATCGCCACGACCGGCGCCGCAGCCGCCGCCCTGACCCTGATGCCGTCGCCCGCACAGGCCGCCGAAGCGACGCAGGTGCACGCCTCCTCCGTGGTCGCGGCCCGCTCCACCGACAGCCACGCCTACAGCGGCAAGGCCGGCTACAGCAACAACCTCGACGGCTGGATCAAGCAGTCCCTGGCCATCATGAAGGCCAAGGGCATCCCCGGCAGCTACGAGGGCCTGCACCGCAACATCATGCGTGAGTCCGGTGGCAACCCCAACGCCCAGAACAACTGGGACGTCAACGCCCGCAAGGGCACCCCCTCCAAGGGTCTCCTCCAGGTCATCTCCCCCACGTTCAACGCCTACCACGTCGCCGGCACGGCCCACAGCCTCACCGACCCGGTGGCCAACATCACCGCGGCGGCCAACTACGCGGCCCACCGCTACGGTTCCATCGACAACGTCAACTCCGCGTACTGATCCCGCCCACGCGGTACTGATCAGCGCACGCACACGCGCACGACAGGGCCGGGGCCGACAGCGACAACCGCTGCCGGCCCCGGCCCGTTCCGTCGCTGGAGGCGTCGGCACCCTGCGTAGCCACCGAAGGGGCGGACAAATGCCCAATAAAGTACCGTGTGATGGTCATGGCGAGCGCGGCCCGCCATGAGGAAACAGCCGCGAGACAGGCGGCTGCGGGGAGGCCACAGCACCCGTACAGGCCAGGAGACGAACCCATGACATCACGTGTCCGGCAGATCAGGAGCCGCCGTTCCACAGCCCTGCGCTACGCGGCACCGCTGGTCACCCTGGCGCTGGCCGCCACCGGTTGCGGTGCGTCGGTCACGCCCGGGCGAATAGGCGACTCGCCCCGATCCCCCACCACCAGGGAAGCGCCCCCCGCCGCCGCGAGCACCCCCTCGCCGACCCAGGCGGCCACCTGCACCGACCGCTACTTCCCCGGCATGACCGCCGCTCAGCGGGTCGGGCAGCTCTTCATGGGCGGGATCTCCGCGGCCCACCCCGACCAGGCCCAGCTGCGCACCCTGCGCGACAACCACGTGGGCGCCATCATGCTGACCGGCCGCAGCACCGCCGGCACGACGGCGACGAGGAAGACAGTCGACGGCTTCCGAGGCCAGGCGGACCAGGTCGGTGGCCGCCGGGTCGGTCTGCTGGTCGCCACCGACCAGGAGGGCGGCCAGGTACAGGTGCTGAACGGCCCCGGCTTCTCGGCCATACCCGACGGACTGACCCAGGGCAGCTGGTCGACCGCGACGCTGCGCAGCCAGGCCGCCGGATGGGCCAAGCAGCTGAAGGCCGCGGGTGTCGACCTGAACCTGGCGCCGATCGCCGACGTGGTGCCGGCCGCGCTGGGCACCCGCAACATGCCCATCGGGTCCTTCAAGCGGGAGTACGGCAGCACCCCGGAAACCGTGACGTCCCACTCCGGTGCCTTCGCCGCCGGCTTCGCGCAGTCGGGCGTGCTGACCACGCTCAAGCACTTTCCCGGGCTGGGCCAGGTGATCGGCAACACCGACACCACCGCCAACGTCGTGGACTCGGTGACGACCGCGAGCAGTTCCAGCCTCGAGCCCTTCCGGGCCGGGATACGGGCCGGCTCCCCCTTCGTGATGGTCTCGTCGGCCACCTACACCAAGATCGACCCCACGCATCTGGCGGCCTTCTCACCGACGGTCATCGGTCAGCTGCTGCGCGGCCGGCTCGGCTTCAAGGGCGTGGTCATCTCGGACGACATCGGGAACGCGGTCGCGGTCCGGTCCTTCACCCCCGCCCAGCGGGCCGTGAACTTCATCGCGGCGGGCGGAAACATGATCCTCACGGTGCGGCCGAGCACCGTGCCCGCGATGACACAGGCCATAGAGACCCGGATGCGGCAGGACGCGTCCTTCCGGGCCAAGGTCGACGACAGCGTGCGCCGGATACTGGCCGCCAAGCAGTCCGCGGGACTGCTCGACTGCCACTGAGGGTCCCTGCCCGCGACTGCCACTGAGGTTCTGCCCGCGATCAGGCGCTCAGGGCAGGTGCTCAGGGTGCGCGATCAGGCGCTCAGGGTGCTCGGGATGCGCCCGAGGTGCCTCAGGCAGCGGCCGTCATCGGGCGGCCGCTGCGGGCGAAGGCGTTCCAGAGCTGGACGAGCAGACGGATGACGAGCGCCTCGATCACGGCGACCGCCACTTGTGTGAGGAGCGAGGTCAACAGGTGGGGCACGGGGGTGCCGCCCTTCTTGTGCATGTTTGGGTCACTTACCTTTGTCCGCTACCGCGACGTCGCGCGGACCGACCGCAGGTGACCGCGGGTTTAACTTTCGGTTTCGCCTGGGACCGGGGACGCGCGGGGTCAGCCGGCCGTGGTCGCGACCACGAGACCGAGACCGATCAGCACGACGCCCGTGGTCCGCCCCAGTATGCGGCGGGTCCCCGGCCTTTCGAGGACGCGCCCGGCCCTGGACAGCAGAAGAGCATAGCCGCCCAGCCAGGTGAGGGTCAGGGTGGCATGGAGGAGGACCAGCAGCGTCATGGCCCAGGCTGCGGGCAGCTGCGGCGGGGCCAGGGTGGGAAGCAGTCCGGAGTAGAAGACGGCGATCTTCGGATTGAGGGCGTTGCTGACCAGGCCGGTCCGCCACGGGCTCCCGACGGCGGGGGAGCCGCTGCCCGTGCGGGTGGTGTGCGAGACGCCGCGGCGGTTCTCCCACAGCGCCTGCGCGCCCAGGAAGACCAGGTACGCGGCGCCGAGGAGCTTGACGACCAGGTAGGCCGTGGGTGAGGCGGCGAGCACGGCCGCGAGTCCGGCCACACTCAGCGCGCCCCAGAGCAGCAGCCCGGTCGTGATTCCGCCCACGGTGCGCAGCGCGTCCCCGGGCCCGGCCACGAGGGCGCGTCGCGTGACCACCGCCATGTCCGGGCCGGGCACGACGGTCAGCAGGCCGAGGACACCGAGCGCGGCTGCGAAGTGGGTCAGCACGCCGGTCTCCTCCTGATCGGACTGTCGGGAGTGGTCAACGGGGGTCCTTCCGGTGTGGCGCGTTCAGTGATCGGCGACGGAGTACGGGGCGGCGTCCCGGCCCTCGGTGCTCAGCAGCACGACCACCGAGGTCGCGTCGAGCCCCAGGGCCGTACGGCGCTCCTCGCCGCCCGCACCGGTGAGCACCGTGCGGAGACCGGCGAGCGCGGCGGCTCCGCAGGGGCCCGAGGAGACCCCGAGGGCCGCGAGGCGGACGGCCGCGCGGGCACTGTCGATGTCGGGGACGGCGACAGCGGCGTCCAGCCCGCCCCGCAGGTAGGGCCAGGCGATGCTGGAGGGGGTGCCGCAGTTCAGTCCCGCCATGGTGGTGTCGCCGCAGGTGACGGTGACGGGTTCGCCGCGGGTGAGGCTTTCGAGCACGCAGGCCGCTGCCTGCGGCTCCACCGACAGCAGCGCCGGAGCGCGCCCGGAGGGGCGGCTGCGGTAGTGGGTGACCACGGCCTGGGCCAGGGAGCCCACTCCCACCGGAATGGAGACGAGGTCGGGGCCGTCGGCGGCCCCTTCGGCCGCCAGTTGCGCGTCGATCTCCGCGCAGAGGGTCGAGTAGCCCTCGACGATCCACCCGGGAATCCGTTCGTAGCCCGGCCAGGCGGTGTCCTGGACCAGGACCGCGTCCGGCGCGCCGGGCCGCCTCGGCGGCCCGGCGCACGGCGTCGTAGGACCTCGGGACCTCGGTCACCTCCGCCTTCTCTGCGGCCATGGCCGCCACGGCCCGCGGATGCACTCCCCGCGGCACGAAGACGTGGGCGTGCTGCCCGAGCAGGCGTGCCGTGCGGGCCACCGCCCGGCCGTGGTTGCCGTCGATGGCGGTCACCAGCACGGCCGGTCCCGCCTCCCCGCTGCTCTCGGCCCGCTCGGCAAGGGTCCGTTGGACCGCCCAGGTCGCGCCCAGCGCCTTGAACGCGGGCAGCCCAAGACGGCACGACTCGTCCTTGACGACGACCCGACCGACGCCCAACTCTCATGCGAGTGACGGGAGTTCGGTCAGCGGAGTGGGTGAGTAGCCCGGCAGCGCGGCATGGAAGCCCCGCACCTCGGCGGGTGCGGGCCCACAGCGCCAGGTGCGGGCCCGGGGTCGTACGGACCACGGCGGCGTACGGCGGGAGACGTTGTCGGACACACGCTCAGGGTCCACGCCCTTCATACGATCGGTCCAGCGCACGTTTTCGACTTATACTCATCGGAGAAACCGATGATTCAGCAGGCCGCTCCGTGACGGCGAGGAGAGCCCCCGGCGATGTTCGATCTGCACCGGCTGCGGCTACTGCGTGAACTCAAGCACCGCGGCACGCTGGCCGCTGTCGCCGCCGCCCTCTCCTACGCCCCCTCCTCCGTCTCCCAGCAGCTCTCGCAGCTGGAGGCCGAAGTCGGCGTCCCGCTGCTGGAACCGGCCGGTCGGCGGGTGCGGCTGACCGCGCAGGCCGAGATCCTCGTCGCCCACACCGAAGCGGTCCTCGAACGCCTGGAGCGCGCCGAGGCGGAGATCGCCACCTCGCTGTCCGATCTGACCGGAACCCTGCGTATCGCCTCGTTCCAGACGGCCGCCCTGGCTCTGATCCCCACCGCGCTCGGCCTGTTGCGCGACCTCCACCCACAACTGCGCGTCCACGTCACGCACATGGAGCCCGAAAAGTCCCTGCCCGCCCTGCTGGCCCGGGACTTCGATCTGGTCCTCGCCGAGGAATACCCCGGTAACCCCCATCCGCGGCCGTCCGAACTCGAACAGGAGGACCTGCTCGACGACCCGCTGCACCTCGCGCTGCCCCATCCGGCCGACAGCCCGGACACCGACGGTCCGATGGCGGCGCTGCGCTCGCTCCATGGGCGCCCCTGGGTGATGGAACCCGACGGCACGGCCGCACGGCACTGGGCCATGACCCTGTGCCGCAACGCCGGCTTCGAACCCGACGTACGGTTCGAGACGACCGACCTGCTGCTCCACCTGCGCCTCGTCGAGCAGAGGCACGCCGCCGCCTTCCTTCCCGACCTGGTCTGGTACGGGCGCTCCCCCACGGTCGCTCTGCGGCAGCTCCCCCGCGGTCAGCGCGCGCGCCGCATCTCCACCGTCGTACGCCGTGGCCGCAGCCGTCACCCCGCCGTCCTCGCGTGCCGCGACGCCCTTCTCCGCGCGGTCACCCTGCACTCCGGCCGGGCGTAGGGCGGCACAGCGCGCGAACTCATTTCGAGAGGGGCTGCGCGAAGCCGTCGACCTCGACGGCGACCCTGGTGGAATCGAGGGGCGTCAGCCCTCCGCGTGGGGCGCCTCGACAGGCGTCAGTGTCACGGTGCCGTCGTCGGCGACCGACCAGCCGGGGTTGTGGCACACCTCCCAGCGGTGGCCGTCGGGGTCGGCGAAGTACGCGTGGTAGCCGCCGAACGCCGCGCGTTGCGGCTCCTTGAGGACCGTCGCCCCCGCCGCACGGGCCCGCTCCACCGCCGCGTCCACGTCGGCGGGCGTATCGAGGTTCTGCGCGAGGGTGAAGGGGGTGCCGGCCACTGCCGCCTGCCCGGTGTCGGCGCCCAGGTCGGCCAGGGAGAAGAGGCCCAGGGCCAGCCCCGGGCCGGCCTGGTAGAAGACGATCTCGTCGAGATCGAGCAACGGCGTCCAGCCCAGGCCTTCGCTGTAGAACCGGCGGCTGACCGCCAAGTCCTCCACGCCCAAGGTCACCAGGTTCACCTGCTGCTTCATCGATCGCCCCCACACGCCGTCAGGAATCGGTCGTCCAGGCGCAACGCTACCGCCCGCGACGGCGCGACCCGGTACAGGACGCGGCGGCCAGTTCGTTGCCCCTTTGGCCGGAACCGATGCGTGAACTCCGCGCAGCGCCGCTCGTGTTGTGCCAGGTTGGGGGTAGATGTCGGCTTGATGGAGTACGTACGGATCAGGAGGTGCGCGTGAGCGTGCTGGCGGCGTCGTTGTGGGACTTGAGCAACGGGCAGGGCGTGCGGCAGCTGTCCGAGCTGGGGCTGGCGCTGCTGTTGTCGAGCCTGATCGGCTGGGAGCGGGAGGCCAAGCAGAAGAGCGCGGGCCTGCGGACGCACACCCTGGTCGGTATCTCCAGCGCCCTGATGATGGAGGTCTCGCAGCACGGGTTCACCAATGTCCTGGGGCTGGAGAACGTCTCGTTCGACCCGTCCCGGGTGGCGGCGCAGATCGTCTCGGGGATCGGATTCATCGGCGGCGGACTGATCTTCGTGCGCCGGGACGCGGTACGGGGCCTGACCACCGCGGCGACGGTCTGGCTGACCTGCGCCGTCGGCATGGCCTGCGGCGGCGGACTGCCCATCCTCGCGACGGCGACCACCATCGTGCACTTCCTGGTCGTCCGCGGATATCCGCGCCTGCTGTCCACCCGCCTGATGCCCGGCACGTCCACCAGCATCTTCGAGGCGCGTCTGACCTACCGGACGGGCACGGCGCTGCTGCCGCGCCTGATGCAGGTCTGCACCCGTCGGGGCTTCCGCATCCTCCAGGTCAGAGTCGAGCGGCTGCCCGGTCGCACCGACGACGCCGCGAAGGTGCTGCTGGAGCTCGAAGGCACCGAGGATCCCGCGCAACTGGCGTCCGAGCTCTTCCAGGACGACGGAGTGATCGACGTGGAGATGACGACAGGCGACGAGGAATAGGCGGGTACCCGCGTCTCGTCCGCGTCCCCCACCCTCGACCGGGCGGGTACGGGATCGCCTCACGCCCGGCACCGCGGACAGGCGCGGACCTCATGGCCGCCGCGCGTCTGGTGGACCTCGGTCGACTCCGCGAGGTGGCGGACGATGCCGGTGCCGCGGCCGTGTTCGTCCGGGGCCGTCTCGCGGTGGTGGCGCTCCACGGCGGTTCCGGAGCCGCTGACGACGAGGTGCAGGGTGTCGTGGTCGAGGAGGAGCAGCAGCGTCATGTGCTCACGGCCGTACTGGGCGGCGTTCACGGCGAGTTCGTCGACGATGAGGACGGCGGCGTCCCGCTCGCTCCGGGTAACGCGCCAGCAGTCCAGCAGGTCCGCCGTGAAGTGACGGGCGGCCGAGACGTGCGCCTTCCGGGCGGGGACGGTGAGCAGGACCTGGTGACGGCAGTGCGAGAGCAGTGGTGAGCTCGCCTACGCTCGCATCGTGACCAGCTTCTGACCGTCGCCCGTGACGATCTCGAAGTGCTGGATGGTCCCCGGTGAGAGCGGGATCGCTCCTGGAATCGTGGTGCCGGGAGGGTACTGGCCCGCCCGCCAGGTGGCGGCGTCCGCCCTGGCCCCGCCGGGCCCGATCGCCTGCAACCGGCAGATGACGCCCGCGGGCGCCCCTCCGGCGGAGACCTGGAGGACGCTGCCCCACGCCGAGGGCGAGACCTTCACCGATGCGGTGACGCCGGTGACGGGATCGTGTCCGGAGAAGGTGCGTGACGGCGCCTGCGCGGTCGGTCCGGGCGGCGTCGCCTCACTGACCACGGATCCGGTGGTCGCGAGCCATGTGCCGCCGATCGACGCCGCGATGAGCGTCAGGGAGGCGACGGCTCCGGCCCACTGGAGCCGCCAGGTCCTGCGGCGCCTGGCCGCGGCCTGCCGGAGCATGCGGTCGAGGAGGCCCGCTTCGGCCGCCTGTGGGGCGGCGGGCGTGTCGGAGGGTGCGGCAGGCGCGTTCGACACGGTCTCGGCGGCCCGCCGCACCAGCCGGTCGGCGAGGTCCCCGCTGACGGCCGGCATCGCCCGGCCCGCGGCTCCGGCTCCGACGTCGGCGGCAGCAGCTTCGGCTTCGGCTTCGGTGACCGTCGCGAGCAGGGCCGGCAGTCCCGCCAGCTCCGCGTGCTCCTGCCGGCACTCGTCGCACACCGCGAGATGGGCTCGCACCCGCTCGCTCTCCGCCGGGGACAGCGCGCCCAGGACGTATCCGCCGAGCGCCAGCCGGAGGGCGTCGTGGTCGCTCATGGTCGACACCTCCTCCACGCCGCCTTCATGGCTCGATCCCCCGTTCCCGGAGCGCGAGCCTGAGGGCGTGCAGGGCGTAGTAGGTCCGCGACTTCACGGTGCCCAGCGGGATGCCCAGCACGTCAGCTGCTTCCGCCATGGTCCGGCCCCGGTAGTACGTCTCCAGCAGTACGGCGCGATGGTCCGGGGACAGCGTCCGCAGGGCGTCGGCCACCGCCCAGCTCTGCAGCGCCTGCTCGATCTGGTCCTCGCCCCGCGTCTGCTCTGCGGCCTGCTCCAGGGCCTCGCCGTCCACCTCGGGCGGCCTGGCCTTGCGGGCCCGGTGGCCGTCGATGACCACGTGCCGGGCGACCGTGCACAGCCATGCCCGCGCCGGACCGCGGGCCGGTTCGAACGCTGCGGGGTGCTGCCACGCGCGCAGCAGAGTCTCCTGCACGACGTCCTCGGCCCACTGCCGGTCTCCTGAGGTCAGTCGCAGCACGTAGTGGAACAGGGGGCCCGCATGCTCGGCGTACAGAGTGCGGAGCAGTTCCTCGTCCGTGGTCGAAGCGGTCCCCATACCAGGGACACGGTGCGCGGAGCGATCCGGTTCGGCCGTTGGATCACGTTTTCGGTGAGTCCATGGCATATGCCGATCATCGCGCACATACTCCCTTTTGTCGTGCGGCATCCGGCACTCGCCGCCCGCCGCAGCCGGCGCCCTCGCACCCGGTCATGAGCAGGGCCGTCCGGCACGCTGCTGCCCCTGGCCGCCCGGCAGGCTGCGGCTACCGGGTTCCGCGGCCACCGGCGGCTACGGCCGGGGAGAGGTCGTTGACGACCGCGTCGCGAGTGGCGACGGGCTTGAGGCCGTAGCCGCGTTCGATGGTGGCGATGATGGAGGTGGTGTCGTAGACGGTGTGGTCGACGGCCGAGCGCGGCAGCGAGCGGGAGACGATCAGTGCGGGGACGCGGGTGCCCGGGCCCCAGGCGTCATGGGCGCCGGGCGTGGGCGAGCCCGGTCCCGGGGGCGGCAGATGGTCCCACTGGCCGCCGAACTCGTCGTAGGTGACGACCACGAGCGTCTTGCCGGCCTGTGGGCCCTCCGTCACCGCCTTGAGCAGGTCGACGAGGTGGTCGCTGCCGGCCGCCTCGCCGGCGTAGCCGGGGTGCTCGTTCTCGGCGCCGTAGGGCTTGACGAAGCTGACGGCCGGCAGCGTGCCGGTCCTGGCCGCACGCAGGAACTCCGTCTCGTCGCGCAGGTGGCCGCGGCCCGGGGTGCCGGGGGCGTAGTCGGCGAAGTAGTCGAACGGCTGGTGGTGGTACTGGAAGAGCGGTCCGGGGTGCCCGGCCTCCGCGTCGTTCCAGCCGCCGGAGTACCAGTTCCAGGAAACGCCGGCGGTCGTGAGCCGGTCGCCGATGTTGGGGTACTTCGCGTCGTCGATCAGCGGGATCCGGGGGCCGCTGCCGTACGGTGCGCTGGACGGCTGCACCGTGTTGACGGCCAGGTTGCCGCAGGCGTGCGCGTAGTCGGCCGGGTCGCCGTCCGGGCAGGCGGTGGTCAGAGCGCCGTCCGCCACCGGGCCGGTCGCCCGGTACAGCGGGTACGAGGCCGGCATGCCGTCGGCGTCGAGGACCGTGTTCTTCGCGCCGGAGGCACCGCCGCTGGTGTCCTGCGGCGCCCGCGCGGCGATCAGGTACTGGTGGTTGAGGAAGGATCCGCCGAACGCGCCCTGGAAGAAGTGGTCGGCCAGGACGTAGCGCGGGGCGCCGGGGGCGTGCAGGTAGCGGTGGACCGGCAGTGACGTGGTGTCGTAGTGGCCCATCGTGAGGCCGACCGCGTCGGAGGCGGTGACGTAGCGGTCCTGCCGGCCGCCGTCGATGGCGTACCGGTTCTGGTAGAAGCGGTGCACCAGGTCCCGGGTGCAGCCGCCGGGCAGGGCACCCGGCGAGTCGTTGACCACACCGCCGTCCGCGCGGGTTCCGGGCGCGGGACAGGTGCGGTCCCGCGGCCCGATGTGGTCGTCGACGGTGAACGGCTCGTTGGCGAACGCGCTCGCCGCGACCCCGTGGGCGGCGTCGCGGCAGGTGGGCGACAGGGGCGGGCTGGTCAGGTTCACGTCGTTCTGGAGCAGGCAGCGATACGGCGTGCCGTCCTGGGCGCGTTGTGTGCGCTGCCGGACGGTGGCCCGGGCCAGGCCCTCGACCTGCCGGCCGCCGACCGGTCCCCAGGTGCCGTAGAGGTTGTCGAAGGAGTGGTTCTCCTCGTAGATCACCACCAGGTGCCGGTAGCCGCCGGGCAGCGTGTGCGGCGCGGCCTGCCGCTGAGGTGCGGCACACGAGGCCGAGGGCGTCAGGGCCAGGATCAGGGCGGCCGTACCGGCCGTGACGGCGGGCAGTCGGCGTCGGGCGAGCGGCCGGGGTCGAGTGCTGCGTCCCATGTGACTCTCTCCAGCGGTGGTTGACGGCGTGTCAGGGGTCGGCCCTGGCACGCCGCGGTCAGCCCGAGGCGGCCGGCGCGGAGAAAGGTAACGGGTCGGTGCGTCCTTCGGCAGGGGGCGCGCCCAGCCGTGCGTGTGCGGGCCGGCCGGCGGTGCGGGCCGGAGCCGTGCCCCGGGAAAACCCATGTGCACCAGGCATCTCGGGCATCGGCGTTTCGGCCACCCTGCCACCGCTCGGCGGCGGCTCCAGTGCGGCGGCCGCGGGGGCGAGCCCTTGCTCCTCAAGGGGTCCACCGCGTCCGGAATCGAGCGTGTTCGAATCTCGCGACACCTCGTTGTACCGGGCACTGCCGAGCCATCCAGGCGCGGTGCGAGCCCCAAGGAGGGATGCAGGTGACTGTGACTGACGCCTCGACCGCGAACGGGGAAACGCCTCCCCCGCCACCCCCCGCCACCATCACCTTCGAGGGCGAGTACGGCAGGAACCCGCTGGCGGAGGCCGGTTTCGGCGCCATGTGCCGCCGGCTTCCCGCCGTGCTCGGGCGCACCGCGCGCATGGCCTGGTCCGTCGACAGGACCGGCGTCGTGCTCCTCCTGGCCTGCCAGCTCCTCACGGGCGCCACGGCCGCGCTCGTCCTCGCCTTCACCGCGCGGGCCATGACCCACATCCTCGGTACGGGCACCGTGTCCGAACGCCTGCACGGCGCGCTGCCCGCGCTGGTCGTGGTGATGGCCGCCGCGGGCCTCGGCCGGATCGGCAGCGCCCTGTCCTCCTACGCCGACGGGCGGATCACACCGCTGCTGACGACCGAGGCGGACATCGCGCTCGTCGCCGCCGTGTGCCGGGTCGAGGCGTCGGCGTACGGCGAGGACGGCTTCGCCGACCGGCAGGAGGCCGCCGAGGTCGGGGTCACCCGGACCCGGTTCATGGTGCAGGACAGCCAGCGGTTCACGGCCGCCCTGATCCGCATGATCGCGGCGAGCGGTGTCATCACCGCCCTGCACCCGCTGATGCTGCCGCTGCTCCTGCTGGCCGTCGTCCCGGCCGGTGCCGGCGCCGTACTGTCCGCGCGCGTCGACTACGAGACCCACTACCTCAACGTCGGCGACCGCAACGTGCGCTCCATGATGCGCTGGTGGGCCACCTACTCGCGCTTCGGGGACGAGGTCCGCGCCAACGGCATGACCGGCTACCTCGTCCACTGGTACCGCGCCCTGTCCGATCGCATCGACCAGCGCACCCTCACCGCCGCGCCCCGCATGCTGCGCATCGTGCTGGCGACCAGCGCCCTGGGCGGCGTGTTCCTGCTCGGCACATGGGTCACCCTCGCCTGGCTGGCCACCACCGGCCGTGTCGCCCTCCCGGTCGCCGCCACCGCCGTCGTCGCCGTGCAGACCACGCTGGCCGCGCTCTCGCAGTTCGTCGTCAACGGCGCCGCCATGTTCCACACCTCGCTCTACCTCGCCGACATGCGGTCCTTCCTCGACATGGCCCGCGAACGCGCCCCGAGGCGCGGTGAACTGACCATCCCGGAACGCGTGGACGAGATCCGGCTCGACGAAGTCGTCTACCGGTACCCGGGCAAGGACGAACCGGCCGTCAACGGGGTGTCGCTCACCCTGCGCCGCGGCCAGATCCTCGCCGTCGTCGGCGAGAACGGCTCCGGCAAGTCCACCCTGGCCAAGCTCATCACCGGCATCCTCCTCGCGGACAAGGGCCGTGTCCTGTGGGACGGCACCGACCTCGCCCACGCCGACCCCGACGCCGTATGGCGGCGCACCGCCCTCGTCCCCCAGAACTTCGCCTGCTGGCCCCTGCGCACCCGCGAGAACATCACCCTCGGCCAGCCCCGCACCTACGACGACGGACCGGTCTGGGAGGCGGTCGAGGCCGTCGGCATGCGGGAGGCGGTCGAGAAACTGCCGCAGCAGCTCGACACCCTCCTCGCCAAGGAGCTGTGGGGCGGTGCCGAACTGTCCGGCGGCCAGTGGCAGCGTCTGGTCTGCGGACGGGCGCTGTACCGGCAGACGCCGCTGCTGATCCTGGACGAGCCGACCTCGCAGATGGACCCACGGGGCGAGCACGGGATCTTCGGGAAGATCAAGGCCATCGCCGGCGAACGCATCACCATCGTCGTCACGCACCGCCTGGAGAACACCAGGATCGCCGACCACGTCGTGGTCATGGAGGAGGGCCGCATCACCGAGCAGGGCCCGTACGACGAACTCGTCCGGGCGAACGGGGTCTTCGCGGACCTGCTGCGCCTGTCCCAGGACCGCTGACCCCAGCCCGGCACGTCGGCGGCGCGACCTGCCCGCGGTCAGGCCCGCGCGGCCGCGGGTTCCCGTTTTCCGGTGGGATCGGGTCGCGCCGCGCGGGCCCCGGCCGAGGCGCCGTCCGGTGTGCGAGGGTGGCCCCATGAACGCCGAGAACGCCGGTTCCCGTTTCCCCGCTCCCGTACGTGTCGTCGTGGCGGCTCCTCAACCGGACCGCGTGGTGCGCGCGGTGACGAACCTGGTGGCGGCGGCGGATCGGCCCGTCGAGGTCGAGGTCGTCGTCCACGGCGCCGGACTGGACCTCGTGCTGGGGGAAGAGTCCGGCGAACAGGTCACCCGGCTGCTGGAGACCGGGGCGCGAGTCCTCGCCTGCGCCAACAGCCTCTCGGGGCGCGGACTGACCGCTGACACCCTCGTGGCCGGCGTGGGGGTCGTATCGGCCGCCGTGTGGCACCTGGCGCTCCGTCAGCACGAGGGGTGGTCCCTGGTCTCGCTGTCATGACGCGCCCGGTCCCGGCTTCGATACGCCCGGGGGTACCTGGGCTATGGTGTCGGGACCGAGGAAGTGGAGGAAGGGCGATGCGTCGCACGCGGCACGGTGCCATGAGCGCCGGCCTCGCGCTGCTCGTCCTGCTGGCCGCGCTGTTCTGCGCCACGACCGCCTCCCCGCCCGCGTTCCGGGCGGCGTCCTCCTCCGCCGCGGCCGACCCGCACGTGGCACCGTGCCCCGAGACGCTGGACGACGCCGGTCACGGCGCGCCCGCCGCGGCGGGAAGCGGTCCCTGCCTGAAGAAGGCGCAGCCGGAGCAACAGCACCCGCGGTTCGGTGCGCTGCTCTCCCGTGCTCTGCCGGCGCAGGCCGACGACACGGCACCGGCGTGGGCGTCCGCGCACCGGGATGTCCGGCGCCACGGGCCGGAACCGTCTCCTCCCGACCTCACCGAACTCTCCGTACGACGGGTGTAGGCCCGCGCGGCGTGTCCGCGCGTCCCTGGCCACCCCGTCCACCCCGTACGACCGGAGAGTCATCCGTTGTCCGTGTCCCGATCCCCCCGTGCGGCGTGGGCCGCCCTGCGCCACTGGCCCCGACGTCGCTGGGCCGCTGCCGCGGCGGCCACGCCGCCCGCGGTCCTCGTCCTGGGCGTCCCCACCGCCCTCGTCCCGACCCCGCTGTTCTCCCGCTCGGTGCCGCCGGTGTGGTGGAACTACCCGACGCTGCTCCTCACCGCCGTGCTGTCGGCCGTGGTGCTCGCCACCTATGTGCGCACGGGGCCCGTCGCGGGCCGTGACGACGCGACCGGGCGTTCGCTCGGGTCGGCCGGCGCGGTGCTGTCCTTCCTCGCGGTCGGCTGCCCCGTCTGCAACAAGGTGGCCCTGCTTCTGCTGGGCGCCTCCGGCGCGCTGAGTTACTGGGCGCCCCTGCAACCCGCGGTCGCGGTGCTCGCCCTCGGCCTGCTGGCCGAGGCCGCGCTGCGGCGCCTGGCCACGGAGGCGGCCTGCCCCGTGCGGCCCGCCGCCTGACCCCCTGTCCTTCCCCCTTCCTTCACCCACTTCGCTTTCTTCGCACACTTCACTTTCGGAGGTGCCCCATGCCTTCCTCCCCTCGTGCCCACCGTCGCCGTCTGACCCTGATCGCCGTGGGCGGCGGTGCGGCGGCCGCCGTCGCCGCGGCCACCGCTCTCGGCGGCGGTTCCGGGGACCCCGTGTCCCGGGACCGGCCGTCCGCCGCCGTCTCGCCGTCCGTCGCCGGAGCCACTCCCGACGAACAGGAGAAGTCGCTGCTCGCCCTGGCCCGCAGGGACCAGAAGGACCCGCTGGCCCTGGGCCGCGCCGACGCGCCCGTCGTACTGATCGCCTACGAGGACTTCCAGTGCCCCTTCTGCGGCAAGTTCGCGCGGGAGACCAAGCCGGAACTCGTCCGCTCGTACGTGGACAGGGGCCTGCTGCGCATCGAGTGGCGCAACTTCCCCGTGTTCGGCGCCGAATCGGAACGCGTCGCCCGCGCTTCCTGGGCCGCCGGACGGCAGGGGCGGTTCTGGCAGTTCCACGACGTCGTCTACGCCAAGGAACGCCCGCGCAACAAGGGTGCCTTCTCCTCCTCCCGGCTTCATGAGATGGCCCGCGAGGCGGGCGTCGCCGACCTCGACCGCTTCGAGGCCGACCTGAAGTCCCAGGCCGCCGAGGCGTCGGTGAGCAGGGACCAGGAGGAGGGATACGCGCTGGGGGTGTCCAGCACGCCCGCCTTCCTCGTCAACTCCACACCCATCCTGGGCGCGCAGCCGCTGAGCGCGTTCACCGCCGCCGTGGAGAAGGCCGCGAAGGAAGCCGGGCGATGAGCGGGATCACCGCCGCGACCGCCTTCCTCGGCGGCCTGCTGGCACTGCTCAGCCCGTGCAGTGCGCTGCTGCTGCCGGCGTTCTTCGCCTACGCCTTCACCAGCCGCACCCGGCTGTCGCTGCGTACCGCCGTCTTCTACGCCGGGCTGTGCACCACGCTGGTGCCGCTCGGGGTGGCCGGCTCCTTCGCAGGCCGCCTGTTCTACGGGCACCGCGAGCTGCTGGTCCTGCTCGGCGGCTGGACGATGATCGCACTGGGACTGGCGCAGATCCTGGGCCTCGGCTTCGGCTCCCGCCGTCTTCAGCAGGCGGCGGGTACCCGCAGGAGCGGGTCCGCCGCCTCCGTCTTCGCCCTGGGCGCCGTCTACGGACTGGCGGGCTTCTGCGCCGGTCCCATCCTGGGCGGCATCCTCACCGTCGCGGCGCTCGGCGGCAGCCCGGTGCACGGCGGGCTCCTGCTGGCTGTCTACGCGCTGGGCATGGCCGTTCCGCTGTTCGTCCTGGCGCTGCTGTGGGACCGCTGGGACCTCGGGCGTCGGCGCCGGCTGCGGGGGCGCGCGGTGCGGTGGGGACCGCTGACCGTGCACACCACCTCGCTGGCCGGCGGGATCCTCTTCGTCCTGCTGGGCGTCATGTTCCTGCTCTTCGACGGCACCTCGGCGCTGCCCTCCCTCCTCGACATCGACACAGAGGCGGCCTGGGAGAGCGGCGCCAGGCGGCTCGGCGAGGCCGTCTCGGACCGGGTCCTCCTGTTGGTACTGGCCCTGGCCGGCGCCGTCACGGCGGCGGTGGCCGTGCTGCGGCTTCGCCGTCTTCCGCGCGGGGAGGGCGGAGAAGGCACCGACTCCGCTGCCTGACCGGACGGAGGTCGCCCCGTGTGCCGTGCGCGGACGGGGCGTCCCGCCGGTGTCCCGCCCGCGCACGGCACACGCGGCTCCCGTCAGTCGTGGTCCGGGCGCAGCCGGCGGTTGGTTCCGGACCGGCCGATGTCCAGGTCCAGGAACGAGGTCAACGCGGTGCCGCCGTTCCAGAAGCCGAGCAGATTGACGTCGATGAGGCAGAGCCGGTGCCGGGCCGCGAACTCGCGGGCCGGCCGGGTGAAGACGCAGGAGGCGACGAAGACCGGGACGTCGGCCCGGTGCTCGGCTCGCGCGGTGCCGTTGAAGGTCTGGAGGTCACGGCTGCCGACGGTGCGGTGCTTGGCGTACCGCTTGCACTGGATGACGATGCGGCGGCCGTCGGGCAGCCGGCCGGTCACGTCCGCGCCGAGATCTCCGGCGCCGCCGACCCGCCGGACGTCGGTGCAGCCGTCCCGGCGGCACAGTTCGGCGACGTACTCCTCGAACTGCCGGTCGTCCATCGCCCACACCGCGTCCAGCGAACGGCGCGCCCGCCGCCGCGCCTCCCCGGCGAGCCGGGTCCTCTCCGCCTGTGCCTCACGTCGCCCGGCCCGTACCAGGCCCGTGACGACGGCCGCGGCCACGACCGCGGTCGACGCCACCAGCAGCGCGATCCCCATCGGCTCCGTCCCCTCCCCCGTGCGGCGACGCACCGCCGCACCCCCGGGCGGTTTGTCACCCGTCGGCTACGATCATCACAGCCTGCCGTGTCCGACCTGTCACGGCTTTGGCCGTGTTCGGCCGATCCACCGCACCGCCGGCCCGTCCCGGCCCGCGGTGCGCACGCCTGTGGCGCCGCTCGCGCGCCGGACCACACAGCGGGCGGCGCGGTGCGCGCAGAGAATCAATGAGGGAGACCGATGATCTTCATCACCGCCAAGTTCCGTGTCCGTCCCGAGTACGCCGACCAGTGGCCGGGGATCGCCGCCGAGTTCACCGCGGCCACCCGCGCCGAACCGGGCTGCCTGTGGTTCGACTGGTCCCGCAGCGTCGAGGACCCGACGGAGTACGTCCTGGTCGAGGCCTTCCGCGACGACGAGGCGGGGGCGGCCCACGTGCGGTCGGAGCACTTCAGGGCCGCGCAGCAAACCCTGCCGCCCCACCTGGCCGAGACACCCCGGATCGTCAACACGACCGTGGCGCAGGACGGCTGGTCGCTGCTGGGCGAGATGGCCGTCTCCGGACGGGAATGACCCACCGCCTCGCGGGAGTTCTCCCGCGAGGCGGTTCGACGAGAAGGTCGGGTCAGCTCAGTTCGACGCGCTCGCCGGTGTGCCCGACCACGGTGACGGTGTCGTCCGAGGTCGAGGTCCACGCGGTCACCGGTGTGAAGTGCCCCGCGTCCAGGTCCTCCTGTGAGACGACGTGGTACGGGAAGGCGCACGTGTAGGAGGCGTGCGCCGCGAGGCCGCGCCACCGGCAGTTGCGTGCGTCGGCCGCCGGGTCGAGGTCCTCGAGGTTCCCGCTCGGCACCACCGTGGTGGCCGCGTCGGACAGGTTGGTGACGGTGTAGGTGAAGACCAGCCTGTCACCGGCCCGGTAGCCGTCGTCCCGTGGGTTGGTGAGCGTGCCGCCGGTCACCCGGATGCGGCCCGGCGTGTTCTCGTCGGCCGTCTTCGGCACCTCGGCGGTGAAGGAACCCCGGGAGGTGCGCCCCTTGGTGTCCGTGAGCGTGGCGGTCACGGGGTAGATGCCCCCCGTCGCGTCCTCGGGGACGGTGAGGCGGACGGTGACGGCCCGGGAAGAGACCGGGAGGATCCGGTCCGGCGGCGTCAGTTCGTACGACCAGCCCGCCGGCACCCCGAGGGTGAGGTCCTTCACATGGAGGGCCGACCCGCTCTGGTTCGTCACCGTGAGCTCGAAGGCCGCCGTACCGCCGCGTTCGACCGTGAGGTTCCCGGCCGTGAGCGGCGCGGCGACGCCTTGGAGCCAGGCGAGGTTGAACCGGGCGAAGCGGATGCCGCCGTTGCCGCCGTCGGGCTCGTAGAGCAGGCCGACGTTGCCGTCGGGCAGGGTCGCCAGGGTCGAGTAGGCCATGCCGTCCGGCTGGAAGACCCGCGCGACCGGCCATGTCTCGCCGTCGTCGAAGCTCATCCGGACCGTGCCGTTGGCCCGTTGGCCGGTGGAGCCCGCGTTGGAGAACAGCAGCACCTTGGCGCGGTCCGAGCCCTTCGGCGCGTTGGGGAAGGCGCGCACGATGGAGGCGTTGTTCGCCGGGTCGGGCAGTTCCCGGTCGACGGTCACCTTGCCGTAGGTGACGCCACCGTCGTCGGAGATCGCGACCTTGCGGTAGCCGGAGCGGCCGGAGTCGCGGGAGTTGAGCATGACGTGGCCGTCGGAGAGCTCCACGGTCTTGTTCTCGTCCATGCCCGCGCCGACGGCTGCGCCGGCCTTCCAGGTCTTTCCGTGGTCGTCGGAGTACACGGACACGGCCTGGAAGACACCGTCGCCGTTGATGATCGTGTACTGCTGGAGCAGCCGCCCGGCGTACTTGCCGTACTTGAGTTGGATCCCCTGACCCGACGCCGCGAACCGGGAGCGCCAGCCGAGGTCGTCGGTGACGTCCGGGGTGATGACCCGGTGCTGCCAGGTCCGGCCGTCGTCGTGGGAGACGCTCACCTCGGCCTGGAGCACGTTGCGGTCCTCGGGGTCGACGCCGGGCCGGGACCCGCCGAAGCCCTGGTCGAAGGACTTCACGTGGAAGTTGAAGATGTCGCCGGTGGAGCGGTCGACGAGGTAACTGGGATCGGAGTAGCCCTCGATGGGCGCTTCCCGCTTGCCCCCGTGGACGACCGTCTGCTCCCCCCAGGTGGCGCCGTCGTCGGTGGAGCGGCGCTGGAGGATGGAGTTGGGGCCGGGCGCGTCGATCGCGGTGGGCCGGCCGTCATAGGCGGCGAGGATGTCACCGCGGTTGGTGACGGCCAGCGCCGGGATGCGGTAGTTCGGGAAACCCTCGCCGTTCGAGGCGAGTTGCCGCTCCGCGTAGAAGGGCTTGCCGGCCTGAGGGGGCGTGGCGTCGAAGTCCGGTGCCTGTTTGGTGGCCGCGGCCGCGGGCATGCCGCCCGCCAGTGCCACGACGGTGGAGAGCCCCACCAGACCTGCTCCCCATCGGAGCCTTCGCCGGAAGTGAGACATCGCTGTCCTATCGCTCGGAACGGCAGGGCGTCTGCCGTCGACGCGGATCATATGACGTCTGATGTCTGACGTGAACCCCTCCGGCTCACGTGATGTGCCACGGCGGGTACGACGGCCCGTCGCGGCGCTGAATCCCCGTCAGGGGCGCGACGGAGGCGGGCTCGACGTGGACGGCATCGTCAACCACACTCGTCACACCGGCTGTTGTGTGACTCTCCAAGAAGACGGTGAAGGGATCGACGGCATGAGGCCCACGTTCCGACGTCCTGTCCGGCGCGGCGTCGCCGCCGTGCTCGCCGCCACCGCCGCACTCGCCGTGGCGGCACCGGCGACGGCCGCGGACGCCGGCACCGCCGGGTCCCGCGCACCCGCGGTGCCGCTGCGGGTGGCGACCTACAACATCCACGCCGGGGCCGGCGAGGACGAGGTCTTCGACCTCGACCGCACGGCGCGAGCGATACGTGATCTGCACGCCGACGTGGTCGGTCTCCAGGAGGTCGACGTCCACTGGGGCGCCCGCAGCGACTTCGCCGACGAGGCCCGGGCGCTGGCCCAAAAGCTGGGCATGCGGGTGTTCTTCGCGCCGATCTACGACATGGACCCGGCCGTCCAGGGCGCGGACCGCCGCCAGTTCGGCGTCGCCGTGCTCAGCCGCCACCCGGTGCTCGAGGCCGAGAACCACGACATCACCCGGCTCTCCACCCAGACGCCCGATCCGGTGCCGGCCCCGGCGCCCGGCTTCGCCGAGGTGACGCTCAACGTCAGGGGCTCGCACGTGCACGTCTACGACACGCACCTGGACTACCGGGGCGACCCGTCCGTCCGCAGGGCCCAGGTGGCGGACATGCTCGACGTGCTCGCCGCCGACCACGGCCCGAAGATCCTGGTCGGGGACTTCAACACCGAGGCGAACGCTCCCGAGTTGGCACCGCTGTGGCAGCGGCTCAGGGACGCCGACCCGGACGGCGGAGGGACGTACCCGGCGATCCGCCCGGAAAAGCGCATCGACTTCGTGACGGTCTCCCCCGACATCACCGTGACCGGCGCCCGGGAGATCGCCACGGAGGCGTCCGACCACCGCCCGGTGGTCGCGGACCTGGAGCTCCACCGGCGCGGCCGCTGAACTCGCACGGCACCGCCGACGTCCACGTCGCGCCGGCCGGTCTCACCCGCCCCGACGGGACGGGGGTGCCACCCCGGTGCCGACTGCACCGCGCGGCAGGCCATCCGGAGGGCGAGCCGGACCACCGTGACCGGGTGCTCGGCGAGGAGGAACGCGCCGCGGGCGAGACCATGATGACCTGCGTCTCGCGGTGCCTGGGGGAACGTCTGATCCTGGACCTGTGACTACCGGCGGCTCACCAGCGGCGTCCGAAGCGGAGCCGGGGCGGTGACAGCACCGACGACAGGCCGTGCCCACCACCCGGCGCCGTGCGCGCACCGGCCTCCGAACGAGCCGAACCGCCGCGTACCGCCGGAGGGTTCAGGGTGTCGTCCCGGTCGAAGCCGAGCCGGTTCACCACCTCCACCACGCCGTCGACGCTGTCGCACAGCCGCACGGTGACCGGGATCAGGCTCCTGTGCTCCACTGTGCCGCTGAGTACGACCCGGCCCTCGGCGACCTCGACCGCGAGCGCCGAAGGCCGCAGACCCAGCGTCCGTACGATGACGTCCTCCAGGATCTCCCGCTGAATCTCGCGGTCCCGGCGCAGGAACAGCCGCACCAGATCGCTGCGGCTGATCACGCCGATCAGCCGGCCGTCGCCGTCCACCACCGGCAGGCGCTTGACCTTGTGCCGCTCCATCGTCCGCGCGGCACGCGCGGCGTGCCAGCCGGGCTCCGCGACCACGGCGGGGCTCGTCATCAGCTCCCCCGCGTTCCTCCCGGCGCCTCCGCACGTCTGCTTGCGGAGCAGGTCCGCCTCGGACACCACTCCTATCGGCCGGTCCTCGTCGTCGACCACCGGGACGGCGGTGATGTCGTACTCGTCGAGGACGCGTGCGATCTCCTTGAACGCCGTGCCCGGTCGCACACTCACGGCGGTGGGGCTCATCAGCTCGCCCACGCTGCGTCGTCTCATCACTCGGCGCCCTTCCTGTCGCCTCCAGTCCACCGCACGCGCCGCCTTGCCGCTGAGGCCGAACAGCCCCTGCCGGGACCCCGAAAGTCCCTTGGTACCCCGCGCGGTCACCCGTTTCGGCCGATGGCGGATTCTCGCCCGCTGAGAACGGCTCGTCGGCGCCTGCCGGTCGCCGCCCCAACTTCCAGGCACCGGGCCGCCGTCCCGCGCACCCCGCACACCGGAGCGCGAACCGTTGGCCGGCCGGCAGGGCCCGCGCCGTCCCCGCCGCTTCACCGCGGCACGCGGACCGCGCGCCGAGGACTTCGGCAGGAACCGTCCAAGCCTCTTTCCCGGCGTCGGGGCGCGTCCTGTATCGCGCTCGTCCTGGCCGCCGCCGGCACCTGCCCGCCGGCCGCCTGCGGCTCCACCACGAAAGCACCACCGGACCGTGCCGCCGCCACGAACGCGCCGCCGCACTCGCTCATAGCGGCTCCGTCGTCGAGGCCGTACGAGCCGTGCACCCCGAAGGAGCACCCTGAGCGGTGGGCCGCGCTTGCCTTGGAGAGGACTCCAATTCGTAGGGTCGGCCCGTCCAAGTGGGGCCCATCCAAGGAGAGTCGTATGCGCCACCGCGTTCTGGGCGGGACCGGTATCGAGGTCAGCCCGTACTGCCTCGGCACGATGATGTTCGGGTTCGTCGGCAATGCCGACCACGACGAGTGTGTCCGGATCATCCACGCCGCGCTGGACGAGGGGATCAACTTCGTCGACACGGCCGACATGTACTCGGCCGGGGAGTCGGAGACGATCGTCGGCAAGGCGCTGAAGGGCCGACGCGACGACGTGGTGCTCGCGACCAAGGTCCACTTCCCCATGGGGGACGGTCCCAACCGCGGCGGCAACTCACGGCGTTGGATTTTCCGGGAGGTGGAGGACAGTCTGCGGCGGCTGGGAACGGACTGGATCGACCTGTACCAGGTGCACCGGCCGGACCACACGACCGACATCGAGGAGACGCTCTCGGCCCTCACCGATCTGGTGCGCCAGGGCAAGATCAGGGCGTTCGGCTGCTCCACCTTCCCCGCCGACGAGATCGTGGAGGCGTACCACGTGGCCGACCGGCGGGGGCTCCAGCGGTTCCGCACCGAGCAGCCGCCGTACTCGCTGCTGGCCCGCGGCGTCGAGCGGCATGTGCTGCCGGTGGCGGAGCGTCTGGGAATGGGGGTGCTGACCTGGAGTCCGCTGGCCTCCGGGTTCCTGACCGGTCGCTACCGCAGGGGCCGGGCCCTCGATCTGAGCAGCGGGCGCCCCACCCTGCACCCCGACCGCTTCGATCCGTCGGCGCCGCGCACGGCCGCGAAACTGGAGATCGTCGAGCAGCTCGTCGAAGTGGCCCGGGAAGTGGGCTGCTCACTGCCGGAGTTGGCCATCGCCTTCCCGCTCGCGCATCCGGCCGTCACGTCGGTGATCATCGGCCCGCGCACGATGGAGCAACTGCACAGCACGCTCAAGGGCAGGTCCGTGGTGCTGGACGACGCCGTACTCGACCGGCTCGACGACATCGTGCCGCCCGGAACCGACGTCTACCCCCCTGACGGCGTCTGGACTCCGCCGTCACTCGCCATATCGGCGCTGCGGCGACGCCCGGCCGAGTCCCGGTCCGCCGTCTGAGGTTCGGCCGTCCGTCGCGACGGGGGGCGGGCTCAGGCCGTAGGGTAGCGGTGAAAGCCGCGGCCGGTCCTCCTGCCGAGGTGGCCGGCCTCCACCATGCGCTGCAGCAGCGGGGGCGGCGCGTACAACCGCTCCTTGAACTGGGCGTACATCGGGTCGTCGATCGCCTGCGTGGTGTCGAGGCCGATCAAGTCCGCGAGCACCGGCGGGCCCATCGGGTGCGCGCAGCCGAGAACCATGCCCTGGTCGATGTCGGTGGCGGAGGCGGAGGCGAAACCGGATTCGAGCAACCTGATCGCGGACGGCAGGTACGGCACGAGGAGCGCGTTCACCACGAACCCGGCGCGGTCCGTGGAGCGGATGACCCGCTTGCCGAGCACGGCGGTGGCGAAACGCTCCGCGCGTACCCGCGTCCGCTCGCCCGTGCCGCCGACGCCTGACGGGTCCGCGGCCACCGCGCCGGTCACCCACCTGCGCGAGGCCGCCGACCGGATACGGGCCGATCCGGCCGTGGTCGAACGGCGCGAGGACGCCGCGCCGCAGGCCACCCGGCGCGCCGGCGCGTGCCTCACCGTCTTCGCCCACCGTGGCCAGGCCCACGTCCCGCTGATCAAGGGGGAGCCCCGGGGCCGCCGTGCCGCCAGTTCACCCGCACATGAGCCGGTCGGCTCCGAGTCCGGCTCTCGGCGAGCACGCCGACGCGGTCGTCGGGCAGTGGCTCCGCGAGGACCGGGACCGGAGCCGCCGTCGGTGAGGCCGGGCGGCCACCGGCCGCAGGTTCGGGCCTCGCCACCCGGCCCAGGCAATCCTCAGCCCATATTTTGCAGCAAAGTATTGACCTCTCATTCATCCAATCCCATTCTGAATGAACTTATGCATGCCAGAAGCGGATCCGTGGAAGAGGGCAATCTATGACAGGCGTGGTCGAACAACGCTCGATCGATGTCGTCCCCGACGCCGAACGGCACGGCAGCGCGTTCAGCCAGTTCACTCTCTGGCTGGGCGCAAACCTCCAGATCACCGCGGTCGTCACCGGCGCGCTCGCCGTCGTCTTCGGCGGGGGCGCCTTCTGGTCGATCATCGGTCTGCTGCTCGGCAACCTGCTGGGCGGCGCGGTGATGGCCCTGCACTCCGCCCAGGGACCGCGCCTCGGCCTGCCGCAGATGATCTCCAGCCGGGCCCAGTTCGGCGTCCGCGGAGCCGTCGTCCCGCTGGTCCTGGTCGTCGTGATGTACGTCGGCTTCTTCGCCAGCGGCAGCGTGCTGGCCGGCCAGGCGGTCGGCGAACTCACCCACCTCGGCGACACCACCGGCATCGTGATCTTCGCCGTCGTCACCGCGGTCACCACGCTCGTCGGCTACCGGCTCATCCACACCCTGGGACGGGTGGCCAGCGTCGTGTGCGCAGTCGCCTTCGTCTACCTCGGCATCCGCCTCCTGGAGCACGCCGAACTGAGCACCCTCCTCGCCAACCGCTCCTTCGACCTGCCGCTGTTCCTTCTCGCCGTCTCCCTGTCCGCCTCCTGGCAGCTCGCCTTCGGCCCCTACGTGGCGGACTACTCGCGCTACCTGCCCCGCTCCACCTCTCCCCGCGCCACCTTCTGGTGGACCCTCGGCGGCTCGGCCCTCGGCTCCCAGTGGTCCATGACGTTCGGCGCGCTCGCGGCGGCCGCGGCAGGCAGCGCCTTCGTCGACAACCAGGTCGGCTACATCGTCGGCCTGGGCGGCGCGGGCCTCGCGGCCTCGTTCCTGTACTTCGTCATCGCCCTGGGCAAGCTGACGGTGAACGTGCTCAACACCTACGGCGGTTTCATGTCGGTGGTCACCGGCATCAGTGGCTTCCGCGGGCAGCGCGCGCTGTCCACCCGCGGCCGCGCCGCCTACATCGCCGGGATCATGATCGCGGGAACCGCGGTCGCGCTCCTGGGCAAGGACAGCTTCCTGACCTCGTTCAAGGACTTCCTGCTCTTCCTGCTCACGGCCTTCACTCCCTGGTCGGCGATCAACCTGGTGGACTACTACCTGATCGCCAAGGAGCGCTACGACCTGCCCGCCCTGAGCGACCCGCACGGCCGCTACGGCGCCTGGCGCATCAAGGCACTCATTGTCTACGGCATCGGCCTTCTGGCCCAACTGCCCTTCCTGGCCACCAGCTTCTATACCGGCCCGCTGGTGAAGCCGCTCGGCGGCACGGACATCTCCTGGATCGTCGGCCTGGCCGTACCCGCCTTCCTCTACTGGCTCACGGCCCGCCGCGACACCGCCCACGTACCGGACCGCATGATCCTCACCACCGAGCCGGGGACGAGGACCGCTTCCCCCTTTCCCACCCCCTGACGGCGGCGAAGGCGGTCGCGCCCGCTCATGGCCCCGGCGGTGCGCCGGCGGGGCCGGCCTCCAGCGCCAGGAGGGCCGGCCACAGCTCCGTGCGGTCGGCCAGGCGGTCGGGATCACGGCCGGTGGGCCGCTCGATCAACCGCAGCCGATAGCGCGAGCTGTTGCGGTGGAGCCTCAGCTCCCGGGCGGTCGCGGCGGACGCGCAGTCGTGGGCGAGGTACGACCGCAGCGTGGTGACCAGCTCGGCCCCCTGTTCCTCGTCGTGCCGCAGCAGCGGCGCGAGCACGGCGTGGCCCAGCTCCGGCAGCGGCAGCGGCAGCGGCAGCGGCAGGTCCGGATTGCCCATCAGCAGTCCGCGATTGCCGAATGCGGCCGAAAGCCGCGGCCCATCGCCTCTCCGCCGTGGAGCGCATGTCAGCCGGACGGCTGTTACCGGCCGCCTGACAGTGGGGTTGCCGCAGGATCCGTGAGGGCGTCGAGCAGCCGGTCCGCGGGCAGGGCCGGCAGTGTGCGGCCGCCGAAGCCCGTGGTCGTGGTCGCGGCCAGCAGGGAGTTGAGCACCGCCTCCTCGACGGCGTCGAGGACGGCTTCGAACAGAGGCCCCAGTTCGGCGTCCGCCACCGGGGCGTCCGCCACCGGGGCGTCCGCCACCGGGGCGCCCGCCTCCGGTCGGGTGCCGAAGGCGATGGCGTAGTCGCCGCTGCCGTGGCTGTAGGCCGCGCCCGTGCGGGCCAGGGCGAACACGGCCCGCCGCGCGACGCGGGTGAGCTGCCGCGCGTCGACGGGCGCGTCCGTGGCCACCACGATCATGCAGGAGCCGGTCTCCGTGACCGGCGCCGGGTCGCCGGTCAGGCCCAGGGACCGCGGGGTGACGCAGCGGCCGAGCACCCGCAGCGTGCCGCCGAAGTTCGCCTGCACCAGGACCCCGGCCGTGAACCGCCGGCCTCCCAGTTCAGGGGTGCGCGAGGCGGTTCCGATCCCGGCCTTGAACCCCAGGGCGCCGGTGCCGGTTCCCGCGCCGACGCAGCCCTCGGCCACCGGACCGCCGACCGCCCCGTCGAGCGCGGTCCGGACGTGCTCCTCGTGCACCGGCCGTGCGCGGATGTCGGACAGGAAGCCGTCGTTGCACTCGCCCACCACGGGGTTGAGGCTCTGCACCTCGCCGCATCCGGGCCGTTCGAGCATCCACCCGACCAGGGCGTCGGCGACCCGGAACGCCGACAGGGTGGAGGTGAGCAGTACGGGAGTCTCCAGCGTGCCGAGTTCGGTGACCTGGGTGGTGCCGATGAGCTTGCCGTAGCCGTTGCCGGTGAACACCCCGGCGGGCAGCGGAGACTGGGGACCGACCGCGTCGGGCACGACCGCGGTCACTCCGCTGTGCACGTCGGGGGGACGCCGGACGGTGGTGTGCCCGACCCGGACTCCCGGTACATCGGTGATCGCGTTGAGGGGCCCGGTGCCGCCCCGTCCGACGACGATGCCGAGGTCACGGGCCCGAGGCCGGGTGCCCTGTGCCGACTGGACGTGCGCCATGGGTTCCATACGACCGGACGCTACGCGCCGCACCCTTCGTTCGGGGCGGCCGGGTCGGCCCGCAGCGGCGTGCGGCACCGCTCAGTCGCCGCGCAGCAGGCGTGTCTCGTCGGCCGGCAGCCCCTTCGTCCACCAATGGCCATAGCGCCGGTAGACCGTGTCCTCGCGGTCGGCGAGGAACTGCATGAGCGAGCCGGCCTCCGTGGCCAGTCCCCGCCAGACGTGCTCCGGAAGCGGGTGGAAGGCGGTGGCCTCGATTCCCCCGTCGACGGGACGCCAGACGCCGGCGACGTAGCCGTCGACGAGGAGGGTGGGCAGCACGTCGCCGTTGACACGCGTCACAAGCTTGCGGTACGCGGGTGGGATGACGCGGCCGCGATCGGCGTAGGCCAGCAGGATGCTGTCCCACATCGCCATCAGTCTGGGCGGGGCCGGGGTGTCCTCGGCCGGCCGCGGCGCGCCGGGGATGTCGTACAGCACCGTGCCGTCCGGGCCTTCCAGTTGCTCCAGTTCGGCGGCGAGTGACTGCACCGCCGCCCTCACTCTCGTCCGCTGGACCAGCGCGAACTGTGCCATGTCCGCCACCGAGGCCGGGCCGAAGCCCTCCAGGTAGCGGCGTATCAGAGTGCGCAGACCCGCGACGGCGGCGTCCGGGTCGGCCAGCTCCGGCGGCGTGCCGGCGGCGACGTACGACTGCTGCGTGCCGAACGACCAGGGCCCTCCGGTGGGCGCGTGCCACAGCGGCGCGTACTGCCGCAGCATCCGCCAGGTCACCGGTTCCACCGGCGTGCCCAGCAACTCCTCGAGCCGGCCCCGGACCTCGGCGGCGGACCGCGGCCGGCCGGTGTACTCCAGCAGTCCCGGGATCAGCGCGTCGGCGTCGGCGGCGGTGAGCCCGGACGCCGTGAAACGGGAGTCGCCGAGCCGGGAGGCGCGCAGTGCCGGCTCCATGGCCTCGCGGAATGCCTGGTAGTCCTCGGCGTGGACCATGTGCAACGTGATCCGCATCAGCGTCGACCTGACCGCCCGGTGGCCGGCCACGGCGGCGTCGAGGCCGGCCGGGTCGAAGCCGCTGAGCCGGTTCCACAGCGCCAGGTACGGCGAGGCGGG
Source organism: Streptomyces sp. 6-11-2 (assembly GCF_006540305.1). GTDB lineage: Bacteria > Actinomycetota > Actinomycetes > Streptomycetales > Streptomycetaceae > Streptomyces. Next base: position 86,692 of record NZ_BJOR01000002.1, on the reverse strand, counting down.
CTGCTGTGCCTGGAGAGCGACCACACGCCGCACCGCGTCGGCGGCGGTGAGCGGCTCCCGGTCGAGCAGCAACTGACGGGCGAGGGTTGAGCGGTTGAGGGCGCGCGAGGTCACCATCCGGTCATCATGCCGAGCTTGTCTCGCGGTCGTGCGGGGAACCCCGCCCAAGGGTCCCCCGCACTCCGGCCGGAGCAACGGTCAGGCCCTGGCCTCCTCCCCGGCCTCGGCACCTTGAACCGCGGTCACCTTCGGCGAACGGCGTCCGGGCATCCACCAGTTGGCGTTGCCGCACAGTTCCATCACCGCGGGGACGAGGATCATCCGGATGATGGTGGCGTCGATGAGTACGGCGACGGCCATGCCCAGACCTCCCTGCTTGACCGCGACGTCGGGGCCGAGCAGCGAGGTCGTGAAGACGGCGACCATGATGGCGGCCGCGGCCGTGATGACCTTGGCGGTCCGCGCCATTCCGCGAGCGACGGCCGTCCGGGTGTCGCCGGTGCGCTCGTACTCCTCACGGATCCGCGAGATCAGGAAGACCTCGTAGTCCATGGACAGGCCGAACAGGACCGGGAAGATCATCATCGGCACCCAGGTCGTGATCGGCATCTCGGTGGGAAAGCCGAGCGCCGAGCCCAGCCATCCCCACTGGACGACCGCGACGAGCACGCCGTAGGCCGCGCCGATCGCCAGCAGGTTCATCACCGCGGCCTGCAACGCGATCGTGACCGACCGGACCAGCGCGATGAGCAGCACCAGGGACAGCGCGATGACGACCGCGATCATCAGGGGCAGGCGCGAGCCGATGTCGTCGGCCATGTCGATCGTGCCGGCGTTCGGGCCACCGACGTAGACCCTGTCGCCGCCGGGCGCCTTGGGCAGCACCTCGTCGCGGAGCCGGTGCACCACGTCCGCGGTCGCCTCGTCCTGGTATCCGGTCCGGGGGAAGGCCATGAGGATCGCGGCCTGCCCGTCCTTGCTGAACTGGGGCGGCGTGGTGTGGGCGATGCCCTCGGTCCCGCCGACCGCTTCGACGACGGGACCCAGATCGGTGTGGTCGGAGCCGACCTCGGCGGCGAGGATCAGGGGTGCGCCGTAGCCGGGACCGAAGCCCTCGGAGAGGATCTTGTACGAGGTGTAGCTGCTCCTGTCGTGGGGCTGGACACTGGCGTCGGGGTTACTCAGCCGCATCGACAGCGTGGGGGCGGCCAGCACCAGCAGGACCGCGCCGGCCAGTACCGCGGCGACCAGCGGCCTGCGCTGCACCACGCCGGCCCAGCGCTCGGCGAGGGTACGGCGCTCCCGCGCCGGAACACCGCCGGCCCCGCTCCGGCGGGACGTGCGACGCGGCAGGCGCAGCGAGTTGATCCTGTGCCCGGTGAAGCCCAGGAACGCCGGCAGCAGGGTCACCGCGGCGATCATCGTCACCAGCACGATCACCGAGGTGGCGACGGCCACCCCGGTCATCAGCCGCTGTCCCATGACGATCAGGCCCATCAGCGCGATCACGACGGTCGTACCGGCGAACAGGACCGCGTGACCGGCCGTTGTGATGGCCTTGACCGTGGCGGTCTCCGGCTCGTCGCCGGCCTGCAGGGCGTCCTTGTAGCGGGTCACGATGAACAGCGCGTAGTCGATGCCGACGCCGAGACCGATCATCGCGGCGAGGATCGCGGTGAAATCGGGTGACGGGACCAGGTATCCCACCAGCTTCATCAGGGCGATGCCGGCGACGATCGCCAGCAGCGCGGTCACGATCGGCAGCCCCATCGCCACCAGTGACCCGAAGGCGATGAACAGGATCACCGCCGCCGCCACGATGCCCACGCTCTCGGACGAACCCTGCGGGGGCGTCTCGGCCTTCTCCGCCTTCTCCCCGCCCAGCCCCAGCGTCACGCCGTCGCCGGAGGCTTCCTTGACCATGGTCACCAGGGGCTTGACCTCGGACTTCTTCACATCCTTGGCGGTCAGCGGGATGGTCGTACGGGCGATACGACGATCCTTCGTCACCAGATCCTCGTCCCTGTACGGCGAGGTCACCGGTCCCGTGAGGGGAGAGGCGTCCAGATCGGCGATGACCTGCTCGATCTTCTGCCGGGCGGCGGGGTCGTCGATCCCCTTCTCCGCCTTGATCGCGAGAGTCAGCGTATCCCCCTGCCGCTCGGGGAAGTGCTTCTCGATCAGCGCCTGCGCCTTGGCGGAGTCGGAGCTTCCGCCGGAGAAGTCGTTGTCGGCGGCGGCGCCGAAGCCGAAGCCGGCGAACGCCACGGCGATCACGCCGACGATCCAGGCCAGGAGCACCAGGCGGCGCCGCCGGTAGCAGAACCGGGCAAGTCCCGCCAGGGCTCCTTCCGTACGGGGGGTGTCGGTTGCCGTCATCTTCTCCTCCTGCGGCTGGACGTCGCCCGATCATGTCCGCCGGACCCGTCCCCGAACGTCCCGCAGGCGCGGACACTTCGGGCTGCCGCCGGCGGCGCACGCGGCCGCGGCGGATACCGCGGGCGCCGGCCCTGTACCGCGGGTGCGGTACGGGGGCGCTCGTCCGCGAGCGTGATCCGCCCGCGGCGGCATCCCGTTAGGGTGCGCCCATGGACAGAGCACGGTTCGGTGTCCCGGCCGGTGTCGGGGACTGGGCGATCGCCGTCGGCGTGGCGGGGGCGCTGCTGGCCACCGGGCTGTCCGGGGAGCACTCCGCCGACGGACTCGGCCCGCTCGGCTACGCGTTGCTGGTGGCCGGCGGTCTGGCGCTGGCCGCGCGCCGCCGGGCCCCGCTGCCCGTGCTGGCCGTCACCGGAGTGTGCGCGGTGGGTTACCAGGCGGTCGGCTTCGATGTGCCCGCCGTCGCCTACCTGTTCGCGGTGTACGCCGCCATGCGGGCGGGGCACCGTACCGTCACCGTCGCGGCGAGCGTGGCCATGCTGGCCGCCCTCCCCCTCGCGGCCCTCGCCTCCCTGCACGACACGGGGGAGGCGTTCGCGCAGGCCCGCGGCGCCCTCGAAGTGGCCTGGCTGATCGCGGCCGGCGCGGCGGGCGAGGCGCTGCGGCAGGCCGAGCGGCGGGCGGACGAGGCCGAGCACACCCGGGAGGAGACCGCGCGGCGCCGCGCCGACGAGGAACGGCTGCACATCGCACGGGAGTTGCACGATTCGCTCACTCACCAGATCTCGATCATCAAGGTGCAGGCCGAGGTCGCCGTCCATGTGGCCCGCAGGCGCGGCGAACAGGTGCCGGCGGCCCTGCTGGCGATCCAGGAGGCGGGCCGCGAGGCGAGCCGGGAACTGCGCGCGACCCTGGAGGCGCTGCGCGACGACGACACGGCCCCGCCGCGCGGTCTCGACCACGTCCCGGAGCTGGTGGAACGGGCCCGTGCCATCGGCCTGGACGCGACGCTGACGATCAAGGGGCAACGGCACGACGTGCCCGCCGCGGTGGACCGGACCGTGTACCGGATCGTGCAGGAGTCGCTGACCAACATCGCCCGGCATGCCGCCGCGGATTCGGCGTCGGTCCGGATCGACTGCCGTCCGGACGCGCTCACGATACGCGTCGACGACGACGGCAGGGCCACGCCGGGCACCGCCCCCGTGCCCGGCGTCGGACTGCTCGGGATGCGTGAGCGCGTCACCGCCCTCGGGGGCCGGCTGCGGGCCGAGCCGCGTGTCGAGGGGGGCTTCACCGTCCAGGCCGAACTCCCCGTGGAGCAGACGTCGTGATCCGTGTCCTGCTGGTCGACGACCAGCCGCTCCTGCGCAGCGGGTTCCGCGCGCTGCTCGACATGGAGGACGACATCGAGGTGGTGGCCGAGGCCGGTGACGGGCAGGAGGGCCTGGCCCTGGTCCGGGAGCACCTGCCCGACATCGCGCTCATCGACATCCGGATGCCGGTCCTCGACGGCATCGAGGTGACCCGGCGCATCGCGGCGGACCCGGCGCTGTCCGGGGTGCACGTCGTCATCCTGACCAACTACGGCCTGGACGAGTACGTCTTCGACGCGCTGCGCGCCGGGGCGGCCGGGTTCCTCGTCAAGGACATCGTGCCGGAGGACTTCCTGCACGCGGTGCGTGTCGCCGCGCGGGGCGACGCCCTGCTCGCGCCGTCGATCACCCGCAAGCTGATCAGCCGGTACGTCACCCAGCCGCTCGACACGGGAGCCGGCCCGGGGCTGAAGGAGCTGACCAACCGCGAACGCGAGGCCGTCGCCCTGGTCGCGCAGGGGCTGTCCAACGACCAGATCGCCGACCGCATGGTGATCAGCCCGATGACCGCGAAGACCCACGTCAACCGGGCCATGGTCAAACTCCGGGTCCGTGACCGCGCCCAACTCGTGGTCCTGGCCTACGAGTCGGGTCTGGTGACCCCGCGAAGCCGTTGAGCGAGGCGGGCGGCCGTGCCGGTCGGGGCGCTGCGGCACCCGGGGTGAGGACGGGCGTGGCTGATCAACCTGCCTCACCTGTGCTCCTGGCCTGGGGATCCCCCCATGGACAGGAGCGCTGATGACGGCCACTCGCATGGTGCGGATCGTGGAAGCGGACCGTGGCGCCGAGCGCGGTCAGGCAGCGGGCCACCGCGGTCACGGGTGACTCGCGCAGATCGGCGACGTCCGGCTTGCAGGTCATGCCGAGCAGCGGCACTTCGGCCCCCTGGACCGCGCACCCCGCTTCGTCCCGCAGCGCGGTCACCGGCCGCGCCACATGGGCGGGCATCTCGCGGTTCACCCGCCGCGCGGCTGCGGCCGTCCGGAAGTCGAACGCCGCCGCGCGGCGGCGACCGTCCGGAAGGCGAACCGTTCCTGGAGACCGAGCGGGAGTGAGTCCTGTTGCCAGAACCCGTGCGCAGCCGAACACCCCGAACGGTCTTGGGTGTTCTGGTGCATTCGCTCCACGTCCGGCGCGCACGGATCCTGTCCGTGGTCCGTGGTCCGTGGTCCGGGGACACGGGGGCGGTTTCCCTCGCTCCCTCCCCCGCCGGGCCGGGCCTGGGCGGTCCGATGCCCGTGCACATCGCTCTGGTGTGCACGGGGCGGTGCCGTCCGTCGCCTGATCCGGTGTCCGAGGGCGCGCCTGCCGATGGCCACCGAGGCGGCGGCGTGTCGGCCGGTCATGCGGGTCTTGCCGGTGAGCGGGGCTTGCCAGTGCTGGGCGCCCCGGACGCCGGTGCAGGCGGGATCGACAGCGATCACGCCGATGGCGGCTTTCGCGCACACGCAACGGCCGTCACCGCTGTGCGTCGTGCACCGGGCCGCCGCCCCGGAGGCCGACAGGCCGCGCGCATCCGACCGGGCGATCACGGTCACTCCGCGCAGTGAAACCCGCGCGCCCCCGGAACCGGCCGTCCCGGCGGCAAACCCGTACCGCCCGGCGGGGATGCCGCGGTACGGCCACGAACGCAGTCGACACGGACAGCGAGATGACTGTCGCTCAATGTGATCTTCTGTGAGTGTCGCCGGTTACCGGGCCCGAGATGTCCAAGGAGATCTCATGCACAAATCCGCTGTCGGAAAGCGCTTCACCACCGCCCTCGCCACCGCGTCCCTCCCGGGCGTCCTGAGCCTGGCCGGCTCGGGGTCGGCCCACGCGGCGAGCGCGGGCGTCCCGGTCCTCCCCGGACACGGCATGCACACCACGCAGCTGTCCGGCAGCTTCTCCTCCTGACACGGCGGACGGCGGACAGGGCCGGGGTCGCCCCGGCCTCACCCGCGCGCCCGGTCCCGTACTCACCCGCATCCCAGGAGCACTTGGTGAAGTCCGCTCTCCACGCACCCGCCGCCGCGGTCGCGGATCCCGGCGAGGGATACGCCTTCGACAACGACAACGTCCACGCGACGGAGCAGCACCGCTGCCTCGCCGCGTCGCTGGATCCGATCACCACCGCGCGGCTGGCCGGCACCGGAGTCACCGACGGCTGGCGCTGCATCGAGGCCGGCGCGGGCGGCGGCAGCGTCGCCACCTGGCTGACCGAACGCGTGGCGCCCACCGGCGAGGTGGTGGCCACGGACATCAGTCCGGTGCACCTCCCCGAGCACCCGCGCCTTCGGACACCGCGGCACGACGTGACCCGCGACCCGCTGCCCGAGGAGGCCTTCGACCTGGTCCACTCGCGTCCGGTGCCGCTCCGTCTGCCGCACCGCCGGGCGGCGCTCGCCACGATGACCCGTGCCCTGCGCCCGGGCGGGTGGCTGCAACTCGACGCGTTCGACATCGACCACGGCCCGGTCCTGCTCGCGCCGAGCCGTGCCGGAGCCGAGGTGTACGAGCGGTTCCTGGCGGCCAGGGCACGCGTGTTCGCGCAGGCGGGAGCGGACGGCAGCTGGGGACGGCACGCCGCCGGGGCCCTGCGGGACGCCGGGCTCGTCGACATCGACCCGGTGCCCTTCCTGATGCCGTGGCACGCCGACTCGCCCGGCGTCCACCTCCTGATCCACCACACCCACCACCTGCGTGACCGTCTCGTCGCCGCCGGCATGACCGACGCCGAACTCGCCGAGGTGCGCGAGGTGATGCGGCATCCACGGTTCCGGGCCGGCTCGTGCGTGATCTACTCCGTGCAGGGGCGGCGGGCCCGGTGAGCGTCGACGCGTGTGTACGGACCGAGGCACGTCGGACGCCGGAACCGCACCGGCCGCTGGCCGGGATCCAGGTGAGCGCCGCGGGCGGTTCGACGGCGCTCGCGGTCGCCGCCGGCCACCTGGCGCTCCTCGGCTGCGTACCGGCCACCGCCGGCCCGGAGCACGGCACCGGTGACAGCCGTCCGGGGCACGGCACGGGTGACGCCGGTGACGCGGGCACTCTCGTCGCCGTCACGGGTGCCGGCAGCCTCACCTGCGCCATCGACTGGGCGGGCCCGGTGGCGCTGCCCCTGGCGAGCGAGGCCGATGTGCAGTCCGCCTGCGGCATCGCCCACATCCACGGGCGCCGGTACGGGGAGCCCACGCCGCTCGGCCTCGACTACGCCGGAACGGTGGCCGGGGTGCTCGCCGTGACCGGCATGCTCGCCGCGTTCCACGCCGCCGCGCGCGGCACCCGGATCGGCCGGGTGCGCACCTCGGTCGCGCAGGGCGCGCTCCTCGCCACCGGCCAGTACCTGGCCATGGCGAGCGCCGCCCGTACGCACCCTGCGGACAGGCCGGTGCCGCTGAGGTCCCCCGGTCCGGGCGCCGGCGCACCGCCGTTCACCAGCGCCGACGGGGTCAGGTTCGAGATCGAGACACTCGATGCCGAGGCCTGGCAGCGTTTCTGGACCGTCCTCGACGCCGAACGGACCGCGATCCGCCGGGGCTGGCAGCCGTTCCAGAACCGGTTCGCCACCGCCGTCTGCCCCCTGCCCGCCGCACTGCACCGCGTCACCGCGCGGCGTTCCTACCAGGTGATCCGTTCCGTGGCCGCCCGGACCGACGTCAGCGTGCTGCCCGTCCGCGGCCCCGACGCGCCGGAGCCGGGCGACCTGCCCGAGACCCCATGGACCGTCAGGGCACTGCCCGCGGACCGGCGGACCGCGGTGGGGCCCTCCGTGCCCTCACCCGCCGCGGCCTCCCCCACGGTGTCCCGGCCGCTCGCCGGGCTGGTCGTCGTCGAGTCCACCGGACGGGTGCAGGGGCCGCTCGCCGGACACGTACTCGCCCGGCTCGGGGCCCGGGTCGTCAAGGTCGAACCGCCGGGCGGGGATCCCCTGCGCGGCATCGAGCCGCTGGTCGGCGGCTGCTCGGCCCGGTTCCTGGCGTTCAACCACGGCAAGGACGTGGTGGAGGCGAACCTGCGGACCCCGAGTGGCCGCGGCACGCTCCGCGAACTCGTCCGCGACGCCGATGTGTTCCTGCACAACTGGGCCCCCGGCAAGGCGGCCGCGTGGCATCTCGACGCCACCGATCTGGCCGGTGTCCGGCCCGGCCTCGTCTACGCCCGGGCGTCCGGCTGGGGCGAGGCCCTCGGGCCCACCCCGCCGCTCGGCACCGACTACCTGGTGCAGGCGGGCAGCGGTCTGGCCGGGCTGACCGCGCGGCACGGCGAGCCACCGACGCCGTCGCTGATGACGCTGCTCGACGTGCTCGGCGGCCTGGTCTGCGCCGAGGGGGTGCTGGCCGCCCTGGCGGCGCGCTCCACCGGCGGCCGCGACAGGCACGGCAGCGCCCCACTGCTGCGGGTGGACACCTCCCTGCTCTCCGCCGCGACCGTACTGACCCGGCACGGATCCGGCGCCGCCCCCTCCCGACGTCCCGGGCCGTCGGTGCCGCTGACGTCCGACCTCACCGAACTCGCCGCGGACCCGCGGTTCGGCGCCGCGCTGACCCGGGCCGGCTGCGTCCTGCCCGGCATGCCCTGGGAGTTCACCGCATGACGGGGACCTGGACCACGGCGACACCGCTGCTCCGCGCCCCGCGGACGCCCGGCGCCACGACCTCAGGGAGCGTCCATGACCAGTGAGCTCAGCACCGGCACCGCCACGGAGCCGCCCCAGGAGGCCGGCGTCCGCACCGGCCGGCGTCCTGGGGCGCGGCTGCCCGCCTACCTCCGGCCGGCCAGGCCCGGCATGGTCGGCCACTACCTCAGCCTGGCCGTCGTCTGGTCGCTGCTCCCCGCGTCCCAGCGGCTCGACGGGGCGTCGCTGGCGACGCTGCTCGCGTTCCTGCTGGGCGAGGTGTGCCTGGTGGCGGCGGCCGTCGCGTTCGACGACGTCACCGGCTACCGGGGCGGGAGCGACGCCGCGAACCACGGTCCCGACGCGCCGGCACGGGCACTGGCCCGCAAACCGCTGCCGGCCGGGACGCTCACCGAGGCGGCCGCGGTCCGTTTCGCCTGGTGCGCGCTCGTCGCCGGGTGCCTGTGCTGGACGGCGGCGCTGGTCTGGGTGCCGCACCGCCCGTGGTGGGCGGTGCTCGTCCTCGTGGCCGCCGCCGCCGTCGTCGTCCCGCAGTACTCGTGGGGCCTGCGGCTCGGCTACCGGGGCTTCCAGGAAGTGTTCCTCGCCGTGGTCGGCTGGGCCTTCGTACTGCCGCTGTTCGGCCTGCTCACCGGGGAGGCGACCGGGCCCGCGGCCGTGGAGGCGTTCCTGTTCGGGCTGGGTCCGGTCCTGGTCGGCGTGTACTCCGACACCCACGACGCCGAAGGGGACCGCGCGGTGGGCCGGCCGGTCGCCGCGTGTCTGCTGTCCCTCAACGGCAACCGCCGGTTCATCGGGGCGCTCTCGGTGCTCGAGACCACGGCGATCGTCACCGCGCCGCTGCTGGGGTTCTGCCCGTGGTGGTTCCCGCTCGCCTTCGTCCCGCTGAAGGCGACCCGCGTCCTGCAGTTCACGGTCGGCATGGTGCGCGGTGACGTCCTGCGCGGCCGGCTGATCGGTATCCGGGCGCACCGGATCCTGGTCGTCACGCTCGTGGCGGTCAATCTCGCGATGACCGGCCTCGCCTGAGCCCGAAGGGCGGGGCGAGGACCCGAGCGGCGTCCCCGCGCTCCGTGCGGAAGCCCGCCCGGACCACCGCGCCCCACCGTCCATCAGCTCCCGTGCGCGTAACGGGATTTCTCGGAGGTCACCCGATGAAACTCCTCGCCCCCGGACCGTTCTTCGACGTCCTGGCCGACCGCGGCACCGGAACGACGGTCCATCTGAGCCGACCACTGGACATCGCGGACGACGGCAGGACGACGTACGACATCCCGGACCTGGCCCATCTGGTGAGCCAGGCCGCGGGCTGGCTCGAGGGGCTGGGCGTGACACCGGGCGACCGGGTCGCCGTGATCAAACCCAACCACTGGGACTACGTCCTGCTCGCCTGTGCCGCCGCCCGCATCGGCGCGGTGCCCGCGCTGATCTCCGACCGCCTCCCGGTGGAGACGCTCCAGGTGCTGCTCAAACGCCTCGACGCCAAGGCCCTGGTCACCACCTCGGCCACGCTGGCGGCCGCGCGCGGCGCGGAGACCGACCTCACCGCCTTCACCCGCCGCACCCTCACCCTCGACGCCCCCGCACCCGGCGCGATCCCGCTCGCGGACGTGCGCGGCCACCGGACGCCGCCGCCCCGTCCCCGCCCGGACGACCTGACCTTGGCCATCATGCACACCTCGGGAACCACCGGAATCCCCAAGCTGGTCCGGCACTCCGCCAGAACGCTGATCCACCGGATCGCCGCCGACGAGGCCCGGCGCCTGCCCCTGGTGTCCACCCGGCGTGCCGACACCGTCGCCCAGGCGGCATCGTACGCACACGGGCGGGGCCTCGCCTGGACGATCAGCGTGTTCTGGCTCGCCCCGCGCGCGGCGGTGATCCTGGACGCCTACGACGCCCGGCTCGCCGAACCCGTCCTGCGCGCCCATCCGCCGACCGTGCTGGAGGCCGCACCCTCGGCCTTCGTGCGCTGGCAGCCGCTGGCGGCGTCGCCGGACAACCCCTTCCACGACGTGCGGCTCTACGTCAACGCCTTCGACGCCGTGCACCCGCCCACGGTACGGACGTTCCTGAGCGCGACCCGGCGCCGGCTGCCGCTGTGGGTACAGGTCTGGGGGCAGTCCGAGACCGGGCCGCTCACCTTCCGCTGCCTGACGCGCAGGTCGGTACGCGCGACCGGGGAGCGCCACCCCACCACCCGGGACCTGGGGCGGACGGTGCCCGGCAAGGCCGGACTGCGCGTGGTGGACCCGACGACCCTCCAGCCGGTGGGGCGCGGCAGGCCCGGCCTGGTGCAGGCCCGTACCAGAACGCTGTGCGCCGGATACGTCAGCGAACCGGAGCGGATGCGCGCCAAATTGTCCGGGCCCTGGTTCACCACCGGGGACCTCGGCCTCATCACCCGCTCCGGCCGGCTGCTGCTGCTCGACCGCGAGGTGGACACGATCCCCGACGGCAGCTGCGTCGAGATCGAGGACGTGATCCACGACCGGCTTCCGGAGGTCGTCGAGGCGGTGGTGCTCGGTCGTGCGAGCGGACTGCCGCAGCCGGTCCTGGTGACCCGGGACGGCACGCTGGACCCCGGCGCGTGGCAGCAGGCCGTGACCGACCTTCCGCCGCTCGGCGAGCCGACGGTGCTGTCCCTGGACCAGCTCCCGCTCACCGCGACGGGCAAGGTCCGGCGGCAGGAACTGCGAGACCGGCTGCTCGACGGGGCACCGCCCTACGGCACCGGACGATGGACCTGATCCGCACCCGGGTCTGTCCGGGCGGTGACCGTACGGGCGATGGCCGCGATGGCCGTACGGGCGCCACCGACCGTCCGCACGCGTGCGGCCCCACCCGTCCGTACCCGCACCACAACCCACCCGTACACGTGCGGCCCCCCCATCCGTACCCGCACCACAACCCACCCGTACACGTGCGGCCACCCGTCCGTACCCGCACCACAGCCCACCCGTACACGCGCGGCCCCCCATCCGTCCCTGCGCCTCACCGGACCTGCTGAAGCGGACCGACGAGGAGGTCGAGTCCGTGGTCGCCGGGCGCGCCGAGCGGTATCTGCCGGCCCGGACCGAGGCGACCCGCGAGGCGCACGTGGTGCGCCGGCCGGTGGGGCTGCCGGAGGCGACGCCGGCCGCGCTGCGGCTGCGGCGGGCGTTCCCGGACCGCCCTGCGCGACGGGTCGACTGCGCCGGGGACCGGGGGACGCTCCGCCCCAACAGCGAGGCCGCCGTCCGCTGGGCCGAGATCGCCGCCCACCGGGTCCTGTCCGCCGGCGCGCGCTGAGGTCTCACGGCCTGGTGGTCAGGACGACGCTGTAGGCCGCCTTGTCGTGCGGGCACTGCTGGAACGGCTTGTCCCAGAGGCACCACAGCACGTCGAGCAGGCCCAGGAATGGCACGAATCCCATGTCCGCACGTCAACGCCGCGGGCGATCTTGGCAGTTGACCGCTACGAACGCCCGTGTCCCGCGTTGTCCGATCGCGGAACTGACGGGGTATTGACTCCCCTACGCCTATGAGGTTTTCCTAAGGACATGAGGGAGGACCGGAGGCTGCGCCGGCACAACGACACCGTGCGGGAGATCCTCGACATCGCGCTCGAGGTGATGGCGGAGGAAGGCGTTGCCGCGCTGAGCATGGCCGAGGTGGCACGGCGGATGGGCATGCGGCCGCCCTCGCTCTACCAGTACTTCCCGTCCAGGACGGCCGTCTACGACGCCCTGTTCGAGCGAGGGATGCGCGAGACGGTCGACGTCCTGGAGCCGTACCGGGCCATGCTCTCCCGGGACCCGCGCGGCGCCCTCCTGGCGGGCCAGCAGGCGACCGTCGCCTGGGCGATGGCCCATCCGGTCCTGGCACAACTGCTGTACTGGCGGCCCGTGCCCGGGTTCGAACCGACCCCGCGGGCCTTCGAACCCGCGGTGCGGCAACTGGAAATCCTGCTGGCCGCCCTCCAGGCCGCGGTGCGCGCCGGGCAGTTGTCGCCCGCCGCCGCCGAGGAGGACGGGGTGGCCCTCTTCACGGCGCTGATGGCCGGCGTGATCAGCCAGCAGCTCGCCAACGAGCCGTCCGCGCGGGTCGAGGAGGGCCGTTTCACCCGGCTCACGCGGACGACGGTCGACATGTTCTTCCACTTCTACGCCCCCGAGGAGGGCGAGTGCGATGACTCAGACCTACGGGGAGGCCGCACGCCTGCCGCAGACCGGCCGTGACCAGTCGGTCGCGGTCGCCGAGGCGGAAGGCCGGGCCGCGATGGACGTACTCGGCAAGCTCGGGGACGAGGACTGGCACCGTCCCACCGACTGCGTGGAGTGGGACGTGCGCACGTTGGTCTCCCACCTCGTCGCCCAGTGCGAGGACAACATCTCCCTGGCCACCATGGTGCGCAGGGAGATCACGGGCAGGCGGCGCCACCGGGGCATGGGCCCGGTCGACGCGCACATGGCGGCACAGGTCGCCGACCACGCCACCGCCTCCGGACCGGAGTTGGCCGAGCGGTTCACGCTGCTGTGGCCGCGTGCCGTACAGGCCCGTCGGCGCCGCCCGGGACTGATGCGGCGCGCCAGGGTCGACACCGGTGTGGCCGAGGCACCCCGGATGTCCGTGGGCCATCTGCTCGACACCATCTACAACCGCGACCTGTGGATGCACCGCGTCGACCTGGCACGTGCCACGGGACAGCCCCTCGTGGTGGGAGAGCACGACCGGCTCATCGTCGAGCAGGTGATCCGCGACCTGGCCCTGACCTGGTCCGGGGCACCCGTCGTACTGGAGCTCACCGGGCCCGCCGGGGGCACGTGGCTGATCGGCTCGGGGGAGCCCGCGTCGGTCGTGCGGGCGGACGCCGTCGCCTATCTGCGCGCCCTGGGCGGACGCGATCCGGACGTGCCGCTGGAACTGGTCTCCGGATCCGACGCGGCCCTCGCGGCCGCCCGCCGGGCCCGGGTCGTCTTCTGATTCCCCGTCGGGCGCCCTGGGAGCGGACCCGATCGCAACCGTGGGGCAGCCGCCGCGGTACCGGCCCGCCGGTTGCCCGACCCGGTACGCTCGGCCCCCCGCTCCCAGCGGGAACTCGACGTACACAGGGCAGGAAGGGGCCGAAGGGCATGCATCCCACAGTGCGGCCGGGCAACGGGGGACCGTTGCCCGAAGGGCTCGCGGAGGCCATACGTGAGACCGCCGGTGACATCGCCGCGCTGCTGCGGGGCGCGGCCGACCCGGCGCTTCCCGTTCCGCGGTCGGAGTGGACGGTCGGCGAGGCCGCCGCTCATCTGGCGCTGGCCAACGAGCTGATGGCCGACCTCGCGCGCGGGCGGGAACGCCCCTACGGGGACGGCACACCGCAGAGCCTGGCCGCGGCCAACGCGCGGGCCCTCGGCGGGTTCGAGGAGCGCCGACCCGAGCCACTCGCGGCGATGATCGCGGAACAGGCCGAGGCGTTCCTGGACGCCGTGGACCGGCCCGCGGACGAGGGCGCCGCGGACGACCCGGCGCTCGTCACGCCGCTGGGCCCCATGGGCAGGGCCACGCTGGCGTCCTACCTGCTGACGCACATGCTGGGCCACGGCTACGACCTGGCCCGGGCCCTGGGCCGCCCGCACATGGTCGACCGTGCCCGTGTCGGGCTGTGCATGCCGTTCATGCTCCTGGTCATGCCGAGGGTCACCGCCACGTCCGCCGCGGGTATGACGGCGCGTTACACCATCCGCCTGCGCGGCGGCGCCGCGTTCGGTGTCGCTCTCGACGACGGCGCCGTGCACGTGACCCCCGGGCCCGCGATCCGGCCCGACTGCACGATCCTGATCGAACCGGTCGCCTTCCTCCTCATCGCGCTGGGCCGCCTCAACCCGTGGCGAGCCATCTCCCGGGGGCATGTCATCGCCTGGGGCCGCAAGCCCTGGCTCGCGCCCCGCTTCCCGAACCTGTTCGCGGCACCCTGATCCGCTTCCCTGCGGCGCGGACCCCCGGCCGTCCGGTCGGCGCCGCTACGAGGAGAAGGTCTCGACGTACTCCTCGGCCTCCCCCAGCTCCGGCGCGTCGCGCAACTCGATCCGCTCCCCCAGGCGTTCCAGCTCCAGCAGGGTGACGGTGTTCTCGCCCGGCACCAGGAGGGGCGCCGGGACGTACAGCGTCGTCTGGGGGCCGATCTCCCAGTACCGCCCGAGCAGGAAGCCGTTGATCCAGACGAAACCCTTGCCGAAACCGGGACATGCCAGGAAGGTGTCCGCCCGCTCGTCCACCGTGAACCGTGCCGTCGCGAATCCGGCCGGGCCCCGCGGGTCGGTGGCGGCCGCCGCGCGGCCGACCTCCTCCGCCGACCACTCGTCCAGCGGCAGCGGGTGCGCCGTCCAGCCGTGGACCATCCGGCGTCCCACCCGGACATGGCCGAGGACGCCCTTGCCCTGGCCGAGGAGCGGGCCGTAGTTGATCCGCCCCTGGTTCTCGACGAGCAGTTCCAGCCGCACCCGCCGCCCCGTGCCGTGGAGGGTGAGCGAGCCGGCCTCCCGGTCGACCACCCCGGCCGGGATGCCGTCCACGAACACCTGGGCACGGTCGTGCAGTCCGCTGACGGTCAATTCGACGGCGCCCTCGGGGAGTTTCGGATGCGCACGGTAGAGCACCAGGCCGGAGGACTGTCCCAGTTCCTCGAAGCTCGGCGGGTGGGGTGAGTCCACCGCGTGGGAGACGGCTTCCAGCCCGCCCAGCAGTCCGGCGCCCCGGACGACCGGGACGACGCGGGGTGCCAGCAGCGCGGGGTCGCTGGGCAGTGGCTGCTCCGGGAGGCCGGTCACGGCACCGAGCCGGTCGCGCAGGGCGAAGAACTTCGGGGTGAGCCCGCCGTGTTCGGCGATCGGCGCGTCCGAGTCATAGCTGGTCACGGTCGGCTGGATGGCCTCGCCGTCGTGGTTGGCGCCTGCCCAGAGCCCGAAGTTGGTGCCGCCGTGGGCCATGTAGAGGCTCACCGATCCACCCGCGTCGAGGATGTCGCCCAGCGTTCCCGCCGCGCTCCGCGGCGACCGGACGTGGTGCCGTTCCCCCCAGTGGTCGAACCAGCCGTTCCAGAACTCCGCGCAGACGAACGGCTCGCCCCGGCGGCGCGCCCGCAGCAGTGCGGCGGCCTCGGCCGCCTGGGAGCCGAACGTCGCGGTCGCGAGCTCGTCGGGCAGCGTGCCGCCGTCGAGCATCAGCTCGGTCGGGCCGTCGGCCGTGAAGAGCAGTTCGGTGACGCCGCGTTCCACCAGGGCGTCGCGGACCCGGCGCAGATACACGTGGTCGTCGCCGTAGCTGCCGTACTCGTTCTCGATCTGCACCGCGACGACGGGGCCTCCCCGCGCCGCCTGAAGCGCGGCGAGACGCGGGATCAACTGGTCGAACCAGCCCACCACCGCGTCAAGGAAGGGACCGTACGAGGACCGCGGCCGCATCCCCGGGGTGCCCGTCAGCCAGGCGGGCAGCCCGCCGTTGTCCCATTCGGCGCAGATGTACGGGCCGGGTCGCACGATCGCGTCCAGCCCGGCCTCCTGCGCGAGACGGAGGAACCGTTCGACGTCGCACCAGCCGTCGAAGCGCGCTCGGCCCCGCTGCCGTTCGTGGAAGTTCCACGGCACATAGGTGTCGACCGTGTTCAGCCCCAGGGCGGCGAGTCGCGCCAGCCGGTCCGGCCACTGGTCGGGATGAACACGGAAGTAGTGCAGCGACCCGGCGAGGACACGGTGCGGGCGGCCGTGCCGCAGGAGTTCGCCGTCGGGGTGGGACAGGGCAGGCGTCGACCGGGGCATGGGGCGTGCCTCTCTCATGGCGCGGTGGTGCCCGAGGCCGGCCCGCGACCGCGGGGGCCGCGCTCGGGAACGGATCCGGGCGGGACCGCGCTCGCCACTGCCGCCCTGCGCGTGGTTGGCTTCCTCACGGCCCCTCCTTCGACGTGGGGTGGGGAGAGCGGAACCCGGCTCCCCTTCGGTCCGCCGCACGGCCGGGATACGCTGACGTGCCGGAACTATGACACACGATGATAGCGATGCCAATGGCGGGCTGCCGACACTGCGAGGGGTGCTCCGAGCAGCATGGACGCCGCTGTGCGGGCGCTATCATCGCGGTGGGACGAGCGGACGAGGACACGCATGAAGCAACGGAGCGAAGGCGACGGCGCCGCACGGCCCCCGGGCATGACCGATGTCGCCCGGCTCGCCGGGGTCTCCCCGCAGACCGTGTCGCGGACCCTGTCCGGCCACCCCAACGTGCGGGAGAGGACGCGGGCCAAGGTCCTCGCGGCCGTCGACCAGCTCGGGTACCGCAAGAACAACGCGGCGCGGATGCTGTCGTCCGGCCGCAGCCGCACCATCGGCGTGGTGACGCTGCAGACCACCTTCTACTCGCGCACCGCCGTGCTGTACGGCATCGAGAGCGCGGCGCGGGAGGCGGGCTACTCGGTCTCCACCGCCACCACCGCCTCCCTGGACACCTCCGCCATCGAGGCAGCGCTGGCGCGGCTCGCGGAGCAGGGTGTCGAAGGGATCGTCCTCGCCGTCCCGCTGATCCATGTGAGCAGGCGGATCGAGCAGCTCACGGGCTCGGTTCCCACCGTCACCATCGACGGGTCGCGCACCTCCGCCACCGAGGTGGTGGCCATCGACCAGACCCAGGCCGCACGCCTGGCCACCCGGCATCTGCTGGACCTCGGGCACGAGACGGTCTGGCACGTCGCCGGGCCGCGCGAGTGGCTCGACGCGGTCAGCCGCGCCCAGGGCTGGCGCGACACGCTGGAGGCCGAGGGCAGAAGCGTCCCACCCGAGCTGGAGGGTGACTGGTCGCCCGCGTCCGGGTACCGCAACGGCCTCGTCCTGGGCCGGATCCCGGACGTCACGGCGGTCTTCGTGGCCAGCGACGAGATGGCGTTCGGAGTGATCCGGGCGCTGCACGAGCTCGGCAGGCGGGTGCCCGACGACATCTCCGTCGTCGGCGTCGACGACATCGCCCTGGCCGAGTACTGCTCGCCGTCGCTGACCACCGTCGCCCAGCCGTTCACGCAGATGGGAGCTCTCGCCGTCTCCCATCTGATGCGCCATCTGGAGAACCCGGACGCCGCCCCCGAACCCGCGTCCGTCGAGCCGGCCCTGGTCGTGCGCGCGAGCACCGCGCCGATGCGGCGGGGCGGCGGCCGGTAGGGATCCTTCCGCTCCGGCCGAGGACGGCCGGCGGCGGACGCCGTTGTCCGGCGATGCACAGCAGTGCCATGCACATCAGGGAATCACTGTCGGCGTCTGGTGTTATCGATGCCATTCCCCTACTGTCTCCCCCGCCCCATCAGCGTCATGACGGCCCCGGCAGGGGCCACGCGTCTTCCTCGCTCTCCCGTACCGGAGTCATCAGGAGGCCCCATCGTGGATGCCATCCACCCGCACCGCCCTCGACGCACACCCCGGTCAAGAACGGGCGCCGCCGCCGCGACCGCCGCGCTGCTCACCCTGGGCACGCTGACGGCCGGCGCCCTTCCCGCCCATGCCGGCCCGGCCACCGTGTCCACGACGGCGGCACCGGCTCCCCCGGACCACCCCGCGACACCGGTCGAGCTGACCGGTCCCGGCCTGAGGGTCCAGGTGGCCAAGGAGTTCCCGCAGGTCATCTCGTACACGATGGGCGGCAGAACGCTCGGCGGCCAGGCTCGGACCCTGGACACCTTCATCGTCGACGGCACGGCGCACACCGCCACCACGACCATGACGGCGCACGGCAACCAGGCCGTCTACACCTCGGTCTTCGCCGATCTGCCGGACCTCACCATCACCTCGACGATCACGGTGACCGACGAGCGGACCGTCGTCTTCGCGGTGAAGAGCATCGAGGGCGCCGCCGCCTCCACCGTCGACCAGCTGTCGATCCCCGACCAGTCACTCGTCTCCGCCGACTCCTCCTCCCCGCAGACGACCCTGGCGCGTACGAAGATCTCGACGAACTCGACCACCACGGCCGACGAGTTCGTCCCGATCACCGCCGCCACGGCCCCCGACAAGGCCGCCGTCGGCACGCCGTACGGCTTCGTGAGCAACGGCGATCTGGCGGGCGGCGTCATCACCAACGCCACCGACGACTCCGCGCAGGACAACAACGACAACTGGAACACCCGCCTTCAGTCGCGGATCGTGGACGCGGGCAACGGCGCCCGGCGCGCGGAGCTGTCGGCCGGCACGTACACCTACGCGCCCCGGGGCGCCACCGACCCGCGGGTGAGGACGTACGCCCTGCCCAAGGCGACCGTCGTACTTGCCGCGGACGCCAACGGGGACGGCCGGGTGGACTGGCAGGACGGCGCCATCGCCTACCGCGACCACATGCCCCGGCCACTCGGCGCGGACCGGGTGCCCGAGCGCGTCGTGCAGCACATCCCGTTCAACTTCGCCAGCCAGGCGACCAATCCGTTCCTCAAGACCCTCGACAACGTCAAACGCGTCTCGATGGCCACCGACGACCTCGGCCAGTGGGTCCTGGAGAAGGGCTACGCGAGCGAGGGCCACGACTCGGCCCACCCGGACTACGGCGGCAACTACAACACCCGGGCGGGCGGGCTCGCCGACCTGAACAAGCTCACCAAGGCCGGTGCCGAGTACAACTCCGACTTCGCCGTGCACGTGAACGCCACCGAGGCGTACCCGCAGGCGAAGAACTTCAGTGAGGCCCTGGTCAAGGGCCAGGTCAACGGCTGGGACTGGCTGAACCAGTCGTACCACATCGACCAGCGCGCCGACCTGGGCTCCGGAGCCGTCCTCGACCGGTTCGAGCAGCTGCGCCGCGAGGCCCCGGGCGTCAAGGGCCTCTACATAGACGTCTACTACTCCAGCGGCTGGCTGGCCGACTCGCTGGCGGCGCGGCTGCGGACGATGGGCTTCGAGGTCGCGACCGAGTGGGCCTACAAGTTCGAGGGCACGTCGACCTGGTCCCACTGGGCGAGCGACAAGGGCTACGGCGGCGCCACCAACAAGGGCATCAACTCCAACATCGTCCGGTTCATCGCCAACTCCGACCGCGACGTGTGGAACGTGGACCCGCTGCTCGGCGGCGCCAGCGTCAAGGAGTTCGAGGGCTGGACCGGCCACGACGACTTCAACGCCTTCTACCGGAACATCTGGACCGACAACCTGCCGACCAAGTTCCTCCAGCACTACCAGGTCATGAACTGGGACTTCGGCAAGTCCGCCACCCTCACCGGCGGCGTCCGGGTCACGATGGCCGACGGCAGACGCCAGGTGTCGATGGACGACGCGGTCGTGCTCGACGGCGACACCTATCTGCTGCCCTGGGGCGAGGCGAAGGGCGGCAACGGCACCTCCTCGCCGAGCCGGGCCGACAAGATGTACTACTACAGCGCCTCCGGCGGCACCCACACCTTCGGCCTGACCCGGCAGTTCGCCTCCACCCGCAACTTCACGCTGTACAAGCTCACCGACCAGGGCCGGGTCAAGGCCGCCCAGGTGAAGGCCCAGGACGGGCGGGTGACGCTCACCGGCGACAAGGACCAGCCCTACGTCCTGGTGCCGAACGGGAACCGGGCCCCGCACCGGGACGCGCACTACGGCGAGGGCACCGGCCTGGCCGACCCCGGCTTCAACGCCGGTGACCTGGACGCCTGGAACCCGCGGGGCGGGGCGGCGGTCGCGCGCAGCGCCACCGGTGACAACGTCGTGCGGCTCGGCGCCGGCGAGTCCGGCATCTCCCAGCAGGTCAAGGACCTCAAGCCGGGCCGGCGGTACACGCTGAGCGCCCATGTCGAGGTCGCCGCCGGGCAGCGCCGCGCCGTCACCCTGGGTGTGACCGGCGACGGGGTGAGGGCGCACAACGGTTTCGACACCACCCCGCTGCGGAACACCATGGCCGCCGACTCCGAGCAGGGCACCTACGCGCAGCGCGCGTCCGTCGCCTTCACCGCGCCCAACGACGGCAAGGTCACCGTGGCGATCGGGGCGGCCGCCGGGGGCGCGGCGGTCACGCTCGACGACGTGCGGATCATGGCCGACACCTCCACGCCGCTGCCGCGGGGCGAGAACGGCCCGTCCGGCGGCACCGTGGTCGCCCACGACGACTTCGAGGGCAACCAGCCCGGCTGGGGACCGTTCGTGAAGGGCGACGCGGGCGGCTCCACCGACCCGCGCACCAGCATCAGCGACCTGCACGCCCCGTACAGCCAGAAGATCTGGAAGAACACCTACTCGCCCTACGTCTCGGGGACCCTCAAGGGCCAGGCGGTGGACGACGTCGTCGGCGGGAAGCACTCGCTGAAGGCCCACGAGGAGAACACGGGGCTGGTGTACCGGACGGTCCCCGCCACGGTACCGTTCGTCGCCGGGCACACGTACGCGGTCTCGTTCCGCTACCAGACCAACGTCGAGGGCCAGTGGGCCTGGGTGACGGGAGCGGACCGGGTCGGGGACGGCAAGGTGGTCTCCAAGGACATCACCCGTGAGACGCTCGCCCCCGCGCTGGACACCGCGACCTACTCCAAGGAGATCGTCGCCGGCTGCGGCGACACCTGGGTCGGCCTGCGCAAGCTCGGCGGCGCGGCCGGTACGGACTTCGTCCTCGACGACTTCCGTGTGACCGACCTCGGCCCGGTGAGCGGCGGCGCCGCCTGCGCGAGCGTGGCCACCCCGGCCGGCACGGATCTGAGCCCCGGTGTGCCGGGCGAGTACGTCACGACGTTCACCAACAACGAGCAGAGCGACGTCACGAACGTCGCCCTGCGGCTCGACGGCCTGCCCGACGGCTGGACCGCGATGGTCGAGAAGCGCGACGGCAACCTCTTCGACAGCGTGAAGCCGGGCGCGACCGTGAGCACTACCTGGATCCTGACCCCGCCGGCGAGCGCCGCGGGGACGTCGGCGGCCTGGAAGGCGACGGCCGTCTACGCCGACTCCGGCGTCACCAAGACGGTGTCGGCGGACGCCAGGGCGACGGTCTCGACCGAGCCGGTCCTCTCGCCCGGCTCGATGACGGCGACCGCCGACTCGGAGAACCTCTCCTCGGGACCGGCGGAGGGCCCGGTGTCCAACGTGCTGGACGGTGACGCGGGCACCATCTGGCACACCGACTACAGCCACGGGAACGCGCCGTACCCGCACTGGGTGACGCTGAAGCCGACCGGTCCGGCCGACGTGAACGGCTTCGGCTACCTCGACCGGCAGAGCGGCGGTCAGAACGGCCGTGTGGGGGACTACGAGGTGGCCGTCTCCGACGACGGCCGCACCTGGACCACGGTGGCCAGGGGCACCCTCGTCGACTCGCCGCAGATGCAGCGCGTCTCCTTCCCCTCGGTGCGCGCCTCCTACGTGAGGTTCACCGCGCTGAACGCGCTCAACGGCCAGCCGTTCGCGGCCGCCGCCGAGATGCGCGTGTACGGCACTCCGGTGGACCTGCCCACCGGGTACCCGCCGGCCGATCGGCCGTAGCGGCACGGACAGGGCCTGCCGAGCCACCGGTGTGTTCACCACCGGTGGCTCGGCAGGCCCGTCTACGGGACGTGCCGGGCCGGGCCGGTGGCCAGGTGGAGCAGGGACTCCAGGGGGCCGCGCCGGAACAGCCTGGTCCATGCCGTGGCCAGCAGCACGGCGGCGGCGATGAAGGTGAGGAGCACCGGAAGCGCGGACATCCCGTCGTCGTCGATCACGGCCACGTGCCAGACGTCGGAGAGCAGCCACAGGGCGACGATGTGCAGGACGTACACGGTCAGCGCGGTCATGCCGACCGCGGCGACGGGCCTGGCCGCGCGCGTGAGCCGTGGCAGCCGGTCGGCGACGGTCAGGCACGCGGCCATCACGGCCAGGGCCACGCCCGTGTTGCCGAGGACGGAGAACGTCGTCTCACTGTGCGGTGCGGCCACCAGCAGCCAGGCGGGCGGGATGTGGTGCCCGGTGTCGCCGACCCGGTCGGACCACCACGCCGAGTTCGCCGCGCCGCCGTCCGTGGCGGCCGAGACGGCCGACAGGGCGCGCGGGACCAGGCGCAGGGCCAGCCAGGAGCCGCCGTAGCCGAGCAGGACGAGGGCGCCGCCCGCGGCGGCCAGCCGGGACCGGACGCCGGTCCGGGTGAGGTCGAGCCGGGCCACCGCCATGCCCGCGATCACGTACGGCACCCAGGCGAGGACCGGATACCCCCCGGTGAACAGCAGTTCGATGACGCCGCCCGTGCCGGTGATCCGGGCCAGCGGGTCCCGGGCGACGACCGCGTCCGCCCAGTGCCCCTCCTCGATCGACCTCCGCACCACGTAGAGGATCTGCGGCAGGACGAGCGCACCGGCGGCGGCGATGAGCGCCAGCGCCCCGGCCCGCAGCCGGTACAGCGGCAGGACGGCCAGGAAGAGCAGTCCGTAGAAGCTGAGGATCACCTCGACGCCGGTGTCGAGGGCGGTCAGGGCGTAGCCGAGCGGGACGAGGACAGCGGAGCGGATCATGATCCTGGCCATCGCCTGACGGCCGGCCCGCCCGGTCCGGGGGCGCGGCCGGCCGGTCAGGATGATCAGCGAGAAGCCGGCCAGCAGCGCGAAGAGCGCGGACGACCGGCCCCGTGCCGCCTCCAGCAGGAACCCCACCGGTCCGCCCACGGTCACGTCGGGGCCGACATGGGCGGAGTACATGCCGAAGACCGCGAGTCCGCGGGCCAGGTCGATGCCGATCAGCCGTCCCGTCGACGGGGGCCCGGCGTGGGTGGCGGTGGGCTCGGTCCCCGGCCCGGACGGCGCCTGGGACGGCACGGCCGACGATGCGTTCTGCGTCATGTCATCAGACTCTGTCAAATTCCTGGCACGACGTACATGTCTCCTTTCCGGAGACACCCGGCCGACCGGCCGGAGCCGCCCGGCCGGTCGACGGGAGCCGCGGCCGCCGGCCGGCAGGAGGCGCCTGCGGTCCGCGAGCGGACGGACACCCCCCGTGATACAGATCGAGCGACGGGCTGCGACGAGCGGAGCGCACGTGATCCGGGTGGTGGTGGTCGACGACGAGGCCCTGGTCCGCGGGGGCTTCACGCACATCCTCAACACGGCGGACGACATCGAGGTCGTGGCGGCCGTCGACGGCGGCCGGGCCGACGCGACCACCGACTTCCTGCCCTGGCCCTGGTCGTCCCTGAAGGCCGCCGAACTCACCCGCACCGGCAGCCTGTTCCACCTCAGCTACACGCTGGCCACCGCGGCCGCGCCCGTCTTCCTGGGCCAGCTGGTGCAGGCCCGCCGCGATCTGTCCCTCCGGCTCGCCGAGATCTCCGAGGCCCGCGCGTACGAACGGCTGCTGACCGCTCAGAGCGTCCTGGCGAAGGAACGCGCGCAGCTCGCCCGGGAGATGCACGATGTGGTGTCCCACCAGGTCAGCCTGATCGCCGTCCAGGCCGGCGCGCTCCAGGTGGCCGGACCCGACACCGGGACGCGGAAAGCCGCGGCGACCATCCGGCGGCTCAGTGTGGAGACCCTCGACGAGCTGCGGCACATGGTCAGCGTCCTGCGCGCCTCCGGCAGCCGCCCCACCGAGCTGACCCCCCAGCCGTCCCTCGCCGACCTGCGGCGGCTGGTGGACGGCAGCGGCATCGAGGCGGAACTGAAGACGGACCTGCCCGAGGACCTTCCTCCCCCGGTTCAGCGCGCCGTCTACCGCACCGTGCAGGAGGCCCTGACCAACATCCGCAAACACGCGCCCGGTGCCAGGGCGACCGTCCGTGTCCAGCACGGCGGCGGCACCCTGCGCGCCACGGTCGCCAACACCGCCCCCACCCGGCCCGCCCTGCCACTGCCCAGCGCCCGCCACGGCCTGGCGGGCCTGCGCCAGCGCGCCGAACTCCTCGGCGGCACCGTCACCTCCGGGCCCACGGCCGACGGGGGCTACGAACTCCTCCTGGAACTGCCGACCGGCGACCCGTCGTGACCACCCGCGGCGAAGGGACCGCGGCGGCGGAGCCGTGGGACGGCATGGCCTCAGGCGGCCCGGGCGCCGGCCCCGAGTGCCCTGGCCAGCATGGAGAGTTCGGACAGGTAGTCGTCCTCGCTCAGGGGCTCCTTCTCGACGGCTCCGGGTCGCGCGTCCGACCGGGTGAACACATCGGTGTGCGGGCTGCGTCCGCCGCCCGTCTCCAGGAACAGCGTCACGGTCGGCTCGCTCGTGTCGCACCATGCGCGGTGCAGGGTGTGCGCGGGCAGGGCGTAGGAGGAGCCCGCGGTGTACCGGGCGGTGTGGAGCGACCGCAGCCGCGCCGGTCCCAGGGCGGTGAGCTGCCAGTGCGCGTCGTGTTCCGACAGTGATTCGCGGTACCGGGTCGCGGTGATGCCGCCGTCGGGGGACGGCTCGTACAGCTCCATGCCGAGCCGTCCCCGGACCACGCAGGACGCGAGCGGTGAACGGTGGTTGTGGATGTCCTCCGGGCCGGTGCCCTCCACCTCCGGCTGCCACAGGTGGGCGCGCAGCCTGTGCCGGTGGCCCCCGTCGATCAGCAGCAGTTTACGGAAGCCGAGGACGTGTCGGTACGAGTAGCGCGCGTGGGCCGCCGGGTCGCCCGCTCCCGAGGCGAGTTCCGTGACCAGCTCCACCAGCCTTCCGGGACGGGCCAGTTCGGCGACGGCCGCTCGGGCGGCGTCCAGCAGCCGGTCCTCGGGCATATCGCGTCCCACCGCTTCGGCCAGGGTCCGCCGGGCTGCCGTGATGTGGGCTGTTCCCATGCCTGCCTCGTGGATGCTCGCAGTGGATGAGTGTCGTTCATCGGCCGGGACCGGTGGGCAGACGGAACTGCGCGACGCACGCCCTGTGGTCGGAGAAGTTGTCGACGACCTCGGTACGGTTCACGGCGATGCCGGGGCCGTAGAGGATGTCGTCCACGGACCTGTCCTTGTAGGTGGGCCGGCCGTCGATCGAGCTGGCGAGCGGAAGGGTGCCCGCGCCGAGGACCAGTCGGCGTGCCGGTGTGTTGAAGTCCCCGCAGACCAGCGTGAGGCGGCTGTTCGCATGGCGGCCGAGCTCCCCGGCCAGCGAGTCCCAGACCTCCTTGAACTCCGCCTCGTCGGGCTCCCGGCGGAACAGGTAGAAGGGCAGGACGTGCAGTGAGGTCACGTCGACCTCCGTTTCCCCCAGGGGGAAGGTGGCCGTCACCAGACCCTTGTCGTGGCTGTGGATCTCCTGTCCCCCGATCGTCGTGCGCAGACCGGGGTTGGGCAGCCGGTGCTGCCGGTACCGGCTCAACGGGAACCGCCCGGCCACCGCCACCCCGCTGAGCCGGCCCGGGAAGAAGGACGATTCGTGCAGCGGAAGGACCGCGGTGTGCCGCAGCGCCGTCCTCCTCGTGATGTGGTCGAGGAGTTCCGACGTCCCGCGGTCGTCGAATCCGACCTCCTGGAAGGCGACGATGTCGACGCGCCGGTGCGTGAGGAAACGGACGACCTCCTCCACGACGCCGGCGGAGCACGGATGCGTTCCTCCCGACGCCGGAACGCCCTCGTGCAGATTCCAGCTGGCGACCGTCAGCGTGTGGTCGGGCCTCGGGGCTACGGGCATGCCGTCGTCCTCAACGCGAAGTCCCTCAGGGTGCTCGTGCCCTGATAGGTCATCCAGATCGGTCTCGTGTCGTCGTGCCATCGCCAGGCGCCGTCCTTGTAGTTCTTGAGGATGTCGGCCACGGCTCCCCTCAGTTTCTCCTCGCAGCCGGGAGTTCCGGGAAGCATCAGGGCCCTCGCGACCCAGGCCGCGGTGAAGTGTCCGATGAGCAGCGCGTCCACCGTGCCGTCGTCGACGGGGCGGCGGAGCTGCTCGTCCGTGGTCCGCACGTCGAGGTCCGCGGCGCACAGCCAGCGGACCCCGGAGCGGGCCGCGTTCCTGTACACCGCCCCGTCGGCGAGGACGCCCGCGGCTCGGTGGAGGGCGAGCGCGGCACGGGCCGTGTGGGCGGCGGACTTCGCCGCACTGTGCAGGTTTTCACCCCAGTGGGCGACAGGGGCCGCCTCGTCGTCCTCCCGTTGGGCCCCGTCGAGCAGCCGGCGGGCCAGCCACGGGAGTTTCGGTGACGCCGGAGCCACCTCCGCCAGTGTGGAGATCGCGACCGTGAGCACGGTCGTACGGTTCATTCCGACGGG
Source organism: Streptomyces sp. 6-11-2 (assembly GCF_006540305.1). GTDB lineage: Bacteria > Actinomycetota > Actinomycetes > Streptomycetales > Streptomycetaceae > Streptomyces. The sequence continues at coordinate 60,223 of NZ_BJOR01000002.1, read as the reverse complement.
ATCCTCCTGCGGATCCAGCATCCGCTCGAGGAGGTTGACGAGTTCGGCCTTGGTCCCGTTGTCCAGGCCGCCGCGGAACATGGCGGCCAGAACCCACGCGGTGATCTCGGGTCTGCCCCGGTCGCGCTGGGTGCTGGCGGCCCATCCCCCGCCCGGCTTCTGCAGGGCGAGCAGGGAGTCGATCACGCGCCGCCGGCTGATGCGGGGGTCGCGTATGTCGAACGCCGTGATCATCCGCAGACCGTACGAGCTGCCGACCGCCGTGGGCGGCACGTGATGGTCGTTCAGGTACTGCGACCAGCCGGCCAGATCGGCACCCCGGTGGCGCACCTCGCGGAACTCGGCGAGCACACCGTGGGCCGAGTCGTCGACCACACGCCTGACGGACGGCGCCGCGGACCCCGGTGGCGGCGGGGCGGGTGCGGGCGCGGAGGCCTCACCGGCGTACCGCTGCCCGGCCAGGCGCAGCGCGAGGCCGATGCACAGGGCGCACAGACCGGCGAACAGATAGCGGAGAACGGCGACGCTGAACCAGTCCTCGGGCAGTACGTAGTCGAGGACGGCCTTGTAGGCGACGAGAGCCGCGCTGAACGGGCCGAGAGAGACCAGTGCGGCCTTGATCCGCTGTGCGGTGTTCGCGGTGTCCCCGGGCGCGGCCGGGGTCGAGGTGTCAGGACGTACTCGATTGGTGTGGGCCATCCTGTCCCCCCGAAGACGCGCCCGCGCAGCGACAGCGCCAGGATAGACCCGGGATGCCCGGTTGGTCGTCCGCCGGGACGGCGGTCCCGCGCCGTCAGGACCTCCATCGCACATAGGACTTGAAGGCCCGGCCGGGCAGCCGGGCGGCGAGGCGGTCCTGGCTGTGGCGGGACAGGCCGGCGAACGCGCAGCCGATCGCCGGGGTGGCGAGGAGCGCGATGAGGACGGCGACCAGTGCCGCGTCGAGCGCGCTCTCCCTCTGGTAGCCGCCGAGGATCAGGGCGCGGACCCGGATCCGTCCTCCCGCCTCGCCCTCCGCCCAGTGCAGGACCGCGGCCGTGTCGACGAGGCTTCCGTCCTCGGCGACGAACGACCCGGAGCAGGCCACGCTCTTGCCTCCCCTGCCGCTCTCCTCGCGATGGCACTCGCGGGCCGTGAACATGCCCGGGGTGCCCGCCCATCCCACCGCGGAGGCGGCCACCGTGCCCAGCAGCACGACGCCGGTCAGGAACACGGCGGACCCGCACCACCACACGAGCCGCCGGAGCGGGGCGTTCGCGGACGCGTCCGCTCGATCGGCCAGTTTCCGCAGGGTCCGCTGCCGGTCCGCGCCGATGCCCCATCCGGCGCCCCCCGGGGCGCCGGGCACGCGGTACGTGCTCGCGCGACCGGCCGCGGCCCTGCGGCGCCGCGCTCTCCGGCGCCGCGCCGACCTGTTGCGTGACCTCGCCACACCTGCCTCCCACCCGACCGCGGCGTCGCCGCCGGCACGTCGGCTCCGTCGTCGACGTCGGCCCGGCATCGTCGCCCGTCTCAGAGGCGACTGTACGTCTCGATGTCCTCGGTGAACTCCTCGATCGCCTGCGCGGTGAGCGTGGGCCGGGTGTCGGCGATGGCGTCGAGGTAGTCCTCGGTGGTGGCCGGACGGCCCTGTCGATGCGCGACCTCGCGTTCGAACGCCGCCTGCGCGCCCTTGCGGGCGGCGAACTCGATGTCGGCGGGGGTGAACAGCTCGCTGGCGGCGACCAGTTGTGCCACGTCCACCGAGTCGGTGGCCCGGAGGTAGCGGTCCCAGATCGCCGAGCGGGCCGTCGCGTCGGGGGGTCCGATCGGGATGACGTAGTCGAACCGGCCCGGCCGCAGGAACGCCGGATCGAGGGAGCGCACCGAGTTCGTGGCGCAGGCGAGCAGCCGGGAGTCGTGCTCGCGGAAGCCCGGTATGAGCTTCAGCAGTTCGTTGGTCACCCCGTGCCCAGGGTCCACCGCCATGCCGGATCGCACACCGGCGATCTCCTCGACCTCGTCGATGAAGAGCAGCACCGTGTCCAGTTCCGCCAGATCGGCGAACACCACCCGAAGCGCCGTCGCCAGTCCCTCGCTCGTGTCGGCGGCGAGCCGGGACGGGAAGAGTTCCACGAACGGCCAGCCGAGCCGTGAGGCCACCGCCTTGGCGAAACTGGTCTTCCCGGTGCCGGGCGGGCCGAAGAGGATGACCCCTTTCGGCGGGGCGACGCCGTAACGGTCGGCGAGCGCCGGCTCCGCCAGGGGGAGCACGACACGCCGTTCGACGACCTGCTTCTCCCGTTCCATGCCGGCCATGGCGTCCCAGAGACCCTCGGGAAGCATGCGACCACCCAGTTCCGTGAGGGCGCCGGCGTCGGAGGGTCCCTGCGGTTCGAGTTTCTCGTAGTAGACCAGGTCGTCCCGGAAGCGGTAGCCGCAGTGTTCCAGGGCCGTGGTTCCGGCGGCGCCGGGGGGCAGCAGGGCGCTGATGCGACGCACGCCCAGTGCCCTCAGACGCCGTTCCAGTTCGGTGAGGAGGGCGCTGCCGATGCCGCGCCGGCGCCACCGGGCGGCGAGCGCCACCAGGAGGACCCATCCTCGCTGGCCGCTCGCCCGTGCCGCGGCCATGCCCACCAGTTCGTCACCCACGACGGCGACCACGGCGTTCTGTCCGGCCCGGGCCTCGGCCATCACCTCCGAGACCGGGAAGACCGGATCCTCGTCGGCCTGCCGGCTCTCCTCCCAGATCAGGATCGCCTGGTCAAGATCGTCGTCGCGATAGTCGCGCAGGTGCCATGCGGGCATCGCAACCCCCTCACCGCTCCCGGCAGTCCATTGTCTCCGCTGGGGCGCCGGGCGGCGAGCCATGCAGGCCGGGGTGGGTGCGACACGCACGGGTACGCACCCTTCCCGGTCCGTCAGCGTCGTGAGCCCGAGTCGAGGTGGGCGAACACGACCACGTTCTCCTGGTAGCCCCCCTTGGCGCGGTCGAACTTCCCGCCGCAGGTGATCAGCCGCAACTGGGGAGTCGCGGTGTCCGCGTAGACCCTGTCGTCGGGGAAGTGCGCCTTGCTGAAGGCGTCGATGGAGTCGACCTTGAAGCGGGCGACGGTGCCGTCCGCGCGGGTGATGTTCACGACGGCTCCGGGTTCGAGCGAGTCCAGCTCGGCGAAGACCGCGGGACCGGTCTTCGTGTCCAGATGACCGACGACGACCGAGGCTCCGCGCTCGCCGGGCGACGGCCCGCCCTTGAACCATCCGACCAGGTTGGTGTTGTTGGCCGGCGGCGGGTTCAGTTGTCCCGAGGCGTTGACGGACAGTTTGGTGAACGGCGCGTCCACCCCGATCTTCGGGATCGAGATCCGCGTCGGTTCCGAGCGGGGCAACGACTTGCCGGCTTTGGCGCCGGACTTGATGCCGGTCCTGGTGTGGGTTCCGGGGTCGGTCGTCGAGCCGGCCCTGGGATCGGTCGTCGAGCCGGCCCTGGGGTCGATCGTCGAGCCAGTCCTGGGGTCGGTCGTCGAGCCGGTCCTGGTGCCGGTCGTCGAGCCGGTCCTGGTGCCGGTGTCGACGCTCGGCTCCGGCGACATGGGGGCCAGGGAGGTGACCGCCGCCGGACGGTTCGTGTGCGTGGGGTGCGCCACGGGCGCGGCGACCAGGGAGTTGTGAATGAGGGCGATGCCCAGCCCGACCGCTGCCGCGGGCCACAGCAGGCGGAGCCGGAAACGACGCCTGGCGGGCTTGATCCCGCTCTGCTCCGTCTGGGGCGGCTGCTGAGAAGCCATGGACGGTGCCTTTCGTCAAGAGGTGGTACTGGCCGCGGGCGACGGTTGGGGCCGGCCGCCGCTGCCGCGGCCCGCGCTGCCCCCCTGGGGAGGTGACGCGGACCGTGGCAGCCCAGCGACAAACAAGAGCGGCCCGATCAGACCGCGGAGGGGTCCGACGCCTGACGGCGGCGGAGCATGTACGCACCAGCGCCCAGGCCGCCGAGCAGCAGCGCGGCCCCCGCCCCGAGGCCCAGGGTGTTGGAGGACTGAGCCAGCCCGCCACCGCCGGCCTGCACGCCACCCTGCAGCCGGCCCTCACGGCCCTCACCACGGCCTTCGCCGCGACCCTCGCCACGGTCCTCGCCGCCGTTGTCACGGCCCTCGTGACCCTCGTCACTGTCGCCGCGCTCGTCCTCGTCACGACCACCGCGGTCGCCCTCGGCCTTCAACATGGCAAGGGCTCCGCCACCGGCCTGCACGCCACCCTGCGGCCGGCCCTCACGGCCCTCACGGCCCTCACCACGGCCTTCGCCGCGACCCTCGCCACGGCCCTTGTCGCCCTTCTCACGGCCCTTGCGACCCTCGTCACCGTCGCCGCGCTCGTCCTCGTCACGACCACCGCGGTCGCCCTCGGCCTTCAACATGGCAAGGGCTCCGCCACCGGCCTGCACGCCACCCTGCGGCCGGCCCTCACGGCCCTCACCACGGCCTTCGCCGCGATCCTCGCCACGGCCCTTGTCGCGACCCTCGCCACGCTCCTCGCCGCCGTTGTCGCGGCCCTCGCCGCCCTTGTCGCCGTAGTCGCGGCCTTCGTCGTCGCCGCGGTCCTCGCCCTTCTGGCCCTCGTCGCTGTCGTTGTCGTCGGAGTCCTCGCCGCCGGAGTTGTCGGCCTTGGCGGCCTGCTGCTGCGAGGAGGGGAGCGCGGTCAGGGTCACCGCGCTCGCAGCAGGGACGGAGAACGCCACAGCCGCGGCCAGGGCCGCGGAGGTGAACAGAGTACGGGTGATACGCATGGGTGTTCCTTCCGTCACGACTGCGAGAGCCGGCCCAACGCCCACTCAATCGGGAATCGCAGCCGCGACGTGATCACCTTCAGCGGAAATCTGACGCCCCACCACCTGAGCGTCGCATCCGGGCTACTGACGCCCTCTCCATACCGCCGCACGAGGGAACGAGGAGCGTCCTTGGCCGCGGCTGCCCCTCGCTTGGGTCGGGAAGGGCCCCATCCCGTTGTCCGGGTCGATCTCCCGCTCTCCGGAGCCGTCCGCGGGCCGCCCGTGGGCCGAACGAAGCCATGCGGGGGTCTGCGGCCCGTTCCGGCCATCCGTATGGCCCACAGCCGATCGGTGACAGCCCGTCTTCAGCGTCGAACATCCATCCGTCTTTGGTAAACCCGCGCACTGAATACGCAAAGAGGACACAAGGAATCATAAAACCACACAAAGACGCGACGGTCGCGCACCGCCGCACGCGCGTCACGCGTTCGGAACAACGGCGGGGACGGAATCGGCACCCGAATGCCGTACGGCGTGTGCCGAAGCATCCCCGAAGTCGTGGGCACGCCTGCACAGATAGGTCACCGGTGCGGTCAACCCTCTTGACGGGGCGCACAGGTTGAGTGGAGACCCCGGCCGGCTCCGTGCTTGGATCCTTCGCGTCGCGGGGGTGATCCAGTCGCGACCCGCACACTGCCCCCAGCGGGTCGGCCCCCGTCGGCGGACATCCGTACGAAGGGAAGTTTCATGAACACCGCTCCCCGGATCCGGACGGCCGAGATCTCCGAGGCCGCGCTCGACGACATCTCCGGCGGTCTGAGCCCGCACGCCGGCATCGCCGTCGGCCCCACGGCGGTCTGCGACGCGGACCTGCTGGGCCAGGTCGCCGCCACCGGCGAACAGGTCCTCGGCACCGTCGGCCAGTACCGCCAGGCGAATGTCAGCGTCTCCTTCTGAGCTGCGCTGACCTGCACTGACCTGCGCTGACCGGCACGGATCGGCACCGGCCCGCGCCATGGACCGGCCTCCCGGCGGGCACGGGCGACACCCGCGCCCGCCGGGCACGGCGGACCCGCCACCGGGCCACGGTTTCGGATCGCGCTTTGGCTTCGGGACGCGCTTCCGGACCGTGGTTCCGGACCGCTCAGAGGGTCCGCCCGCCACGTCCCTCGGGGAGTATAATTTTCATCATCCGATGAATTACTGCTCTCCTGAGAGGCAGGGCCGTGATGGAGCGGACCACGTGTTGTGTGGTGGGGGGCGGTCCCGCGGGCATGGTGTTCGCCCTGCTGCTGGCCCGGTCGGGCGTACGCGTGACCGTGCTGGAACAGCACGGCGACTTCCTGCGCGACTTCCGCGGCGACACCGTGCACCCCTCGACCTTGGCGTTGCTGGACGACCTGGGGCTGGCCGAGCGCTTCGCGCGGCTGCCCCAGCGCCGGGTGCGCACCGTCCAACTGCCCGCCGGACCCGGCCGGTCGATGGTGACGGTCGCGGACCTCACCGCGCTTCCCGGCCCGTACAACTACGTCGCGATGGTGCCCCAGTGGGACCTGCTCGACCTCCTCGTGGACGAGGCCCGGCGCGAGCCGTCCTTCGACGTGCGCATGAACACCGAGGCGACCTCCTTCCTGATCGAGCGCGGACGGGTCACCGGGGTGCGCTACCGCACCTCCGACGGCCGCACCGGTGAACTGCGCGCGGTCCTCACGGTCGCCTGCGACGGCCGCGGTTCACTGGCCCGCTCGCGGCCGGAACTGGGGCTGCGCCGTTTCGACTGCCCGATGGACGCCTGGTGGTTCCGGCTGCCGCGGCACGAGGGCGACCCGAGCGGACTGGTCGGCGGCGCGGGCGACCGCTTCCTGACCGCGATGATCGACCGCGGGTCGTACTGGCAGTGCGCCGCGCTCATCCCCAAGGGCACCGACGCCGAGCGCCGCGCCGCCGGCCTCGACCGCTTCCTGGCCGATTTCGCCACCGCCGTGCCCTGGGTCGCGGACCGCACGCACACCCTGCGCTCCTGGGACGAGGTCAAGCTCCTGGACGTGCGGCTGGACCGGCTGCGCCGCTGGCACCGGCCGGGACTGCTGTGCATCGGCGACGCCGCGCACGCGATGTCCCCGGTCTTCGGCATCGGCATCAACCTCGCCGTGGAGGACGCCGTCGCCGCCGCCCGGCACTTGGTCGAGCCACTGCGCCGAGGGACCGTGGGCCTGCGCGACGTACGCGCCGTGCAGCGCCGCCGCCGTCCCACCACCATCGTGACGCAGGGGCTGCAACGGGCCGCCCACGCCGGATTCATCGCGCCCGTCCTGCGGGGGCGGCAACCCCTCGGCAGCGCCGCCCGGGCCCGGCGCACCGCCGGCCTGCTCACCGGATCCCGGCCGGTCCGGCGGCTGCCCGCGTACTTCCTCGCCTACGGCGCGCTGCGCGAGCGCCCACCGGAGGGCGCCGTGCGCCGACTCCGGCGCACGTAAGACCGGTAGGCCGGAAGAACGGTAGACCGGTAGGCCGGTAGGCCGGTAGGCCCGTAGGCCGGTAGGCCCGTAGGCCGGAAGACCGGAAGTCGAAAGGCCGAAAGAACCGGCGGCGGCGCGGCAGGACCGGCACCGATACCGACACCGATACCGATGGATCCGGGGCGGGGCCTCTCAGTCGGCGCCCTCGCGCAGCGCTTGGTGGATCTCCCGCAGCGAGCCGGTCAGCCGGGCGTAGTCGTCGCCCGCCACCGGTGCGACGAAGTAACGCTCGACGACGTCCGCGTGCACGACCGCGGCCCGGAGGAAGACGGCACGGCCCTGTGCGGTCGGCTCCACCAGGACGCTTCTGCGGTCCTCGGGGGACGGCACGCGCCGGACCAGGCCGGCCTCCTCCATGCGGTCCACCAGGCGGGTGATGCCGCTGCTGGTGAGGGTGAGGTCGGTGGCGAGCACACGCTGCGAGACCTCCTCGTCCGGCTGCCGGCAGAGCCGTATGAGGACCTCGAACATCGTGTGGCCGATCCCGCACTCATGGCGCAGAGCGGTGTCGATCCGCTGCTCCAGGCGGGTGGCGGCCTTGATCAGCAGGCCGAAGTCGTGCACGAGCGGACTGTTCGCGGCACGGGCGGCCTCGTCGTCCTGCCGGGTCGTGTCATTCACCTGCCAGACGTCCTCTCCCGCTTCGGCCCTGCGCGGGTCCGTCCCGCCCAGTTTACTGCCGAATCACCTACCGACACCTCAATTACTGAGCAATCAATTGCTGAGCAGTCAACGAAGTTCTATGGTGGCCGGGTCCGCACGAGAGCCGGAGAGAGGGAGAGCAGTGGACCTGCAGCATTGGCTCGGCCGAGCCACCCAGGCGATACAGGAGTGGGCCGACACCTTCGCCCCCTACCAGCCGCACCCGTCGCTCCAGGTCGACGACGACCGGTTCGCCGCCGCCTTCGAGGAGTTCACCGGCCGACTGAAGGACAACTACCCCTTCTTCCACCCGTCCTACGTGGGCCAGATGCTCAAGCCGCCGCACCCCGCGGCCGTGGCCGGCTACCTCACCGCCATGCTGATCAACCCCAACAACCACGCCCTGGACGGCGGTCCGGCCACCGCCCGCATGGAACGGGAGGCCGTCGCGCAACTCGCCGCGATGTTCGGCTACGACACCCACCTCGGCCACCTCACCACCAGCGGCACGATCGCCAACCTCGAAGCCCTCTACGTCGCCCGGGAACTCCACCCCGGGCGGGGCGTCGCCTACAGCGAGGACGCCCACTACACCCACGGCCGCATGTGCCGCGTCCTGGGCGTGGAGGGCCACCCTGTCCCCACCGACGACCGGGGCCGTATGGACCTCGGCGCGCTGGAGGACCTGCTGCGGACCGGCCGGGTGGGCACGGTGGTCGTCACCGCGGGCACCACGGGGCTCGGGGCCGTCGACCCGATCCACGACGCCGTACCCCTCGCGCGGCGCCACGGCGCCCGCGTCCACGTGGACGCCGCGTACGGCGGCTTCTTCACCCTGCTCGCAGGCGCCGGCGGTGACGCGGGGCTGCCGCCCGAGCCGTGGCGGGCGATCGCCGGGTGCGACTCGGTCGTCGTCGACCCGCACAAGCACGGACTTCAGCCCTACGGCTGCGGTGCCGTCCTCTTCCGCGACCCGGAGGTGGGCCGCTTCTACCTGCACGACTCCCCGTACACCTACTTCACCTCCGCCGAACTGCACCTCGGCGAGATCAGCCTGGAGTGCTCGCGCGCCGGCGCCTCGGCGGCCGCCCTGTGGCTCACGTTCCGGCTTCTCCCGCCCACGCCCGACGGTCTGGGCGGCGTCCTCGCGGCCGGCCGCCGGGCCGCGCTGAGGTGGGCGGACCTGATCGACACCTCCGAGATCCTGGAGCTGTACCAGCGGCCCGAGTTGGACATCGTCACCTACTTCCCGGCGGTGGAGCCCACCACGCTGAGCGCCGTCGACGCCGCCTCCGCGCGCATCCTCGACGACGGCATGACCGGCCCCGATCCCGTGTTCCTCAGCACGCTGAGGGCCGGCCGCGAGGCGTTCACGGCCCGCCACCCGAAGGTCACGGCGGACACCGACGGCGCCCGCGTCCTGCGCAGCGTCCTGATGAAGCCGGAGTCCGAGCACCACGTGGATCACGTCCACGCCCGGTTGGAACGGCTCGCACGGTCGCGGTGAGCGCCCGGAGCGGCCGCGAGGGGCCCCGCCCGGTGCGGCGTGGGCCCTCCCGCCCTCGCCTGGTCAGCGTCGCCGGGTGGTGCGACGCTGGGGAGGTGAGGTGTCCGAGGAGGGGGTTCCGGGAGGGCCGATGGGACGTGACGTCCCGGCGCTGGTCTTCACCCGCGAGGACCGCCGCCGGTACCGGATCAAGATGCAGCAGTGCCTCGACGCGTTCGCGCAGATGCTGCGTGAGTCACGGTTCGAGTCCGAGCGGCCCCAGGTGGGGCTGGAGATCGAGCTGAACCTGGGCGACGACGGGGCGGAGCCAGCGATGCGCAACAGCGACGTGCTGGCGGCGATCGCGGACCCCGCCTGGGCGACGGAGCTGGGCCGGTTCAACCTCGAGATCAACATCCCGCCCCGCCGGCTGACCGAGGGCGGCCCGGACGCCTGGGAGTCCGAGATCCGCGCCGCGCTGAACCACGCGGAGGAGCGTGCCGGTTCGGTGGGCGCGCATCTGATCATGATCGGCATCCTGCCCACGCTGCGGCAGGAGGACGTCGGCGAGGCGGCACTGTCGGAGAACCCGCGCTACCGGCTGCTCAACGACCAGGTCTTCGCGGCCCGGGGCGAGGACCTGCACATCGAGGTGGACGGCGTGGACCGGCTGCGGACCTACGCCGACACGATCACTCCCGAGGCCGCGTGCACCAGTACCCAGTTCCACCTTCAGGTCTCCCCGGAGGAGTTCGCCGGCTACTGGAACGCGGCGCAGGCGATCGCCGGGGTCCAGGTCGCGCTGGCGGCCAATTCGCCGTTCCTGTTCGGCAAGGAGCTGTGGCACGAGACCCGTATCCCGCTGTTCGAGCAGGCCACCGACACCCGCCCGGAGGAGATCAAGGTGCAGGGGGTACGGCCCCGGGTGTGGTTCGGCGAGCGGTGGATCAACAGCGTCTTCGACCTCTTCGAGGAGAACCTGCGCTACTTCCCGGCGCTGCTGCCGCTGTGCGACGAGCAGGACCCCGCGGAGACACTGGACCGCGGCGACATCCCGGAGCTGGCCGAGCTCACCCTGCACAACGGCACCATCTACCGCTGGAACCGCCCCGTCTACGCCATCGACCGCGACAAGCCGCACGTGCGGGTGGAGAACCGGGTGCTGCCCGCCGGCCCGACCGTCGCCGACACGCTCGCCAACGGCGCCTTCTACTACGGGCTCACCCGCGCCCTGGTGGAGGAGGACCGGCCGGTGTGGTCGCGCATGTCCTTCTCGGCCGCCGAGGAGAACCTGCACACGGCGGCGCGGCACGGCATGGAGGCACGGCTGTACTGGCCCGGGATGGGTGAGGTGCCGGTGCCCGAACTCGTGCTGCGGCGGCTGCTGCCGCTGGCCCACCGGGGGCTGGAGCAGTCCGGCATGGACGACGCCTGGCGCGAGCCGCTGCTCGGCATCATCGAGCAGCGGTGCGTCACCGGCCGCAACGGTGCGATCTGGCAGAAGGAGATGTTCCACCACATCGACGCCACCACCCACTGCGGCCGGCACGAGGCGCTGCGGCGTATGACGCAGCAGTACGTCGACTACATGCACCTCAACGCCCCGGGCCATACGTGGCCGGTCGACTGACGGCCATCCGGGTATGTAATTGCGTTGCCGTGCAAGTATGGTGGAGGTCCGCCGTCGGCACCGAGGAGGTGAGAGACATGGACTCCAGTAGTAGTCCGGGCCATCCCCGGCCCCGCGTTCCCGTGTCCCCCAGCTCCTCGGGCATCCGGTAGCCCGCGGCCCCGCGCCGCCGGCGGCTGCCGTGCCCTCGTCCTGCCCCGCTCCCACGGGGCGAGGGGAGGTTCCATGGCGAACCCGACCACGTTCGATGTCGCTCTCCGGCCGGCGGCCGGCGTCGACTGCGACTCCGGCGGCCCCACCCTGATCGCCTCCCGCGCCGTCTCCGGCATCGGCTTCCTCGGCGGCGTCATCCCGCATGAGGGCGGCGGTGCTCGTGGCACCGGCCGCGGGCTGGCCGCGACCGGGCCGCGGGTGCGGCGTGACAGCGGTGGGACCACGGCCCTGCGGGCCGCCGTCTCGCCGGCCGGCCCGCCGCGCGGGCTGGAGCGGCGTGTCGCACGGCCGGCCCTGGAGTCCGGTGTCCGGGACCTGCGCCGGGATCCGGGCGACGCGCCCTTCGGCACGGAGCGGAAGGCGGTGGCGGCATGAGCGACCTCGACGTGCTGCGCGCCCGCCGCGCCGTCCGCCGGGCGGCCCGGCAACTGGCCGAGGACGCCCCTCAGCTCGCCCGCGGCTCCGCGGCCGCGTACCGGGCCGGCCTCGCCGTCCGCGCCGCCGCACTGCACAGGGCGACGCTGGCCGCCTGGTCCTCCGGCATACCCGAGGACGTCATCGCGGCCGACGGGCACCTGCCGCGGGCCGTGGTGCGCCGATGGATCGCCGCCGGGTACCCGTCGCGACGCGCGTGCGACAGCCACAGGTGACCCACAACGCCGGCGTACACGCGGGCAGTCGGAGCCACTGACGCCGACCCGCCCCCGAACGCCACGACAGGACCGCCGTGATGAGCGGCAGCGCGGCAATACAGCGGGCAACGACCCGAACAGGTACGGGCGGATGACGCCCGGCGCCCTGTGCGCGAGCCGGATGGTGTCCACCGCGACACGTGAGTCACCGTGGACCGACGGGCGGATCCCGTGCCTCGGTCGTCACGCTGTCCGAGGAGCGCCTGTATCCGGCGAGCCTCGTCCGGTAGACGTGGAACGGCTCCGCCCGTTTCCGTCCGCATCCTACCCAGTGGTGATCATGGACTCTCAACTCGCCCTGCCCACGCCCGCCCTCGGCCTCCCGCAACACGAGCGCCCCTGGCGCGGCGCCCCGGCCGCGGGGACGCCGGAGGGGAACCGTTGAACACCCGAGAGGCGTCCCTGCGTAATGACCTGTGGGCGTGGGCAGCCTCGTCTGTGAAAAAAGCGGTGCGGGGTTGTGAGCGTGTGGTGTGCCGCGCTCACGACGGGCCGTCAGTTCCACGCTCTGGGTGGGGACTTGACCGTACAAATCGTAGATATCCCGCAATCCGCCTTATGTAGCGAACACATAACGGTTAACGTCCCGGCCGCGGGAAGGCAACACCCCGCATATCAGGACGCGGCCAAGTGGCGAACGGAGATGGGCACTTGCTCTCGCGGAGTTGCGGAGGGTGCCCTAAGTCAGTGATAGCATCCCCGCGTCTGTGACCTTGGTCCACTCGGCTCGGGCACTGCATTGAGGTCGGCCTGTTCTCAACGCAACAGCGGTCGGGTCGCTCTGAGCGGTTGTGCCGCGGACTCCCACGAGGCGCCACCCACCGACGGCTGCAGGCTAAACGCCAGGAAAGGTTTCCATGATTCGAGACGCACTTGTTTGGTGCCTGGTTGCCGCGGTGGTGCTCGCCGTCGCCGCGGCCCTGGTGCTCTATCGTCGAAATAGTGCCATCACGACGAAGAAGAGCCAGGCCGAGGCCGCCTACACACAGAAGTTGAGCGAGGCCGAAGGGCAACTTGCCACGGTGTGGCATGAATTGCAGCGTCACAAGGCCGAGCACGACCAGACCATCCAAGAAGCCGAAGAGGGGGCCGAGGAGAGCACCAAGGCCGTCCTCAAGGGTTCGGCACGCTTTCTGCAGAGCCTTGCGGCCGAGCAGTTGGCACTCCTTGAGGAAATTCAGCGGAAGTACGGCGGCCACGCCGTACTGGCGGATCTGCTGGAAGTAAACCATGCCAATGCGCAAATGGCGCGGAAGGCTCAGGGTATTGCGGTGATGTGCGGTGCGCCGCTGGGTCGCCGCAGTAAGCCCGCAAGTGTTTATGACGTGGTGCGCAGCGCGCAGGGACAGATTCGCAACTTCCGCCGCGTCGAAATCATGCAGCAGACCGGTTTCGCGTTGAAGGCGTCCGCCGTTTCCCCGGTTGCTCTCGCCGTCGCGGAACTCCTCGACAACGCCGCCAGTTTCTCCCAGCAGGGTTCGCCGATCGAGGTGACCTTCCAGCGGGTGCAGAAGAACCTGTGCATCGTCATCGACGACGCCGGTGTCGGCATGAACGACGAGGACCGCCAGAAGGCGTCCACCCTGCTGTCCGGCGAGTTCCGCCCCCGGCTGTCCCAGCTGGGCAACCAGCCGAAGTTCGGTTTCCCCGTCATCGGCCTGCTCGCCCAGCAGTACGGGTTCCGGGTGGACGTCACCGGCATCTCCCGCTACGGCGGTGTCCGGGCGGTCGTCCTGCTGCCGGAGGAGCTGTGGACCGAGGAGGAGACCACGCCGACCGAACCCACCGAGGTGCCCCAGGTCAGCCCGATCCGCAGCGCGACGGGCCGGTCCGAGTCCGGTCCGCGCACCGCGCACGGTCTGCCCAAGCGGGGGGCGCGCCAGGTGCCCATCGCCAGTGTTCCCGACGCCGTTCCCGACAGCGTGCCCGACCGCAACGACTCGGGACAGTCCGTCACACCGCCGGACGAGGCCGGCCGCGCCGGCCGAAGCCTGGGAGCCTTCCAGCGCGGCACGCTCTCGGGCCGGAACCTCTCCGCGGCTCCGTTCGAAGGGTCCGATAACGCATGACCAACGACCTGTCGTGGATGCTCGAGGACATCGTGAGCAACGTGCCGAAGGCGCGGCACGCTGTTCTGCTGTCCGCAGACGGTCTCCCCCGCGGCGCGACCGACGGCATGTCGGAGAAGGACGTGCGCACCATATCCGCCGCCATGGCGGGGATGCAGGCGCTGAGCCGGGCGACCTCCCACTTCGCCGGTCCCGGCGAGGACCGGCAGTGGAACCAGACGATCATCGAGTTCTCCCATGGCTGGATCTTCCTGATCGGGGCGGGGCAGGGTGCCTACCTCGCCGCGGCCGCGGCGCCCGACGTCGACATGCAGCAGATCTCCTTCCGCATGCACCGGCTCGTCGCCCGGCTCGGCAACAACCTCACCTCGCCCCCCAGGGTCAACGCGGAGGCCGTGGCCGAGCGTTCCGACCGTGCCGGGGGCCAGTTGGGCGGCAGGCGGGGAACCGGCGTCCCGATCGCCGACCTCGACGAGGCGGTCGGTGAGGTGCGGGGCGCCCGCCACGCGGTGCTGCTGGGCGCCGACGGGCTGCCCCGCGGTGCCACCACGGGAATGAGCCAGGACCTGGCGGACACGATCTCGGCGGCGATGACGGGCATCCACGCCTACAGCCGCGCCACCTCGCAGTTCGCGGGGGTGCACGAGCACGCCCGGTGGCGGCAGACGGTCATCGAGTTCCAGCACGGCTGGATCTTCCTGATCTCGGCCGGTCAGCGCGCCTTCCTGGCCGCGGCGGCCGACCACGACGCCGACATCGAGGAGTTCACGACCCGGCTGCACCAGGTGGTGCCCCGGCTGAGCGCGCATCTGTCACCACAAGGGGCGGTGAGCAGCAAGTGAACGACGAGCCCGATCTCGAGCTGACCTCGGCATTAGTGCCTCTGTTCGTGGTCACGAACGGGCGTTCCCTGCCCCCGGACCACGCCTACGAGCGCACGACCCTGGTGTCCGCGGAGGACGGTGCCTCCGCCGCCGGCCTCATGCTTTCCCCGGAGGCTGGCCAGGTTCTGGAGATGGTCACGGACGGCTTTCTGTCCGTCGCCGAAGTGGCCGGCCATACGCACCTGCCGCTGGGGATCGTCCGGATTCTTCTGGCGGAGTTGGAAGAGGGCGGCCTCGTCATCACGAGGAAGCCCGTCCCCCGCGCCGAACGTGTCGATCGAGAAATCCTCAGCGCGGTACTCGATGGCCTCAAAGCCCGATTCGGAGCGTGATACGTGTACCTGGATTCAGCGGTGTCCACCGCAGTCAAGATCCTTGTGGTGGGCCACTTCGGAGTCGGGAAGACCACGTGCATCGGAAGTATCTCCGAGATCGAGCCTTTGCGGACCGAAGAGGAGATCACCGAAGCGAGTGTGGGATTTGACGACCTGTCGGGAACTCCGGACAAGACGACCACGACGGTCGCCATGGACTTCGGCCGCCTGACCATCAGCGACGAGGTGGTGCTCTACCTCTTCGGAACGCCCGGTCAGGAACGGTTCAAAGAGATGTGGGAAGAGCTGTCCCGGGGCGCGCTCGGCGCCCTGGTGCTGGTCGACCCCGAGCGGCTCTCCGAGTCCTTCCCGGTCCTCGACCTGGTCGAGCGCTTCGGCCTGACCTACGCCATCGGCGTCAACCGCTTCGAAGGCACCACCGACTACCCGCTCACGGAGGTGCGCGAGGCCCTGAACCTGTCCGCGGAGACCCCCGTCGTCGCCTGTGACGTACGGGACCAGAACTCGGCGGCGCAGGCTCTCATCACCCTCGTGCACCACCTCCTGTCCCTCATTTCTTAGGAGCCACCCACTCATGCAGCAGCGTCCCGGCATA
The DNA here is from genome assembly GCF_006540305.1 of Streptomyces sp. 6-11-2. Classification (GTDB taxonomy): domain Bacteria; phylum Actinomycetota; class Actinomycetes; order Streptomycetales; family Streptomycetaceae; genus Streptomyces. The sequence goes on along the minus strand of NZ_BJOR01000002.1, from coordinate 44,414 downwards.
CAGGGGCCACCTCCCGGCTGCCCCGCCCACGCCAACGTCCCGGTCTACGGCCCCCAGTTCGGCTCCGATCCCGACAGCCACTACGAGTACCTGCGCACCCTCGGCCCGAGCGCGCCGGTCGACGTCGCCCCGGACGTCCAGGTCGAGCTGGTCACCAGCTACGACGCCGCTCTGTACATCCTCCAGAACCCCGCCTCGTTCGTCCGGGACTCCCGGCGCTGGAACGCGCTGAACCAGGGACGTGTCCCCGAGGACAGCCCGGCGCTGCCGATGATGGGGTACCGGCCCAACGCGCTGTTCAGTGACGGCGCGGCGCACGCCCGGCTGCGCCAGGCGGTCACGGACAGTCTGGCCAGCGTCAACGAGCTCCAACTGGTGCGGCAGACCCAGCAGTCCGCCGACTACCTGATCAGCCGGTTCAGCACCGACCGCCTGGGCCAGGCCGAGTTGATGGCCGACTACGCCATGCCGCTGCCGCTGCTGGTCTTCAGCGACCTGTTCGGGTGCCCGCCGGAGATCGGCGACCGCGTGATCGTCGGCATCAGCGGCATCTTCGACGGCACCCCCAACGCCGACCAGGTCCTGGGCGAGGCGCTCGGGGAGCTGATCGCCCTCAAGCGGCGCCGTCCCGGACAGGACCTGACCACCCGTCTGATGGAGCACACTGCGGGGCTCACCGACGAGGAGGTGCTGCACCAGCTGGTGACGCTGCTCTCCGGAGGCACCGCTCCCCTGGCGGCGGCCATCGGCACGAGCAGCGCGCTGATCCTCGACGAGGGGTGGCAGGCCGGCCTGCCGATCGAGGACGCCGTCACGCAGGTCCTGTGGAACTACGCGCCGATCGCCAACTACGCGGCCCACTACCCGACCCACGACGTGGACTTGGGCGGCAGGACGCTCAAGGCCAACGACCCGGTCCTCATCTCCTTCGCGGCGGCCAACACCGATCCCCGGCTGGCCGAGCACCGTGAGCAGCTCAGCGCGAAGGCGCATCTGGCCTTCGGGGCCGGCCCGCACGCCTGTCCGGCCAAGGACCCCGCGTTCATGATCGCCGTCACCGCCGTCGAGTCCCTCCTCAACCGGCTGCCCGACGTCGAAGTGCGCGTGCCGTTCAAGGACTTGAGCTGGGTTCCGGCCCCGTGGAGCCGTTCGCTGGTGACGCTCCCGGTCCGGTTCACGCCCCGGGTCGTGGCGCCGGCGCCCGCGCAGACGCAGCAGGCGGCCGCCCCCGCCACCCCGATGGCCGCCACCGCGGCGCCCAGGCCTGCGACGACGTCCGCGGCCAAGCCCAAGTCGGGCATGTTCAGCCGCTTCCTGGCATGGACCCGAGGGGAGTGACGAAGGCAACCCCAACGCGCATAGTCATCTCGTATGTTTAAGCCACCGTTGGGGTATGCATGGCGGCTGATACCTAGAAAGGAGCCGTCGTGGAGACAGCGGTAACTCCGCCCCCCGACAGACGTTTTGCGGTCTCGCTCTTCTCTCGTCTACGGACAGCGAAGGGCCAGGCCAACCCCTTTCCGATCTACGCGGAGCTTCGGTCGAGGGGCGGAGTCATCGCAGCGCCCTGGGGAGGTCATCTCGTCACCCGCTTCGACCTGTGCGATCAGATCCTGCGCAACCGTGAGTGGCTGGAGCCCGACTCCCGCTGGCGAGAACAGCAGGGGGACGGCACCCGGTGGACCGCCCCCTCCTCTCGTGAGATGAGCAGGACGCTGCCCGCCCTCAATCCCCCAGAACACACCTGGGTGCGCCGGTCGGCCGGCATGTTCGACCGCACCTCCATGGAGGAGATCCGTGGCACGGTCGGCCGGATCACGGGTCGGCTCATGGACTCCCTCGCCGTTCGACTGCGCGACGGGGAGGCCGATTTCAACGCCCTGGTCAGCGAGGAGCTGCCGGTCGCCACCATCGGGCACTGGCTGGGCCTGCCGAGCGCCGACTTCCCCCGGCTGCGCGAGCTGACACACGACCAGGTCTTCACCCAGGAGTTGCTGCCCTCGGCCAGTCAACTGGCGCTGTCCGACGCGGCCACGGCCGAGCTGCGCGCCTACTTCCTGGACCTGGTGCGCGAGCGGCGAGCCCACCCGGGCGACGACCCCGTATCGCGCTGGATCACCCTCTGGGACGCCATGGAGAGCGACCAGGACAAGGCGGACGAGGCCGTCTACTTCCTGGCGCTGTTCGTGCTGCTGGCTGCCCTGGAGACGACATCCACCCTGTTGTCGACCATGACCCTGCTGCTCCTCGAACACCCCCGGCAGTGGAACCGGCTCACCATCCACCCGGACCTCGCGCCGGCCGCCGTGGAGGAGTCCTTGCGCTACGACCCGCCCACCCATGTGATCAGCCGCGTCTCCTCCAGGGACACCGAGCTGGGCGGTGTCGAGGTGCGCAAGGACGAGATGGTCCACCTCATGGTGGGAGCGGCCAACCGCGACCCCGCCAAGCACGAGGACCCCGAGCTGTTCAACCTGCACCGCAAACCGGCGCACCTGGCCTTCAGCGGCGGCATTCACTACTGCCTCGGCGCGCCCCTGGCCCGGATGGAGGCCCAGACCCTCCTGCACCACCTGGTCCGGCGCTTCCCGCGGCTCACCCTCGTGCGCCGTCCGACGTGGGCGCCGCGCGTGGCCTTCCGGCGCCCGCTGAACCTGGATGTCGCTCTCATATGATCGAAATGACCAATGCCTTCGACAACTTCCCCTACAAGGCGATACACGTCGAGCAGGACGGACCTGTCCTCCGCGTCCGGCTCAATCCGTCGGCGCAGGACGGCTCGCTGACGGTCGCGGCTCTCGACGACCTCGTCTCCCTGCTCAACACCCTCCATGAACGGCCCGACATCCGGGTGCTGCTGCTGTCGGCGGAGGGCGACGACTTCTGCCTCGGCGCCGACCGCGACGAGTTCCAGGCGGCACTGGCGGAAGACCCGACCGGCGGCGCCATGCGCCGCATCGTGGACAAGGCCTACCGCGTGTGCGACGCCCTGGAGAGCTCGCACGCGGTGACCATCGCCAGACTCCACGGCAGGGTCGTGGGCGCCGGCCTGGCGCTCGCCTCCTTCTGCGACCTGCGCGCGGGGGCGGACACCTGCCGGTTCCGTATGCCGGAGATCGCCCTCGGTCTGCCCCCCGCCTGGGGAGGCGCCATGGGCCGCCTGGTCGCCGAGGGCGGATCCGCCAGGATCCGCGAACTCATGCTCACCTGCGAACCGTTCGACGCGGCGACCGCCCACCGGCTCGGTCTCCTGCACAAGGTCGCGCCCGTGGAGGAGCTGGACGCGGCCGTCGACGCCTGGATCAGGCCCCTCGTCCGGCGCGCACCGGAAGCCCTCACCCTCACCAAGCGCATGCTGGCCGGCTACGCGCGGGCCGACCGCACCGCCGACGTCGCACTGCTCGACGCCCATCTCCTCACCGCACAGCTCAACCAGGGCCGGGCCGTGGCCCAGCGCTGACCGCACTGCCGTCCGTACGCGCCCGACGCCCCCTGGCGTCGGGCGCGTACGGCGTTTTCGGCGTCCCGACGACGGCAGCACGACCGGGACGAGGGCAGGCCGGCCGGGAACGACACACGGGGACGCATCCGCCGCTCCCCTGCGGTGGCGGATGCGTCCCCGGTGCCCGAGCGGCACGGCGTGCTCCCGGAGCCGGTCAGGCGGTTCCGGCCTCCGGGGCCGGGCGGGTCAGGACGAGGGCGATGACGACGACGCTGAGGATCGTGAACACGGCGACCAGGGCGACCACCGCGGCCGGGACACCGCTGACGAAGAACGCCGGGAGGGCCGAGACCACCGACAGGATCCGGGAGGCCGCCACGACGCGGGAGCCGGTCCGGTTCAGCGTGCGCCAGGTGTAGACGACGGCGAGCACCGTGATCACACCGAGCACGCCGTCGGCGATGGCGACGGCCATCGGCGGGCCCTGGGTGTCCGAGTCGGGATCCGGGAGCGTGAAGAAGTTGGTCATGTCGAGCAGGCCCAGGAGGCCCGCGAGGACGAGGCCCACCTTGTTCTTGCGGGTGAGGCCGGGGACGGTTTCCGTGCGGCTGGTCTGGCTCATCTGGGCTCCTGTGTCCGGGAGTCGGGGACGCCGGTGCGGCGACCCGGTGCGGTGAGCATGCGGCAGCACCGGTCCGGCCCGCATCGGTGGACCGTCCCCGGCGGCAGGGAGGTTTTCCCGCACCTCCCGGGAGAAGAGCCTCCCCGCCGGGAACCGTTCTCCGCCATCATCGGGACATGACCTCCGCGGCCCGTCCCATCCGGGTGCTCATCGCCGACGACCATCCCGTGGTGCGGCGCGGGATGAGCGCGCTGCTGACCTCGCTGGCCGGGGTGGACGTGGTGGCGGAGGCTGCCACGGGCGAAGAGGCGCTCCGCGAGGCGCAGTTGAGCCGCCCCGACGTGGTGGTGATGGACATCCGAATGCCGGCGATGGACGGGGTGGAGGCCACCCGGCGGCTGACCGCGCTGCTGCCCGACGTCGCGGTGCTCGTCGTCACCATGTACGAGGACGACGAGACGGTGCTGTCGGCGCTGCGTGCCGGGGCCCGCGGCTATCTCCTCAAGGGGGCCCAGCAGGAGGAGATCCTGACCACCATCCGGTCCGTGGCGACCGGTCAGTTCGTCATCGCGCCGGGTGTGGCGGCCCGTCTGCTCGGCCAGGTCGGACCGCCGCCCCGGCCGGCCGACCCCTTCCCCGAACTGACCGCCCGGGAACGCGAGATCCTCGACCGGGTGGCACGCGGTCACGGCAACGCCCGTGTCGCGGCCGAGCTGGCACTGGCCGTCAAGACCGTCGCGAACCACCTGTCCGCCATCTTCGCCAAACTGGGGGTGAGCGGCCGGACCGAGGCCATCCTGCTCGCCCGCGAGCGGGGACTGGGCGACGACGCGTCCGGCCCCGCCTCATGACCGCGCCCCTGCGGACCGCTCTGCGGTGTGCGGCCCTCGCGCCGGTCGCCGGTGCGTCGGTCGCGTCCCAGTGGTGGGCACCGCCGTCCCCGTCCGGGCGGTGGGTCCTGTGGGCCGTCATCGTCGGCCTCGGACTGACGGCGTCGTACGCCCTGGTCACCGCCCGGCGCGGGGCCTCGGCCCCCTCCCGGCTGCTCGGCCTGTCCGCGGCGGCGCTGCTGAGCGCACCGCTCCTGGCCGCGGCCGGTGTCCCGGAACTCGCCGTCGTACCGGTGGTGCTGGCCTCGACGGTCACCCTGCCGCTGGCCGCCCTCCGCGTCGTCGAGGTGCGGCCGGTGTCGCGGGCACTGCGCTGGGCGGAGGCTTCGGTCGCCCTCTGCGGGGCGGGCTGCGCGGTCGCGTCGGTGACGGGCGGCGAGCCGGCGCTGATCGCGGCCGGGGTGGCCTCCGGGACCGCGATGTGCGCCGGCACCTGGGTGCTGTTCGAGCTCACCTCCGGCGACGACCGGCGCCGCGTGCTGTGGCTGGTGCTGGGTGCCGCCGCGACGACGCTGGCCGGGATGCTGCTGTTCGCGCTGGACAACTCCCTCACACCGGGCTTCCCGGCCGGCGTGGTGGCGGTCGGCGCGGTGTCGCTGCTGCTGCCGGGCTCCATCACCGTGGCGCTGGTCGCGCCCCGCGCGGTGGACGTACGGGTGGTGATGCGCGGCGCCGCCGTCCTCATCGTCATGCTCGCGTTGAGTGCCGCGGTGTACGAGGGTGTCGCCGCCGTGTGGGAGCTGGCGGTGGGCGCCCGGCCGGGCAAGGGCGTACCGCCCCTGCTGGCGGCCGGGATCGCCGCCGGGTACCAGCCGGTCCGGCGTCATGTCGAGGCGGTGATGGACGAGATGCTGTTCGGCCGCTCGGCCGACCCGGTGGAGACGCTGACCCGGCTCGGCACGGACCTGACCGCCGGCGCCCCGCCCCCGCTGTGGCTGCACACCCTGCGCACCACGCTCGGTGTGCCCGGCATCGAGCTTCGCCAGGAGGACACCGTGGTCGCCACCGCGGGCACCGTCGACCCGGACCACGTCCAGGTCACCGCCCTGCGCGCGGATGGTGAGAAGGTGGGCGATCTCGTGGTCGGTCTGCCGCCGGGACATCTGCGGCTGCCCCGCGCGGCCGCCGTGGTGGTCGATCTGGTCGCGGCGCCGCTCGCGCAGGCCCTGCACGCGGCCCGTCTCAGCGAGCAACTGCGCCTGTCCAGGGGCCGTACGGTGACCGCGCTGGAGGAGGAGCGGCGGCGCATGCGCCGCGATCTGCACGACGGGCTGGGCCCCACCCTGACCGGCATCGCCTACACGGCGGACGCGGTCGCCAACCTCATCGCCACCGACCCCGAGCACGCGGTCGGGACGCTGCGCGCGCTGCGCGCCGACGTGGGCGACACGATCACCGAGATCCGCCGGATCGTCTACGGGTTGCGCCCCCGCGCCCTCGACGAACTCGGCCTCGTCGAGGCCATCCGCCAGCGCACCGCCCCGCTGCGGGTCGCCGACGGCCGCCCCCTCACGGTGACGGTCGACGCCCCGGAGCAGTTGCCGCAGCTGCCCGCGGCCGTCGAGGTCACCGCCTACCGGGTGGCGGTGGAGGCCGTCACCAACATCGCCCGGCACGCCGCCGTCACCGCCGCCACGCTCACCCTGGAACTGCGCGGCAGCACCCACCTGCGGGTGACGGTCGCCGACTCCGGCCGCTGCACCGAGCCGTGGACACCCGGCGTCGGCATCCAGTCCATGCACGAGCGCGTCGAGCAGATCGGCGGCACCCTGACCGTCCGCACCACGCCCGAGGGTGCCACGATCACCGCCGAACTGCCGCTGGCCATCCCGGAGTGACGCCGTGCGCCGCACACGGCACAGCCGCCGTCCCCGGCGGCCGCCGCGGGAACACCGTCGCCGCTTCACACCCCTGGCCCCGGGGACTTACCGAACGGTATACAAGCCCAGTCGAACGTGCGACGGCGGCGCCCCGGTGCCGACGGCGTGCGATGTCCCGGCCCAGGGGGGAGAACTGATGGTTCGTCAGCAACGTACGGGTGCGGCGGTGGCGAGACACCGGCGGTGGCCGGCCGCGGTGGGGGCGGCGCTCGGCGGATGCGCCCTCGTCGCCGCTTCCACGGCGCCCGCCTCGGCGCACGGTGCCGGGTCCGGCGTGGGGTCCGGCCGCGCCGCGCACTACGTGTCGCTCGGGGACTCGTACACCTCCGGTCCCGGAATCCCACCGCAGGTCGACGCCGACTGCGGCCGTTCGGACAGCAATTACCCGTCGATCGTCGCGGCCGAGCGGAAGGCCGCCTCCTTCGAGGACGTGAGCTGCGCCGGGGCGACGACCGAGGAGATGTGGAAGCCTCAGGGCTCCAACGACGCCCAGCTCAACGCCCTGCGCAAGGACACGGACCTGGTGACGGTCCAGATCGGCGGCAACGACGTCGGGTTCGGCTCCATCATCGCCACCTGCGCACAACTCGGCTCCCAGCAGCCGACCGGGGATCCCTGCCGGCGTCACTACGCCTCGTCCGGCATCGACCGGCTGACGCTCGACATCGCGCGGACGGCGCCGAAGGTGGACCGCGTGCTGCGGGCCGTGCACGCCAGGGCGCCGCACGCCCGGGTGCTCGTCGTCGGCTACCCGGACCTGCTGCCCGACGACGGCAGCGGCTGCTTCCCCTCGGTGCCGTTCGCCTCGCAGGACTTCCCCTATCTGCGGGACACCGAGAAACGGCTGAACACGATGCTCCGCCTGGTGGCCGCGTGGAACCACGCGGAGTACGTCGACACCTACCGGCCCACGGTCGGCCACGACATGTGCAAGTCCCCGGCGGACCGCTGGATCGAGCCCTTGCAGCCGGCCTCGCCCGCGGCCCCGGCCCACCCCAACGCCCGGGGTGAGGAGGCCATGGCACGCGCGGTGCTGGACGTGCTGGGCAAGCCGCACGGGCGCGGCTGAGTCCCGGCGGGGGCGTGCGGCGGCCCCGGCCGGTGCCCGCCGCACGCCGCCGGCGGCGCGGTCCCGGCACGGCCGCCGGGCCCGCGCGGAACGTCACAGGCGCGGGGTGTCGAACCAGTCCCTCGTGTCGGGCCCCGTGGCCAGGAGCAGCAGGACGGCGCCCAGCACGGCCCCGGCGCTCCACGCCCTGTGGTGCGCCAGGGCGCCGACGACCCCGGTGCCGATCATCAGCCGGCCGGCGGCGTCCGCGCCGGCGCGGACGCCGTTGCCGCCCTTCGCGGTCTTCAGCGCGACGACGAGCGACAGCACGGCCAGCACGGCGAAGGGAAGGGCCTCGAGGAACAGCAGGCCCATGATCAGCTCGCCGAAGGCACCGCTCCTGACCGTGGCACCGGCCACCGCGAACCGCAGGGCCACGGTGCCGCTGACCGGGGCCACGAGGAAGAGGATGACGCGGACGGCCCTGACGGCGGTCGGCATGTGGGGCATGGCGGGCATCGTGGCGGGCCCGGGCTCCGCGGTCAACGACCCGGTGCGCCGGGTGCGCAGACGTGATCTCGCCGAGCCCGGTCCGCGACCGCGTCAGACCGGTTCGGTCAGGCGGCGGGCGGTCTGGGCCGCGCGCTGGGACGCGCGGTGCCGTCGGCCGCGGCGGGTCAGGCCCCAGGGTTTGAGCACGGAGATCACCGTCATGAAGACGTATGCGGTCAGGGAGACGATCGGGCCCATCAGGACTCCGCGGGAGCTGGGCAGCGACTCGCCCGCGGCGACGTCCCGGACCGTCGAGTCCAGCCCGGGGCGCAGCACGAGGATCGTGGCGGCGGTCGTGGCCAGGGTCAGCCAGAACTTCGTGTGGACCCACCTGTGCCGTGCCAGCCCCCACGGGGTACCCAGGGACAGCACCAGACCGCTGAACAGGGTGAGGAAGGCGACGGGGAGCAGGAGCCAGTCGGCGAAGAGTTTCATCGCGCGGACCGAGGTCTCCACGGTCACCGCGGACCGCGTGGTGACAGCGGCGGTCCCGAGGGCGAGCAGTCCGAGGGAGAGGCCGAGCCAAGCGGCGGAGGCGACCACATGGACCACGAGGAAGGCACGGCGTGCGGGGCGGCTTGTTCTCACCCCCCACACGGTGCCGGACGGTGGCGCGGCCGGCGTCCGACGAGGGGAGTAACCCGATGTACCGGCCTCGGCGTACGCGGCCGGGCCTCCTCCGTCCGGGTGCGCGTGGGCCACGGCGCCGGCCGCGCGGCTCGCCCGCCGCTCACGCTGGGGACAGCGACCCCGCCGGGGCCGGCACCCCCTGATCAAGGAGAGCGACATGCCCATCGATACCGTCGAGCGATTCCTGGCCGCCCTCGACCCGCACCACCGGGAGCACGTCCAGGGCCTGTCACGCGAGGAACAGGAGAGCCTCGCCGCCGCCTGGGAGACGGAGCTCCAGCAGGACACGGACCTCGACACGCTGAGCGAGCTGTCGCCGCCCGCGGCCGAGTGCGAAGCGGCGGCACGCGTGGCCAGGAAGCTCCTCGAACACTGAACGAGGGCACGGACCCGGCGGCCGGCCTCCGTCTCCGGCCGCCAGGGCACGCCCGTACGCACTCCGGGTCCGTGCCGCGGGAGTACGGAGTACGCCGCCACCGACGCCGTACTCCCCCCGTCGTACGGTGCGCCGCTCAGCCCGCGGCTCTCATGGGGCCCGGGTCACCGGCGGACCAGCTGGGTCTCGGCGGCGTCCAGGTCCGCCGCCGGGACGGGCGCGGGGCGGCGGGCGGTGTCGCTGACCTTGAGCAGGAGGGCGACGAGCAGCCAGTTGGCGACCATCGCGGAGCCGCCCTGGGCCAGGAACGGCAGGGCCTTTCCGGTGAGCGGGATGAGCCCGGAGACTCCGCCGACGACGACGAACACCTGGAGCACCAGCGTGGTCGACAGACCGGCGGCCAGCAGCTTGCCGAACGGGTCGGTCACGGTGACCGCCGTGCGCAGGCCGCGTTCGGCGAGCAGCGCGTACAGCAGGATCACGGCCATCACTCCGGCCAGGCCGAGCTCCTCGCCGACCGTGGTGAGGATGAAGTCGCTGCGCCCGGCGAAGCCGATGAGTTCGGGGTGGCCCTGGCCGAGGCCGGAACCGAGCATCCCGCCGGAGCCGAAGCTGAACAGCGCCTGGGCCGCCTGGTCGGAGATCAGACCGGCCGGCCGCTGCTCCGGGGGGAGGTAGATGTCCATCGGGTGCAGCCAGGCGACCACTCGGCCGTGGACGTGCGGTTCGAAGGAGCCCACGACGAAGGCTCCGACGGCGAACAAGCCGACGCCGAACACCACCCAGCTGGTCCGCTCGGTCGCGACGTACAGCATGATCACGAAGGCGCCGAAGAAGATGAGCGAGGTGCCGAGGTCCCGTTCGAAGACCAGGACGAGCAGGCTGATGACCCACACTGCCGCGATCGGGCCGAGTTGCCGCCCTCGGGGCAGGTACATGCCCATGAAGCGTCGTCCGGCCAGGGCCAGGGCGTCCCTGCGGAGCGTCAGGTACCCGGCGAAGAAGAGCACGATCACGATCTTCACGAACTCGCCGGGCTGGAAGGACAACGGCCCGAGGAAGATCCACCGCTTGGCGCCGTAGACGTCGCCGGGATAGAAAGCCGGGGCCATCAGCAGCACCAGGCCCACGGTGACGGCCAGGTAGGGATAGCGCTGGAGCCGGCGGTGGTCCCTGAGCGCGATCACGACCGCGATGAATCCGAGTACCGCGAGGGCGACCCACATGATCTGCCCGCCGACCGCCGTGGGCGAGCCGTACCGGGCCTGGTAGGCGATGTCGAGGCGGTGGATCAGGACGATGCCCAGGCCGGTCAGCAGGGTGGCCAGGGGCAGGATCAGCGGGTCGGCGTGGGGGGCGAACCGTCGCACCGCCAGGTGGCACAGGAGCGGGGGCAGGGCCAGAACGGCGACGTGGACCACCAGGTCGGGCGGCAGGCTGCCCGTGAGGGCGAGGGCGCTGCCGGCGTGGCCGAATCCGCAGATGAGCACGGCGCCCAGCAGCAGCGCCAGTTCCAGATTGCGGCTGACCGGATCGCCGTCCCGACTCGCTGCTCCGACCCGACTGCCCATGACAGTTCCCCCATTGCGTTCTGCCGGACTCCCGTCTCCGGCCCGGTGACACCCGGCACGACTATACAGTTGCGCAATGATGCAACTAAACGTCGAGGGGCGGGGTGCCTGGCGGCGGCCCCGGGACCCGTGCGGTCCCGGGTGCCGGTGACCGTCAGGTCCCGGCGGCCGCGGCCACGGCCTGCCGGGCCGCCCGCTCCACCAGGGAGACGCCGTCACTCATCGACGCGCTGCCGTCGGACAGCACGGCGACGAGGTAGCGGTGTCCGTGCACCGTGATCCGGCCGACGCTGTTGACGTCCCAGAGCCCGGAGGTGGTGCGCTGGAGCCAGCCGTTCTTCAACTCGTACTGGGCACCGGAGGCCGCCGAGACGCCCCACGCCTGGTCGCTCACGACCCGGCTCATCAGCGTCCGGATGTAGGTCCGGGACTCCTTGTTCAGCGGGGAGCCGGTCTTCGACGCCCCGGCGCTGTCGAACACCGACAGCAGCAGGCGGACCTGGTCGGAGGCCGTCGTCCGCGTCAGCCCCCACTTGGCACCGGGACCGCCCTTGGTCGAGGTCAGCCCCAGCCGCTTGTTGGCCGCCTCAAGACCCGGCGCCATGCCGATCTCGCGCCACAGGGCGTTCGCCGCCGCGTTGTCGCTCCTGCGGATCATCGGCTCGGCCAGGGCACGTTCGTGGGCGGTGAGATGCCGGCCCGCGTCCTGGGCCTGAAGCAGCAGCGCCGCGAGAATGTCGACCTTGATGATGCTGGCGGTGTCGTACGGGGCGTCCTCGCCGTACAGCAGCGGCTTCCGGCTCGCGCCGTCGAGGCCGAGCACCGCCGCCGTCACCCGCGCCTTGCTCTGCGGCTGCGGCGCCGCCGGGGCGGCCGCCGCCGCGTGGGCCTGCTCCGCCGGGGCGGGCGCGGCGACCGCGGGTGCCGCGTGCAGCGCGCCGAGGGAGAACAGGGTCGTCACCGAGACCAGGAGGGCACCGGCGCAGGCGCCAACGCGGCTGCCCCGGCGCCTTGCCGTGGTCGCCGTGGTCGCCGAGGTCTTCGAATGCGGCATGGAACGCGGATGGGACATGGTCGGGCAGGCCTCCGCAAGGGGTCGGCAAACGGGGGAAACTGCTGGCGAAGGTAGACAAAATGTGCGCCAGGCGAAGTGGCCGCCGTCACTGCGAACCCGTTTCGACCCGAATTGTGAGAAGGCCCACCCACACACCCGCCCCTGTCCCCCAGCCCCCGTCACCGACCGGTCACAGCAAGCCGCGCGTCCGTCTCACCGGCGCCGCCGGGACGTCCTCCGCCGGGCCCGGGCCGGGCCGGACGCCGGGCGCGCCACGACCGTCGGGACCACGAGTGCCGCCTGCCTGGCCCGTGGCGGCGCCGCCTGCCCGAGATCTCGTTCGAGTTCGTCGAGGGCCCTGCGGGCCGCCGCGATCCGGGCGGCGAGGTGATGCTGGACGTCCGGGGGGTTACCGGCGTCCGCCGCTTCGGCGGGCTCGTCCCTCTCCATCTCCCGGGCCTCCTCCAGGGAGGTGATGACCACGCCGATGAGGACGTTGACCAGGACGAAGGAGGCCAGCAGGACGTAGGAGGCGTAGTAGACCAGGCTCCAGCGCGACACCTCCAGGCCGCTGTGGACCGCGTCGCCGATGCCGTCCAGGGTCATCAGCAGGAAGAGGGTCAGCACGGCGCGGCCTATGGAGCCGTAGTGCTCGGGGTCGTGGCGGCCGAAGAAGACCCAGCCGACCATGGCGTACACGTACAGCAGCAGGGCACCGACCAGGAGGAAGCTCATGGTGCCGGGCAGGCTGCGGACCACCGCCACCAGCACGATGCGCACCTGCGGCAGGAAGCGGGCGGTGCGCAGCACGCGCGCCAGGCGCAGCAGCCGCAGCACCGTGGCGTTCTCCCGTACGACGGGCACGAAGGCGCACAGGACGACGACCAGGTCGAAGGAGTTCCACGGGTCCTTCCAGAACTCCCGCGGGCGGTCGGCGTAGGCCAGCACGCGGACGAGGATCTCCACCGTGAAGGCGGCCAGGCAGACATGCTCGGCCTGCCGTAACCAGTGGTGCCACTGCGCCGCCAGACCGGAGTACGTCTCCACGCCCAGCAGGGCGGCGTTGAGGAGGATCACCGCGAAGACGCCGAGGGCGAACCAGCGGGCCTCGGTGACGGCCTGACAGCGGTGTGCCAGCTCTCCGCGCAAGGACCGCGATGCGATGTCGGCGTTCTGATCGTGCTGCTCCGGCATCTGCTGCCCTTGCTCCTTCACATGCGGTGGCAGTCCCGGCCGACCGGGCTGGAAGGACGGGCTGGTTGAGTGATGATCATCCTCCAACGCGGGTGTCCGCGGCACCGTGGACGGCGACACGTTCGCGGACCGCGTACCGCACGTCCTGCGTGCGGTACGCGGTCACCGTGTGCGCTCGGTCCCGGGGCCGCGGCCCGGTGGTCACCTCCGGGTGCCGCAGGACGGGCAGAAGGCCGCGCCGTCCGGCAGGTCCTGGTGGCAGGAGGAGCAGCTGTCCGTCTGGGCGAGGCGGTGTCCGCAGGCGGGGCAGAAGGTCGCGCCCCTGGTCTCGGCGCGGCACTGCGGACAGACCAACTGGCGCGGCGTGGTGACGTCGTGGTCCTGGCCGCGGTGCTGCCCGGCGTCGTAGGCGCGCTGGGCCACCATGTCGTTCAGGCCCCGCTGCTGGGCCGCCTGGGCCTCCGCCGCGGTGTCCGGGGAGCAGGTGAGGCAGAGCCCGAGGCCCGCGTTCCAGCAGCGGCCGCAGACGTAGGCCGTACAGCGGGGGCAGCGGTCGAAGTGGCCCTGCGCGTTGGCGATGGCACGGGTGAACGCCGCGTCCCGCTGGGTTCCGTAGTTCGCTCCGGCCAGCCCGTCGGCCGCGTCGGAGACACCCCGGGCGGCGCCGCCGCCGATGACCGACCAGGCCGCGTTCGCCCCCCGCGACAGCCAGCCCGCCATCTGGCCCGCCCGGAAGGGCTCGAACGGAGAGCGCCAGGTGTCCGAGCAGCGGGAGCAGTAGAACTCGAACTGGAATCCGGCGCCGGTTCCGTGCTGCTCGCACAGGTCGCGGTGATTGTTGCTGAAGTAGATCTCGGTACTCATGGCGTGTCCCCCCAGGGCCGGCCTTGTGACGGTGTTCCGCCCACGCGACGCCCGTCCTCGTCGTGCGGGTTTCCGGAATTCTGCCAGGCGCGCGGGCGCCCCGGCACCCGCCGTCCGGCGACTGGTCCTGGGACAAACGGGTACGCGTGAGGTGAACAGATACAGCTGAAGACTCGGGCAGCGCCGGCGCTGCCCGCGGGTTCGGCCCGTGGACGCCCTGTGCCTGCGCTCGTCGGGCTCTGGCTGGTTCTGCCGGCCTCAGGTCGAAGGGATTCCGGTCATGACTGACGACACCAGCGACTCCGTCCGCGCACAGGCCCGCCCGGCCGACTCGACGCCGGTCGCCTACGCGGATCCGGCCCCGCTGGGCCTGGCGGCGCTCGCGATGACCACCATCCTGCTGTCCATCATCAACACCAACCTGCTCAAGGAACCCGCCGCGATCTTCCCGGTGCTCGGGCTCGCCGCGTTCTACGGCGGCCTGACGCAGTTCGTCGCGGGGCTCTTCGAGTTCCGCCGGGGCAACACCTTCGGCGCGACCGTGTTCGGTTCCCTCGGCGCGTTCTGGTTGACGTACTGGTGGCTGGTGCCGCGGGTGGCGGCCGTCGGCGACGCGCACAACGCCCTGGGGCTGTTCCTGCTCGCCTGGGGCATCTTCAGCGCGTACATGGCGGTGGCCGCGCTGCGCACCAGCCTCGCCGTCCTCGCGGTGCTGGTGCTGCTGGCCATCACCTTCGTCCTGCTGGCGATCGGCGAGTTCCAGGGCGGCCCGGCACCGCACGTCGTCACCCGGATCGGCGGCTGGTTCGGCATCGCGTCGGGGCTGGTCGCCTGGTACGCCTCGGCGGCCGCGGTGATCAACACCACGCACCGGCGGACGCTGCTGCCCACCTGGCCCCGCTGAGCCGTCCCGGTCCGCGGGCACTACACCGCGGTATCGGGGTACCCGCACGAGTGAAGCACTTCTCCACGGAGGCGGTCATGCTCATCCTCGGCGTCATTCTTCTCGTCGTCGGCTTCGTCACCGGTATCTCGATCCTGTGGACCATCGGCATCATCCTCGCCGTGATCGGCGCGGTCCTGTGGCTGCTCGGATCGATGGGCCACGCGGTCGCCGGTCACCGTCACTACTGGTGACCGACCCGACCCGCGACGACCGGAGCGGCGGCCCGCGGGCCGCCGCTCCGGTCGGTGTCCGCCGAGGTGTTCAGCGGGCGTGGCCGGAGCCGCGGCCGGACATCCGCCAGATCCTGATCTCGCGCAGAAGCCCCGGCATCTCCTTGACCAGCACGGCGAGCACCAGCCCGCCCACCAGGGCGGCCTCCACCGCCAGCAACTGTTTCGCTGTCATCCCGTTCCTCCCTTCTGTCCTTCCGTCCTTCCGTCCTTCCGTCCTTCCGTCCCTCTGTCCGGACCCGGTCCTGCCCCTGACGCGGCCCGTCATCCGGGCGAGATGTTCGGCATTGCCTTCATGATCGCGTCGTGCTTCTTCCAGTGGATGCCCGTCGACCGCCGGGCATCGGAGGTGCCGTCCCTGTGGTGCCCCGTCTGCCGCTCGTACGGGCCGAAGTTGCCCTGGTGCAGTCCGGTGACGTGCCCGGGGGTGTCGGGCTTCACGTCACGCCTGCCGACTCTGATCGTGCCCATGGTCTGCTCCTCGTCTCCCCCGATGCTCTCCCCCGGTCGCCGGCCCGGCTCGCGGGTCGCGAACGGTTCAGCCGTGTTCGGCTCCGTAGGTGGGGGTGTGGGTGGTGGTGAGGGTTTTGCCGTTGCCGAGGTACATGTGGACGCCGCAGGGGAGGCAGGGGTCGAAGCTGCGGACGGTGCGCATGATGTCGACGCCTTTGAAGGTGTCGGGGTCGTTTTCTTCGAAGATGGGCTGGCCTTGGACGGCGTCTTCGTAGGGGCCGGGGGTGCCGTAGGGGTCGCGGGGGCTGGCGTTCCAGGGGGTGGGTGGGTAGGGGTGGTAGTTGGCGATTTTCTGGTTTTTGATGACGAGGTGGTGGGAGAGGACGCCGCGGACGGCTTCGTGGAAGCCGCAGCCGATGGCTTCGTCGGGGACTTGGAAGTTTTCGAAGACTTTGGTTTCGCCGGCGCGGACGAGGGTTTGGGCTTGTTCGAGGAATTGGAGGGCCATGGCGGCGGCGTAGGCGATGAAGTAGGGGCGGGCGCGGTCGCGTTCGATGGTGTTGGACCATTGGGGGATGGTCCATTCGAGGGTGGTTTCGGGGAGTTTTTCGCCGTGGGGGAGGGTGATGCGGACGCTGTGGCCGGTGGCTTTGATGTAGGGGGTGTCGACGAGGCCGTTGAGGGCGGTGGACCAGAGGCGGGCGAGGGGGCCGCCGCCGGTGTCGAGGGCGAGGTGCTGGCCGGTTTCGGGGTGGTGCCAGCGGGGGCTCATGACCCAGCTGTAGTTGTGGTCGAAGGAGCGTTTTTGGGGGTGGGGCAGGGTGGTCTGGTTCCAGGGGTGGCGGTGGTCGACGGGGTTGCCGAGGGGGTCGTGGGTGACGAAGGGTTCCTCGGTGGTCCAGTCGTCGTAGTAGGAGGAGCCGAGGAGGATGCGCAGGCCGAGGTTGATGTCGACGAGGTTGTTGGTGACGAGTTTGCCGTCGACGATGATGCCGGGGGTGACGTACATGGCCTTGCCCCAGTGGTTCATCGTTTCGTAGCGGTAGTCGACGATGTCGGGGTTCTGCCAGGCGCCCCAGCAGGCGAGGAGGATGCGGCGGCGGCCGACTTCCTCGTAGCCGGGCAGGGCCTGGTAGAAGAAGTCGAAGACGTCGTCGTTGAGGGCGACGGCTTGTTTGACGAAGTCGATGACGCGCATGAGGCGGGCGAGGTAGTCGGTGAAGACGGTGGGTTGGGGCATGGTGCCCACGCCGCCGGGATAGAGGGTGGAGGGGTGGACGTGGCGGCCTTCCATCAGGCAGAACATTTCCCGGGTGATGCGGGACATTTTCAGGGCCTGTTTGTAGATCTCGCCTTCGAAGGGGTTGAAGGCGCGCATGATGTCGGCGATGGTGCGGTAGCCGTGGATGTGGCCGCGGGGGGCCTCGGTGCGTTCGGCGCGGGCCAGGACGCTCGGATTCGTTGCCTTGACCATGGCTTCGCAGAAGTCGACGAAGACGAGGTTGTCCTGGAAGATCGTGTGGTCGAACATGTATTCGGCGGCTTCGCCGAGGTTGGTGATGTGTTCGGCCAGGGGTGGGGGTTTGACGCCGTAGGCCATCTGCTGGGCGTAGTTGGAGCAGGTGGTGTGGTTGTCGCCGCAGATGCCGCAGATGCGGGAGGTGATGAAGCCGGCGTCGCGGGGGTCCTTGCCCTTCATGAACACCGAGTAGCCGCGGAACAGTGAGGAGGTCGAGTGGCACTCGACGACCTCCCGGTTCGCGAAATCGATCTTCGTGTAGATGCCCAGGTTCCCGATGATCCGCGTGATCGGATCCCAGGACATGTCCACGATCTGAGCGGGCTTGCGCCCCGCCCGACGCACCTCGGTAGTCGCCATCTCGGTCTGAACCTCGTTCCTCGCTGCGGGCTGGGAGATCGGGCTTGCCGCCGGTCGGCGCGGCGGCGGGATGTGCGCCGCCCGCGCCCTCAGGGACGCCAGCGCGGGTCGAAACCGCTGGTCAGTTTGCGTTTGTTGTGGCGCCACTTGGGCTCGTGGTTCACCATGTCGTTGGTCAGGCCGCGCAGTCGCCGGATGACCGCCCCGTAGGGTTTGACCAGCATCGACGACAGGGTGCCGCCGGGCGGCTCGTCCATGAACGGCATGAACGCGTCGGGGAAGCCCGGCATGGTGCAACCGATGCAGATGCCACCGACGTTGGGGCAGCCGCCGATGCCCGCCATCCAGCCGCGCTTGGGCACGTTGCAGTTCACGACCGGACCCCAGCAGCCCGTCTTCACCAGGCACTTGGGAGAGTTGTAGTCCATGGCGAAGCTCGCCTGCTCGTAGTACGAGCCCCGGTCGCAGCCCTCGTGCACCGTCTTCCCGAACAGCCACTGCGGGCGCAGCATGTCGTCCAGCGGCGGCGCCGGCGCCGTCCCCGCCGCGTGGTAGAGCACCCAGATCAGGGTCTCCATGAAGTTCTCCGGCTGGATCGGGCAGCCGGGCACGTTCACCACCGGCAGGCCGCTCTCCGCCTTGAAGTCCCAGCCCAGGTAGTCGGCCAGCCCCATGCAGCCCGTCGGGTTCCCCGCCATCGCGTGGATGCCGCCGTAGGTGGCGCAGGTGCCGGCCGCGACCACGGCCCAGGCCCGGGGAGCGAGTTGGTCGATCCACCAGTTCAGCGTCTGCGGTTCGCCGGTGTCCGGGTCGTTGCCGAACGACGTCCAGTAGCCGTCCCCGTCGATGATCCGCTGGTTCGGGACCGAACCCTCGATGACGAGGATGAACGGGGTCAGCTCACCGCGTACCGCGGCCCGGTACGGGGCGAGGAAGTCCTCGCCGCCGAGGCTCGGCGAGAGCACCTTGTTGACCAGGTTCACCTTCGGCAGACCGGGGATCAGCCCCAGCACCACGTCCTCGATGGAGGGCTGGTCGGCGGCGGTCAGCGAGACGGTGTCGCCGTCGCAGCTCATGCCCTCGGAGATCCAGAGGATGGTGATCTCGTCGAAACCCGCACGCTCCTGGGGCGTCGCAGGCTCCCGGCTGACTTCAGTGGTACCGCCTTTGGTCGTCATGTCGTCGGCCTCCCGTGGAGTCGGTGGGGGAGTCGGTCGCAGGCGGCGGCCCGGAGGCCGCGGCATGCCGGGACGGACGTCGCGGTACCGGCCGGACCGGCCGGGGAGGACGCGTGGTCCTCCGGGCCACGGCGGCGCGACGTACCCACCGAATCCCTTCACCAGGCTCACACCGGTCCGGGAGCTCCGCTCGTTGTGTACGGGCAGTGGAGTGAACGGCGCCGCCGCCGGGCGGACGGCGCTCCTCGGCCGCGGCCCCTCAGAGCTCGGCGGTGGGCCAGCCGAGGAGGCGCGCGCCGATCACGGCGGTCTGGAGGGTGTAGCGGTGCACGGGGTCGGCCGGGTCGGCTCCGGTCAGCTTGTGGATGCGCTCCAGGCGGTAGGTGAAGGCGCGCACGCTGAGGTTGAGGCGGCGGGCCGCCTCCGCGGCCGTGCAGCCGGCGTCGAAGTAGGCGATCAGGGTGTCCAGGAGCGGCTGGGCGCCGCCGCGGGCGGTCGTCAGCGGGCCCAGCGTGTCGCGGACCAGGTCGGCCATGGCCTCCCGGTCGCGGGTCAGGACGGGATACACCAGGAGGTCGGCGGACCGCAGGACGGGCTCCTGGAGGTCCAGCCGGTCCGCGAGTTCCAGGGCGTTGAGGGCCTCCTCGTAGGAGTGGACCACTCCCCCGGCGCCCGGGTGGGGGCGTCCGATGGCGACCCGGCCGCCGTCGGTGGAGGCGTACGCCTGCTTGGCGAAGAACGCCAGGACGTCGTCCTGGTCGCCCGGGGCGATGCAGATGAGCCGGCCGTCCTTGGTGGTGAGCAGGATGCGCCGGTCACCGAACCGGGCGACCACCTCGGTCTCGACGTACCGGGCGGCCGGGTGCGTGTCGTCGACGGGCTCCCCGCCCTGGGCGACGGCCACGGCGTGGGCGCGGGAGAACAGCAGTCCGTAGCGTTCCGCGCGTTCGCCCAGCCGCCCGAGGTCGCTGCGGCCGTAGAGCAGGTCGTCGATGAACTCCCGGCGGGCGGCCTCCTCCTTGCGCATGGCGAGCTTCTGCGCCCGGTCGTGGCCCTCGGCGAACGCGTCGACGGCCTGCTCCACCGCGCTGAGGACCTGTTCGACGCCGGCGGACGCCAGCGCGGGCGCGAAGTCCCTCGCCTCGGAGAGGTGCCGGCGGACGAGCCTGCGCAGTCCGTGACCGGCCTCCGCCGCCCGCTCCCCCTGGGCGCGCAGCAGGTCCAGCTCGTCCCGGGTCAGGCGGCGTCCGGTGGCACAGACGTCGGCCAGGATCTGCGCGTACCCCGTCAAAAACTCGTCGGGTACCTCTGGCCCCGTCACTCGCCCTCCCCGGATCATCCCTGCACGTCAGCGGCGCCCTCTTGACGCACACCCGACAAGATTGACAGACGGACGCGCACTGCCCGCACTGGGCGCGCACTGTGACGTAACTCACCGCAAGAAGACGGGCAAGCGGATATAAACCCCCCATAAGGGGGAAATTGCCTTATAGGAGAACTCCACACTGGCAACCTCATGGAGAGGAGACGGCAGTGATGTCGTATCCGCAGCACTCCACCGGAATGAGCTCGCACCCGGAGATCGCCGAGATGCGAGAACGCCTCGAGCGTACGGCCGCCAGCAACCGGGCGATCGTCATCGAGGGGCTGATCGTGCTGGCCGGTGTCTACGCCGCGATTTCCCCGTGGGTGGTGCACTTCGCCGCCCAGCCCAGCCTCACCGTCAACAACCTGATCATCGGCATTACGGTCGCCCTGATCGGCCTCGGCCTGACCCTGGCCCCCGAGCGCATGTTCCGCCTGGCATGGCTCCTCGCCCCGCTCGGTGTGTGGCTGGTCATCTCCCCCTGGGTCGTACCCGCGGCCCACGGCTCCCGGGCCGGCGTCATATGGAACAACTGCTGGCTGGGCGCGATCACAGCCCTGCTGGGGCTCGCCGCCATGGGGCTGACCGTCGGACTCACCCGCCGCACCCGCCGGTGACCCGACCCACCCGCCACACCCACCGGTGCCCCGGGGAAACCGGCACCCACCAGCCACGACGGAGGGCCCATATCCGCCGACCACAGAGGAATCCCGACCGTGGGCCGTACCCCGCACCACAGCGGGTACGGCCCACTGTCATGATCGACAACCCATGGGGTTAGCATATGAGCGCCGCCTAGCTCGAAAGATAGATCTGTGACTGTCAACGACGACTCGTTCACCAACTGGAAGCACCGCGAAGAGATCGCGGAGTCGATGATCCCGATGATCGGGAAGCTGCACCGGGAGCGGGACGTCACCGTCCTCCTCCACAGCCGCTCCCTGGTGAACAAGTCGGTGGTGAGCATCCTCAAGACCCACCGGTTCGCCCGTCAGATCGCCGGTCAGGAGCTGTCCGTCACCGAGACGCTCCCCTTCCTGCGGGCCCTGACCACGCTCGACCTCGGGCCGTCCCAGATAGACATCGGCATGCTCGCCGCGACGTACCGCGAGGACGACCGCGGCCTGTCGGTGGAGGAGTTCACCGCCGAGGCCGTCGCCGGCGCCACCGGCGCCAACAAGATCGAGTGCCGCGAGGGGCGCGACGTCGTCCTCTACGGCTTCGGCCGCATCGGCCGGCTCGTGGCCCGCCTGCTCATCGAGAAGGCCGGCTCCGGCAACGGCCTGCGCCTGCGCGCCATCGTCGTGCGCGGAGGCGGCGAGCAGGACATCGTCAAGCGCGCCTCGCTGCTGCGCCGCGACTCCATCCACGGCCAGTTCCAGGGCACCATCACCGTCGACGAGGCGAACAGCACGATCGTCGCCAACGGCAACGAGATCAAGGTGATCTACGCCGACGACCCGACGTCGGTGGACTACACGGCGTACGGCATCAAGGACGCCATCCTCATCGACAACACCGGCAAGTGGCGCGACCGCGAGGGCCTGTCCAAGCACCTGCGTCCCGGCATCGACAAGGTCGTGCTGACCGCGCCGGGCAAGGGCGACGTCCCCAACATCGTCCACGGCGTCAACCACGACACCATCAAGCCGGACGAGCAGATCCTGTCCTGCGCCTCCTGCACCACCAACGCGATCGTCCCGCCGCTGAAGGCGATGGACGACGAGTACGGCGTGCTGCGCGGCCACGTGGAGACCGTCCACTCGTTCACCAACGACCAGAACCTGCTGGACAACTACCACAAGGCCGAGCGCCGCGGCCGCTCCGCGCCGCTCAACATGGTCATCACCGAGACCGGCGCCGCCTCCGCCGTGGCCAAGGCGCTGCCCGACCTCACGGCGAAGATCACCGGCAGCTCGATCCGCGTGCCGGTGCCGGACGTCTCGATCGCGATCCTCAACCTCCAACTGGCGCGCGCCACCAGCCGCGAGGAGGTCCTGGACTACCTGCGCAACGTGTCGCTGACCTCGCCGCTCAAGCGCCAGATCGACTTCACCAGCGCCCCCGACGCGGTCTCCAGCGACTTCATCGGCTCGCGCCACGCCTCGATCGTCGACGCCGGCGCCACCAAGGTCGAGGGCGACAACGCGATCCTCTACCTCTGGTACGACAACGAGTTCGGCTACTCCTGCCAGGTCATCCGCGTCGTCCAGTACGTCTCCGGGGTGGAGTACCCGACCTACCCGGCGCCCGCGGTCTGATCCGCACCCGTTGTCCGTCGGCGGGACGCGGTGTGTGAGACTGCGCCCATGATCCGCACCGCGACCCCCGCCGACGTCCCCGTCATCCACGCCCTGATCCGCGAACTGGCCGAGTACGAGAAGGCCCTGGACGAGGTACGGGCGACACCGCGGCAGCTCGCCGAGGCACTGTTCGGCGAGCATCCCGCGGCGTTCGCGCACATCGCGCAGGACGAGGACGGCGAAGCGGTGGGCTTCGCCCTGTGGTTCCTCAACTTCTCCACCTGGCGGGGCGTGCACGGCATCTACCTGGAGGACCTCTACGTCCGCCCGGAGGCCCGCGGCGGCGGGTACGGCCGGGCCCTGCTGACGGAGCTGGCCCGGGTGTGCGTCGAGCGCGGGTACGAACGCCTGGAGTGGTCGGTCCTGAACTGGAACCGTCCGGCGATCGGCTTCTACGAGGCCCTGGGGGCACGCCCGCAGGACGAGTGGACGGTGTACCGGCTGACCGACCAGCCGCTGAAGGCACTGGCTGCGGGAGCGTAGCCGGCCGCGCGGACCGGCCCGCCCGCGCTGCCCGCTCCGCCCGTCCGGCGCGCGTCGCCCCCCTCCCCGCTCCGTCCGTCCCGCCCGCGTCGCCCCCCTCCTCGCGCTGCCCGTTTCCCGGGCGGCGGGACACCGCCCCCGATGGCAACATGGCCGGTGGGGGTCCTGCCCGTGGATGAGGGTGAAGGCATGCGCGTCAACGGCGTGAGCGGCGGCAGTCCGGGTGATCCGCTCATCACGACCACGGCGGTGGCGGTCGTCGACGCCGACGGGCTGATCACCTACTGGAGCCAGGGGGCCCAGGACCTGCTCGGCTACTCCACCGCCGACGTCGTACGGCATCCCGCTCGGGCGCTGCTGCGCGGCCGCGACCCGACCGCCGCGATGTCCCGGCTGCGCCGGAGCGACCGCGCCGGGAACGCGCAGGTCACGCTCCGCCACCGCGCGGGTCACACGGTGCGGCTCATCGTGCGCGTGTGCCCGCTGCTCGCCGCCGACGGCCGCCGCGACTGGCTGGTTCTCGGGGCAGGCGTCCCGGCAGGCACCCCTCCCGAAACCCACGCGCCCGGCACCGCCTTTGCCGGCACCAAGGCGACCGGCACAGCCCCTACCGGTACCGACGCGATCCGCACCACCCCGACCGGCGCCGACGAGGGCAGGCCGTCGCCGGTCGTGACCCGGCACACCCGGCGGACGCTGCTCTCCGGGCAGCCCCAGGTCACCGTCGCCCACACGCCGCCCCGGCACGGCAGGACGGGCCGGCTCGGCCGCGAGCGCACCCGGCCGCGCTCCTTCTTCCCACTGCACGACGACGCGGGCCGAACGCTCGGGATCTGCTACGCCGCCCGGGACGTCACCGTCCAGGACCCGACCCGCGAGCGGCTGGTACTGCTGAACGCCGCCAGCGAACACATCGGAACCACGCTGGATCTCGACCGCACGGTCCGCGAGTTCGCGGAGGTCGCCGTCCCGCAGCTCGCCGACTTCGTGGCCATCGACCTCCTGGACGTCGCGACCACCGGGAAGGGCCCGCCCATCCGCTCGCCGGGCGGCCCGGTCACGCTGCGCCGGGCGGCCCATCTGTCCATCCGGCCGGACCTGCCCAAGGTGATCGCCGAGGTCGGCGAACCCATCCGGTACCCGCCGGGGTCCCTGCAGAACCGCTGCCTGGCCACCGGAGAACCCAGCCGTGAGGCCCTCGGCCCGGGCACGCCCTGGCTCCCCGACGACCCGGTGCGGTGGACCGGGATCAACCGGTTCGGTGTGCACACGCACCTGGTGCTGCCGCTGCGGGCCCGCGGCGTCACGATGGGTGTGGTGACCCTGCTGCGGTGGGAGAACCCCGATCCCTTCACCGAGGACGACCAGCTCCTGATCGAGGATCTCGTGGCACGGGCCGCCGTGTGCGTGGACAACGCCCGGCGCTTCGCCCGCGAGCACCAGGCCGCGCTCACCCTCCAGACCAGTCTGCTGCCGCCCAACCTGCCCCCGCACAACGCCGTCGAGGTCGCCCACCGCTATCTCCCCGCCGACGCGGAGTCGGGGGTGGGTGGGGACTGGTTCGACGTCATCCCGCTCTCCAGTGCCCGGGTCGCGCTGGTGGTGGGCGACGTGATCGGGCACGGCCTGCACGCCGCCGCCAGCATGGGGCGGCTGCGCGCCGCCGTGCAGACGCTGGCCGACCTGGATCAGTCCCCGGACGAACTGCTGGCGCACGTGAACGACCTGGTGATGCGTCTGTCGGACGAGGCCGAGGCGGCCGCCGAGGGCCCGGCGGCGGCCGGCGCGACCTGTGTGTACGCCATCTACGACCCCATCGCCCGGACAATGGTCGTGGCCCGCGCCGGACACCCCACCCCGGCCGTCGCGCACCTGACCGAGCCCGTGGAGTTCCCCGACATCCCCGCCGGGCCGCCCCTGGGGCTGGGCGGCCTGCCGTTCGAGTCGGCCGAGATCCCGTTGGAGGAGGGAAGCGTCGTCGCCCTCTACACCGACGGGCTGATCCAGGCGTCGGACCAGGACGTCGATGTCGGCATCGAGCGGCTGTGCTTCGCCCTGGCCCACCCCGACCGGCCGCTGGAGGAGATCTGCGACATCATGGTCCGCGCCCTGCTGTCGGACCGGCCGCGTGACGACGTCGCCTTCCTCATCGCCAGGACGCGTGTCCTCAGCCCCGACCGCGTGGCGTCCTGGCACGTACCCGCCGACCCGTCGGCCGTGCGCGTGATGCGCGACGACGTCAACGACCGGCTGTCCCAGTGGAACCTCGAGGAACTGGCCTTCACCACCGAGCTGATCGTCAGCGAACTGGTCACCAACGCCATCCGCCACGCCCACGGGCCGATCAATCTGCGGCTCATCCACGAGCGCACCCTGATCTGCGAGGTCTCCGACGGCGGCCACACCTCCCCGCACCTGCGGCGCGCGCGCAGCACCGACGAGGGCGGACGCGGCCTGTTCCTGGTCGCCCAGCTCGCGCAGCGCTGGGGCACCCGGTACACAGGCTCCGGCAAGACGATCTGGACGGAGCAGCCCCTGCCTGACGAAATCTAGGCGAACCCACCCAGCCGCAATGGGATGGAGCGAACAGGGATTGATCGAACAAACCGGTCGCCCGGCAGGGAAGCACGGTGTTAGAAATGAGAACGTGGTCGGTTGTTCCCGCCAGCCCCGGAGGGCAGCGCTACCGCCGTTCGATGAGCGGCGGGCGGACGATCAGGCCCGCCGCCGTCCGGTGACCTGGACGGCCCGGAGCACGAGCGGGTTTCGTTTTCCACCGTCCTGGCGGCCCGGCACGGTGGCCGCGCAGGTCTTCCTGTTGCAGGTGATCGTCATACTCGTGCTGGTCGCCGCGGCCGCCTCCGCCGTGGTGCTCCAGCGGCGGTACGACGGGGAGAACACCGCCAAGGCGCGCTCCCTGGCCGTCGCGGAGGCGTTCGCGCAGGCACCCGGTACGGCGGTGGCCCTCCAGTCGCCCGATCCGTCGGCACTGCTGAAGATCCCGGCGGAGAAGGCGCAGCTGAGTTCCGGTGTCGACTACATCTCCGTACTGAACAAGCGGGGCGTGCGGCTCACCGACCCGGAACCGCAGCTGGTCGGCACCCCGGCGCAGGAGATCGGCCGGGCCATCGCGGGCAAGACCTTCACCGAGACGTTCCACGGCAGCCCCACCGACTCCGTCCGCGCGGTGGTACCCGTGGTGGGCGCCGGCCGGCACGTGATCGGCATCGTCACCGCGGGAATCGAGTTCCAGACCCTGGGGCACCTCCTGGACCAGCAGATACCGATGGTGCTGGACGCGGCGGCGCTGGCCGTGGTGCTCGCGACCGGCGGCACCTTCCTCGTCAGCCGGCGGCTGCGCCGTCAGACCCGCGGTCTCGGCCCGACCGAGATGACCCGCATGTACGAGCACCACGACGCCGTGCTGCACGCGGTGCGCGAGGGCGTGCTGATCGTCGACGCCGGCGGACGGCTCCTGCTCGCCAACGACGAGGCGCGCCGGCTGCTGGACCTCCCCCACGACGCCGACCAGCGGCACGTCACGGACCTGGGCCTGGGGCCGGAGATGACTCGGCTGCTGAACTCGGGCGCGGTCGCGTCCGACGCGGTGTTCCCGGCCGGGGACCGGCTGCTGGCGGTCAACACCCGGCGCACCGCCCCGTACGGCAACGCTCCGGGCCTGGTGGCCAGTTTCCGTGACACCACCGAACTGCGCGCCCTGTCCGGCCGGGCCGAGCTGGCCCGTGAACGCCTGACGCTGCTGTACGAGGCCGGGGTGCGCATCGGCACGACGCTGGACGTACGGCGTACCTCTCAGGAACTGGCCGAGGTGGCTGTCCCGCAGGCGGCGGACATCGTCACCGTGGAACTGCTGGAGTCCGTGCTGCGCGGCGAGGAGCCCACCGGATCGACGTCCCGGATGCGCCGCACCGGGTTGTACGGGACGGACACGCACAGCCCGCTCCAGCCGGTGGGCGACCTCATCGAGTTCGTGGTGGCCGACACGTCGATGGGGGCGGCGCTGCGGCGCGGCGAGGCGGTGCTGGTGCCGGATCTGCACCGCGCGCAGGACTGGCGGTCCCGGGATCCCCAGGGCGCGGTCCGGGTGCTCGACCACGGCATCCATTCGCTGATCACCGTGCCCCTCAGGGCGCGGGGCGTGCTCCTCGGCATGGTCAACTTCTGGCGGGGCGCCGGCTCGGCCCGGTTCGAGGAGGAGGACGTCGCGGTCACCGAGGAGCTGGTGGCCCGGGCGGCGGTGGCGATCGACAACGCGCGCCGCTACTCCCGCGAGCACGCGATGGCGGTGACGCTTCAGCGCAGTCTGCTCCCCAGGGACCTGCCCGACCAGGACGCGCTGGAGGTGGCGTGGCGGTATCTGCCGGCCCAGTCCGGGGTCGGCGGCGACTGGTTCGACGTCATCCCCCTGCCCGGCTTCCGGGTGGCGCTGGTGGTCGGCGACGTCGTGGGGCACGGGCTGCACGCGGCGGTGACGATGGGCCGGCTGCGCACGGCGGTGCTGAACTTCTCGTCCCTGGACCTGCCTCCCGACGAACTGCTCGGCCATCTGGACGAGATGGTGATGCGGCTGGACAGCCAGACGGCGAGCGCGGACGGCGAGGTGTCCGCGGTCACGGGCGCCACCTGCCTGTACGCCATCTACGACCCGGTGGGCGGGCACTGCGCCATCTCCCGCGCCGGGCACGTCGTACCGGCCGTGGTGGACCCCATGGGCCGGGTGACCTTCCCGGACCTTCCCCTGGCACCACCGCTGGGGGTGGGCGGGCATCCGTTCGAGTCGGGTGAGCTGAGCCTGCCGGAGGGCAGCCGGCTCGTGCTGTTCACCGACGGTCTGATCGAGGACCGCGGGCGGGACATCGACGAGGGGCTGTCGATGCTCGCCGAGACCGTCGCGCCCGCGGACCGGACGCCGGAGGAGACCTGCCAGGCGCTGATGGAGGTCATGCTGCCGGAGCATCCGAGCGACGACGTGGCTCTGCTCGTCGCCCGGACGCGGCTGCTCGATCCGTCGCGGGTGGCGGTCTGGGACGTGCCGCTGGACGTGGAGGCGGTCTCCCGGGTGCGCGGCGAGGTGACCCGCCGGCTGCACGACTGGGGGCTGGAGGAGTCCTGCTTCGCCACGGAACTGGTGCTCAGCGAGCTGCTGACCAACGCCATCCGCTACGGCGCCGAGCCGGTCCGGGTCAGGATCCTGCTCGGGCGCACGCTGATCTGCGAGGTGTCGGACGGCAGCAGCACCTCGCCGCACCTCAGGCGCGCGGCCATCACCGATGAGGGCGGCCGCGGTCTGTTCCTGGTCTCGCAGTTCGCGGACCGGTGGGGCACGCGCTATGTGCCGCACGGCAAGGTGATCTGGGCGGAGCTGAGCCTGGACGGCCCCCCGGAGCCGGACCCGGAGGCACTGCTGGACGCGATGGCATGGTGAACGGACCGGCGGCGCCTCCTTCCACGCCGGGGCCGGGTGTGCGGCCGGCCACCGGAGCGGTCACGCCGACCGGGTCGCCGGTGCGGCGGGCGCACCGGTGACCGCCACGGGCACGGTGGATCCAGCCGCGCGAAGCGCCGCCGTCCACTCCCACCCGGCCCTTCCGGCCCACGCCGCGACCACAGGTGCCGGGGACGTCTGCCTCACCCCGCGGGGCAGGGTCCGGCCTCGATGAGCGCGCGTACCGACGGGGACCCGCGCGGCCTGCCTGGTCGTGGGCGCGGCGGGCAACGGCCGCCGGGCACCGGCACGGTGGCCACCGAGGTGGCCGACGGACACCTCGGTGCCGACGAGGCCGCGGCGACGAGGAGCACGAGCACGACGGACCCCCGGACCCACATCGCCCACGCCGCATTGGAACCCCCGCCCACCGGGACCTCCCCCGAGTCCAACCGCGCACGATCCCCCGCCGCCGAGGTAGCGGCACCATGGCCGCCCAAGTGGCCAACAGACACCTCGGCGCCAACCCGATCGGCGACGCCGCGGCGACGAGGAGCACGAGCACGACGGACCCCCGGACCCACATCGCCCACGCCGCATTGGAACCCCCGCCCACGCACGCCACCCCCGGCTCCAACCGCGCACGATCCCCCGCCGCCGGGCGGCGGGTGCCACCCGAACAGGCGCCGGGCGCCAGGGACATCCCGGGGCTTTCACCAGCGCGGCCCCGCCGCCCGGCCGTGCGGCGGCGGAGCTCGTCCGCGGCAGCCGGCCGAGGGGTCGCGCCCGGCCCGTGGACCGGGTGGCTGCGCTCGCACCCCATGCCGCAGCGGTGCACTGTGGTAGGCGTGAGTTCCTGGCAGGGGCGTTTCGCCGACCGGGCGCAGGGGTGGCAGTCGGGTCACATACTGTTGCTGATCCCGGTCGCGCTCATCGTCCTCATCACCGTGTCCGACATCGTCGCCCCTTCCGACATCGTGCTCGGCCCGCTGCTGGTGATAGCCCCCGCGATCACCGCCTGGTTCGAGGGACCGTGGATCACAGGGGTCATCGGTGCCGCCGCGGTGGCGGCCCAGGGGTTCGCGGGCTGGCGGCTGGGCATCCTGCCGTCGCGGGAAGTGTTCGTGCAGATGATCGCCCTCGCGGTGCTCTCCTTGCTGGTCGTGGCCCTGTGCGCGGTCCGCGACCGCCGCTCGCGCGAGCTGGCCCAGGTCCGGTCCGTCGCCGAAGCCGCGCAGCGGGTGCTGCTGTGGCCCCTGCCCACCCGGATCGGCCCGCTTCAACTCGCCTCTCTCTACCTGGCCGCGGAGGACGAGGCGTCGATCGGCGGCGATCTCTACGCGGCCGCCCGCACCGACAGCGGTGCCCGGGTGATGATCGGCGACGTACGCGGCAAGGGGCTGCCCGCCATCGGCGAGGCGGCCCTGCTGCTCGGCGCCTTCCGCGAGGCCGCCCATCACCACGCCGCCCTGCCCTCGCTCGCCGCCTCCCTGGAGCGGAGCATCACCCGCTACCTCTCCGACTTCGAACCCGAGGAGGAGGCCGGGGAGCGCTTCGTCACCGCACTGCTGCTGGAGATCCCGGACGACGAGCCGGTCGTGCGGCTGACCAGTTGCGGCCATGTGGCACCGCTGCTGCTGAGACCGGACAGATCGGTGGTGATGCCGGACCTCACTCCCGCCCCGCCACTCGGGGTCGGCCTGACCGACCCCAACGGCTCCGTCGTCGACGTACTGCCCTTCGGCCTCGGCGACACCCTGCTGCTCTACACCGACGGGGCCGTCGAGGCCCGTGACGGCCGCGGCGTCTTCTACCC
The DNA here is from genome assembly GCF_006540305.1 of Streptomyces sp. 6-11-2. Classification (GTDB taxonomy): domain Bacteria; phylum Actinomycetota; class Actinomycetes; order Streptomycetales; family Streptomycetaceae; genus Streptomyces. Next base: position 14,191 of record NZ_BJOR01000002.1, on the reverse strand, counting down.
GCTGGTCGAGCGGACGGCCCAGTGGGCCGACGGTTCCCCGGAGTCCCTGCTCCACCACGTCCAGCGCGACCTGCTCGGCCACACCGGCGGGCGCCTCGACGACGACGTGGCCCTGATCGCCATCCGCCGTGTCCCCGCCTCGCCCACCGCTCACCGCTTCGGCCGGACGGTCCAGGCCCAGGCCACCCGCTGAACGGCGCCGTCAGGGATATTCACCCCGGGGCTTGCCAAGATGATCACCAAGGCTCGTATAGTGACCGGCAGTTGGGCAACACGTGTCACTGGCGAGTACCAGGCCTCCGAGCCGGCCCCGAGCCGGTGGACCGCGCTCGACGCCGCCACCCCGCCGACGCGGCCGGCTCCCCGCACTCCCACCCGTACGAGCACCCGGAAGGCGAACCACCTCATGACCGGCCAGACCACCGCCGACGACAAGCTCACCTGGCTCCTGGAGGGCCTGCTGGAGCGGACCCCGGGCGCGCGGCACGCGCTGGTGCTGTCCCGGGACGGACTGAAGCTGTGCCGCACCCCGGAACTCACCCCCGACCAGGCCGACCAGCTCGCCGCGATCGCCGCGGGCATCCAGTCGCTGTCGCACGGCGCGTCCACCGAGTTCGGCGACGGCACCGGCGGCGTCCGCTCGGCGATGACCGAGTTCTACGGAGGGGTGCTGTTCATCGTCGAGGCCGGCGAGGGCGCGCATCTGGCGTTGCTCACCACCGAGGACGCCGACGCCGGGCTCGTCGGGCACACGATGAGCGAGCTCGTGGAGCAGCTGGGCGAGCACCTCACCGCGCCGCCGCGTGCCGCCTGAGCCGCGGCCCCGTACGAACGATTCAGAAGCGCAGGCGCTGAGTCCGATGGAACGCAGCGGTTGGACTTCAGGATCATGCTGGAGCAAGGTGGGGGCGTCCCCTCGATCCCGGGGAGACGCCCGTTCATCGCACCACCCGGAGACCACCCGATGACCTACGTCGCGGATCCTGAGCGTTACGACGGCACCATGCGCTACCGGCGCACCGGCCGCTCGGGGCTCGACCTGCCCGTCCTGTCCCTGGGCTACTGGCACAACTTCGGCGACGACCGGCCCTTCGAGACCCAGCGCCAGATCGCCCTGCGCGCCTTCGACCTGGGCATCACCCATCACGACCTGGCGAACAACTACGGCCCGCCCTACGGCTCGGCGGAGATCAACTTCGGGCGCCTGATGAAGCAGGACCTCGCGCCGTACCGGGACGAGATGGTGATCTCCACCAAGGCGGGCTGGGACATGTGGCCCGGCCCCTACGGCCAGGGCGGCGGTTCCCGCAAGTACCTGCTCGCCTCGCTGGACCAGTCACTGAAGCGCATGGGCCTGGACTACGTCGACGTCTTCTACTCCCACCGGCTGGACGCGAGCACGCCGCTGGAGGAGACGATGGGCGCGCTGGACACCGCCGTCCGCCAGGGCAAGGCCCTGTACGTCGGCATCTCCTCCTACGACGCCGAGCGCAGCCGGCAGGCCGCCGCCATCCTGCGCGAGCTGGGCACCCCGCTGCTCATCCACCAGCCCTCGTACAGCATGGTCAACCGCTGGATCGAGACCGAGGGGCTGCTGGAGACCGCGGAGGAGGAGGGCTTCGGCGTCATCGGTTTCACCGCCCTGGCCCAGGGGCTGCTGACCGGGCGCTACCTCGACGGCGTGCCGGAGGACTCGCGGGCCGCGCAGGGCACCTCCTTCGACACCGCCTGGCTGTCCGAGGACATGCTGCGCAGGCTGCGGGCCCTGAACGACATCGCGGCCCGCCGCGGGCAGACCCTCGCCCAGATGGCGCTCGCCTGGGCGCTGCGCGACGAGCGCGTCACCTCCTTGGTGATCGGCGCCTCCCGGGTGGAGCAGCTGGAGCAGAACGTGGCCGCGCTGGACCGCATGGACTTCAGCGCCGAGGAGCTGGCCGAGATCGACGAGTACGCCACCGACGGCGGCGTCGACCTGTGGCAGTCCGCCCGCACCGGAAAGCTCGGCTGACCCGCGCCGAGGGGTTCGTGGACGGGGCGGCCGGACTCCACCGAGCCCGGCCGCCCCGCGCCCCGGCTGCCCCTACGGCCGTTTCGAGGACCGTTTCGAGGCGCCGGGGCGCGTCCGTGGGGCGGTGGTGTCCGCCCGTTCGGCGAGGATGACGACCGGTTTCTCAATTCACCTGGCAGGGGGCTCCGTTGAGGGTGAAGGACGCCGGATTACCGGTGTTTCCGGTGTGGTTGGCCTGGAAGCCCAGGGTGGTGGAGGCTCCGGGGGCCAGGGTGGAGTTGTAGGCGACGTTGCGGGCGGTGACGGCGCCGCTGGTCGGGGAGAAGGTGGCGTTCCAGCCGGAGGTGATGGTCTGTCCGGCCGGCAGGGTGAAGGCCAGCGCCCACCCGTCGATCGGCGCGGTGCCGGTGTTGGTCACCGTGATGGACGCGGTGAGCCCGGTGTTCCAGGCGCTGGTCGTGTACGCCACCCGGCAGGCACCCGCCGGCGGTGTGGTGGGCGGGTCGGTCGGCGGCGGTGTGGTCGTGGAGTCCAGCCCGAAGAAGGAGACGGCACGGGCGGCCATGCCCGAGGTCGGCAGGGTGTGCCCGGTGCCCTGGATGCTGACGGCCTCGACGGATGCCTGGGTGCCGGTGCCGCCGTAGCGCGTACGGGTCCAGGTGGACTGCGGGTGATCGGTGAAGGCGGGAGTCTGACTCACGCCCAGGACGTCGGTCCACTGCTTGATCTCTTCACCGAAGTTCGGGTAGCGCAGGGTGGTGTCCTCGGTGCCGTGCCACACCTGCATGCGCGGCCGGGGGCCGTTGTAGCCGGGGTAGGCACCGCGGGCCAGGTCGCCCCACTGCTGGGGTGTCCTGATCACGGTGCCGTTCGCGCAGGCGCTGTTCCACTCGGAGCCGTCGGTGGTGGCGAAGCAGCCGAAGGGCACGCCCATGAAGGCGGCGCCGGCCTTGAACACGTCGGGGTAGTCGCCGAGCAGGACGTTGGTCATCATCGCCCCCGAGGAGGCGCCGGTGACGAAGACGCGCGCCGGGTCGGCCCCGTAGCGCTGCTGGGCGTAGGTGACCATCGACATGATGCCGACCGGGTCGCTCCCGCCGCCGCGCTTGAGCGCCTGCGGCGAGGACACGTCGAAGCAGCCGCCGCTGCGCGTGGCCGAGGGGTAGATGACGAGGAAGCCGTAGCGGTCGGCCAGCGAGGCGAACTCGGTGCCCGAGTAGAACGCGGGCCCGGAGCCGGTGCAGTAGTGCACGGCCACGAGCACCGCGGGCCGGGCCGGAGCGCTGTCCGGGCGGTACACGTACATGCGCAGGTTGCTCGGGTTCGCGCCGAACCCGGTCACCTCCGTCAGGGAGGCCGCCTGGGCGCTCGGCGCGGCCAGCAGGAGTGCCGCGAGCAGGGGCGTCACACCCGCGAGCAGGGCCGTCAGCAAGGTGCGGAGTCCGGGCCTTCTTCGGGTTCGGGGCATGTCGTCGTCCTTTGCTTCGAAACTTTCGAATCGATTTCGGGAAGGCGCCGCGTCACGCTAGAGGTGCCGCACAGTCGCGTCAACCACTGGGATCACCCGTAACTCACAAAGGGACGGCGGGAGGTCGAGCTTCGGCCATCCCTCAGTACGGCATGCGCGAACCGTTGACCGGCTCCCGTTCTGTTCGTAACCTGCGCGTCACATTCGACCTCGGCAGCGAAACTTTCGAGAAACGGAGATGGCATGCCCATGCCCAGACGGGCGGCGCAGGCGTTCACGGCCGTCCTGCTCGCCGCTTCCACCGTCACGGCCCTGTCGCACACCGCCGCGGCCGCCGACACACTGGGGTCCGCCGCGGCCGGAAAGGCCCGTTACTTCGGCGCCGCCGTGGCCGCGAACCACCTCGGCGAATCGGCCTACGCCAGCACGCTCGACCGCGAGTTCAACCAGGTGACGCCCGAGAACGAGATGAAGTGGGACGCCACCGAGGGCACCCGCAACACCTTCACCTTCGGCGCCGCCGACCAGATCGTCAGCCACGCGCAGGGCCTGAACATGAAGGTCCGCGGGCACACGCTGGTCTGGCACTCCCAGCTCCCCTCCTGGGTGTCCGGCCTGGCCGCCACCGACCTGCGCTCGGCGATGAACAACCACATCACCCAGGTCATGCAGCACTACAAGGGCAAGATCTACGCCTGGGACGTGGTCAACGAGGCGTACCAGGACGGCTCCAGCGGGGCCCTGCGCAGCTCCCCGTTCGCGGACAAGCTCGGCAGCGGCTTCCTCGAGGAGGCCTTCCGCACGGCCCGCGGCGTCGACCCGAACGCCAAGCTCTGCTACAACGACTACAACACCGACGGCGTCAACGCCAAGAGCAACGCGGTCTACGCCATGGTCAAGGACTTCAAGTCCCGGGGCGTGCCGATCGACTGCGTGGGCTTCCAGTCCCACTTCAACAGCGCCTCCCCCGTTCCGTCCGACTACCAGGCCAATCTGCAGCGCTTCGCCGACCTCGGGGTGGACGTGCAGATCACCGAGCTCGACATCGAGGGCTCCGGCACCGCCCAGGCCAACAACTACTCGAACGTCGTCAAGGCCTGCCTGGCGGTGACCCGTTGCACGGGCCTCACCGTCTGGGGGATCACCGACAAGTACTCCTGGCGCAGCAGCGGCACTCCCCTGCTGTTCGACTCCAACTACGGCAAGAAGCCCGCGTACGACGCGACCCTCGCCGCGCTCGGCGGCTCGGGCACCGGCGGCGGAGACGGTGGCGGCGGCAACCCGGGCGGCAACGCCTCCTGCACGGTCTCCTTCACCAGGACCTCGGACTGGAACGACGGCTACAACGGTGAGGTCGTCGTGAAGGCGGGCTCCGCCCCGATCAACGGCTGGACCGTGACGCTCACCTTCACCCCGCCGCAGAAGGTCGCCAGCCTGTGGAACGGCACCGCCGCCTGGGACAGCAGCGGCAACGTCATGACCGTGCGCGCCGCCTCCTACAACGGCAGTCTCGCGGCGGGCGCCTCGACCAGCTTCGGCTTCACCGCGGTGAAGAACGGCAACAACTCCACACCGGCGCTGGGAGCCTGCACGGCGTCCTGAACCGGGCCCGGGCACTTCACGCACGACCGGGGCGCGCCTCGCGGGGCGCCCCGGCCATGCCCCGTCCGCGGCGGTCCCCGGCCTCGCTGACATGCCCTTGCCTGGAGCAATGCCGAGGCGCTGACGGTGCGACACAGCACGCTGGTGGTCTTGATCAAGCCCGCCGGGAGTACCTGTGAACAGGCCGCCTGAGTGTTTCCGCGAGGACCGTCGCCCGGAGCCGGGCCGCACCGCCGTGCGCCCGCCCGGCCCCGCCACGCTCCCGCCGCCTCCCGGGTACCGCCGGGACGAGCGGTGAGGCGGCCCGGCCGCGGCAGGGACGCGGGCACCGGTACGCCGCGCACGCCGAGGAAACACTCGCCGGTGCCCGCCCAGCCCCTGTGGCTGCGCTGGCTGCCGGTCTTCTACGTCGTGGTGGTCCTCGCCGTCGAACCAGTCACCCCGGCGCTGTGGCCGGTGAGCTTCGTGCTCACCGCCCTGCCGCTGGTGGCCGCCTTCGGATACGGCCCCAAAGCGGTCGCCGCCGTCACGGTGTTCGCCATCGTCCTGGAGGGCGTCCTGGCCGGCACCCCGTGCTGTGCGGGCCGTTCGGTGGGCAATCTGTGGGACCGCCACTACGTGGCCAACTACGTCTGCACCTTCGTGGTGGGCATCCTCGGCACGATCCTCGCGGCGCACCGTGCGCGCCGGGAGCACACCCTCGCCACGGTGCGTTCCGTGGCGGAGACCGCGCAGCGCGTTCTGCTGCGCCCGGTCCCCCATCGTCTCGGCCAGGTCTCCGTGGAGACCTTGTACCTCTCCGCGGCGGCCGAGGCGCAGATCGGCGGCGATCTGTACGAGGCGGTGGCGACCGCGCACGGAGTGCGTCTGCTCATCGGCGACGTCCGCGGCAAGGGCCTGGTCGCCGTGGAGACGGCCGCGACCATGCTCGGAGCCTTCCGCGAGGCCGCGCCCGACGAGCCCGATCTGGCGGCTCTGGCCCGGCGCATGGAGCGCAGTATGAGCCGGTATGCCGCGCAGTTGCCCGGCGCGGAGGCGGCCGAGCGCTTCGTGACGGCGGTGTTCGCGGAGATCCCCGACGACGAGCACGTCGTGCGTCTCGTCAACTGCGGCCACCCGCCTCCGCTGCTCGTCAGCGGCGGCCGGGTGACCGAACTGGAGGCGACCGAGCCCTCGCCGCCCATCAACCTCGGTGGGCTGCTCGGCGGCGGCTACCGCGTGGACGTCGAGCCCTTCCGGCCCGGCGACGAGTTGCTGCTGTACACCGACGGTGTCACCGAGACCCGCGATCCCGCCGGCACCTTCTACCCGCTCGCCGAGCGCGTCCGGCCCTGGGCCGGCCTCCCGCCCGGCGAGCTCCTGGCACACCTGCACGCGGACCTGCTCGCCTACAGCGGAGGAAACCTCGACGACGACCTGGCCGCCCTGGCAGCCCACCGCCTCCCCACCGAGCCCGCCCCCGAACAACGACACGGAGCATGACCGAGGCCGGCCGCCCGCACCCGGCCCCTGGGGCACGACCCGGCACGACGGCACGGCCGACTCCGCCGCCAGGAGGCCCACGGTTCCGCTGCCGGTCGGCGCCCGCGCACGTCCGGCTTGACACCGACGGTGTTCCGGCCGCCCGGGCATGTCCCGCCAACCCGCAAGTCCGGCACACCCCTCGGGCACACACGAACCAGCCCACCCGCGCGCCCGGACCGGCCTGCCCGCGCCGGTCCGGTCGACCCGACGGCATCGCGGCCGCCTCGACGTGCCCCGGCCGACCGGCCCGGCACCCGGCGGGCTGCTCGTACCGGTCGGCACCCGCGCGCGGACGAACTCGCCCGCCGGCTCGGGCAGGTCAGCGGCGGCCGGCTCGCCGCGGGATCACGGGACCTGCCAGGCGTCGCCGGGGCGGGCCGGCAGGGCCAGGTGGTCGAGGTCCGCCGGCCGGGGCGACGTCACCGGCCACAGGGGGGCCGGGGTGCCGTCGGCGACCGCGGCCGGGGCGTCGGTGAGGTTCATGCGGTCGCGCAGACGGCCGTAGAAGTCCGTGGGGCCCAGCCGGACGGCCCGCAGCCGGCGCGGGGAGGCGTAGACGCCGATCCAGTCGCCGGGGTCGAGGACACCGCGCAGCTGGCCGTCGATGCTGACGGCGGCCTGGCCCGAGCGTTCCAGGACGCGCATGCCGATCGGTTCGTCCGGCGCGGCCACGACCGAGCGGTTGAACGCCATGTGCGGGGCGACCGGGGTGAAGACGAGGGCGTCCGCCCGGGGCGAGACGACCGGGCCCCCGGCGGCGAAGCTGTAGGCCGTGGAGCCGGTGGGGGTGGCGACCAGCAGCGCGTCGGCCGAATAGGACGCCAGGAGCCGGCCCGCGAGGTAGACGCCGACGGACACCTGCCGGTCCCGGGCCAGCTTCTCCACCACGACGTCGTTCAGCGCGGTGACGTTCATCGCGATGCCCCAGTCGCCGCCCGCCTGGCAGTCGGCGCGGACACGCGGTGGCGGCAGCAGCGGGCGGCGGCCGTAGCTCATCAGCTCCTCGATGTCGGCGGGCACCTCCAGGCGGCGCGAGGCGCGCAGGGTGAGCATCATCCGGCTCTCCACCGTGAGGCGCTCCGCGACGACGGCGTCCAGCGCGGCACGTACGACCGTGACGGGCACCTCCGTGAGGAAACCGACCCGGCCGAGGTCGACGCCCAGGACCATGGCGTCGTTCACGGCGGCCAGCCGGGCACCACGCAGGAACGTGCCGTCGCCGCCCAGGGTGACGATGAGGTCCGGGTCGCCCGCGGCCTCGACCTCCTCCCGGGAGCTGCGCCGCTCTCCGTCGTGCCACACGTCGATGTCCGCGCACCCCACCCCGTGCACGTCGCACCACTCGCGCACGGTGCGGGCGGCGGCCGTGGCCTCACCGCGCCCGCCGTGGACGACCAGACCGATACGACGCACCGTCACCTCTGCCTCCGGATCCGCGCACCCGAGCCGACTCGATGCCGGACGCCATCCTCACCGCGCGGTGCGCACCTCCCGGAACGCCACGCCGCCGGACGGCCCCGCACCACCGCGCCCGACCGCGCCCGGCCGGCACCGACCGGGGCGCGGGCAGCATCCACGAGTTCCCCTGGCTCAGGTGTGGAAACACCGGATTTCCCGGGGTGTTTTCCCGCGCATGCCGGGCATCCGGTGTGTCCGGAGGTTGATATCCATGGTTCCCTTGCTGCTGGTTCTCCTGCTCGCTCTGGTCCTCTTCGGCATCGGGTTCGCCCTGAAGGCGCTGTGGTGGATCGCGATCATCGTGCTCGTGCTGTGGCTGCTCGGTTTCGTCGTACGGCCCGCGGGCGGCGGCCGGAGGGGCCGCTGGTACCGCTGGTGACGGCCGTCGCCTCGGTCCGCGGCGGTCGGAGTGGAGCCGTGCGCCCGGTGATCGTGCCGGGCGCACCGTTCTGCGCGGGCACGTCAGCTCGCCCACGCCAGGAGCCGTTCGCCCGGCTCCTGTTCCCTCAGCTGGGCCAGTGACTGCTTCTCCAGCTGGCGCACGCGCTCACGAGTCAGGCCCACGTGCTGGGCGACCTCGTTCAGGGTTCGCTGGTGCCCGTCGTGCAGGCCGTACCGCAGGCTGAGGATGAGAGCCTCGCGCGGCGCCAGTGTGTCGACGGCCTCCCGCAGTTCCTCGGCCAGCGCCTGGTACTCGGCGACCTCGGGGGCCTGCAACACCTCCGTGTCGGAGATGAGATCGCCGACCACCGTCTCGCCGGTGTCGTCCACCGGCATGTCCAGGCTGATCACCTGCCGGCCGACGCGGCGCAGCCAGACGACCCTGTCCTCGGCGAGGCCGCTCTCGCGGGCGACCTCCTCGACGGTCGGCTCGTGTTCGAGGCTCAGCTGCAACTTGCGTTCGATCTTGGCGAGCTTCTGCAACTGCTCCACGACGTGCATCGGCAGCCGCACGGAACGCGCGTGCGTGGCGAGGCCGCGCTCCATCGCCTGGCGGATCCACCAGGTGGCGTAGGTGGAGAACTTGAACCCCTTGGTGTGGTCGAACTTCTCCACGGCCCGGATCAGGCCCAGGTTGCCCTCCTGGATGACGTCGAGCAGCGGCAGCCCGCGGTGGGCGTGGCGTTTGGCCATCGCCACGACGAGCCGGAGGTTGGCCCGCACCATGTGGTCCTTGGCCTCCTGACCGTCCCGCGTGGCGGCCTCCAGTTCCCGCCGGCGCTCCGGCGCGAGCTCACGGCCGTCCTCGTCGGCCTGCCGCAGTTCCGCCATGGCGTGCAGACCGGCTTCGATGCGCCGGGCGAGCCGCACCTCGCCCTCCGCGTCGAGCAGTGGTGTCATCCCGATCTGGCGCAGGTACTGGCCGAGCAGGTCGGGTTCGCCATCGAGTTCGGGCACCGCGTCGTACCGCTTGGTGGCACGGGCCGGCGCCCGTCGTCCGTTAGGCGCGGACGCCGCCGTCCTCTGCTTCGCGGGAGCCATCACGCGCTCCTCATCTCCTCGCGGCCGCCGCTCGGGTACCCGCAGCGGCCACGGGCTATACGTCCTGGCCGGGGTACGGGTCCTCCCCCCTGCCCGGACGCCGGGAGCCGTTCCGCCCGGCGGCGGACGAGGCGGGTCGGACCTCGGGAGCCCTCCGGCCGATGCGCACCTGCCATCGCGTGGGTCCGGATTCGAGGTAGTCCCAGGTGAACACGCCGGGAAGGGTGGCTTCGAACTCGCGGCGCAGCGGCTTGGGGTCGTGGTTGTCGACCAGGGGGAACGCTTCGCCGGGCCCCAGGCGGGCGAAGCGGGCGAAGCGGGCGAAGATGCGCGGGTGGCGCCTGCTGTGGGGGATCGAGGTAACGTCGACGACGGCGGGCCGGTCGAGCCGGCCGCCCTCGAGCAGGGTCTCGAAGTCCGCGGTCAGGAGCGGCAGGTCGGCGCCGGGCAGGAGGGCGAGCACGGGCAGCAGCACGTCCTGTTCGACGGCGAGATGGACGGTGAGAAGGCTCGTGACGTCGCGGGCGGCACCGTCCGCGGAGTCCGCGTCGTCGGCCGAGGCGAGCGCGTCGATCCGGGCGGCCACAGCGGCCACAGCGGCCGCGGTGGCCCGTAGAGCCCTGATCAGCAGCCGGGTCTCGGCCGCGCCCGCGGCCGGTGCGTACAGCGCCTGGTCGGCCGCGGCCAGGTGGCGGCGCACCTCGCCGGTGCAGAAGTCGGTCAGGGCCGCTCGTGTCCGTTCCCGGTCGGCGCGGCCCAGACGGAGTTCGGTCAGCAGCGCCGTCTTGGACCGCAGCGCGGTGAGCAGGCGGCGCCGCGCTGCCAGGATCGTGGCCTCGGCCAGGACGGCCGGGTCGGTCGTGGTGTTGCGGATGTGGACCTCGAAGGACTGTGCCACGGCTGTCCTCTTCTCGTTCTCGCTCACCGCCACACGGGCACCCCGGCGATTCCCCCATTATTACATGTGCTATTGGTAAAAATAACGGGAGCTGTGGGGTTCGGCTCCGCCTCGGCCCGGCACCGGCGGGCCGAGGCCGATGGAACGCGGCCATCCGCCGATCGCCGCGGGCGACCGCCGGGGTCAGGACGTCTTGGTGACCGTCAGCAGGACCGCGGCGTCCTCCAGAGCCTCCAGGCTGTGCCGGGCCTGCGGCACGATGAGCAGGTCCCCCGCCATGCCCTCCCACGACGTGTCGCCGCTGCGCAACAGCACCCGTCCGCGCAGCACCAGGACGGTCGCCTCGCCCGGGTTGTCGTGCTCGGCCAGGGCCGTGCCGGCGCGCAGGGTGATGAGGGTCTGGCGCAGTACGTGCTCGTGGCCGCCGTAGACGGTCTCCGCGCTGCGGCCGGCCGAGGACGCCTCGGCCCGTTCGAGGTGCTCGCGTGCGAGGGCGTCGAGGGAGATCTTCTGCATCGCTGTGACTCTTCCTCACGAGGGGAGCTGAGCTGGGCAGTTCCGTAGCGTACGCCGGTACGCCGCGGCCTTCGGGCTTTCCCCCTCCGGCTGGTGACCGGTTGGGAGGGAGCCACCCCCCTCCCACCCGGCGTAAGGTGGCCGTGCCGGGCCCGGACGGTGAGGACGAGCACCGGCCCTGCCCGGGAGGTGCCCCATGTCGGACGATCCATGGTGCCCGGAAGCGGAAGAGACGGCCGGCCACGGGGACGCCGCCGTCCAGGGAAGCGGCCTGACACCGGGCGGTGAGGCCTTCGAGGAACTCAGCGCCCAGATCCGGCAGCTCAGCCTGGACCGCCGCAGGCTGCACCGCCTGCTGGACGCGGTCGTGGCCATCAGCGCCGACATGGACACCCGCTCCGTGCTGCGGCACCTGGTGCAGGCGGGCACCGACCTCGTCGCCGCGCGCTACGGCGCCCTCGGCGTGCTCGGCGAGGGCGGGGAGATCGTCGACCTGATCACCGTGGGCGTCGTCGACGCCGAGCGGCTTCTGGCCGAGTCCGGGCTCCCGCAGAGCCATGGACTGCTGGGCAGGCTGATCGAGGAGCCCAAGCCGCTGCGGGTCGACGCCATCGCCGCCGATCCCCGCGCGGTCGGCTTCCCGGACGGCCACCCGGTCATGACCACCCTGCTCGGAGTCCCGCTCACCGTGCGCGACACCGTCTACGGCAACCTCTACCTGGCCGACAAGGAGGACGGCACACCCTTCGCCGACGCCGACGAGGCCCTGCTGACCGCGCTGGCCAGCGCCGCGAGTGTCAGCATCGAGAACTCCCGCCTGTACGGGCGGCTCAAGCGGGCCGCCGAACAGTTCCAGCGCCGTCTGCTGCCGGTGCTGCCCGACCTGTCCCCGCTGCGGGTGGAGGCCCGCTACGAGCCGGCGTCCGAGCTTCCCCACCTCGGTGGTGACTGGTACGACGCCCTCGGGCTGCCCGACGGGGCGGTCCTCGTCGTCGTCGGTGACGTGACCGGCCACGACGTGGAGGCGGCGCCGATGATGGGGCAGATCCGCAACATGCTGCGGGCCCTGGCCTTCGACCGGTGCGGGCCGCCCAGCATGATCGTGGACAGGCTCGACCGGGCACTGACCGCCCTCAGCGACCCGCCGGCCGCCACCCTGGTCCTGGCCCGCATCGAGCGGGAACCGGACGCCGGGTACGCCCTGCGCTGGACCAACGCGGGGCATCCGCCGCCGCTGCTGATCACCGCCGACGGCACGGCGCGCTGTCTCGCTCCCGACACGCACGGCATCCCGGTCGGCGTCGAACCGGGCCTGCCCCGACCCGACCACTGGCAGCCGCTGCCCCCGGAGAGCACCCTGCTGCTGTTCACCGACGGCCTGATCGAGCGCCGCGACCGGGACATCGACGCCGGTCTGCGGGACCTGGCGGACCATGCGGCCACCCTGGCCTCCGCCCCGCTGGACGCGCTGTGCGACGCGCTGCTCGGCCGCCAGGACGGCTACGACGACGACGTGGCCCTGCTGGCCCTGCGCGTGCCACGCCTGCCGGACTGAGCGGACGTCCGCGTCCGGGAGTCCGCCGCTCCCCCGGACGGCCCAACAGCGCTGGGCAGGAGGGGGAGATGGCGCGTGAGCGGTGGGTGCGTGGTGGAAGGCATGGCGAACCTGCGAGTCGGAGGAGAGCCAGATGCCGGATGCTGTGGTCGAGGGTGCCGCGGGCGGCGACGGTGCCGTGCCGGTCGGCTCCGGCGGGCGCCCCTTCGAGCAGGTGGGCGCGGTCGCCGACGCCGTCCTCTACGAGGGCTACCTGCTCTATCCGTACCGCCGCTCCTCCCCCAAGAACCGCGTCCGGTGGCAGTTCGGGGTGCTGTTGCCGCGCAACTGGGTGGAGCACGACGGACCCGTCACGGTCGGCGTGTCGGGCTCCGCCGACTCCTGGTACCAGCAGACCGAGTGCCTGCTGAGGGACCACGGGCCCGACGCCGTGGTGTGGATCAGAGTGCGTTACCTCCAGGCGCAGCACAAGCAGGTGGAGGAGACCGGCCCGGACGGCGGGCACCACCCCGTGGAGTCGCTGCGGACCGGCGACGGCACGACGCATCTGACCTTCGACGAGGCGGTGCCGCGCGAGACCGACCTCGTCGTGCCGCTGGAGGACCTGCTGCGGCGGGAGTGCACCGCCCCGGTGGGAACGGCGGGCGGCGAGGAGAGCGAGCCGCTGCCCGGGGGCGCCGGGCGGATCGTACGGCGGCGCGCGGAGATCCGGGCGGACACCACGCTCACGGCAGAACGCCTCGCGGACGGACTGGTCCGGCTGCGCGTGCGCACCGAGAACACCGGGCACGCGGCGGATCCGCGGGTCCCGCGTGACGCGGCACTGCGCCAGGCGCTCATCGCCACGCACACCCTCGTCGGCGGCACGGACGTGGAGTTCGTCTCGCTGACCGACCCGCCCACGGACCTGCTGGAGCACGTCCGCGACTGCCGCAACGCGTTCACCTTCCCCGTCCTCGTCGGCGAACCGTCCGCCGCGGACGACGGCACCGGCACCGCGGACCACGCCCAGTCGCCGGACGGCGCCACCGGACCCGTGCTGCTCTCCGCGCCGATCATCCTGCCCGACCGTCCCCAGGTGGCGCCCGAGAGTCCGGGCGACCTGCACGACGCGGCGGAGATCGACGAGATCCTGACGCTGCGGACGATGCTCCTGACCGACGAGGAGAAGCGCGAGGCGCGCGCCACCGACCCGCGCGCCGCCGAGATCCTGGACCGGGTGGACAGCATGCCGCCGGAGGTCCTCTCCCGGCTGCACGGCGCCATCCGTTCGCTGGCTCCCACGGCCCCCGCCGCACCCGCCGCCACAGCCGCCCCGGGGGAATTTTCCGCGGAGCGGCCCGCCTGGTGGCAGGAGGGCGGTGACGACGGCCTCTCCCCCACCACCGAGACGGTGCTCGTCGACGGCGTTCCCGTGGGAGGCGGCAGCCGTGTCCGGCTGCGTCCGCGCGGCCGGGGCGCCGACGCCCAGGACATGTTCCTGGCCGGACGGACCGCGCGTGTGGCCGCGGTCTTCCACGACGTGGACGGCAGCGTGCACCTCGCCGTCACCCTCGACGACGACCCCGCGGCCGAACTGCACACCTGGTACGGCCGCTTCCACTACTTCCGGCCCGACGAGCTGGAGCCGTACACCGCCACCGACTCCCGGAACCCGAACAGTGAGGGGCAGTAATTCAC